>CAWHBL010000019.1:0-193866 GCA_963827555.1 uncultured beta proteobacterium
CGCGCACCGGGTTCCCGGTCGGTTCCGACTTCGGCAGCGCGCCGGGGAACGCGACCAGGATCCGGTCCGCGACGCCGGCCAGCACCCGGTTGGCGAGGCCCGCGATCGAGTTCTGCTCGTGGATCGCGAGCGGGCGGCCGAGGAGAGCCGCCATCATTCCGCCGGGGAAGGCGATGTAGCCGCCCATGCCGAGCACCACGTCCGGCCGGTGCGCGCGGATCGCGCGCAGCGACTGCCAGAACGCGACGAGCAGGTTGAGCGGCAGCAGGAGCTTGGCGGCGAGGCCCTTGCCGCGCAGGCCGGCGAAGCGGATCGGCGCGAGCTCGTAGCCGTGCTGCGGCACGAGCGTCGCCTCCATGCCGGTCTGCGCGCCGAGCCACACCACGCGCCAGTCGCGCGCGCGGAGGTAGTCGGCCACCGCGAGCGCCGGGAAGACGTGGCCGCCGGTGCCGCCCGCCATGATCATGATCGTTCGAGCCACTCGTCCAGTTCGCCCCAGGTCAGGCGCAGGTCCGCGTCGCAGCTGATCGCGAGCGCGTCGGAGCGGCGCCTCCGCGCAGTCGCCCTCCTCCGCCTCCTCGGCGCGGTCGGTCGCGCTCACCTCGATGTCCGCCTCCTCGGCGATCGCGGCCGCCTCGACCGCCGGCTCGTCGAGCGCGATGTGCGTGGTCGCGTCCGTCGACAGGACCCTCGACTCGAGCAGGTGCACGTTCGACTGCGCGGTGCGGCTCATACGGGCTGCCCCCTCATCAGTTGTCGCGACTCCCAGTCCACCCTCAGCGCGAGTGCGAGCGCCACGCAGCTCGTGACGAGCGCGCTCCCGCCGAAGCTCATGAACGGCAGCGTGAGGCCCTTGGTGGGGAGCACGCCCATGTTCACGCCCATGTTGATGAACGCCTGCACGCCGAGCCACACCGCCACGCCCTGCGCGACCAGCGCGTTGAACGGGCGGTCGAGGTCGGCGGCGCGGCGGCCGATCGCGAGCGCGCGCAGGACCAGCCACGCGAACGCCGCGACCACGAGCGCGACGCCGGCGAAGCCGAGCTCCTCGGCGATCACCGCGAGCAGGAAATCGGTGTGCGCTTCCGGCAGGTAGTGCAGCTTCTCGACGCTCGCGCCGAGGCCCACGCCGAGCCACTCCCCGCGGCCGAACGCGATCAGCGCGTGCGAGAGCTGGTAGCCGCGGCCGAACGCGTCCGCCCACGGGTCCATGAAGCCGAAGATGCGCTGCACGCGGTAGGGCGAGGAGATCACCAGCAGCGGCGAACCCGATCGTGGCGAGCACGGCGAGCGCCGCGAACCAGCGGCCGTTCATGCCGGCGAGGAACAGGATCGCCATCGCGACCGCGCAGATCACGACGAACGCGCCGAAGTCCGGCTCGCGCAGGAGAAGCCAGCCGACGACGAGCATCACGCCGAGCATCGGCAGCAGGCCGCGCCGGAAGCTGTGCAGCAGCGCGTGCTTGCGGACCGCGTAGTCCGCCGCGTACAGCACGACCGCGAGCTTCATCAGCTCGGACGGCTGGAAGTTCACGATCCCGAGCGGCAGCCACCGGCGGGCGCCGTTCACCTCGCGCCCGATGCCGGGCACGAGGACGAGCGCGAGGAGCACCACGCCGGCCACGAACAGCCACGGCGCCGCCCGCTGCCACGCGCGCATCGGCACCTGGAAGGCGGCGAGGCCGGCGGCGAGGCCGGCGCCGACGAACGCGGCGTGGCGCGCGAGGTAGTACGTCGCCTCGCCGCCGGTCACGCGCGCGCTCTCGGCGGTCGCGATCGACGCCGAGTACACCATCACCAGACCGAGCGTGAGGAGCACCGCCGCCGCCCACACGACGCTCGCGTCGTACTCGGGCAGCCGCCGCGGCGCGGCGCGGCAGGTCAGCACGCGCCAGCATGCTGGAGCTCCTTCACCGCGGCGCAGAACACCTCGCCGCGCTGGTGGTAGTTGGCGAACATGTCGAAGCTCGCGCACGCGGGCGAGAGCAGCACGACGTCGCCGGCGCGGCGCCGCCTCGAAGGCGCGCGCGACCGCGTCCTGCATGCTCGCGGCGCGCTCGATCGGCGTCCCGGTGGACGCGAGCGCCCGCTCGATCGACGGCGCGTCGCGGCCGATCAGGACCACGGCGCGCGCGCGCCCCGGCGACCGCCCCGGCGAGCGGCGCGAAGTCCTGCTGCTTCCCGTCGCCGCCCGCGATCAGCACCACCTTCCCGCCGCTGCCGTTGAGCTGCCGGCTCAAGCCCGAGAGCGCGGCGACCGTCGAGCCGACGTTCGTGCCCTTCGAGTCGTCGTAGAAGGTGACGCCGCCGATCTCCCCGACGCGCTCGACCCGGTGGGGCAGCCCGGCGAAGGTGCGCAGCGCGTCGAGCGAGCGGCGCGAGCGGGAGGCCGATCGCGCGGCAGAGCGCCGACGCGGCGAGGGCGTTGGCGGCGTTGTGCAGCCCGGCGATGCGCATGTCGCGCACCGGCATGAGCGGCGTCGCGCCCATCGCGAGCCAATGCTCCCCGAACACCTTGAGCAGCCCGAAGTCGTCGTGATCCGGGGCGGGGTCGAGCCCGAACGTGACGGCGCGGCGGCCGGCGAGACGCATCGCCATGCTCGCCGGGTCGTCCCGGTTCAGGACCTGCACGCCGCCGCCGGCGAAGATCCGCGCCTTCGCGGCGGCATACGACGCAAGGCTCGCGTAGCGGTCGAGATGGTCGGCCGACACGTTGAGCACGGTTGCCGCATCGGGGCGAAGCGCGGCGGTCGTCTCGAGCTGGAAGCTCGACAGCTCGAGCACCCATGCTTCGGGCAGCCGCCCCGAATCCAGCCGCGCGGTCAGGGCGGTCGAGCACCGCCGGCGAAATGTTCCCGGCGACTTCGCAATCGACGCCCGCGGCGCGGCACATCGCGCCGGCGAGCGCGGTGACGGTGCTCTTGCCGTTGGTGCCGGTGATCGCGATCACCCGCGCGCCGCCGTTCGCGGCGAGGAAGCGTGCGAACAGCTCGACGTCGCCGACGACTTCCAGCCCGCGCGCGACGCGCCATCGCCACGACCGGCTCCGCGAGCGGCACGCCGGGGCTCGCAGCCACCAGGTCGACGCCGTCGAGGAGCGCCGGCACGAACGGCCCGGTCGTCACGCGGGCCTGCGGGAGCGCGCGCGCGGAGCGCCGCGAGCGCCGGCGGCGCGGCGCGCGTGTCGGCGACGCGCACGGTGCCGCCCTCGCGCGCGATCCAGCGCGCCATCGAGAGCCCGGTCTCGCCGAGCCCCAGCACCAGTACCGTCCGTCCGCTGAGGTCCATGACGCTCTAGCGCAGCTTCAACGTCGACAGACCGAACAGGACCAGCACCACGGTGATGATCCAGAACCGCACCACGACCTGCGTCTCCTTCCAGCCGCCGAGCTCGTAGTGGTGATGCAGCGGCGCCATGCGGAAGATCCGCTTGCCGCCGGTGAGCTTGAAGTAGATGACCTGCAGCATCACCGACAGCGTCTCGGCGACGAACACGCCGCCCATGATGAAGAGCACGATCTCCTGCCGCGCGATCACCGCGATCGTGCCGAGCGCGGCGCCGAGCGCGAGCGCGCCGACGTCGCCCATGAACACTTCCGCCGGGTAGGCGTTGAACCACAGGAAGCCGAGCCCCGCGCCGACAGCGCGCCGCACACGACCGCGAGCTCGCTCGCGCCCGGGATGTAGGGGAAGAGCAGGTACTTCGCGTAGACCGCGTTGCCGGCGACGTAGGCGAAGATCCCGAGCGCGCCGCCGATCATCACCGCCGGCAGGATCGCGAGCCCGTCGAGGCCGTCGGTCAGGTTGACCGCGTTGCGACGTCCCGACGATGACGAAGTACGACAGCACGATGAACCCGACGACGCCGAGCGGGTAGGCGATGTTCTTGAAGAACGGCACGATCAGGTCGGCCTTGCCCGGGAGGTCCATCGCGAAGCCGCTCGACACCCACTGGGTGAAGAGCGCCCAACCCTGCGCCGGGGTCGCGGTCGGCACCGCGAACGCGAGGTAGACCGCGGCGACGAGCCCGATCACCGACTGCCAGAAGTACTTCTCGCGCGCCGAGAGCCCCTTCGGGTTGCGGTGCACGACCTTGCGGTAGTCGTCGACCCAGCCGATCGCGCCGAAACCCAGGGTGACCGCGAGCACGATCCAGACGAACCGGTTCGTCCAGTCGGCCCACAGGATGGTGGTGACCGCGACCGAGACGAGGATCAGCGCGCCGCCCATGGTCGGCGTGCCGGCCTTGGTGAGATGGGTCTGCGGGCCGTCGTCGCGCACCGCCTGGCCGATCTTGTAGGCGGCGAGCTTGCGGATCATCGCCGGGCCGGCGAGGAACGAGATGACGAGCGCGGTCAGCGCCGCGAGCACCGCGCGCAGCGTGATGTAGTTGAACACGTTGAACGCGCGGATGTCCTGCGACGAGGTACTGGGCGAGCTCTAGCAGCACGCTGCTTCTCCCGGCGACGAGGTGCTCCACCACGCGCTCCATCCGCATGAAGCGCGAGCCCTTGACCAGCATCGTGCCCTTGAGCGCGGTGAGCCCCTGCGCGCGCGCGATCACCGCCTCGACCGAGTCGAAGTGCTCGCCGCCGGCGCCGAACGCGCGCGCCGCCGCGCGCGCCGAGCCGCCCGACCGCCAGCATCCGGTCGACGCCGGAGTCCTTCGCGTAGCGGCCGAGCTCGGCGTGGAACGCTTCGCCCTGCGCGCCGACCTCGCCCATGTCGCCGAGGATCAGCACCCGCGGGCGCTCGCTCGCCGCGAGCACGTCCACCGCCGCGCGCGCCGAGTCGGGGTTGGCGTTGTAGGTGTCGTCGATGACCAGCACGCCGTTGCGGCCCGGCTTGAACTGCAGCCGGCCCTTCACCGCGCGGAACGACGCCAGGCCGCGCGCGACCGCCGGCAGATCCGCGCCGGCGGCGAGCGCGGCGGCGGCCGCGGCGAGCGCGTTCCGCACGCTGTGCACTCCCGGCATCTGCAGCGTGGCGGCCGCGCGCGCCCCGTCGGCTGCGATCTCGATCTCGCTCGATGCGGGCCCGAGCCGGTACGTGGCGCGGACGTCGGCGTCCGCGCCGGTGCCGAAGGAGCGCACGCGGCGCTTGCCCGCGATGCCTGCCCAGTACCCGTAATGCGCATCGTCGCGGTTCAGCACCGCGACGCCGTCGTTGGGAAGCGCGCGCAGCACCGCCGCGTGCTCGGCGGCGACCTCCTCGACGCTCTTCATGAACTCCTGGTGCTCGCGCTGCGCGTTGTTGATCACGGCGATCGTCGGGCCGGCGATGCCGGCGAGGTAGCCGGTCTCGCCCGGGTGGTTCATCCCGATCTCGAGCACGGCGACCGCGTGCTCCTCGCGCAACCGCAGCGCGCTCAGGGGAAGCCCGACGTCGTTGTTCAGGTTGCCGAGCGTCGCCGCCACCTGCCGCTCGCCGAAGTGCGCGCGCAGGGCCGCTGCGAGCATCTCCTTCACGGTGGTCTTGCCGTTCGAGCCGACGACCGCGACGACCGGGATGCGGAACCGGCCGCGCCAGTGCTTGGCGAGCGCGCCGAGGGCGAGGCGCGAGTCCCTGACCGCGATGAGCGGGAGCCCGGCCGCCGCCCCGGCGTGGCCGCCGACTCTCTCGACCATCGCCGCGGCGGCGCCGCTCTCGCGTGCCGCGCCGAGGTACTCGTGTCCGTCGAAGCGCTCGCCGCGGAGCGCCACGAAGAGCGCCCCCGCCTCGATCGTGCGGCTGTCGGTCGACACCGACGTGAAGCGCACGTCGCGGCCGATGACGTTCGCCCCGAGCGCGGCAGCCGCTTCGGAGAGGAGCATCATGGCTTCCACCCGGCGAGCGCCTGCCGCGCTTCGTCCGAGTCGGAGAACGGCGCGCGGCGCCCGGCGATCTCCTGGTAGGGCTCGTGGCCCTTGCCGGCGAGCAGCACCACGTCGCCGGCGCGCGCCGCGGCGATCGCCTCGCGCGATCGCGTCGCGACGGTCGACGCGGACCTCGTGCGGCACGCTCACGCCGGGACGGATCTCGTCGATGATCGCGAGCGGGTCCTCGCCGCGCGGGTTGTCGCTGGTGAGCCAGACGAGGTCGGCGTGGCGCGAGGCCGCTTCGCCCATCTGCGGCCGCTTGCCGCGGTCGCGATCGCCGCCGCAGCCGAACACGCAGATCAGCCGTGCCGCGCCTCGCCCGCGCGCGACGTCGCGCAAGGCGCCGAGGCACTTGTCGAGCGCGTCCGGGCTGTGGGCGTAGTCGACGACGACGAGCGGCCGGTCGCCGCCGCCGAGCCGCTCCATCCGCCCGGACGGCGGCTCGAGCCGCTCGGCGGCCCGCACGGCCGCGTCGAGGGAGAGGCCCGCGGCGAGCAGCACGCCGATCACGCCGAGAACGTTCGCGACGTTGAAGCGTCCGACGAGCGCGGTGGCGACCTCGGCGCGGCCGCGGCTCGTCGCCAGCGTGAACTTCGCGCCGGCGCCCGAGAGCTCGACGTCGTGCGCTTCCAGCCAGTGCTCGAGGCCGCTCGCCGCGCCCGCGCCCGGCCACAGGCTGTATCCGGTTCGTGCAACGCCGGTTCCCGCGCGGTCCTGCGCGATCCGCACGCCGAGCGCGTCGTCGAGGTTGAGCACCGCGTGCGCGAGCCCCGGCGAGCGGAAGAGCCGCATCTTCGCCTGCGCGTAGCGCTCCATGTCGCCGTGGTAGTCGAGGTGGTCGCGCGAGAGGTTGGTGAAGAGCGCGCAGGCGAACCTCACGCCTTCGACGCGCCCCTGGTCGATCCCGATCGAGGACGCTTCCATCGCGACCGCCTGCGCGCCGTCGTCCACGAAGCGGGCGAGCGCGCGCTGCAGCGCGACGGCGTCCGGCGTGGTGTTCGGGTTCTCCTCTCGAGCGCGCCCGCGGATAGCCGAGGCCGAGCGTCCCGACGACCGCCGACTTGCGGCCCTCGCCGGCAAGCGCCTGCGCGATCCACTGGCTGCAGGAGGTCTTGCCGTTCGTGCCGGTCACGCCGGCGACCCACAGCCGCTCGGACGGCCGTCCGTAGACCTCGGCGGCGAGCGGGCCGGCGAGCGCTTTCAGTCCGCTCGCGGGGACGTTGGGCACCGCGACGTCGGCGGGCCACGCGAACCCGTCGCGTTCCCAGACCACCGCCGCCGCCCCGCGCGCGACCGCGTCGGCGACGAAGCGCCGTCCGTCGGTGCGCTCGCCCGGATAGGCGAGGAACACGTCGCCGCGCGCGATCGCGCGGCTGTCGGCCGCGAGGCCGCGCGGAGTCACGCCCTGCCGTTGCAGCTCGCTCAGAATCCTGGCGACTTCCCTGTCCACGGGGAAACCACTCCTTCCCCCTTCCCCCTCTGGTTGTTCCGCGGTCCCGCTCATACGCTCTCCCGCACTTCCAGCGCCGGCGGTGTGTTTTCGATCGGCTTCATCGGCGCGTCCGGCGCGATCCCGAGGATGCGCAACGCGCCGGCCATGACCTGCGCAAAGACCGGCGCGGCGACGATGCCGCCGTAGTGCTGTCCCGCGGCGGGCTCGTCGATCATCACCGCGATCACGAGGCGCGGCCGCGACGCCGGCGCGAGTCCGACGAACGACGAGTGGTACTTGTCGGCGGCGTACCCGCCGTGCTCCTGCTTGTGCGCGGTGCCGGTCTTGCCGGCGACGCGATAGCCCATGATCCGCGCGCGCGGCGCGGTGCCCCCGGGCTGGGCCGCGAGCTCGAGCATGTGGCGCACGATCTCGGCCGTCTGCTTCGATACGACCGGCTTGCCGGCCGGCGGCGAGTCGACGCGCACCAGCGAGAGCGGCACGAGGTCGCCGTCGCGCGCGAACAGGGTGTAGGCGCGCGCGAGCTGCACCAGGCTCACCGCGATGCCGTGGCCGTACGACATCGTCGCCTGCTCGACCGGCCGCCAGGTCTTGTAGGGCCGCACCTTGCCGACCGCCTCGCCGGGGAAGCCGAGCCGCGGGGCGGCGCCGAACCCGACGCCGTCGAAGAGCCCCCACATCGTCTCCGGCGCGAGGCCGAGCGCGATCTTCGCGGCGCCGACGTTCGAGGACTTCTGGATCACCTGCTCGACGGTCAGCGACTTCTCCGGGTGCGCGTCGCGGATCGTCGCCGGGCCGATCGTGAGCGAGCCCGGGCGCGACCGGGATCGTCGTGTACGGGCGACACCCGGCCGGTATCGAGCGCGAGCGCGACGGTGAAGGGCTTGAGCGTCGAGCCCGGCTCGAACGCGTCGGTCACCGCGCGGTTGCGGACCTGGCCGCCCACGACGCCGTGCGCGGTTGTTCGGGTTGTACGAGGGCAGGTTCGCCAGCGCGAGCACTTCGCCGGTGGCGGCGTCCAGGACGACGATGCCGCCGCCTTTCGCGCGATTCGCTTCGACCGCGCGCTTCAGCTCGACGTAGGCGAGGTTCTGGATGCGCGAGTCGAGCGCGAGCGTGACGTCGGCGCCGTCGCGCGCCTCGCGCGCGCCTTCCATGTCCTCCACGATCCGGCCGAGGCGGTCCTTGATCACGCGGCGGCTGCCGGCCCGGCCGGCGAGCTCGGCCTCGAAGGCGAGCTCGATGCCCTCCTGGCCGGCGCCGTCGACGTCGGTGAAGCCGAGCACGTGCGCCATCGTCTCGCCCGCCGGGTAGTAGCGGCGGTACTCCTTGCTCTGGTGGATCCCGGCGATCCGGAGCGCGGCGACGCGGTCGGCGGTCTCGGGCGGCACCTGCCGCTTGAGGTAGACGAAGTCGCGGGCGGTGTCGCCGAGCCGGCGCCGCAGCTCGTCGCGCGGCAGCTCCAGGACCTCGGCGAGCCGCTCGAGCTCGCGCGTCGAGAGCGCGACGTCCTCGGGGATCGCCCAGATGGATTTGACCGGCGTCGAGACGGCGAGTGCCTCGCCGTTGCGGTCGAAGATGCGGCCGCGGTTCCCCGGGATCTCGAGCGTCCGGCTGTAGCGGGACTCGCCCTTCGCCTGGAGGAAGTCGCGGTTCCAGCCCTGGAGGTACAGCGCGCGGCCCGACGAGCGTCCCGAAGGCGATCGCGAGCAGCGCCGACGACGAAGCGCGAGCGCCACGGCGGGAAGGTCGGCGCGAGCACCGGCGAGTCGGCGAACCTCATCGCGACGCGACCTCCGGCGGCGACGGCGTCTCGAGCACCTGCATCCGCTGTCGGCTCGGGCGGGCGCATCCGGAGCCGCTCGCGCGCGAGCCGCTCGACCCGGGCGTGCATCGCCCAGGTGCTCTGCTCGAGCTGCAGCTGGCCGTACTCGACCTCGAGGCTCTTCGCGCGCGCCTGCTCGCGCTCGAGCTCGGCGAAGAGCTTGCGCGCGTGGTGCTGCGAGGTCACGAGCCCGAGCGCGCACGCGGCCAGCAGCCCGAGCAGGCAGAGCGTGAGGCGGGTCATCGCGTGCGGGCGCGCGGCGGCGGTCATGCGGGCCTCTCGGCCACGCGCATGACCGCGCTGCGCGCGCGGGGGTTGGCGTTCACTTCGGCGGCGGCCGGACGGACCGGCTTGCCGACGAGTGTCAGACGCGGTTGTGGCATTTCCGTGGCTTTCACGGGCAGGCGCTCGGGCAATTGCGGGCGCGCCTCGTCGCGGAGGAAGCGCTTCACGATCCGGTCCTCGAGCGAGTGGAAGCTGATCACCACCAGCCGCCCGCCCGGGGCGAGCGCGTCGCGCGCCTGCGGCAGCGCTAGCGACAATTCCTCAAGCTCCTGATTGAGGTGAATCCGTAGAGCCTGGAAGGTACGCGTCGCCGGGTCCTGCGCCCCGCTCACGCGTCCGGACGGCCGCAGCCACGACACCGGCAAGCTCGCCTGTGGTGCGTATCCCCCCTCGCGCCCGAGCACCAACAATCGCCTTTGCAATCGGGCCAGCAAACCGTTCTTCGCCATATTCTTTTATGACCCCCCTCAGCTCCGCCTCAGTCGCCCGCGCGAGCCATTCGGCTGCGCTCTCGCCCCGCGTCGGGTCCATGCGCATGTCGAGCGGCGCGTCGGCGCGGAAGCTGAACCCCCGCGCCGGCGTCTCGAGCTGCGGCGAGGACACGCCCAGGTCGAAGAGCACGCCGTCGAGCGGCCCGGGCGAAGACTCCCGCAGCACCTGCGCCAGCGCCGAGAAGCGCGCGTGCCGGATCGAGAAGCGCGGATCGCGGATCGACTGCGCGGCGGCAACCGCCTCCGGATCCCGGTCGAGCGCGATGAGGCGCCCCCGCGGCCCGAGCCGCGCCAGGATCGCGGTCGCGTGCCCGCCGCGGCCGAAGGTCGCGTCGGCGTAGGCCCCGTCCGGACGGATCCGGAGCGCCTCGACCGCCTCCGCGAGGAGGACCGGCCGGTGCGCGCTCTGGGTCAAGGCCGGTCACAGCGAGAAGTTCTCGGTGCCGGGCGGCGGGGTCGTGCCGGCCATCGACAGCGCGTCGGCGAGCTTCTGCTCCCACAGCTCCCCGTCCCAGACTTCGAAGTGGCTCCCCTGCCCGACCAGCACCACGGTCTTCTTCAGGTCGGCGAACTTGCGGAGCGCCGGCGAGACGAGGATCCGTCCCGAGCCATCGAGCTCGAGCTCCTCGGCGAAACCGACCACGAGGCGCTGCCACCAGCGCGCCTGCTCGTTGAAGCTGGAGAGGGTCGAGACCTTCGCGCTGATCGGCGTGAAAGCGTCGCGGGGGTAGAGCAGCAGGCAGCGGTCGGGGTGCGCGGTGAGGACGACGCCGCCCCCACCCGGAGTGAGCGCTTCCCTATGGCGCGTCGGTATGGCGAGCCGCCCCTTCGCGTCGAGACTGAGCTCGGTCGCTCCCTGGAACACCAATCCCCCTCGAGGTGGTGAATGCGGTGGCGAAAATGGCCATTTGCGCCCCTTTTCCCCACAAAACTACACTCTTTGCCACTGTAGAGAAAGAAACCGGGAGGGTCAAGGCGGATTACGTGATTTTTTTAACCGCGACAAAGACTTAAGCGCGGTTCCGCAGAACCGGCCTAGGACTTGAGACTTACCTGAAAATCAGATAGATAGCCGAGGAACTAAAAGTAATTCCTCAGCTTTGTGACGGAAGCGTGACAGACGGCCCCGAACAGGGCCAGGAAGCACCCGCTCGAAGCGGCGAAACCGCTGAGGCGAGAGCGCTGCTAGACGCGCTCGATCACAAGCGCGATCTGCGCCGAAGGACCGCGCGCCTCGCGCAGCACCCGATCGGCGCGCTGCACCCTAGACGCGCTCGATCACGAGCGCGATCCCCTGCCCCACGCCGATGCACATCGTGCACAGCCCGTAGCGGCCCTTGATGCGCTCGAGCTGGTTGAGCGCGGTGGTAACGAGCCGCGCCCCGGACGCGCCGAGCGGATGGCCGATCGCGATCGCGCCGCCGTTCGGATTCACGTGCGCGGCGTCGTCGGGGAGACCGAGGTCGCGCGTCACCGCAAGCCCTTGCGCGGCGAAAGCCTCGTTCAGCTCGATCACCTCCATCTCGCCGACCTTGAGGCCGAGCCGCGCGAGCAACTTCTTGCTTGCAGGCGCCGGGCCGAAGCCCATGATGCGCGGCGCAACGCCCGCCGTGGCCGCGCCCAGCACGCGCGCGCGGATCCTGAGCCCGTGCTTCTTCGCCGCCGCTTCGGAGGCGAGGATCAGCGCGCACGCGCCGTCGTTCACGCCGGAAGCGTTGCCCGCCGTCACCGTGCCGTCGGGCTTCACCACGCCCTTCAGCTTCGCGAGCGCCTCGAGCGTCGTGTCGGGCCGCGGGTGCTCGTCGGTGTCGAAGATCTTCGGATCGCCCTTGCGCTGCGGCAGCGTCACCGGCACGAGCTCGCTCTTGAAGAAGCCGGCCTTGTGCGCCGCCGCCCACCGCTGCTGGCTGCGGATCGCGAAGCCATCCTGGTCGGCGCGCGCGACCTTGAAGTCGACCGCGACGTTCTCCGCCGTCTCCGGCATCGAATCGATGCCGTACTTCTCCTTCATCAGCGGGTTCACGAAGCGCCAGCCGATCGTCGTGTCCTCGATCTTCGCCACGCGCGAGAACGCGCTGTCCGCCTTCCCCATCACGAACGGCGCGCGGGTCATGCTCTCGACGCCGCCCGCGATCACCAGCTCCGCTTCGCCCGACTTGATCGCACGCGCGGCGATGCCGACCGCGTCCAGGCTCGAGCCGCACAGGCGGTTCACCGTGTTGGCCGGGACCTCCTTCGGCAACCCCGCGAGCAGCAGCGCCATGCGCCCGACGTTGCGGTTGTCCTCGCCGGCCTGGTTCGCGCAGCCGTAGACGACGTCGTCGACGGCGCGCCCAGTCGACCTCCTTGTTCCGTTCGATTAGCGCCCTGAGCGGCAGCGCCGCGAGATCGTCGGTGCGGACGCGCGGCGAGCGTGCCGCCGTAGCGGCCGAAGGGGGTGCGGATCGCGTCGCAGATGAAGGCGTCGGCCATGGTGGGCCTCCTTTGTGTGCCCGGCACAGGTCAGTCGGTCGGGCCGATTCTCGCACGCGCGCCAGGCGACCGGCGCCGGGCCCAAGCCCGCGCCGCGTCGCTGGCGGTTAGCGCCGTGCGAACCTTCCCGCTCGCCGGACTACTTGCGTGGCAGCCACGGATAGCGCGCGGTGTCCTTCCCCGCGTAGTCCGGATCGAGGTAGATGAAGCAGCGCTGGATCAGCCAATCCCGGATCTCGAAGACGTCGCACCAGCGGCCCGCGCCCCACTCGGGCACGCCGGCGCGCCAAGCGCCGTCGCGGTGCTCGCCGTGGCTCGTGCCTTCGCAGACGACGAGATCGCTTCCCGAGAAGATCCAGTTGAAGTGCGAGTAGTGGTGCACGATCGACTTGATCGTGCCGCCCACGTCGCCGAACAGCTTGCCGATCTCGTCCTTGCCGGTGGCGATGCCCCACTTCGGGAAGTAGACCTGCGCGTCGGACGCGAAGAGATCGAGGATCGAGCCGCCGGTCGAGGTGACGCCGCCGTTGTCGAACGCCTTCAGGTATTCCAGCGCCACCGACTTGCGCTGCTCGTCGCTCATCGTCTGATTCGTGAGTGCCATGTGTGCCTCCTTTCGAGTCGCCGGTCAGGCAGTGTCGTGCGCCGGCGCGGCCTGCGCGCGTCGGCTGCGCCGGACCGGTCCGCAGCCGCCGCTGCACCGGGAAGAACCGGATGTCCCACTTGCGCGCGATGAAGCCCCAGAGCCCGTACGGGAACTTCACCATCACGACGATCGCGACCAGCCCGAGGGCCATCAGGTACCAGGTGCCGTAGTCACCGAAGAATTCGCGCAGGATGAAGAACAGGATGGTGCCGACGATCGGCCCTTCGATCGTGCCGATCCCGCCGATCACGACGATGAAGATGATGAACGCCGTCCAGTTCACGCCGAACGCCGCATCGGGCGAGATGCGCAGGTTGGAGAGGAAGTACATCGCCCCGGCGATCCCGCAGCCGAACGCCGCGATCACGTAGACCCAGAACTTGGTCTGCTTGACGTGGATGCCCTGGCTCTCGGAGGCGACCTCGCTGTCGCGGATCGCCGTCAGCGCGAGGCCGTGGCGCGAGCGCAGCAGCCAGTAGACGAGCGCCACCGAGCCGAACGCGACCGCGAGCGCGATCCAGAACGTGACCGATTCGCGTGTCGCCTTGGGGATGCCGCGCATCGCGGTCAGGCTCGTGCCCGAACCGCCGCCGAGGACCGACATGTTGGCGATGAGCAGTCGGTACACCTCGGCGACCACCCAGGTGCCGATCGCGAAGTAGCCGCCTTGCAGCCGGAACACCACCTGCGAAGTCGGGATCGCGAACGCCGCCGCGATCAGCCCGGCGATCGGCACGCACAGGAACGGATTGAGGCCGGTGTGGTTGGCGAGCACGATCAGCGCATAGCCGCCGAGGCCGATGTACGCCTGCTGGCCAACCGACACGAGTCCGCCGTAGCCGGCGAGCAGGTTCCACATCTGCGCCAGCACGAGGTAGCACGCGAACTCGGTGAAGAGCCGCATGTAGCTCGAATCGCCCCACCAGGGAAGCGACACGAGCACGGCGAGGAGCGCGATGCCCACGACCGCGCCGACGCGGCTCGCCCGGGTGGCGCGCTCGACCACGAAACCTTGCCGGCCGACCGGGTTCATGTCCGCCTCCTAGCGCGTCTTCGGGAACAGGCCGGTCGGCTTGAACAGCAGCACGACCAGGAACGCGAGGTGCCCGACGAGAATCCCCCAGCCGGGATCGACCCGGAACCCGATCGACTGCGCGACGCCGAGGATCACGCCGCCGGCGAACGTGCCCCAGAACGACCCGAGACCGCCGATGATCACCGCCTCGAACGCATAGAGCAGCAGCGCGGGCCCGTCGGTCGGCGCGATCGTCGTGCGCATGCCGTGGAACAGGCCGGCGATCGCGACCAGCGCGAGCGCGAGGCCGGTCGCGAGCGCGTACACGTGGCGGTTGTTGATGCCCATCAGCTGCGCCGCGTCGCGGTCGTCCGAGGTCGCGCGGAACGCGCGCCCGAGCGCCGTCGCGCCGAACAGCCATTGGAGGAACCAGGCAGCCGCGACGCGCGGTAAGGAAGATGATCAGCGGCAACCAGCCGAGAGCGAGCCCCTCGACGACTTGCAGGCTCGCCGTCTCGAGCCCGCCGGCCCTGATCGAGCGCGAGTCGGCCGAGAAGATCTCGAGCAGCGCGTTCTGGATCACGATCGACAGCCCGAAGGTGACCAGCAGGGGCGGCAGGATGTCCTTGCCGAGCGTCAGGTTCAGCACGCCCCGCTGCAAGGCGTAGCCGGCGCCGAAGGCGAGCGGCAGCACGCAGGCGAGCGCGACCCACGGGCTCGCGCCGGCGCCGTCGACGATCGCGAACGCGAGGAACGCCGCGGCGAGGATGAGATCGCCGTGCGCGATGTTGACGAGGCGCATGACGCCGAACATCAGCGACAACCCCATCGCGAACAGCGCGTAGAGGCCGCCGAGCAGCACGCCCTGGAGAATCGTGTCGATCCACCCGATCATTCCTACACTCCGAAGTAGGCGTGCGAGATTCGTTCGTGCGTGAGCTCGCTCGAGCGGCCGGCGAGCGAGACCCTGCCTTCCTGGAAGCAGTAGAGCCGCTGCGACACGCGCTGCGCGGTGCCGACGTCCTGCTCGACGACGATCACCGTCAGGCCGTCCCGGGTGATCCGCGGCAGCGCGTCGTAGATCTCCTTGATCACGATCGGCGCAAGGCCGAGCGACAGCTCGTCGCAGATCAGCAGCTTCGGGTTCGCCATCAGCGCGCGGCCGATCGCGACCATCTGCTGCTGCCCGCCCGACAGGGCGGTGCCGGGGTTGCGGCGCCGCTCGCCGAGGATCGGGAAGAGCTCGTATACGCGGTCGAGGTCCCAGGGGCCGGCACGCTTCGCGTAGCCGCCGATGAGCAGGTTCTCCTCGACGCTCAGACTGGGGAAGAGCCGCCGCCCCTCGGGCACCATCGCGATCCCGCGGCGACGATGTCGTAGGCGGGCAACCCGCCGATCGACTTGCCGTCGAAGACTACCGCGTCGGCGGGCGCCTCGAGCAGGCCCGTCACGGCGCGCAGGAAGGTCGACTTGCCCGCGCCGTTCGACCCGATGATCGCCACGATCTCGCCCGCCGCGATCTCGAAGTCGATGCCGAACAGCGCCTGGAAGTCGCCGTAGAAGGCGGTCAGGTCGCGGGTCGAGAGGAGCGCGCTCATGTCACACCTCGATCCCCATGTAGACGCGCTTCACTTCAGGATCGTTCATCACCTGGTCGGGCGGACCCTCGGCGAGCTTGGCGCCGAAGTTGATGACGAGCAGCCGGTCGGCGACACCGAGCAGCGCATGCAGCACGTGCTCGATCCAGATGATGGTCACGCCGGAGGCCCTGATCGCGCGGATCTCGCCGACCAGCGCCTTGCTTTCGTGCTCGGTCAGGCCGCCGGCGATCTCGTCGAGCAGCAACAGCTTCGGCTGCGTGGCGAGCGCGCGCGCGAGCTCGAGCCGCTTGCGGTCGAGCAGCGTGAGCGACCCGGCGAGCTGGTTCGCCTTGCCGAGGAGTCCGGTGCGCTCCAGCACGTCGATGCACACCGGCGTCGCGTCGGCCTCGCTCATCTCGCCGCCGAACGTCGCGCCGACCAGCAGGTTCTCGAACACCGTCATGCCCGCGAACGGATGCGGGATCTGGTACGAGCGCCCGATGCCGCCGCGGCAGCGCGCGTGCGGCGGCAGCGCGGTGACCTCCTGGTCCCGGAACACCACGCGCCCCGCGTCCGGGCGGACATCGCCGCTGATCAGGTTGAACAGCGTCGTCTTCCCGGCGCCGTTCGGCCCGAGGATTCCCAGCGCCTCGCCGGCGCGCACGCCGAAGCTCACCCGGTCGGTGACCTTCAGCGCGCCGTACGACTTGCTGACGTCCTCGAGCGCGACGATGTCCGCCACGGCAATCCCCCGTCAGCTCATCAGCTTCAGCTTGGCGGTGGTCGGAATCTTCGGTGCGGTCTCGTTGTTGACGATCACCAGGTCGTACTTGAACTTCTTGCCCTTCACCCATTGGCCGCCGACGAGCGGCGTCTTGGCGACGTTCTTGACCGGCCCCTTGCCCCAGGCGACGGTGCCGACGATGGTCTCGAGGTTGGTCGCGGCGAGCGCGTCGCGGATCGATGCCTTCTTCGACACGTCCTTGGTGCGCTTCAGCGTGTCGGCCGCGACCTCGAACAGCGCGTGCACGAAGCCGATCGGCTGGGTCCACTGCTTCTTCGTGGCCGCTTCATAGGCCTCGGCGAGCTGCGCCGCGCTCTGGCCGGTGAGCGACGACTTGAACGGGTGCGAGGGGCTCCACCACACCTCGGTCGACAGGCCGTCGCCAAGATCGCCGAGCGCCTCGACCGCGGGCGGGAAGAGCAGCGCCTTGCCGACCGAGACGATCTTCGGCTTGAAGCCCTGCTGCTTCGACTGCGTCCAGAAGGTCTTGAAGTCGGCGGGATCACCACGCCGGTGACGATTTCGGCGTTCCCCTTCTTGAACGCCGCGATCTGCGCACTGAAATCGGCCTGGAGATTCTGGTAGCGGCCGGGGTCGGTGAGCGTGAAGCCGTCCTTCGCGAGCACCGGCGGGAAGCCGAGCTTCGGGTCGCCCCACGCGTTGCCGTCGCCGTCGTTCGGGAACAGGCCGCCGACCGCCTTGTTCGTCGGCACCGACTTCCACATGTTGGTGAAGACCGCGATCACGTCCTCGAGACCCCAGAAGAAGTGATAGGTCCAGTCGAAACCCTTCTCCGGCTTGCCGCCGCGGGTGAAGAACCACGGTTGCCAGGGCGCCACCGTCGAGATGCACGGCACCTCGTTCAGCTCGCACTGGTCGCCGACCGGGTTGGTGGTCTCCGGGCGTCGACGCGACCACCATCAGATCGACCTTGTCCTTGAGGATCAGGTCGGCGGCGACCTCGCCGGCGCGGTTCGGGTTCGACTGGCTGTCCTTGACGACGATCGTCGACCGGATGGTTCTTCCCGGCGATCGTGAGGCCGCCCTTGAACGCCTGCTGGATCCCGCCGAGCACGAACTTGTCCGCCTCGCCGAACGCGGCGAGCGGACCGGTCTGCGGCGAGACGTAGCCGATCTTGATCCGGCGCCCGGCCTGCGCGAACGCCGGGGCAGCGCGGCCGGCGAGGCCCAGCGCGCCGGCGGCACCAAGCGCCTTGAGCACGCGGCGGCGGTCCTGCATCGTCATCGTTTTCTTCGTCATGGTCTCCTCCTTTGGTCGAGCGGTGATGAGTGGCGCGGGATTCAGCCCGGCGGGGTGCCGTGGTACGCGCGATCCAGCAGCGCGCGGATCGCCGCGCGCTCGATCGGCCGCGGGTTCCAGTACGGCGACGTCGTCGCGAGCTCCGCGGCGCGATCGAGATCGCCTTCGGGCATGCCGATCGCCTTCAGCGCGACCGGCGCGCCGAGCGATTTCGCGAGGTCGTAGAGCCCGCGCGCGGCGTCCTTCACGCCGAGCGCGCGGGCGACGCGCCCCATCGCCTCCGGCGCGGCCGCGGCGTTGTATTGCGCGGCGTGCGGCAGCACGACGGTGTGCGTTTCCGCATGCGGCAGGTTCCAGGTGCCGCCGAGCGTGTGGCAGAGCTTGTGATGCAACGCCATGCCGACCGCGCCCAGGACGGCGCCGCACAGCCACGCGCCGTAGAGGCAATCGCGACCGCGCGTCGAGGTCGCCCGGGTTCGCCTTCACCCGTGGCAGCCCTTGGGCGAGCGCCCGGATGCCCTCCTCGGCCATCATCGAGATGATCGGGTTAGCGTCCTGCGCGTAGAGCGCCCTCGACCGCGTGCGCGATCGCGTTCATGCCGCTCGTCACCGACAACCCGACCGGCAGGCCGAGCGTGAGAGTCGGGTCGTAGATCACCGTCTTCGGCAGCACGCGTGGCATCGCGCCCGGTCTTCTTCAGCCCGCCCTCGGTGATGCCGTAGATCGGCGTCATCTCGGAGCCGGCATAGGTGGTCGGGATCGCGAGGATCGGCAGCGCCGACTCGAGCGCGATCGCCTTGCCGAGGCCGGTGGTCGAGCCGCCGCCGATCGCGACCGCAGCAATCGGCGCCGAGCGCGCAGCGCCTCCTCGCGGGCGGCGCGCGCCGTCTCGATCGGTACGTGCATCACCGCGCGGGGAAAGATGCCCGCGCAGCGCTCGCCGAGCCGCTTCGCGACGTCCTCGGCCTGCGCCGTCTGCTCGGGCGTGGAGAGCACGAGCGCGCGCTTCGCGCCGAGCAGGCCGATCTCGCGCGGCAGCTCGTCGAGCGAGCCCGCGCCGAACACCACGCGGCCGGGGAGCTGGGTGTAGACGAAAGGCGTCATGGCGCGGCTCCTCCGATCATGGCCCGTGCTCCTACTGCTCGATCGAGATGTTGCGCTCGCGGATCAGCTTGCCCCACTTGTCCGACTCGACTCGCAAGTGCTGGCCGAACGCCTCGGGCGAGCTCGCGACGACCTCGAGACCCTGCTCGGCGAGCTTGGCCTGGACGTCAGGCGACTTGATCGCCTGCGTAAAGGCCTGCTGCACCCGCTGGACGATCGGCGCAGGCATGCCGGCCGGCGCGAGCAGGCCGACCCATGAGTAGATCTCGAAGCCGGCGATGCCCGACTCGGCGAGCGTCGGCACGTTCGGGAGCGCCGACGAGCGCTTGTCGCCGGTCACGGCGAGCGCTTTCATCTTGCCGCTGCGAACGTGCGGGACCGAGATCGTTGCGGAGAGAAACATCACCTGCACCTCGGCGGCCAGGACCGCGGTGATCGCCGGTCCGCCACCCTTGTAGGGCACGTGCAGGAGATCGGTGCCGGTCGACGCCTTGAAGAGCTCGGCGACCAGATGGTTCGAGCTGCCGGCGCCGACCGACGCGTAGGCAAGCGAGCCGGGCTTCGCCTTCGCCGCGGCGACCAGCTCCTTGACGTTCGTCGCCGGAAGCGACGGCGGCGCGACGAGGACCAGCGGGTTGCGCGCGAGCAGGCTGATCGGCGCGAAGTCCTTGAAGGTGTCGAACGGCAGCTTCTTGTAGATGTGCGGGTTGACGGCGTGCGAGTCGAACACCATCAGCAGCGTGTAGCCGTCGGGCGCCGACTTCGCCGCGACATCGGTGCCGACGGTTCCACCGGCTCCGGCGCGGTTCTCGATCACCACCGGCTGGCGGAACCCTTCCTGGAGCCGCGGCTGGATGTTCCTCGCCACCGTGTCGATGAGCCCGCCGGGCGGGAAGGGCACGACGAGCCGGACCGGCTTCGACGGGTACTGCTGGGCGAGCGCTGCGGGCGCGGCGACCAACAGCAAGCATCCGGCGATGGCTGCCGGAACGGCGTTACGGAACATGCGTGGCCTCGGCATCGGTGTGATCGTGTTCAACGGCGGAAATGCGGCGGCACCTGCGCGTCGACGTTGACCCAGATCGAGCGCGCCTCGGTGTAGTCGTGCATCGCCTCGAAGCCCATCTCGCGCCCGTAGCCGGACTTGCCGACGCCGCCGAACGGCGAGCCCGGGTTCACGCGCTTGTAGCTGTTGATCCACACCATGCCGGCGCGGATCGCCTGGGCGACCTTGTGCGCGCGCGACAGGTTCTGCGTCCAGAGGCCGCTGCCGAGGCCGTACTCGGTCGAGTTCGCGATCGCGAGCGCTTCCTCGTCGGTCCTGAACGTCGTGACGGTCACGAACGGACCGAACACCTCTTCCTGCGACACGCGATCGGTCGGCTTCGCCCGCACCACGGTCGGTTCGACGTAGCAGCCTTGCGCGAGCGCCGGGGCGTCGGGCGCCCTGCCGCCGGCGAGGATCTCACCGCCCTGCTCCTTTGCGATCTCGACGTAGGCGAGCACGCGATCGCGGTGTTGCGCCGACGTGAGCGGGCCCATCTCGGTCGCTTCCTCCAGCGGATTGCCGAGACGGATCGATTTCGCGAGCGTGAGGAAGTGGTCGAGAAACCGGTCGGCGATCTTCTCGTGCACGATGAGGCGCGAGCCCGCGATGCACGCCTGGCCCTGGTTGTGGAAGATGGCCCACGCCGACCCGTTGACCGCGGCCGGGATGTTCGCGTCCTCGAAGACGATGTTCGCGCCCTTGCCGCCCAGCTCGAGCTGCACGCGCTTGAGGTTGCCCTTCGACGCCTCGACGATCTTGCGGCCGGTCGCCGTGGAGCCGGTAAAGGCGATCTTCGCGACTTTCGGATGCTCGGCGAGGTGCTGGCCCGCGGTGTGTCCGTAGCCGGGAACGATGTTCACGACTCCCGCCGGGAAGCCGACCTCGGCCATCAGCTCGGCGATGCGCAACGTCGAGAGCGGCGTCAGCTCGGCCGGCTTCAGGACGACGGTGTTGCCCGCCGCGAGCGCCGGGCCCATCTTCCAGCTCGTGAACATGAGCGGGAAGTTCCACGGCACGATCTGCCCGACGACGCCGAGCGGCGCACGCAGCACGTAGTTCAGGAACCCGGGCTCGACGGGCACGACGCTGCCCTCGAGCTTGTCCGCCATGCCGCCGAAGTAGCGGAAGCACGCAGCGGTGCGCGTGACGTCGATGTTGCGTGCATCGCGGATCGGATGCCCGGTGTCGGTCGCCTCGAGCCGCGCGAGCTCGTCGGCGTTCGCTTCGATCCGGTCGGCGAGCTTGAGGAGCAACCGGCCGCGCTCGGCCGCCGCCATCCCGCTCCAGGCCGGGAAGGCCGCTGCGGCGGCGTCGACCGCGCGGTCGACGTCGGCCGCCTTGGCCTCGGCGATGCGGGTGATGAGCGAGTTGTCGTGCGGGTTGACGACGTCGATCGTCGCGCCGTCGAGCGCGTCGACGAACTCGCCATTGATGAAAAGCTTGCTCTGCACGGGCATCGTGGGCTCCAGGGGACGAATGCGGCCGGTGCGCGGGCGCCAAGCACCCGCGCCGCACCCGGCGACCGGGTGGTTAGAACTCCGCCGGGTAGGGCTTCAGCTCGCCCTTCTCGTAGCGCTGCGGCAGCCCGGGCGTCGCGTTCTCCCACACGAGCAGCATCGAGCGCTTGGTCGAGTAGCCCTGGTGGCGGATGTCCGCCGGCATCGCCGCGACGTCGCCCGCCTTCATCGTCAGCCGCGCGCGCGGCGCGCCGGTGTTCTTGTCGGCGATGTCCCAGACGATCTCGTCGGAGAGCTGCACGAACCACTCGACGCGGTCGTTGCCGTGGAACACCGGCAGCATGTACTCCTCGGTCGTGGGGCAGAACAGGCTCTGCTTGCACACCGAGGTGACCGACGGGTTCCAGGTCACGTCCGAGCGCGACAGGTACTTGAACAGGTTGAACGCGTGCAGCTCCTTCTCGAACCCGGGCTCGGCGCGGATCTCCGGCTCGTCCTGCGCGCACGTCTTCGAACGCGCGGTTGACCGGCAGGTCGTCGCGCAGCGGCGAATCGCCGGGCAGCCCCGGCATGCGCTGCGTGGCGATGCGGAACCGCTCGATGGCGGCGATGTTGTCGCCGTTCTTGCGGCCGAACGCGGTCCCGGTCTCCGCCGGCGCGGCGAACGGATCGAAGCCCGCGTTGACCCAGTCGCGCAGGATCGCCTTGTAGGTCGCCATGATCACCGGCGTCTCGAAGGTCTCGGAGTAGTCCACGCCGGCCTCGCGCATCACGCCGTTGAACGAACCGGCGTACATGTCGACCTTGCCGTAGTGGTTCCGGGTGCCGAAGACGTGGTCGAAGTTGACCCAGCCGTAGAAGAAACCCCACGCGACGTCGCGCATCAGCGCGCGCAGGAACACGTCGGCGGGCATGTTGTGAGTGCGGAGCTGACCCTTCGCGGGCCACTTTATCTTGACGAAGTACTCGTCGCGGGACAGCTCGAAGCTTCCGAGCTTGAACGCCTTGTAGCCGGTGACCTTGTCGGGTGCGCTGGCATTGACTTCAGCGGCCATGGGAACCTCCGTTTGGTGATCGTTCGCGAGAACTAGTTGAAGCAGATCTCGGCCCACTTCTCGACCGAGAGCTCGCCCTTGATCGTCTGCAGCATCAGCACGCCGGGTGTGGCGGCCTTGAACTGGTACGCCGCGCCGGCAGGCAGGAGCGCCTGGTGCCCGCGCTTGAGCTTGATCGTCCCCATCTTCCTGCCCTTGGGCTCCTCGCCCGCCTTGATCGTGCCTTCCTTCCCCGCCGGCGCGGGCTGCTCGAGCTTGATGAAGGCAATCTCGACCGTGCCGTCCATGCAGAGGACGAACTCGTCGTGCGCGCAGGTGAACCAGGGCGAGGTGCCCTCCGCGCGCAGCGTCTCGACGACGTACTCGAGGTTCTTGCCAACGATGACCTTTTCGTAGGGCTTCGCCTTGGAGGCGACCTCGAAGATGTTCGAGAACGCGTAGTGCTTGGCGCTGCCCTGGATCAGCTCGACGCGAGCCCTTCTCGTAGCTCGCGAGCGAGCCGAAGACCGTGGTGTACTGGCTCATGACTCCTCCTTCTGATGACGGTGAGAGACTAACGAGCCGCGCTGCCAACCACAATCAGGCAGATCGCGACCCAGGCGTTCGCGTTCGACGAACAATCCCGCGGTGCAGCGAGACTCAGTCATGAGGCGCGCGCGCCGCGGACGGGGTGTCGGGGCGCACGATGCCGCGCTCGATCAGCGGCGCATCCCACGGATGGCTCCGCGGGGAACCGGCTAGCGACGAAATCGAGGAACCGCCGCAGCTTGGCGGTCGCCCGGTGCGTCGCCGGATAGACCGCGGTGAGCCAGAACGAGGAGAGCTGGTAGCCGGTGAGCAGCGGCACGAGCCGGCCGGCGACGAGCTCCGCCGGAAGCCACGAAAGTCGGGCAGGCAGACGACGCCGGCCGCCTCCATCGCGTAGTCGCGCAGGAGGTGGACGCTGTTCGACCGCAGGCAGCCGGGCAGGTCGATCTCCACCTTCTCGGCGCCATTCTGGAAGGTCCACTTGTTGCGCGTGGGATAGCGCGAGTAAAGCGCGACCCGGTGCTCGAGCAGCTCGCGCGGGTTCTCGGGCGTGCCGTGCTGCTGGAGGTACGCGGGTGCGGCGCAGAACAGGCGCCGGACCGGGAACAGGCGCCGTTCGACCAGGGCGGTCGAGGCGGGCGGGAAGATCTGCAGCGTGACGTCGTAGCCCTCCTCCACCGGGTCGACGACACGGTCGTTGACGACGACGTCGAGCTCGATGCCGGGATTTCGCTCCTGGAACTCGCCGAGCGCGCGCGCGAGGTGTTCGAGCGCGAACCCGGGCAGCGCGTGCACGCGCAGCATGCCGGCCGGGGAGCTCTTCAGCTCGCGCATGTGGTCGGTGAGCCCGTCGAAGCGGGCGATCAGCTCGGAGCATTCCTTGTAGTACGCGGCACCGAGCTCCGACAGCCGCACGTGACGGGTGCTGCGGTGGAAGAGCGGCGCGTTCAAGTACTCCTCGAGCTGCTTGACGCGGTTGGTCACGACCGACTTCGCCACGCCGAACTGGCGCGCGGCCGCGGCGAAGCTCTCGGTCTCCGCGACGCGGACGAACGCCTGGATGCTGAGGAATCGGTCCATTGGCGAGCAGGCCGTCAGCCGATTCGGATCACGCCGTCGCGCAGCTCGATCGACACCGGCTCGAGGCTCGCGCCGGCGCACGGACCGTCCTCGCAGAAGCCGTCCGCGATCCGGAACATCGCCGAGTGGTTCGCGCACATGATCAGGTCGTCGTAGCAGTAGAAGCGGTTCGGCTCGGCGTTGAGGGGGATGCCGAAGTGCGGGCAGGCGTTGCGATAGGCGACGACCCGCTCGCCAATCCGCAGCAGCAGCAGGCTGAACGCGTCTTTCCCTTCGCCGAACAGCACCTCGTGCGCCCCCTCGGCCGCGATGTCCGCGACGTTGCACACGATCTGGCCCGGGTCGGGGGCGAAGGGTCGTTCGCGCCAGGTGGTCACTCTTTCCACCCACAGGGCAGGTCACAACGCCGCAAGCTTACCCCCGACGCGCCGCGAGGCTCAGTCGAGCTGAAGATTGATCGCCTTCACGACCTTGCCCCACTTGTCGGCGTCGCGCTTCAACCGTGCCGCCGATTCGGCCGGCGTGCTGCCCACCGGATCCTGGTCGTTGGCGAGCAACTTCTCCCGGACATCGGGCAGTCTGAGCGCCTTCGCGATCTCCTCCTGCAGGAGCTTCATCACCGGCTCCGGCGTGCCCTTCGGCACGAACAAGACCTCCGCAAAGGTCGCGTCGTAGCCCGGCACGCCCGCCTCCACGACCGTCGGTACTTCGGGCGCGATTGCCGAGCGCGTCGTGCCCGAGACGGCGAGACCGACGAGCTTGCCGGCCTTCACGTGCGGCGCCACGACGGGCGAGGCGAGGAAGCCGCACTGCACCTGACCGCCTAGCAGGTCCTGGGTGGCGGGTGCCGGGCCCTTGTACGGCACGTGCACGAAGTCGGCGCCGGTGCTCGACTTCAGGAGCTCAAGGGCGAGATGCCCGGGCACGCCGTTCCCGCCGGAGGCCGAGGTGATCTTCTCCTTCTTGGCGAGCGCGAGCAGCTCCTTCAGCGTCTTCGCCTTGACCGACGGGTTGCAAACGAGCATCTGCGAAAAGTTCGCGAGATAGGTCAGCGGGACGAGGTCTTCCGGCTTGAACGGCAGCTTCTTGTAGAGCGCCGGATTTACCGTGAGCATGGTGTCCGGGCCTTCGAGGATCGTGTAACCGTCGGCGGGCGACCTGGCCACGACCTCGGAGCCGATGTTGCCGCCGGCACCGGGGCGGTTCTCGACGATGAACGGCTGCTTCAAGCTCGCCTGCAGCTTCTCGCCGAGGATCCTGACGGCGGTGTCGCCGGGCGATCCGGGCGGGAACGCCACCACGATCTTGACCACCTTGTTCGGAAAGCCTTGGGCCTGCGCGAGCGGCGTGGCCGCCGCGAGCGCAAGCACTGCTGCCGCGCAAACCGTGTTGCATCGCATGATCGTCTCCTCCTGGTTGAAACCGCGTCTCACCACCGGCCGATGTGGATGCCGATCTTCGACTCCTGGTCGGTCCACTCGGCGATCGAACGGTCGTCGATCGTGGTGTGGATCCGCCGATGCCGCATCCAGTCGAACAGCCGTTCCGCGTACTCGGCGCGGATCGCGGCGTAGGCCGGGTCCTCACCGAGGTCATGGAACTCGTTCGGATCCTCGCGCAGGTCGAAGAGCTGCGGCCGCAAGCCCGTCGTAGTAGATGTACTTCCAGCGCTCGCCGCGGATCATGTAATTGCGGCAGCCGTCGATCGGCCGGCCGAGCGGCTCGCGCACGAAACTCCGGAACGAGTAGTCGGCCTCGCTCACTACCGCATCGCGCCACTCGGCCACCCGGTCGCCGAGTACGAGCGGCAGAAGCGAGCGCCCCTCGAGCTGGTGCGCGGGCGGCTCGATGCGGTAGGCATCGAGGATCGTCGGCGCGATGTCGATCGCCTCGACGAGCCGCGGCTCGACGCGGCCGCGCGTCGCCGCGGCATCCGGGTGGTACACGATCAGCGGCACCTTGGCGACGGTGTCGTGGAACAGCTCCTTCTCGCACAGATAGTGGTCGCCGAGATAGTCGCCGTGATCGCTCGTGAAGACGATCATCGTGTCGGCGAAGCGACCCTGGGCTTCGAGAAAGGCGAACAGGCGCCCGAGGTGATCGTCGATCTGCCTGACTAGGCCCATGTACGCGGGGACGACCGTCCGGCGCATCTCCTCGTTCGCGAGATTGACGCTGCCGGCCTGGCTGCGGAAGCCACGCAATACCGGATGCTCGTTCGCGAGCTCGCGCGCGTCCTGCACGGCGGGCAGCATGTCGTCGGCCGAGTACATGTCGTGGTAGGGCGCCGGTGCCACATACGGCCAGTGAGGCTTGATGTACGAGAGGTGCAGGCACCAGGGCTGCGCGCCCTGCTCCGCGATGAACTCCATCGCGCGCGTCGTCATGTACGCGGTCTCCGAGTGCTCTTCCTTGACCGCCGCCGGAAGCCGTGCCCAGCGCATCTCCCAGCCCGAGCGGATCTCGCCCGCGGGCCCGCGGCCGGAGTTCGCGAAGTCGTGCCACGGGTTCTCGCTCCGGTACCCGTGCCGTTCGAGAAAGCCGAAGTACCGCACTGATTGGCGCTTGAGCGGCGCGCCGTCAGGGTACAGGCCGTCATCACGATCGAAAGGCTCGAACCCGCACTGGCCGACGAGGACGCCTTGCGGGCTCGCGGGATCGATCCCGCAGCGGGCCATCCCCTCGCGGTCAGCGACCATGTGCGTCTTCCCCGCGAGCGCAACGCGCACCCCGTGCGGTCGCAGGTGGTCGCCAAGGGTGGTCTGGCCGACCGACAGCGGGACGAAATTCCACACCGCGCCGTGGCTGATGACGTAGCGCCCGGTGTAGTACGACATGCGCGAGGGGCCGCACACGGGCCCCTGGACGAAGGCGTTCGTGAATCGAATGCCGCGCGCGGCGAGGCGCATCCACATGCGGGGTCTGCAGCGTCGGGTGCCCGTAGCACGACAGGTAGTCCCAACGCAGCTGATCGCACATGATGAACAGCACGTTCTTCACCCGGCTTGCCATCTCACGTCTCCATCGGCGCCTCCGCACGACTCGCGGTACGCGATCACGGTACGGATCGCGCCCGCGCCGGGCAACGGGTTTATGATCGGCGTTCCACGTGGTGGAACGGGCGGATGGGCGCGGGTACGATCCGGGTGGTGGAGCGGGCGGTCGCGGTCATCCGCGCGCTCGACGGGACCGCGGGGCTATCGCTGGCGGAACTCAAGGCATGCACCGGTCTGCCGAAAGCCACCCTCTCGCGGCTGCTCGCGACGCTCGAAGCGCAAGCCGTCGTCTGGCGCGCACTCGGCGACGGGCGCTACCGCAACCGGGTCTCGTTCCGGCCGATCACGCCAGCGCAACACCTGCACTCCCGGCTGGCCGAGGCGGCAGCCCCGCACCTGGAAGCCTTGCAGCGTAAGGTCGTGTGGCCCTCGGACCTGACCGTGCGGCACCGCTACTGGATGGAACTCGTTGAGACGAGCCGGGCGCGATCCGGCCTTGCGTTGAACCGCGATCGCCTGGGACACCGGATCGACATGCTACTGTCGGCGGTCGGGCGCGCATATCTCGCGTTCTGTCCCGACGAGGAGCGGGAAGAGATCCTCGGTCGCCTGCGCGCGCACCCGGAGGACCGCGTCAATCCCGGGCGATTCAACTTGTCCGCAGTCCGCCGCACGCTTGCCGAAACGCGCAAGCGGAGCTATGGCACGCGCGACCCGAGCTTCGGCGGGAGCGCGAAGAGCATCCGGGAGGTCGACGACAAGCTGGCGGCGATCGCGGTGCCGATCACCTCGGCGCGACGGGTCCTCGGCTGCATCAACATCGTCTGGCCGCGACGGCTGATGAGGGAGCGCGAGGTCGCCCGACGGCACCTCACCGATCTCGCCCGCACGGCGGAGCGCATTGCGCGCGCGGCGGAAGAAGCCGGAATCGCAACCTCTCGGCGAAAGGAGCCCGCCGGGGCCTCAGGTCAACGATCGATCCAGCGCTTCGCCGCAGCGGCCAAAGGGGGTGCGGATCGCGTCGTAACGGAAGGGGTCGGCCATGACGGGATCCTCGTCGAAACGTCGCGTGCCAGCGCAGCGCAAACCCTGCCAGAATAGCCGCCCCTCTCAACCCTCCGGCAAGGACACCCGAATGGTCAGCGACGAGTGCCTCGATACCCTCTTTCGCAAGGCGCGCACCCACAACAGCCTCTCCGGCGAGGTGACCGACGCGCAGCTCCGCGCGATCTGGGACCTGGTGAAGCTCGGGCCCGACGACCGGCAACTCGCAGCCCGCGCGCATCGTGTTCCTGCGGAGCAAGGAGGCGAAGGAGCGGCTCAAGCCGCACCTGAGCCCCGGCAACCAGGACAAGACGATGGCCGCGCCGGTCACCGCGATCATCGCGTACGACACGATGTTCTACGAGCTGCTGCCGCGGACCTTCCCGCACAACCCGGCGATGAAGAACGCCTACGCCGGCGAGGAGAAGAAGGCGCACGCCGAGACGACGGCGCTGCGCAACAGCTCGCTGCAGGGCGCGTACTTCATCATCGCCGCGCGCGCGCTCGGGATCGACACCGGGCCGATGTCGGGCTTCAACAACGCCGGCGTCGACAAGGAGTTCTTCAGCCGGCACGACGTGGAAGTCGAACTTCCTCTGCAACCTCGGCAAGGGCGACTGGTCGAAGGTGTTCGACCGCAACCCGCGGCTCGAGTTCGACGAGGTGTGCAAGATCATCTGAACCATCTGAGCGAGAGCGGCCGCGAGAGCCGCATCACCGAAGGAGAAGGCCATGGACGAGTATACAACACTTCGCGACGAGGAACTGCTCAAGGCCGCGCTCGAGTATCACCGCCTGCCCACGCCGGGCAAGATCTCGATCGCGCCGACGAAGGGCCTCACCAACCAGCGCGACCTCGCGCTCGCCTACTCGCCGGGCGTCGCCTACGCCTGCCTCGCGATCAAGGACGACCCGAAGGAGGCGGCGAGCCTCACCTCGCGCGCGAACCTCGTCGGCGTCGTCACCAACGGCACCGCGGTGCTCGGGCTCGGCCACATCGGCCCGCTCGCGGCGAAGCCGGTGATGGAGGGCAAGGCGCTGCCTGTTCAAGAAGTTCGCCGGCATCGACGTCTTCGACATCGAGCTCGCCGAGCTCGACCCGGACGCGCTCGTCGCGCACGTCGCCGCGCTCGAGCCGACCCTGGGCGGCGTCAACCTCGAGGACATCAAGGCGCCGGAGTGCTTCTACATCGAGGCGAAGCTGCGCGAGCGGCTCAACATCCCGGTCTTCCACGACGACCAGCACGGCACCGCGATCATCTCGGCCGCGGCGGTGCTGAACGGCATGAAGATCGTCGGCAAGCAGCTCGGCGACATCAAGCTCGTGTGCTCGGGCGCCGGCGCCGCGGCGATCGCGTGCCTCGACGTGTTCGTCGGCCTCGGCGTGAAGAAGCAGAACATCTACGTCACCGACTCGAAGGGCGTGATCTACGAGGGCCGCGAGCCGAACATGGAGCCGAACAAGGCGCGCTACGCGCAGAACACGAAGGCGCGCAAGCTCGCGCGACATCATCGAAGGCGCGGACGTCTTCCTCGGCTGCTCGACCAAGGGCGTGCTCACCAAGGACATGGTGAAGAAGATGGCGCCGAAGCCGCTCATCCTCGCGCTCGCCAACCCCGACCCGGAGATCCTGCCGGAGGACGCGAAGGCGGCGCGGCCCGACTGCATCATCGCCACCGGCCGCTCCGACTACCCGAACCAGGTCAACAACGTCCTCTGCTTCCCGTTCATCTTCCGCGGCGCGCTCGACGTCGGCGCGACCAAGATCACCGACGAGATGAAGCTCGCCTGCGTCCGCGCGCTCGCCGAGCTCGCGCAGGCCGAGCAGTCGGACATCGTCGCGATGGCCTACGGCGGCCAGGACCTCTCGTTCGGCCCCGACTACATCATCCCGCGGCCGTTCGATCCGCGGCTCATCCTGCGGATCGCGCCGGCGGTGGCGAAGGCGGCGATGGACTCGGGCGTCGCGACGCGGCCGATCAAGGACTTCGACGCCTACCGCGAGCGGCTCAATTCGTTCGTGTACCACTCGGCGACGATCATGAGCCCGGTGTTCCACGCCGCGAAGCGCGCGCCGAAGCGGGTGATCTTCGCCGAGGGCGAGGAGGAGCGCGTGCTCCGCGCGGCGCAGATCGCGGTCGACGAGGGGCTCGCGAAGCCGATCCTGATCGGCCGGCCGGAAGTGATCGACATGCGCATCAAGCGCTTCGGCCTGCGCCTCGCCGCCGGCAAGCAGTTCGAGATCGTGAACCCCGAGAACGATCCGCGCTACCGCGACGTGTGGACCGAGTACCACAAGCTGATGGGCCGCCACGGCATCACGCCCGACATCGCGAAGGAGCACGTCCGGCAGTTCCCGACGCTGATCGGCGCGATGCTGATCCGCCGCGGCGACGCCGACGCGATGCTGTGCGGCGTGATCGGCCGCTATCGCGACCACCTGCGGCACGTGGCGAACGTGCTCGGGCGCGAGGCCGGCGCGAAGATGTTCGCGGCGATGAACGTGCTGATGCTGACGAACCGCACCGTGTTCATCTGCGACACCTACGTGAACGAGAACCCGACCGCCGAGCAGCTCGCCGAGATGACGATGATGGCGGCCGAGGAGATGAAGCGCTTCGGCATCACGCCGAAGGTGGCGCTGCTCTCGCACTCGAACTTCGGCAGCGCCGACGACTCGCCGGCGGCGCGGAAGATGGCCGACGCCGCGCAGGATCCTGGCGAAGATGGCGCCCGACCTCGAGGTCGAGGGCGAGATGCACGGCGACGCCGCGCTGTCGGAGGAGATCCGCCTGCGCGCGCTGCCCGAGTCGCGGCTGAAGGGCGAGGCGAACCTGCTCGTCATGCCGAACCTCGACGCGGCGAACATCGCGTTCAACCTGCTCAAGGTGACCGGCGGCGAAGGGATCACCGTCGGGCCGATCCTGCTCGGCGCGGCGAAGGCGGTGCACATCGTCACGCCGAGCGCGACCGTGCGGCGGCTCGTCAACATGACCGCGCTCGCGGTCGTGGACGCCGCCGATCAGCGGCAGCAGATGGAGTGGTAGGCGCCCGGCAACTCGAGAACCGCCGCGCCAGCGGCGGTTCTCCCGGATGCGGAGAGCACGAGGGCGCGTCCCCCGCGCGCCGGGGAAGCTAATCCCGGTAGTCGATCCCCTTGCGATCGAGCATGCGCAGCAGCGCCGGCCAGTCCTTCACCGTCGACGGCCGCCCGGGCCGCTCGAACTGCTCGGCGGCGTTGCGCGCCGCCGACTCCGGCATGAGGAGCGCGTTGTCGATCCCGCCGGCGAGCGCGTCGACCTGGATCTGGCACGCGCAGTCGAGGTAGTACATCAGCTCGAACGCCTCGCGCACCGACTCGCCGAGCGTGAGGAGGCCGTGGTTGCGCAGGATCATCGCCTTCGAAGTCTTGCCGAGGCTCCGTTCCATCCGCGTGCGCTCGTCGAGGTCGAGGGCGATCCCCTCGTAGTCGTGGTAGGTCACCATCGCCTGCACGCGCATCGCGTGCTGGCTGAGCGGCAGCAGGCCGCACTTCTGCGCCGACACGCCGACGCCGGCGCGCGTGTGGGTGTGGATCACGCAGTTGACCTCGGGCCGCGCCTGGTGGACGCAGCCGTGGATGACGAACCCGGCGTGGTTGACGCCCATCCCGGTCGGGTCGTCGAGGACGTTGCCGTCCATGTCGATCTTCACCAGGTTCGACGCGGTGATCTCGTCGAACATCAGCCCGTACGGGTTGATGAGGATGTCGTCCGTCCCCGGCACGCGCGCCGAGAAGTGCGTGTAGATGAGGTCGGTCCAGCGGAACACCGCGGCGAGCTGGTAGGCGGCCGCGAGGTCGACGCGGACGTCCCACTCCTCCTTGCTGACGCGGTCGCGTGTTGCTCCGGGAAGGGACTTGAGGTTCGCTGACATCGTCTGCTCCAGGTGCTAGCGCACGGCCGTGGCGTCGGCCGCCGAGATCGTCGCCCGCGCCTTCACGCCCGCTTCTGGCGCGAGCTTGAAGTCCCAGTCGAGCCGTAGGAACGGCGACGGCATGCCGAGCTTCTTCGCCTCGTCGGCCGAGTCGACCTTCCGGTACTTCGCGATCAGCGACTCCTTCACCGCGAACACCGCGTCCGAGCCGAGGTAGGGATCGCCCTCGACGAAGACGTGGGTGATGACCTGCCGGTAGCCGGGCGCCGAGACGATGGCGTGCATGTGCGCCGGCCGCATCGGATGGCGCTCCATCTGCCGCAGCAGGTCGCCGACCGGGCCGTCCGTCGGCACGCCGTAGAACTTGGGTTTGAACGTGCGAAACGCGTACCGGCCTTCCGCATCCGATTTCACGCGCCCGCGCAGCTCGAACTCCGCCTTCGGGTCCTGGATGTCGTAGATGCCGTCCGCCTTCGCCTGCCAGACGTCGATCGTCGCGCCGGCGATCGGCTTGCCGTCGATGGATTTCACCGTGCCGGTGACCCAGGTCGGCTCACCCTGCATCGTCGCGCCCTTCGTCATGTCGGCGCCGAACGGGAACTCCGGCGCGCCGTGCACGAAGAACGGCCCGAGCACCGTCGACTCGGTCGCCCCCTCCGGCATCGGGTGGTTGATCTCGACCACGCGCATCGACAGCCCGAGCACGTCGGAGAGCAGGATGAACTCCTGGCGCTTGTCGTCGCACTTCTGGCCGACGGCGGTGAGGAACTTGATGCCCTCGAACCACTCCTCCTCGGTCAGCTTCACGTCGTCGGCGAACGCGTGCAGGTGCCGGATGAGGCTCGTCATGACCTGCTTGAAGCGCGGGTCCTTGACGTCCTTGAGCCGCGCGAGCACGGCCTCGGTCAGGTTGTCCTTGGTGAGCTGGCGCATGGGATGGAGTCCTCCTTGGTCCGTCATTCGAGCTTGATGCCCGCCGCTTTGACAAGTTTCGCATTGTCCTCGAACTCCTGCCGGATCATCGCCTCGAACTCGGGCAGCGGCATGATCAGGACGTCGGCGCCGAGCCTCTCGATGCGCTCCCGCACCTCGGGCACCTGGAGCACCTTGTTCACCTCCTGGTTCAGGCGGTCGACGGTCTCGCGCGGCGTCTTCGACGCCACCAGCAGGCCGACCCAGAAGTTGTACTCCGAGCCGGGATAGCCCGCCTCCACGGTGGTCGGGACGTCGGGCAGCGCGCGTGCGCGCTTCGCCGAGCCGACGGCGAGCGCCTTCACCTTGCCGTCGCGGATCTGGCCCATCGTCGCCACGATCGGCGCGAAGTTGAAGTCGATCCGCCCGCCGATGATGTCGGCGATCGGCTCCGGCGCGCCCTTGTACGGCACGTGGACGACCTCGATCCCGGCGGCGAAGCGGAACTTCTCGGCGCCCATGTGCGTCGAGGTGCCGACGCCGGCCGAGCCGTAGGTGATCTGGCCGGGCTTCGCCTTCGCCGCGGCGACGAGGTCCTGCACCGTGTTCCAGCCCTTCGCGGGCGAAACGATCAGAACGTTGGGGATGGTCGCGAGCGTCGCGACGGCCGTCAGGTCCCGCGGCGCATCGAACGGCGGATTGGGCCGGAACGGCACCATCGTGAACGAGGACGTGTAGACGCTGATCGTGTGCCCGTCGGGCTCCGCCTTGGCAACCGAGCCGGCGCCGACGATCCCGCCGCCGCCGATCCGGTTCTCAACGATGACCGGCTGCCCGAGGTTCGTCTGCAGTTTCTCCGAGATGACGCGGGCCATCGTGTCCGACGCGCTCCCGGGCGACACGCCGGAAACCAGTCGCACCGTCTTCCACGGGTACGTTTGCGCGTGGGCCGCCGCGGCGACCGCACAGGCGGCCAATGCAGTGATGCGCAGAATGGCGTTCATCGGTTCCTCCTCGGTCGTTACTGCCGTGCCAGCCCGAGCCGCTCCGCCATCCAGTCCGCGCTGCGGCTGCGATAGCGGTAGGGCCGGTTGTTCGCATTGTGTCCGCCGTCTTCCACCATGAGCAGCTCCACCGGCCCCCCCGCCTCGCGCGCGATCCGTTCCGCGTGCTGCCAGGGAATCAGCCGGTCGAGCTTCGCGCCGACGAGGAAGAGCGGGCAGGCGATCCGCCGCGCCGCATCCTTCAGCGTCAGGCTCCGTCCGTGCTCCCGCGCTTCCTCCTGCGTCGCCTTGTGGCTGCGGAAGCGGAACGCCTCGCGGGTGAGCAGCGGCAGCTCGTCCCAGATCTCCGCCCAGTCGTACGGACCCGAGATCGAGATGCACGCCTTGATCCGCGGCTCGTAGGCTGCCGCCCGCGGCGCGTAATAGCCGCCGAGACTCACTCCCCAGCACCCGATCTGCGCGGGGTGGATGTCGGTCCGGGTCTCCAGCCAGTCGACCACCGCTTTCACCGGCGCCTCGAAGTCGCCGCGGATCGCGAGCTCGTACTCGGCCTCGCCCTGCCCCGGCCCGTCGAACGCGAGCGTCGCCATCCCGCGGGCGTGGAACGGCGCCTCGTAGGCGTCCATCTCCTCTTTCGTCGAGTCGAGGCCGGAGATCATGATCACGACCGGCGGTCGCGCCGCGCCCGGCGGCCGGCGCAGCACGCCGGCGAGCGTCTTCCCGGCGAACGGAATCGCGACGCGCTCGCCGGGCGGCCGGAGATGCGGGAGCGCGAGCGTCTTGCACTCGACCGCCTTCGCGTGCGCGGCGCGGAGCTGCGCCGGATCGATCACGAACACGAACTTCGCGAAGTGGTAGTACACCGCCGCACGCGCGAGATGCTCTCCGGCGGTCAGCTTCCAGCCCTGCTCCAGGGCTTCACGGCCGAGCCGCTCGTGCCGCGCGGCGCGGTCGCACCACGCGCGGCACCAGTCTTCCCAGCGCGCGATGCCGGCGGTCACTTCCTGGAAGTCGGCGAGCAGCACGCCGTTCGCCACGAACCGCGGCGCCCAGTGCGCGATCGCCGAGGCGACCCGCGGATCCTTGTCGGTCGCCGTCGCGCCGCTCATGCCGGCCGCCGCCCCGACCAGGCGTCGTCGAGAAGCTTGCGGATCGCGGCGCGTTCGACCGGCCGCGGGTTCCAGTAAGGCGACGTCGTCGCCAGTTCGGCGGCGCGGTCGAGCTCGCTCTCGGGCATGCCAACCGACTCGAGCGCCACCGGCGCGCCGAGCGAGCGCGCGAGGTCGTACAGACCTTGCGCCGCGCTTTCCGCCCGCGTCGCCGCCCGGTCGGCGAGCCCCAGCGCTCGCGCAACGCGCGCCATCGCTTCCGGAACGGCCGGAGCGTTGTACGCCGCGGCGTGCGGCAGCACGACCGTGTGCGTTTCCGCGTGCGGCAGGTTCCAGGTGCCGCCGAGCGTGTGGCAAAGCTTGTGATGCAGCGCCATGCCGACCGCGCCGAGGACGGCGCCGCAGAGCCAGGCGCCGTAGAGGCAGTCCGACCGCGCGTCGAGGTCGCCCGGGCTCGCCTTCACCCGCGGCAGTCCCGCGGCGAGCGCGCGGATGCCCTCCTCCGCCATCATCGAATTGATCGGGTTCGCGTCCTGCGCGTAGAGGCCCTCGACCGCGTGCGCGATCGCGTTCATGCCGCTCGTCGCCGAGAGCGCCACCGGCAACCCGACGGTGAGCAGCGGGTCGTAGATCACCGCCTTCGGCAGCACGCGCGCGTCGCGGCCGGTCTTCTTCATGCCCCCTTCGGTGATGCCCCAGATCGGCGTCATCTCGGAGCCGGCGTACGTGGTCGGGATCGCGAGGATCGGCAGCGCCGACTCGAGCGCGATCGCCTTGCCGAGGCCGGTGGTCGAGCCGCCGCCGATCGCGACCGCGCAGTCGGCGCCGACCCGGGCCGCCTCGTCGCGCGCGGCGCGTGCGACCTCGATCGGAACGTGCATCACCGCGCGCGCGAACACCCCCGCGCACCGCTCGCCGAGCCGCTTCGCCACGTCCTCCGCCTGCGCGGCCTGCTCCGGCGTCGCGAGCACGAGCGCGCGCTTCGCGCCGAGCCGCTCGATCTCGCGCGGCAGCTCGGAGAGCGCGCCGGCGCCGAACACGACCCGCCCGGGAAGCTGGTTGTAGACGAAGCTACGCAAGCCCCTCTCCCCGGCGTCCCTTCAGTCGGCCTTCGCCCCCGAGTCCTTCACCGCCTGCGCCCACTTCACCACTTCCGCCTTGAGGAAGGCGCCGAATTCCGCGGGCGTATTGCGGCGGAAGTCGAACCCGAGCTGGGCGAGCCGCTCCTTCACCTCCGGCGACTCCAGCGCGCGGTTGATCTCGGCGTTCATCCGGCCGACGATCTCGGGCGGCGTGCCGGCCGGCGCGAAGAAGCCGAACCAGGTGAGGTCGTCGAAGTTCGAGAATCCCTGCTCGTTCACCGTCGGGACGTCGGGCAACGCGGGCGAGCGCTGGGCGCTGGTGACCGCGATCGGGCGGAGCTTGCCGGCCTTCACCTGCGGCACCGCCGGCGGCATCGAGGTGCTCGACACCTGCGTCTGCCCCGCGACCGCCGCCCCCACCGCCTGGGCCGGCTGGAACGGCACGTGGGTGATGTCGACCTTGGTCGCGGTCTTGATCCGCTCCATCGAGAGATGCGTCGTCGTGCCGATCCCCGACGACGCGTAGGCAAGCTTCTCCTTGCGCGCGAGCTCGATCAGCTCCTGCAGGTTCTTCGCCGGCACCGACGGGTGGACGGTGATCAGGTTCGGCGTGCTCGACGCGAGGACGACGGGCACGAAGTCCTTGAGCGGGTCGTAGCCGGCGTTGGCGTACAGGCTCGGGTTCACCGCGTAGGCCACGCTGGTGACGAGGAACGTGTAGCCGTCAGGCGCCGCGCGCTTGCACCTGCTGGGCGGCGATGTTCCCGCCCGCGCCGCCACGGTTCTCGACCACGAACGATTGCCCGAGCGCCTCGCCGAGCCTGGGCGCGACGAGCCGCGCGATGATGTCGGTCGAGGCGCCGGGGCCGAAGCCGACCACCAGCGTGACCGGCCGCTGCTTCGGCCAGTCCTGCGCGGCCGGGGCGCCGGCCCAGGCGAGCGCCGCGAGCGCCGCCGCCGCAATCGCGAGCCTCCTCATCGCGCCCTCCCGCTCACTGCGGCGTCAGACCCGCCTTCACCATGACGTCGCCGAGCTCCCGGTACTCCGCCGCGACGAACTTGTCGAACTGCTCCGGCGTCATCGCCATCGGCTCGGTCCCGAGCTTCGCCAGACGTTCTTTCATCTCCGGTGCTTGCAGCGCGCGGTTCACCTCGGCGTTCAGCTTGGCGACGACGTCGCGCGGCGTCTTGGCCGGCGCCAGCATCGCGACCCAGAAGGTGTTCTCGCCGTCCGGATAGCCGGCCTCGGCGATCGTGGGGACGTCCGGCAGCGCGTCGATGCGCTTCGCCGTGCTGACCGCGAGCGGTTTCACTTTGCCATCCTTGATCACGCCCATGCCGGATACGGCAGGCACGTAGGCGTACTGGACGCGACCGGCCATCGTCTCCGTGAGGATCGGCGGCGTACCCTTGAGCGGGACGTGAACCGCCTTGATGCCGGTGGCGACGTTGAACTTCTCGATGCTGACGTGCGCGCCGCTGCCCACCCCGGCGGTCGCGTAGTTGAACTCGCCCGGCTTCGCCTTCGCGGCGGCGACCAGCTCCTTGACCGAGTTCACGCCGAGGGACGGCGGGACGATCAGGACGCTCGGCAGGCTCCCGAGCAGCGCGACGCCCGCGAAGTCCTTCAGGGTGTCGTACCCCAGGTCCTTGTAGAGCACGTGGTTCACCGCATGTCCGGACGAAACGATCACGATCGTGTACCCGTCGGGCTCCGCCCGCGCCGTCTCCCGGATGCCGATGGTGCCGCCCGCCCCGGGCTTGTTCTCCACGATGACCGGCTGACCCCAGGCCGTGCCGAGCCTTTCGCCAACGAGCCGCCCCATCACGTCGGTCGCGCTGCCCGGCGTGAATGGCACGATCATCCTGATCGGCTTCGCGGGAAAGCTCGCCGCGGCGCCTTGCGCGAGCGCCGCACCGCTCACCGCGCACGCACCCGCCGCCGCCAGCGCGGCGATTGTGGTCGTGATCGTTCTCATGACTGGTCTCCTCCGTTTCGTTCCTACGCCGCGTTCCGCTTGGCCGCGGGCTTCGCCCAGTACTCGCCGGACGCCTTCGACGCCGCGAGCGTCTCGGCGCTCTCGAACCCGGGCGCCATCGACGCGTCGGTGCCGGCGAGCACCTGGTGGTGCTCGATGTTGAGCAGCCGGAGCCAGCTCTGCTGCCCCATCGTCAGCGCGATGAAGCAGCCGAGCTCGACCAGCTCGGGCTCGGTGAAATGCCGGTGCAGCCGCTCCCAGAACGCGTCGTCGGTCTCGAGCCGCCAGGTGATCGCCTCGGCATACGCGAGCGCCGCCTTCTGCCGGTCGTCGTAGCGCGACGACTTCTCGAACTCGAGCAGGTCGCGCACCTGGTCCTCGATCACGCCCTTGGCGCGTCCCTGGATCGAGCGCTGGTTGCCGCAGTACTCGCACTGCACGCTGCGCGACACGTAGAGCCGGCAGAGCTCCTTGATCGCGTGATCGCACACGCCGTTCCGGAAGATGTCGCGCCACGAGTTGGCGAACGACCAGAACGCGGCCGGCACGTGCGCGCGCACGGCGGAGCTCTCCGGCCGCGGCGTGCCTTCGCGCCGGCAGCGGTCCATCTCGGCCTGCATCTCCGGCGACATCCGCGCCGGGTCGACGTAGCTGATCCGTTGTTTCGCCATGGCGTTGCTCCTATCGCGCGTGTCCGGTCACTGCGGCTTGATGCCGGCGGCCTTGAGGATGCGCTGCCGTCTCGTCGACTTCCGCGCGAATGAACTGCGTGAACTCCGGCGATGACATGCTCATCGGCAAGGTGCCGAGGTTCACCAGCCGTTCGTTGAGGTCCGGGCTCGCGAGCGCGCGGTTCACGTCCTTGTTGATCTTGTCGGCGACGTCGGCGGGCATGCCCGGCGGGCCCCACAGGCCGATCCAGAGCGTGTAGTCGAACTTCGGCACCCCGGACTCCGCGATCGTGGGCACGTCCGGCAGCAGGCTCGAGCGCTTCGCGCTCGACACCGCGAGCGCCACGGCCTTGCCGCCCTTGATGTGCGGCAGCGCGGCGTTGATCGGCGCGAAGTAGCAGCACACGCGCCCGGCGATGGTGTCGGCGATCGCCTCCGGCGTGCCCTTGTAGGGCACGTGCGTCACGTCGATGCCGGTCATCAGCTTCAGCTTCTCCAGGTTGAAGTGCGTGCCGCTGCCGATGCCGGCGGAGGAGAAGTTCAGCTGTCCGGGCCGCGCCTTCGCCGCGGCAATGAAATCCGCGAACGTCTTCATGCCCGAGTCGGCGCCGACGAAGAGCACGTTGGGCCCCCCGGCGAGCGGCGCGAGGTTGGTGAAGTCCTTGAGCGTGTCGTACGGCAGCTTGGCGTAGATCCCCGGGTTCGCCACGTGCGCCGACGAGTTGGCGAGGAGCGTGTAGCCGTCGGGCGGCGACTGCACGACCACCGCCGAGCCGATCGAGCCGCCGGCGCCGGCCCGGTTCTCGGCCACCACCGGCTGGCCCCAGTACTCCGAGAGCTTCGCGGCCACGGCGCGGCCGACGATGTCCGTCGAGCTGCCCGGGGTGAACGCGATGATCAGCCGGACCGGCTTGTTCGGGAACGCCGCGCCTTGCGCGTGTGCCGCCGAGCCGGCCGCAAGCGCGGCCGCCACGGCAAGGCATTGGATCCACCTGCACTGTCTCATTCGCTTACCTCTCTCCTGTGGGTGATTATGTCTTGTACGCGCGTCGCCCGCGGCTTCAGGACGACAGTCCGTCGCCTACCGGCACGTTCTCCGGCTTGAGCTCGATGCCCGATGCCTTCGCCTGCAGCTTGATGAGCGCGGCGAAATCCTCCTCGCCCCAGCCGTTGCCGATCAGCGTCTGCACGATGTCACGGGTGAGCGAGGTGAGCGGCATCGGCACGTCCAGCGCCTTGCCCGCGTCGAGCCCGAGATCGATGTCCTTCCGCAGCAGCGGCGGGGTGAACGTCACCGACATGTCGAGGTTCACCAGTGCCGGCGTCTTGTAGCGCGTGAACATGCAGCCGAAGATGCTGTTGTTCATGAAATCGAGAAACGCATGGCGCGACATGCCCGCCTTCTGCGCGAGGATCGTGACCTCGCACATCGACTGGATGACCACGCCGAGGTAGACGTTGTGGCAGATCTTGGCGATGCGCGCGAGCTCGCCCTCGCCGACGTAGCTCGAGCCGCGGCCGATCAGGTCGAGGTAGGGACGCGCCTCGTCGTAGGCATCCCGCGGACCGGAAACGACGAACACCAGCTTGCCCGCCTTGATCACCTTGGCGTTCCCGGACACCGGCGCCGCGAGCAGCTTCACCTCGCGCGCCGCGAGGCTCGCCCGGATCTCCGCCGACTCCTCAAGCGAGATCGACGTGCTGTCGACCACGAGCCGCGGCTTGCCGCTGCCCGCGAGCACGCCGTTCGGGCCTTCGAGCACCTCCTTCACGTCCTTCCCGGTCGAGACCATTGTGAAGACGATGTCGCATCCCGCGAGGTCCGCGGGACGGCCCACGATCTTCGCGCCGTGCTTCGCGAGCGGCTCGGCCTTTTCTCGCGTGCGGTTGTAGACCGTGAGGTCGCAGCCCGCCTTCGCGAGCCGCTCGGCCATCGCGTAGCCCATCCGGCCGATGCCGATCCACCCGAGGCGGTGCTTCTTCAGTGCGTCCATGTCGATTCCAGGTCAGTAAGGATTCGCGATCGGCAGCTCTTCGGCCGGGTAGAGCGAGATGATCTTCGCGCCCTGCGGCGTGAGGATCACCTCCTCCTCGATCCGGGCCGCCGAGATCCCGTCCGTCGCCGGGCAGTACGTTTCCACGGCGAACACCATCCCGGCCTTCAGCTCGATCGGCTGCGTGAACGAATTGACCCGCGAGATGAGCGGCCGTTCGTGCAGGCCGAGGCCGAGGCCGTGGCAGAAGTTGAGGCCGAACGCGTCCATCTCGCTCGCGAAGCCGATGTCCTGGGCGGTCGGCAGCGCGGCGGCGATCTTGTCGGTGCTCATCCCGGGCTTGAGGAGCTCGATCGCCTTGTCCATCCACTCGCGCGCCTTGCGGTAGGCGGTGCGCTGCGCCGGCGTCGCGCGCCCGACGTTGAACGTGCGGTAGTAGCAGGTGCGGTAGCCCACGAACGACTGGATGATGTCGAAGAACGCCTGGTCGCCCGGGCGGATCAGCCGGTCGGTGAAGTTGTGCGGATGCGGGCTGCAGCGCTCGCCGGAGATCGAGTTGATCGCCTCGACGCAGTCCGAGCCCATCTCGTAGAGCCGCTTGGTCGCGAGCGCGACGATCTGCGACTCCTTCACCCCGGGCTTCAGCGCCTCGGCGATGTCGGTGTAGACGCCGTCGACCATCGCCGCGGCCATGTTGAGCAGGGTGAGCTCGTCGACGTTCTTGACTTCGCGCGCTTCCAGCAGCACCTGCTGGCCGTCGCGCACCTCGATCCCGAGCTTCTGCAGCTCGAACAGCATCGGCGGCTCGACGACGTCGATCCCGAGCGGCATGCCGCCGACGCCCTCCTCGTCGAGGATCGCCTTGATCTCCTTCGCGCCGTCGCGGAAGAGCTGGATGTCGGCGCCGGTCGCGCCGCGCATGCCGAGCATGCCGGCGCGGCAGTGGTCCTGGCGCAGCCACGGCGCGTAGAGGCGATGGTGCTTCGCCGCCGAGCCGAAGTCCCAGATGTACGGGTCGCCGTTGCCGGTGAGGAGCGAGTAGCGGGTGAGCTTGTCGCGCGCCCACTCGCCGATCACCGTGCTCGTCGTGTAGCGGATGTTGTGCTGGTCGAAGCACAGCAGCGCGCCGAGCCCCGACTTCGCCAGGGCGGCCCGCGTGCGCGCGAGGCGGTAGTCGTGGAGCCGGCGGAAGTTGACGCGCTCCTCGAAATCGACCTGGGTGTGCCCCGGCGCCTGCAGCGGCCGGTCCCAGCGGTGGTGCGGATCGATGTCGTCGGGCCGTACGATCTTCGGTTCGGGTGTTCTGGCGGCCATCGCTACCTCGTGAACGGTCGTAACCGGGTGCAAGCGGGCGCGCGCGAACGGCGCCGGAACGCCGCCTCCGGTCGGCCCCCGGGAACGCGTCCCCGACGGCTCATGCAATCGTTTGCAGCACGATAGACTAACGCCGCCCGCGCTGGCAAGTCCCGCCGCAATGCCCAACAAACGGCCGACGATTCAAGATGTTGCCCTGGCGGCGCGGGTGCACCCCTCGACCGTGTCGCGGGTGCTCAACCCGCGGACGCGCGGCCTCGTCAGCCCGCCCGTCGCCCAGCGCGTCGAAGCCCTGGCGCGCCGCCTCGGCTACACCCCCGACCCGGTCGCGGCGGGCCTGCGCACCCGCCGCTCGGCGACCGTGGGCGTGCTGATCCCCGACATGGCGAACCCGGTCTTCCCGCTGATCCTGCGCGGGATCGAGTCCGCGCTGCTGTCGGCGGGCTATACCGCGATCATCACCAACACCGACAACGACCCGGCGCGCGCGCGCGAAGCGCTCGACCGGCTCGCCGCGCGCCGGGTCGAAGGCGCGATCCTCGCGACCGCGACGCTCCGCGACCCGGTGCTCGCCCGCTGCCGCGCCCTCGGCCTGCCGGTGGTCCTGGTGAACCGCTCGCTGCCGGGCGACAAGGTGTCGGCGGTGGTCAACGACGATGCGGCGGGGATCGCGCTCGCGGTCGGTCATCTCGCGGGGCTCGGCCACCGCGCGATCGGCCACGTCGCCGGGCCGCCGCGGATCTCGACCGGGCAGGCGCGGCGCGCCGGGTTCGCGGCCGCGCTCAAGCGCCGCGGCTTCGCCGCCCCCGTCGTCGCGGCGGACAACTACGACATCGCCGCCGGCGAACGCGCCTGCGGCGAGCTGCTCGCCGCGCACCCCCGCCTCACCGCGATCGTCGCCGCGAACGACCTCCTCGCGCTCGGCTGCTACGACGCCCTCGCCCGGCGCGGCGCGGCCTGTCCGCGCGACATCTCGATCACCGGGTTCAACGACATCACGTTCGCCGACCGCTTCTCGCCGCCGCTGACGACGGTGCGGATCCCGCACCGCGTGATGGGCGAGCAGGCGGCGCGCCTGCTGCTCGCCGAGATCGAGGACCCCCGGGCGCAGAAGCAGGAGATCAAGCTCGAGCCCGCGCTCGTCGTGCGCGGCTCGACCGCCGCGCCGCGAACGAAGGGCCGCAAGCCATGACACCGCTCGAAACCCTGCGTCTTTACCCGCCGCACGACTATTCCTTCGCCGGGCTGCTCGCGAGCCGCGCCGCGCACGACCCGGAGCGAGCGTTCCTGCTGTTCGAAGGCCGCACGATCTCGTGGCGCGAGTTCGACGCGGCGACGCGCCGCGCTGCAGGCGCGTTCGCGGCGCTCGGCGTCGAGCGCGGCGACCGGGTCGCGACGCTCGCGTCGAACCGGCCCGAGATCATCGTCACGTTTTTCGCGCTCGCGCGCCTCGGCGCGTGGCTCGTGCCGGTCAACCCCGAGCTGCGGGTGGAGGAAGCCCGCTACGTCTTCGAGCATGCGGGCGTCCGCGGGATCGCGTGCGCGCGGGAGGCGGAGCCGCTGGCGCGCGAGGCGTCGGCGCGCATGTCGCCGGCGCCGTGGCGCGATCCTGCTCGAGAGCGAGGGTGCGGACGGGCTTCCGGCGCTTGCCGACCTCGCCGCCAAGGCCGCGCCGTTGGCGGACGAACCGCGGCAGCGCGGAAGACATCTGCGTCCTCGTCTACACCTCCGGCACGACCGGCTTCCCGAAGGGCGCGATGCACAGCCAGCGCAACGTCGTGCTCACCGGGGAGGCGTTCGTCGAGCGGATATGGCTGCAGCCCGACGACCGGCTGCTGGCGGTCCTCCCGCTCTTCCACATCAATGCGCTCTTCTACTCGGTGTTCGGTACCGATCGCCGCCGGCGCGTCGCTCGTCGTGGTGCCGAAGTTCTCGGCTTCGCGCTTCTGGCAGGTCGCGGCGGCGACCGGCGCGACCGAGACCAACATCATCGCCGCGGGCGCCGCGATCCTCGCCCAGCGCCCGCGGAGCGAGCTCGTGCCGCACAAGTTGCGGAAGGTCTACGGCGGGCCGTTCGTCGCGGAGGTCGAGCGCGTCTGGCGCGAGGAGCTCGGCGTGCCGGTGATGCTCGAGGGCTACGCCATGACCGAGATCCCGGGCGCGTGCAACAACCCGTTCCCGGGCACCGGGCGCGGCGAGATGGTCGTCGGCAGCATCGGCAAGCCGGCGCGCCACCCCGATCCCGCGCTCGCCGTTCGCCGAGCTGCGCGTGGTCGACGACGACGGGCGCGAGCTCCCCGACGGCGAGGTCGGCGAGCTCGTGGTCCGCACGCCGATCGTCACCAAGGGCTATTACCGCGACCCGGAGGCGACCGCGGCCGCGTTCCGCGACGGCTGGTTCCTCACCGGCGATCTCGTCCGGCGCGACGCGAACGGCTACTTCTGGTTCGTCGCGCGGAAGAAGGACATCATCCGGCGCCGCGGCGAGAACATATCGGGCGCCGAGCTCGACCGGGTGATCGGCCAGCACCCGGCGGTGGCCGAGGCGGCGGCGATCGCGGTGCCGGCGAAGCTCGGCGAGGACGAGATCCTCGTGGCGGTCGTGAAGCGGCCCGGCCACGAGCTGACCGCGACGGACATCGCCGAGTGGTGCCGGCCGCGGCTGGCCGTCCACAAGCAGCCGCGCTACGTCGTGTTCCTCGACGACCTGCCGCACACGCCGACCCACCGGGTGGCGAAGTTCCGGCTGAAGGGCGACCGGACGCTCGTCGCCCGGGCGACCGATCTCGCGCCCGGCTGAGGTCGCGGCGACCGAGTCGGTCGCGGCCGACATCGAACGAACGCCATAGGTCGCTCGGCGTATCGCCGCGGCGGCGCATGCGGCGTATGGTGCCGGCACCCTGCACACCGGAGGTGCTCGATGGGCGACCGTTCCCCCTGCCGCGGCCACAACCCGCTCCATTGCATCATCCCGCCGTTCGTGCTCGAGCGGCTCGCGAAGTCCGCGGACAAGCGCGTGCGCGACCGCGCGCTGGAGAACCTGCAGATCGCGGCGCAGTTCCGCGCGACGCGCGCGGTCCTCTCCGCGCTGCCGACCGCGGCGATGAAGGTCGCCGTGACCGGCCGGCCGAAGCTGCGGCGCGAGGTCTACACCCAGGGCAACCGCAACCCGCCCGACCGCTTCCTGCCCGGGCGGCTGGTGCGCGACGAGCACGACCCGCGCGAGCGGCGACCTGGCGGTCGACGAGGCGTACAACTACGCCGGCTCGACCTGGCGGCTCTACAACAAGATCTTCGGCCGCAACTCGCTCGACGACCAGGGCATGACGCTCGTGCAGAGCGTCCACGCCGGCGACGAGCTACGACAACGCGTTCTGGGACGGGCGCCAGATGGTCTACGGCGACGGCGACGGCGTGATCTTCACGCGCTTCACGAAGTCGGTCGACGTCGTCGGACACGAGCTCACCCACGGCGTCGTGCAGTTCACCTCGGGCCTCGAGTACTTCGCCGAGAGCGGCGCGCTCAACGAGCACTTCGCCGACGTCTTCGGCAGCCTGGTGAAGCAGTACCGCCGCCAGCAGACCGCGAAGAGCGCCGACTGGCTGATCGGCAAGGAAATCCTGGTGCCGGCGCCGACGCGCACCGCGCTCCGCAGCATGAAGGCGCCGGGCACCGGCTACCAGAACGACCCGGAGCTCGGCGACGACCCGCAGCCGAGCCACTACCGCGACCGCTACCGCGGCTCGGCCGACAACGGCGGGGTGCACATCAACTCCGGGATCCCGAACCACGCCTTCTACCTCGCGGCGACCGCCGTCGGCGGGTACGCCTGGAACGCGGTCGGCAAGGTCTGGTACCAGGTGATGCTCAACCTGCTGCCGCGGAGCACGTTCGCCGACTGCGCGCGGCAATGCCGGCAGGTCGCACGCGGCATGTCCCCGGCGCTCAACCAGCGGACGATCGACGCGATCGACGCGGCCTGGACAGCGGTGGGGCTCTAGGCGGGCGGCCCGCAGCGGAGTAGCTCAGGGGCGGGAAGAGCTGCGATACTCCGCAGCATGAAGGTCCGCTTTCGCCGGTCGGGCGGTTTTGCCGGCGCTCGTGCGGGGCGCCGAGCTCGACACCGCCGCGCTCTCCGGCCCGGAGGCCGCGGAGCTCGAGCGCCTCGTCGCCGCCGCGCCGCTCGCCGCAGTGAAGCGTGCCGCTGCGCGCGGGCGCCGACCGTCAGCAGTACGAGATCGCGGTCGAGCGCGAGGGTGCGCCGAGAATCGAGGCGCGCTTCGACGACAGCGCCCTCTCGGACGAGCTGGCCGCGCTCGTCGCGTTCCTCAACGCGCGGGCGAAGCCGATCAAGCCCGACTGAGCCGCCTCAGTAGAATGCGTCGTGCCCCGGCGTGTACGAGCGCTGGGTCTGCGCCGGGTTGCGGTTGATCAGCGGCCGGGCGTAGAGCGGGTGCGTCAGGCTGCGCACCTCGTGCTCGAGGGTGAAGAGCTCCTTGCCCGAGTCGGGGTCGACCAGGTCCTTGATCCGGTACTGCCACGGGTCGCTCTCCTCGAACACCAGCCCGCGCTCGGCCATCTTGCGGTGCGGCCCGGCGAAGTCGGCGACGTAGATCGCGACGTGATGGCCGTCGTACTCGGCGATCGGCGCGGTGGTCTCGCGGTACACGAGCTCCTGGTGCGGTCCCACGCAGGCGTGCGCGGCGCCGTCATCGACGCGCGCCGGCGCGCCCATGATCTCGCGGTAGAAGCGCGCGATGCCGTCGGCCGTCCCCTTCGGGACCGGCAGCTCGACGTAGGGAATCGCGAGCCGGCGATCGCCGAAGCGCGGGTCCGGCGCGTGGATCCGGAACTTGTTTCCCCACGGGCAGGTGGCCTCGACCACGTCGCCGCGGCGCGCGAACTCGTAGCGCGTGCCGGCGAGCTTCGGCTTCATGCTCTCGAGCCGCGTCATCAGCTCGTCGAGGTCGGGCAGCACCACGCCGATCACGCCGCGCAGGACGTTCGGCTTCCCGGTCGGCATGTGGAACTGGTTGCGCCCGACGTTGAACCACATGTTGACGTCGATGATGTGCAGGTACGGATCGCGCGTGAGGCCGAGCCCGCCGACGTAGAACAGCGTCGCGATGCGCTGGTCGTCCTGGCGCAGGTTGACGTGCTCCATGAGCACGATGTTGCCGATGCTCTCGGCGGCGCGGTCGAACTTCGCCGGCACCGCGGCGGGCTCCATCTTGGCGTTCATGACGGCTAGTCTCCCTTGATCTCGGCGCGCTTGACGATCTCGCGCATCCGCTCGAGACCGGCCTTCGTCCACTCCGTCACCTGCTCCGGCCGCGACCCGACCGGCTCCAGGCCCTGCGCGATCAGCTTCTCGCGCACGTCCGGGGCGTTCACCGCCTTGACCGTCTCGGCGGCGAGCCGGTCGACGATCGGCTTCGGCGTGCCCACCGGCACCACCAGCGACGCCCACGTGAACCACTCGAATCCCGGCACCCCGGCCTCGGTCATGGTCGGAACGTCGGGGAGCAGCGGCGAGCGCTTCGGGCTCGGCACGGCGAGCGCGCGCATCCGGCCGGCCTTGATGTGCGGCTGCACGATCGACACCGCACCCAGGTGGACCTGGACCTGGTTCGAGATCACGTCCAAAGCGGCCTGCGTCGCGCCGCGGTACGGGATGTGCACGATGTAGGTGCCGGTCGCGGCCTTGAACGCCTCCATCGCCACGTGCTGCGGGCTGCCGACGCCGCCCGAGGAATAGTCGATCTTGCCGGGCCGCTGCTTCGCGAGCGCGATGAACTCGGGTACGGTCTTCGCCGGCAGGTCGTTGTTCGCGACCATCACCCACGTGATGCCGGCGACGACGCCCAACGGCACGAAATCCTTGATCGGATCGTAGGGCACCTGGCGGATGTTGGGGATCATCGTCAGGATGCTGTCGTTCAGCACGCCGACCGTGTAGCCGTCGGGCGGCGCCCGCTTGATCCGCTCGGCGCCGATCATGCCGGCGGCGCCGGGCTGGTTCTCCACCACGATCTGGCGGCCCAGGCTGTCGCTCATCTTCTGCGCGACGATGCGGATCATGACGTCGACCGCGCTGCCCGCCTGCAGCGGCATCAGCATCAGGACCGGCTTCGCCGGGTAGTCCTGCGCCGCGACCGGCAGCGCCGCGGCGAGCAGCGCCGCCCCGATCGCCGCGCCGACGCGTCTCCTCGCACCTCGTCCCATGTCCCGCTCCTCTCCCCTAGTCGAGCGCGGCGATCTTCAGCTCGCCGGCCAGCTTGTCCAGGCTCGCGCGGAGCGGCGGCGACATCGGGATCCCCGACGCGGCGCGGCTCTTCCGCTTCTCGTGGCTCCGCTCCCCCGGCATCAGGATGCGCTCCACGCCCGGCATCCGCTCCGAGGCGTGCAGCTCGCGCACGACGCGGTCGACGCGCCGCCGGAACGCCGTCGCGTCGCCGAACGCCGCCGGATCGACCGCGACGATCGTGTGGCCGGTGTTGGTGACCGAGGTGTCGTCGTCGGTGAAATTGATCACTTCGCTGCCCATCGCCGCGCCGTTGAGCGAGCCGGCGAGGAGGCCGAGCACCAGCGCGAGCCCGTAGCCCTTGTGGCCCGCCTCCATCCCGCCGAGCGGCAGCAGGATCCCTTCGGCCGCGCGCTTCGCGTCGGTGAGCGGGCGGCCGTCGCGCTCGATCACCCAGCCGACGGGCATCTCCTTCCCCTGCTGCGCATAGACCTTGATCTTGCCGAACGACGAGACGGTGGTCGCCATGTCGAGCACGACCGCGGGCTCCTCGAGCCCCGGCACCGCGAACGCGATCGGGTTGGTCGAGAGCAGCATGTCGAGGCCGCCCCACGGCGCGAGGTGGTTGGCGTTGCCGACGCAGAAGTACATGCCGACCATCCCCTCGGCCGCGGGCATGCGCGCGTAGAGCGACGCCGGACCGGCGTGGTTGCTCATGCGCGCGCCGACCCACGCGACGCCGGTGCCGCGCGCCTTCTCGATCGCAAGGCGCGTCGCGAACCGCATCACGAGATGGCCCATCGCGTTGTCGCCGTCGACGAGCGCGGTCGCGGGGCGCTCCTGCGCGATCCGGATGTTCGGCCGCAGGTTCACGCCGCCGGCGCGGATGCGCCGGACGTAGTGCGGCAGGCGGAACACGCCGTGGCTCTCGCTGCCCCAGACGTCGGCCTCGGTCATGAGCTCCGCCACGATACGTGCGTCGGCGTCAGGCATGCCGACCGCGCGCAACGCGTCGGCGGTGAACGTGCGGAGCCGTTCGGCGGGGACTGAAGCGGTCATTACGGGTGCGAATCTAGCGCGTGCGAGCGCCCGGGTAAAGCGAGTGCTACAGTCCGCCGCGCGATCGGGAGAAGGACGTCATGACGGCCACGTTCGAATTCCCTGCCACGGCACCGCAATAGGCCATGCCGGCGCTCGACGAGCTCGAGGTCCAGCACGACCACACCGGGAGCGGACCCGGTCTCCTGCTGTTGCATTCGCTGCTGACCGATCTGACCGTCTTCGACGGCGTGCGCGGACCGCTCGCCGAGTCGCGGCGCGTGACGCGCATCAACCTCCCCGGGTTCGGCCGCTCGACACCGGTCGCGCTCGAGTCGGTCGCCGACCACGCCGACCACGTGGCGGCGGTCATGACCGCGCTCGACCTCGGGCCGGACACCGCGGTGTTCGGGAACGGCTTCGGCGCCTTCGTCGCGGCGGAGCTCGCGATCCGGCACGGCGCCCGGTTCGATCGCCTGATCCTCGCCGACGTCGTTCCGGCGTTCCCGGAAGCCGCGCGGACGCCGTTCCGGGTCATGGCCGAGAAGGTGCGCGCGGACGGCATGACGGCGGTGCTCGACACGGCGATCGGCCGGATGTTCCCGCCGGCGTTCGCCGTCGCGAACGCGGCGACGGTAGCGGCGCGGAAGACAGCGCTCGCGAGCGTCGACGCGGCGTGTTTCGCGCGCGCGTGCCTCGCCCTCGCGGCGCTCGACCTCGCGCCGCGCTTGAGCGGGATCCGCAACCGGACGCTCGTCGCCTGCGGCGCGCTCGACCAGACGACGCCGCCCGCGCTCGCGCGCGAGGTCGCCGCGCTCATCCCCGGCGCGACCTATCGCGAGATTCCGGGGTCGGGGCACTGCCCGATGCTCGAGCAGCCGGAGGCCCTGGTCGCGCTGGTGCGCGAGTTCCTCGCTCTAACGAGGCCGTCAGTTCGGCTGGATGTTCCCGCGCTGGACGACCGTGGTCCAGCGGTCGACCTCGCCCTTCATGAACGCGCCGAACTCCTCCGGCGTGCTCGCGACGACGTCGAAGCCGATGCCGTTCAGGCGCTCGCGGATCTCGGGCGAGCGCAGCGCCTTCACCGCGGCGTCGTTGAGCTTGACGACGATGTCGCGCGGCGTCTTGATCGGCGCCCCGGCCGCCTGCCACGAGGTCACGACGAGCTCCGGGAAACCCGCCTCGGCCATCGTCGGTACGTCGGGGAGCGCCGGATTGCGCGCCTTCGCGGTGACCGCTAACGCGCGGATCTTGCCCGCCTTGAGCTGGGTCGCGACGGTGCCGAGGTTCTGGAACGAGGCATCGACCTGCCCGCCGAGGAGGTCGGTTACGACCGCAGCCCCGCCCTTGTACGGCACGTGAATGCCGCTCGAGCCGGTTAACTGGCTGAACAGCTCGAACGTCAGGTGGTCCGACGAGCCGCTGCCGCTCGAGCCGAACGAGATCTTGCCCGGGTTCTTCTTCATCTCATCGAGCAGCTCCTTGCCGGTCTTCGCCGGGAACCCGAGCTTCGTGACCAGCACGTTCGGCGTCGTCACCGCGAGCGTGATCGGCGCGAAATCGCGCACCGGGTTGTAGCGCAGGTCCTTGAACAGCGCGGCGTTGATCGAGAACACGCCGATCGAGCCGACGAGGATCGTGTAGCCGTCGGGGTCGGACTTGGCGACGAACTCCGCGGCGATCGCACCGTTCGCGCCCGGCCGGTTCTCCACGACGGCGGGCTGGCCGAGGTATTCCTGGAACTTCGACCCGATCGCGCGCCCGACCGTGTCCGACGGCCCGCCGGGCACGAACGGGATGATGATCTTGATCGGCTTGGTGGGGTAGGTCTGCGCGTGCGCGACGCCGGCCGCCAGCGCGGCGACCGCGACGGCGGCGGTGAAATTAACCAGACGGTTCATCGACTCCTCCTGGTTGTCTCGCGGGCGGGAGTGTAATTGCTTCGCCGCCGGTCGCAGCGGCAGCCACCGGGGCTGCGCGCGAGCGCTGGCGAGGCCGCGATCTTCGACCGCCGGCAGACCGATGGACTCGCCCACGGGAACGCCCGGGTGCCGCGGGCGGCTGATCGGCCCAGGGCCCGCCTGTTGCGGGTCGCCGAGAGCCCGGGTTAGCGCGCTGCTCGCCTCACCCCCGGTAGGGCCGCCTGGACCCCGAGCGACCGGCCTGGAAGCAGTCCATAAGCGGAGGATTATACGGACTCGATCCGGCGCCTGCTTGCCTCTGGAGGGCCTTTCGGCGGGCCCCCGGGGGAGGTTATATTCCGCACGGCCCGCCCAAACATTGGGCAACCAAGGGGAGAGAAACGGCCGTGCACGCCACCCGCATCCGCCAAAAAGACGGGGTCTTCTACTTCGCGAGCTACCGCGCCCAGGACCTGCTCCACAAGGTGCGGTTCATCAGCCGCTTCTATGGCGAGGGCGAGGAAATCGCGCCGTCGCGCGTCGCGCAGGACGACGACGTGGGCCAGTTCATCGCGAAGATCGAGCGCACCGACAAGGCGTTCCAGCGGGCGCTCTCGCACAGCAAGGTCCGGCAGCTGCGCAACTTCTACGAGACCGCGGTCACCCAGCCGCCGATCCCCGGCGCGGTGCTGCTCTTCACCCCGGAGCGGCTGACCTTCCGCTCGACCAGCGACGAGATGGGCAACCTCCAGGAGCCGTCGTCGAAGTTCTTCATCATCGACGGCCAGCACCGGCTCGCGGCGCTCAACTTCTACCTCAAGAGCCACCCCGACGAGGCGGCGACGATCAGCGTGCCGTGCACGATCTTCGACGGCCGCAGCGAGGACTTCGCCAGCGAGATGTTCGTGATCATCAACTCCACGCCGACGCGCATCAACAAGAGCCACCTCGTCGACCTCTACGAGCGCGTGTCGTGGGCGGCGCCGGACCGCAAGTTCGCCGCGCGCATCGTCGAGAAGCTCTACACCGAGGCCGACAGCCCCCTGCGCTACCGCATCAACCGGCTCGGCGGGCGCAGCGCGCGGGACAAGTGGGTGCTGCAGGCGGAGCTCTTCAACGAGATCTACCGCTGGGTCCGCGGGAACTGGCGCAAGATCCACGCCGCCGGCGGCGGGGCGAGGGAGGCGGAGCGCCACTACGGCGTCATCCGCGACTTCCTGAAGGCCTCGCGCACCGCATTCACCGACGCGTACTGGGGCAAGGACAACTACATGGTCACCAAGCCGGTGACGATCAAGGCGCTGGTGCGGGTGTGCGCCGATCTCTCGCGCGACGATGCGGAGCCCGAGCAGGGGCGCGTGTCGCGGTGGGAGGACCGGCTCGCGCCGTGGACCGAGATGGTGCGCAGCTTCCGCTCGGAAGGCTTCTACGAGCGCTTCCCCGCCAAGGGCGAGGTCGAGCGGGTGGCGCGCATCCACCGCGAGCTCGCCAAGGCGGCCGAGATCGAGGTGAAGGGCAAGGCCTAGCGATGCCGGCCGGCTTTCGCATCCTGCCCAGCCCGGGCCGGCCGTCGCCGGCGCTCGTCGCCGCGCTCGCCGAGCTCCAGGCGTCGCTCCTCTCCGACAACATGAGCCGGCTGCAGGGCGCGGCGAGCGCCGTGCTCCGGCCGATGCACCGCGGCGGCAGGCTGGCCGGTCCCGCGTTCACCGTCAAGGTGGCGCCCGGGGACAACCTGATGGTGCACAAGGCGATCGACCTCGCGGCGCCGGGCGACGTGATCGTGGTCGACGCGGGCGGCCACCTCGAGCAGGCGATCATCGGCGAGATCATGTCGTCGTGGGCCGCGAAGCGCGGGGTGGCGGGCTTCGTGATCGACGGCGCGATCCGCGACGCGGCCGCGCTCGCCCAGGGCGGCTTCCCGGTCTACGCCCGGGGCGCGTCGCACCGCGGGCCGTACAAGGACGGCCCGGGCGAGATCAACGTCCCGGTCTCGATCGCCGGGATGGTGGTGCATCCCGGCGACATCGTCATCGGCGACGCCGACGGCCTCGTCGCGATCCCGCAGGCCGACGCCGAAGCCGTCCTCGCCGGCGCGCGCGCGCAGAAGGCGAAGGAGGACGCGACGCTCGCGGCGATCGCGTCCGGCAAACTCGACCGCGCCTGGGTCGACGAAGCGCTGAAGGCACGCGGGCTGAAGCCATAGCTCGCGCCTGCCGCGCCGCCACATGACGGCGGCGCGACGGTCCCGTCCGCCAAATCGTCGGTGTCCCGCCCGCCCCGGCTGGCGGGGCGCGTGCCGTTGTTCCTCGTCACGTCGCGCCCGGTCGCTTCCATCATGTCGAGGTTACGACCGTCAGGAGGGTGACGGCATGCCCCTCGTCCTTGCGCTGAACGTCTTCATCCAGCTTCTCTTCGTCGTGCACGCCTACCGCTCGGGCGCGCCGCGCTACTGGGTCTTCGTCATCCTCGCGTTCCCGGTGGCGGGCTGTCTCGCCTATTACCTCTTCGAGGTGTTCCCGCGCTCGCGCGAGGCGGTCAGCGCGCGGCGGGCGGCGCGCAACCTCGCGCGGAGCTTCGATCCGCACAAGGAGCTGCGGGCGAGGATCGACGAGCTCGAGGTGTGCGGGAGCATCGACAACCGGGTCGCGCTCGCCGAGGAGTGCCTGGCCACGGGGCTCGCCGGCGAGGCGATCACGCTGTACCGGAGCACGCTCGTCGGCGCGTACGAGGGCGACCCGCACCTGCGGCTCGGGCTCGCGCGCGCGCTGGTCGAGCACGGTGCCTGGGAGGACGCGGCCGACGCCGTCGAACGGCTCCGGCGCGACCATCCGTGCCACAAGCCGAACGAGACGCGGCTCCTGCACGCGCGCGTGCTCGACGGGCGCGGCGAGACCGCGAGCGCGCTCGCCGAATACCGCGAGCTCGTGCCGGCGTTCGTCGGGCTCGAGGCGCGGTGCCGCTACGGCCAGCTGCTCGAGCGGCTGGAGCGGCGCGACGAGGCGCGGGCGGTCTTCGACGCCGCGGCGACCCAGGCGAAGCGCAACGTCTCGCCGGTGGAAGCCGAAGCGCGCTGGGCGAAGCTCGCGCGCGACCGGCTCGGCGCGCTCTCGCGCCAGTAAGGCCGCCGCTTCCTCGCCCCTCGGCCGCAGGGGGCGAGGTTACAATCGCCGCTCCCCCAAGGAGCCGCGATGGACCTTCCAGCAAATCCCTTCAAGCGCGCGATCAAGGCGGGCCGGCCGCAGATCGGGCTCTGGCTCTCGCTCTCGAGCCACTACAGCGCCGAGGTCTGCGCCGGCTCGGGCTTCGACTGGCTGCTGCTCGACAGCGAGCATTCGCCGAACGAGCTCGACATGCTGCTGTGCCAGCTCCAGGCGATCGCGCCCTACCCGTCCCACCCGATCGTGCGCATTCCCGTGGAACGACACGGTGACCATCAAGCGCGTGCTCGACGTCGGCGCGCAGACGCTGCTCATCCCCTACGTGAGCTCGGTCGAGGAGGCGCGCGCCGCGGTCGCCGCGACCCGCTACCCGCCGCAGGGCGTGCGCGGCGTCGCCGGCACGACCCGCGCGACGCGCTTCGGCCGCGTCAAGGACTACGCGAAGCGCGCGCACGAGGAGCTCTGCGTGCTCGTCCAGGTGGAGAACCAGCCCGGCCTCGACAGCCTCGAGGCAATCGCGAAGGTGGACGGCGTCGACGGCGTGTTCATCGGGCCGGCGGACCTCCACGCCTCGTTCGGCTTCACGGGCGAGACCGCGAACCCGGCGGTGGTGCCGAAGATCGACGACGCGATCAAGCGGATCCGTGCGTGCGGCAAGGCGCCCGGCATCCTGACGCCCGACGAGAAGCTCGCGAAGCACTACCTCGAGCTGGGGACGCTCTTCTGCGCGGTCGGGGCCGACGTCGGCCTGCTCGCCCGGGGATCCGAAGCATTGCGCGCGAAGTTCAAGCCATGAAAACCGAAGTCCTCTCCGTTGCGAACATGCCCGGCCTCGACCTCGCGTCGTTCGAGGAACACTTCACCATGCACTGGCTGTGGAAGGCGCCGGACAAGGCGAAGCTCCTCGCCGAGGTGAGCCCGCGCGTGCGGGGCATCCAGGCGACCGGTAGCTCGACCGTCGACGCGAAGCTCGTCGAGAGCCTGCCGAAGCTCGAGATCATCGGCTGTTGCGGCGTCGGCTACGACGGCGTCGACGTCGCCGCCGCGCGCAAGCGCAACGTCATCGTGACCAACACGCCGGACGTGCTCAACGACTGCGTCGCCGACCTCGCCATGGGGTTGCTGATCGCGGCAAGCCGGGGCCTCGGACGCGGCGAGCGCCACGTCCGCGCCGGCAAGTGGCTCCAGGGCGGCGTCCCGCTGCAGACGCGGGTGAGCGGCAAGCGGCTCGGCATCGTGGGCATGGGCCGCATCGGCCGGGTGATCGCGAAGCGCGCGTCCGGCTTCGACATGAAGATCGCGTACCACTCGCGCCGCAAGGTCGCCGACGTGCCGTTCACGTACTACGACCGGCTTGTCGACCTGGCGAAGAACTCCGACTTCCTGGTCGCGATCATCCCGGGCGGCAAGGACACCTATCCACCTCATCAACGAGGAGGTGCTGCGCGCGCTCGGCCCGAAGGGCGTCCTCGTGAACGTCGCGCGCGGCTCGGTCGTCGACGAGGCGGCGCTGGTGAAATGCCTGCAGGAGGGGGCGCTCGGCGCGGCCGGCCTCGACGTCTTCGAGGAGGAGCCGAAGATGCCCGAGGCGCTGTGGCAGCTCGACAACGTCGTACTCGAGCCGCACATCGGCAGCGCGACGCACGAGACCCGGGCGGCGATGAGCCGGCTGACGCTGGACAACCTGATCGCGCACTTCGCGGGCAAGCCGGTCCTGACGCCGGTGCCCTGACCGGGGCCCGCGCCGACGCCTCGGTGCAGCCGCGCACCAGCTGGCCCGCGGTCGCGGCGGCGCTCTGCGCCGGCATCGTCGCCGCCGGCTACGTTGGCAAGCTGCCGCCTGCGCTGCCCGGGCTCAAGACCGAGTTCGGGCTCTCCCTGGTCGAGGCGGGGTGGGTCGTCTCGACGTTCAACACCGTCGCGCTCGCCACGGCAGTCGGCTTCGGGTTGCTGGCGGACCGGATCGGCGCGTTCCGCTTCGCCCTCGCCGGGCTTGCGCTCCTCGTCGCCGGGGGGATCGGTGGCGCAGCCGCGCCGTCCGGCGCGTGGCTCATCGTCTCGCGCGTAGTCGAAGGCGCAGGGCTCCTCGCCGTGACCCTGTCGGTCACGGCGCTCATCTTCGCCGCGAGCGTGCCCGCCGACCGGCGGCTCACGCTCGGCATCTGGAGCACCTACATGCCGTTCGGCATGGCGGTCGCGATGGCGGCGGCGCCGCTCGCGATCGACGCGATCGGCTGGCGCGGGCTGTGGCTGGCGGTGGTCGCGGCAACGGTCCTGGCCGCCGCGGCGCTCGCGGGCCAGCGCCGGAACTACCCGCCCGCGCCGCCCTCCGGCCGCACGTTCGGCGCGATCGTCGCGGCGCTCCGGCAACGCGGGGCCTGGTGGAACTCGCTCGTGATGACCTTCTACACCGCGCAGTGGAGCGGCGTGATGGCGTGGCTGCCGACGTTCCTCGTGCAGACGCGCGGCGCGTCGCTCACCGCCGCCTCGCTGATCGCCGCCGCCGTGGTCGCGATCAACGTGCCGGGCAACCTCACCGGCGCGTGGCTCATGCAGCGCCGCACGCCGCGCGGCCTGGTCGTCTGCGCCGCCGCGGTGCTGATGGGCGCGCTCGCGGTCGGCATCTTCGCCGAGGGGGCGCCCGACTGGCTGCGGTTCGGGTCGTGCCTCGCCTTTTCGTACTTCAGCGGCGTGATCCCGGCCGTGTCGTTCGCGGCGTCGCAGAGCTATGCCCGCTCGCAGTCGCAGGTTGCGAGCCTCCAGGGCCTGCTGATGCAGGGCTCGAACCTCGGCCAGTTCGTCGGCCCGCCGGCGGTTGCGGCCGCGGTGGCGGTGAGCGGCCGGTGGGGCGACGCGGTCTACGTCATGGTCGCCGCCGCCGCGCTAATGTTCGTCTGCGGCCTGGCGGTGGCGCGGGACGAGCGCAGGCGGGCCGTCGGGCCCGCCTGACCGATTGCCCCCTGGATCAAGCGCCGCCGGCCCCGCCGGTGCGCGTCCGGTCGAGCACCGTGATCGCCGAGGCGACCATGCTCGCCACGTCCGCCAGGTTCGACGGCACGATCATCGTGTTGTTGGTCTTGGCGAGGTTGCCGAACGCGCCGATGTAGAGCTCGGCGACCTTGAGGTTCGCCGCCTGCTGGCCGCCGGGCGAGCCGATCGCGTCGGCCACCGCGCGCACCGCCGCCGCCGTCGCCTCGGCCACGAGCCGCAGCGCGGTCGCCTCGCCCTGCGCCGAGTTGATCTGCGCGGTCTTCTCGCCCTCGGACTTCAGGATCGCCGCCTGCTTCGCGCCCTCGGCGATGTTGATCTCCTGCTGCTTCTCGCCCTCGGACTTCGCGATCAGCGCGCGCTTCTCGCGCTCGGCGGTGATCTGCTGCTGCATCGCCCGCAGGATCGACTCGGGCGGCGTGAGGCTCTTCACCTCGTAGCGCAGCACCTTGATGCCCCACGCGCGCCCCGCCTCGTCGAGGACCGAGACGATCTGCCGGTTGATCTCGTCGCGGCTCTGCAGCGACTGGTCCAGCTCCATCTTGCCGACCTCGGAGCGCAGGGTCGTCTGCGCGAGCTGGGTGATGGCGGTGAGGTAGTCGGACGTCCCGTAGGAGGCGCGCTGCGGATCGGTGACCTGGTAGTAGACGATCCCGTCGACCGCGAGCTGGGTGTTGTCCTTGGTGATGCAGACCTGCTCGGGCACGTCGAACGGCACCTCCTTCAGCGAGTGCCGGTAGGCGACGCGGTCGAAGAACGGGATGATGATGTTCAGGCCCGGTTCCAGCACCTCGTGGAACTTGCCCAGCCGTTCGACCACCCAGGCGTGCTGCTGCGGGACGACGCGGACGCCCTCGACCACGAATGCAATCACGAACGCGACGATCGCGACGCCGATCGAGAACACGCCCGCGCCCTGCCAGGCGAACGCGGCGATCGAGACGATGAGGGCAATGATCAGCTTGACGAACATGCTCGTCTCCTTGGGGAGAATCTGTTCGGTGGCGGCCGCACGCCCGGGCCGGTGCTGCCGCATGGCGAGCACCTTCTGGCGCACCTGCTCGCGGGTCGGCTTTTCGCCTTGGACGACCTTGAAGAGCGCGCGTACCAGGTCCTCGGGGCCCTGCGGCGGCTGGGGGCCGGTCGCCATCAGCCGGACTTCTGCTTGGCGACGTGGAGCGTGTTGCCGCTGACCGAGCGGATGTAGAACACCTCGCCCGCCTCGCCGCGGAACTCGCCGTCCACGACCGCGTCCCACAGCGCGTCGCGGTACTTCACGCGCGCGAGGCGGTCGTCGCGGTTCACCCACGAGTCGAGCGTGACCGGCTGGCCGAGGTCGAGCGAGGGCATCGCCGGCGTGGCGCGCGCGAGCTTCCGCGACCGGATCCAGAACACGCCGGTGATCGCGATCAGCGCGGCGACGAGGACCTGGACGAGGAACCCGCCGCCCGCGTAGGCCACCGCCGCCGCGACGAGCGCGGCGACGCCCAGGACGAGCAGGTAGAAGGTGCCGGTCGCAAGCTCGGTGATGATGAGCACGATGCCGGCGACGAGCCACGCGAGCGAACTGTCCACTGCGCCCCCCCTGCGCACCCCGCGATCCGGGGTGCGCCGGATGATACCGCAGGCGAGATGCCGGATTCCGTGATCGACGTCTCACCGCCTAGAATACGGGCACTCGGGTAGAAGGAGACAGCGGCATGCGGCTCACGCCGGAAGAGGAAGCGATGCTCGCGGGCAGCCGCGGCGAGGCGGTGCGCGATGCGCTTCGCTACCAGCTCGCCGTCGGCGAGTTCTTCGGCGCCGAGCGCCTCGTCCCGATCACCAACGCCCACATGATGGGGGACATCGAGGTGATGGGCGACGGCGGGTTGAGCTGGCTGAAGGCGACGCGGCGCGAAGCGCGCCCGCGCATGCGTGCCGCTCACGACCAACGCGCGCTGCTTCGACTTCGAGCACGCGGCGCGCCTCGGCCAGGACGCCGGCGAGGTTGCCAAGGAGCGCGAGCTGATCGCGGCCTTGCGCGGCATGGACGCGCTGACCACCGACACCTGCATCAACTACCAGACGCTCTACCAGCCCCACCTCGGCGAGCACGTCGCCTGGGGCGACACCGGCACCGTGATCTACGCCAACTCGGTGTTCGGCGCGCGCACGAACTTCGAGTCGGGTCCGGCCGCGCTGGCGGCGGCGATCACCGGCCGCACGCCGGAGTACGGCTTCCATCTCGACCGCCACCGCAAGGGCACGCTCGTCGTCCGGCTGGAGGCGCCGCTCGACGACCTCGCCGACTGGGGCGCTGTGGGGAAGATCGTCGGCGAGCGGCACCAGAACTACTACGCCGTCCCGGTCTTCATCGGCATGCAGCGCACGCCGACTGCCGACGAGCTGAAGCACCTCGGTGCGGCGCTCGCGAGCTACGGCTCGATGGGCATGTTCCACATGGTCGGCGTCACCCCGGAGGCGCCGACGCTCGAAGCGGCGCTCGCCGGGAATCGCCCGGTCGACGAGATCGTCGTCGACGCCGCGGCACTCGGGCGCGTCTATGCGAGCTACGACCTCAAGGACCGGAGCGCGACCCTGGTCGTGTTCTCCGGGCCGCAGCTCTCGCTGTTCGAGATGAAGGCGCTCGCCGAAGCGTTCGGCGGCCGCAAGGCGCACCCGGGGACGCAGGTCTTCGTGACGACTTCGAACGGCGTCAAGAGCGCGGCGCGCAGCCTCGGGTACCTGCCGGCGCTCGAGGCCGCCGGCGTGACCGTGCTCGAGGGGGTCTGCTTCTACATCCTCCAGAACCTGTCGCAGATGCGCGTCGCGAACGGCTGGACGAACATGATCTCGAACTCGGCGAAGATCGTGAACATCATCGGCGCGCACAAGTTCAATACGATCCTCCGCCGCACGCGCGACTGCGTCGAGATCGCGTGCTCCGGGAAGCTTGCATGAGCGCCCCGCTGGCGACGATCAAGGTGACCCGGGCCTTCGGACCGGTCGTCGAGGGCGAGGCGGTCGTCTCCGCGGAGGGCTTCTCGCCCCGCTACGACCTCGACCGCTGGTCGGGGCTGATCACCAAGCCCGGCCACAAGCTCGAGGGCACGAACATCCGCGACAAGATCCTCTTCTTCCCGACCGCGAAGGGCGGCATCGCCGCCGGCTGGGCGTTCTTCGACATCCGGCACAAGGGCATCGCGCCGAAGGCGTTCGTGTTCGGCGTGACCAACCCGGTGATGGTGCAGGGCGCGGTGTTCGCCGGCATCGCGATCACCGAGGGCTGGGATCCGCCTCCCGGCGAGGTGGTCCGCACCGGCGACTGGGTGCGCGTCGATCCGGAGCGGAGGGTGATCGAGGTGCTCCGGCGGGCCCGGTGAGCCTGCCGGGCCGCCCCGCGACGGCCCGTTCACCGTCGGCATCGCCTGGCAGGGCAACCCGGTGTTCCCGCAGGACTGCCACCGGTCGATGCCGCTCCGGCACTTCGCACCGCTCGCCGCCATCCCCGGCGTGCGGCTCTTCAGTCTGCAGAAGGGCTTCGGCGCCGAGCAGCTCGCGGCCGCGCCGTTCCCGGTCGAGGACTTGGGCGCGGCGCTCGACGCTGCGGGCGGCGCGTTCACCGACACCGCCGCCGCGATGATGGCGCTCGATCTCGTCATCGTCAGCGATTCGGCGGTCGCCCACGTCGCCGGCGCGCTCGGCCGGCCGGTGTGGGTCGTGCTCCCGCTCGCGCCCGACTGGCGCTGGCTGCTCGACCGCGAGGACACGCCGTGGTACCCGACGATGCGGCTCTTCCGCCAGCGCCGGCTGGGCGAGTGGGACGAGGTGTTCGAGCGGATCGCGGCCGCGCTCGGCGCCGCCGTGAAACCTAGTGCAGGAGGATCCCCGCGTGGTCGGACCGCCACTCGGGCTCCTGCCGGCTCCACCGCTCGAACTCCGGGGCCGTCAGCGGCCGGCCGACGTACAGCCCCTGAGCGTGGTCGCACCCGAGCCGGCGGAGCGTCTCGAGGACGTGGCGGTCCTCGACGCCCTCCGCGGTCACGGTGAGCCCCATGTGGTGCGCGAGGTCGATCGTCGCGCGCACGATCGCCGCGTCGTCGGGATCGCGCACGAGCCCGATGACGAACGACTTGTCGATCTTCAGCTCGTCCACCGGCAGCCGCTTCAGATAGGCGAGCGAGGAATAGCCGGTCCCGAAGTCGTCGATCGCCAGGCGGACGCCCATCCCGTGCAGGCGCTCGAGGATCGCCAGCGCGTGCGCGGGGTCCTCCATGACGGCGCTCTCGGTGACCTCGAGCGAGAGCAGCTCCGGCCGCACCTGGTGCGCGCCCGCCAGCTCCGCGAGCGCGCGCGGGAAGTCCGGGTTGTGCAGATCGCGCGCGGAGATGTTCACCGACACCCGGAGCTCGAGTCCGCGCGTCCGCCACTCGGCGCATTGCCGGAAGGCGCGGTCGAGGACCCAGCGCGTGACCGCCTTGATGTACCCGGTCTGCTCCGCGAACGCCACGAAGCTCTCCGGCAGCAGGACGCCGCGTTCCGGGTGGTGCCAGCGCAGGAGCGCCTCCGCGGCGATCGGGGCGCGCGCGGCCAGGCCGATCTTCGGCTGGTAGAGGAGCGCGAGCTCGTCGTGCTCCACCGCATGGCGCAGCTCGCCGAGGAGCGACAGCCGTCCCGGCGTGCCCTGGTCGTGCCGGGCGTCGTAGACCTCGAAGCCGGTGCCGGCGCGCTTCGCCGAGTACATCGCGACGTCGGCGCGGCGCATCAGCGTGTCGGCGTCGCCGCCGTGCTCCGGGTACGCGGCGATGCCGGTGCTCGCCCCGACGTCGACCAGGTAGCCTTCGATGGTGAGCGGCTCGGACAGCACCTCGACGATCTTGCGCGCCACGAGCTTCGCCCCGTCAACCCCCTCGGTAGGCAGCAGCACGGCGAACTCGTCGCCGCCAAGCCGCGCCACGGTGTCGGTCCGCCGCTGCAGCGCGTGGTGCAGCCGGTAGGCGACCTCGCGCAGCAGGAGGTCGCCGATGTGATGGCCGAGCGTGTCGTTCACGTGCTTGAACCGGTCGAGGTCCATGGTCAGCACCGCGAGCTGGCCGTGGCCGCGCTGGGCGGCGCTGACCGCCTGCCCGATGCGGTCGTTGAACAGCGCGCGGTTCGGCAGACCGGTCAGCGGGTCGTTGTACGCGAGCTCGCTGATGCGATGCTCGCGCGCCGCGATGGCGTCGCACATGTGATTGAACGCCGACGCGAGCTCGCCGATCTCGTCGCCGGGGGCGACCGCGGCGCGGTGCGCGTAGTCGCCCTGCTCGACCTTGCGCGCGGCGTCGACGAGCGTGCCGAGCGGGCCGGTGATGCGGCGCGCCATCAGGACGCTGCCGATCACCGACAGGGCGAGGCCGATGAGGGTGAGCGCCAGCAACGTGGCCTGGAGACCCTTGAAGGGCCCGGCCGCCGCGGCGAGCGACCGCTGCAGCACGGCCGCGATGACGACACCGTCGCCGCCGCCGAGCACCGCGACGAGGCTCTCGAACGTGCGATCGCCCCCCGCCAGCGCCCCGCCCGGTCGCAGCGACGTTGCAACAGGAAGCGCATCGCGCAGCTGCGCATGGCCGTCGGCCGGACGCGTCGACGCCAGGAGCCGCCAGGCGTGCGAGTCCTCCCGGGTCGCCAGCGACACGTCGAGACCCGTGAGCGCCGCCAGGTCCTTGACCACGCGATCATCCAGGCGCGCCCCGATGACGACCCATCCCATCGGCGCCGCCGGCCGTACCGGCACGGCGACGAACTGATAGGCCTCGCCGTCGATGACGCCGACCCCCGGGCGGTGGTCGCCGCGGGACGCCCGGGCGACGTGCTCCGCGACCGGGCCCGGCAGCCGCTTGCTGCGTGACGAGGCCGCGTCGCCGAGCGGCTGCCCGTTGCGTCCGACGAGCAGGGCGAAGTCGGCGCCCGCCCGGTCGGGCTGCCGCCGCAGGATCGCCGCGATCGCCGGCTGATCCCGCGTGGCGAGCGCTTCGCGGAGGGCAAAGTCGTTCGCCAGCACCTCCCCCGCCTGGGCGAGGCGCTGGGCGGTCTGCGCGAGCAGCCGCTGCAGCACCCGCTCCCCGACCGCGAGGTCGTCGTGCGCGTTGCGCCGCGCGTTCCCGGTGATCGCGCCCTCGATCAGCGCGTAACCCGCCACCTGCACCGTCAACAGCAGGACGAGAAACACGACCACGATGCGGGCCTGCAGGCTGCGGAAGCGGAATGCGGGCAGGCTCATCGCGTGGCGAGCGACGTGTGCTGATCGACGATGAGCCACTTCCCGCCGCGCCGCACGTACGTCATGGTGAAGCGCGCGGAAGTGACGACGACCTTGCCGCCGCTCGACACCCGGCGCATGGTGTACGAGCCCGAGTTGACGCCCGCGTCGCCGTACAGGCGGGGGCTCGTCTCGCCGAGCGACACGCGCGTCCCCGGAAACGCCTTCAGCACCTGCGCGTAGTACTCGCGGATCGCGCGCGGTCCCTTGCGCAGCTGCGATGACGACGTTCCCCACAGCCGCGCGTCGTCGTCGTACAGGCTCATCAGCGCGTCGAGATCTCCCTTGCTGAAGGCCGCGGCCCACTGTTCGGCGACGGTGGGCGGCTCGACCCGCGGCGGCGCGGCGACCGCGGGCGCCGCCGGTTTCGATTCGCTCGTCGCGGGCGGTGCGGCGGTGGCGGGCGGTTGCGCCGGCGGATCGTCCGGCGGTGCGGAGAGCTGCGCGCAGCCCGCCGACGCGAGCGTGAGCGCCGCGACTACCGCTCGAAGAGGACGTCGGGTCACCAATGGATTCTCCGGGACGGGGTTTGTCCGGGACCGCGATTTCCGGGACAGGATCGGGCCCGGTCGGATCGTGCTGACCCTGCTCCGCCATTCTGTGGAAGCGACCGGACCGCGCGGCGCGCGGAGTGCCGCATGGCGTGCGGAATGTCACGCCTGGCGGGCGCCGATCGGGCTCCGCCCCCGGCGAAGGCGCTACCGGGCGCGCCAGACGACGCGGGGGTGCCGCGAAGCGGCCTCGCCCTCGCGTAGCGTGACGCCTATCCCTTGCAGGCCGGCAACGCGAGCGCCTGCAGCACCTCGCCCGTCCGGCGGCTCTGGACGAATGCGGCGACGCCGCCGTTCGCGAGGCCGCGCGCAGCAGGCTTGCGCACGAGCTCCGCGGTGCCGGCGCGGTCCAGCGCGACCGGTCCCCACCATTCGCGAACCACGAAGTCGTGGTGGAGCGTGGCGCCGCGGTTCTCGCCGGCGGTCACCTTGTTGGAGAGCCCGTTCTCGTACACCGCGACGTAGAGCGCGGCGTCGACCCGGTCCTCGGCCTTCGGGACGATGGCCGAGGCGCGCAGCTCCGGGCTCCCGGGCGGCGTGCCGGCAAGCGCGAGCGCGATCTCCGCGCGCGCCGGCAGCGCGTTCACCGCGCGCACGTCGGCGGCGAAGCGCGCACCGCTCCCCCAGCCCCGGTAGTCCCGTCCGGCGAGCATCACCTGCGGCGTGTACACGACGCGGGCGCGGGTGACGGCGGCGAGCTCGCGCTGGCGCGCGCCGAACGCCGGGCTCGCGAACGGGTCCTTCCAGCCGATGTAGTCCCAGTAGTCGACGTGGAACGAGAGCGGCACGACGCTGCCCGCGCCCGCCGCCGGGAGCTTGCGCAGCCAGGCGTCGGCGGGCGGGCAGCTGTCACAGCCCTCGGAGGTGTACAGCTCGACGAGCGCGGCCGTTCCCGCACCGCTCTTGGCGCTGCACTCGCCGGGCGCGGCGTGCGCGAGCGGAACGACGGCGAACGCCGCGACCGCGGCGGCGGCGAAGCGCGTGAGCATGGGCCCCTCCTCGGGGAGGACGACTGCCGGGTGGTACGGTACTCGGTCGCGGCCGGATTCGAAACCTTACGTTGACGCTGCGGCGGGCGCTCGCGGATGATGGCGGGCCTTCATGAACCCGCCCGCCCGGCACGTCGCCCGCGTCCCCGCGTTCTTCGCCTCCGCGTTCGCGTGGAATCTCGCGCTCGGGATGACGCACATCCTGATCCCCCTCTACGCCGACCATCTCGGCTTCTCGGGCGTCGCGATCGGGAGCCTCGTCTCGGCGCCGGTGCTGGTGCAGATCTGGTTCAACCTGCTCGGCGGCGCCTGGACCGACCGCCTGGGCGGGAAGCGCCTGGCGATGTTCTCGGCGGCGATGTTCGCGGCGGCCGGCGTGGTGTTCGCGTTCGCGTCCACTTTCGCCGCGCTCTTCGCCGCGCAGCTCTGCGTCATCGTGTCGCGGGCGATGTTCTGGCCGGCGACCTGGTCGCTCGGCTCGCAGCTCCCCGGCGACCGGTCGCGCGGGCTCGGGCTCCTCAACTCGATCACGAACGCCGGGCAGATCGTCGGCACCATCGTCGCCGGGCTGATCATCGCCTGGTTCGGGTTCGCCACCGGCTTCTGGACGGTCGCGCTCGTCGGCGGCGCGGTGGCGTTCGCGCTGATGGCGGCGTTCGTCGCCCCGGCGCCGCGCATCGCCGCCGGACACCCGCCGATGCTCGCCGCCTACCGCGCGCTCGCGCGCCGGCCGTCGATCTGGTTCGCGGTGGCGTGCGCGTACATCTCGGCGCTGCCGTTCTCGCTCGGGATGTCGTTCTATCCGCTGCTCCTCGTCGGGCAGGGGTTCTCGAGCGACGCCGCCGGCTGGATGCTCGCCCTGCGCGCGGTCGGATCGGTGGCCGCCGGGGTCGGCGCGGCGCACTTCGTGCGGCGCGTCGCCGAGCGCTCGATCCCGGTCGTGACCGCCCTCTCGGTCGGGCTCGCGGTGCTCGGTGCCGCCGCATCCCAGCACCCGCTGCCGATCAGCGCGCTGCTGCTGATCGTCGGCTTCGGCTCGGGGGTGATGACGCTGTATTTCCAGCTGCTCATCAGCGATCTCTCGACGGTCGAGGGCCGCGGCACCGCGCTCGCGCTCGGCGGCATGGGCTGGGGCCTGTCGCATCTCTCGACGCCGCTCCTGATGGGTGCGCTCAAGGATGCGTTCGGGATCGAGACCGCCTTCTACGCGATGGGCGCGGTCGCGACCGCCTGGGCGCTGATGCTCGCGCCGCTCCACGCGTGGGCGTTCCGCGGCGGCAGCCCGCGGTGACGGCGCGGCGCACGTGACACTCCGCACGCCGGCCGGCCGCCGGACGCCCTAGAATCCGGGCACGACAACGCCAGGGGGAAGCGCAATGGTCAAGTGGGCCGCGATCACGTTCGGCATCGGGATGCTCATCATCTTCTTCGAGTACTCGATGGCGAAGAAGAAGAAGGAGGGCATCACCTGGACCGACAAGCAGCGGATGATCGGCATCTTCTGGGTCGCGGTGTGCATGGCGGCGCTCGTCGCCGCGCTGATCTGGATGGCGAGCTGAGCGCCACGCCCGGATGGCGCTCGCGCTCGGCATCCTCGACCAGTCGCCGATCATCTCGGGCATCCGCCCGGCCGATGCGATCGCGGAAACCGTCCGCCTCGCCGAGGCCGCCGAGCGTCTCGGCTACGCGCGCTACTGGCTCGCCGAGCACCACGCGATCGCCGCGCTCGGCGATCCCTGCCCCGAGATCCTCACCGCGCGCGTGGCGGCGGCGACTTCCCGCATCCGCGTCGGTACCGGCGGGGTGCTGCTGCCTTACTACAGCGCGCTCAAGGTGGCCGAGCAGTTCCGCATGCTCGAAGCGCTCTTCCCCGGGCGGATCGACCTCGGGCTCGGCCGCGCGCCGGGCGGCGACCGGCTGACCGCGCAGGCGGTGGCGCGCGGCCCGTACGCGTTCGCCGACGATTTCCCCGAGCAGGTGCGCGACCTCGTGGGGTTCCTCGACGGCGACCTCCCGCCCGGTCACCCGTTCGCAGCCGTCAAGGCGCAGCCGGCCGGCGAGACCGCGCCGGAGGTGTGGCTGCTCGGCTCGTCGGACTACAGCGGCGCGCTCGCCGCCGACCTCGGCCTGCGGTTCGCGTTCGCGCACTTCATCAGCGCGCACGGCGGGGACGCGGTGACGCGGGCCTACCGGGAGGCGTTCAGGCCGTCGGCGCGCGAGTCCGCGCCGCGGGCCATCGTGTGCGCGTTCGTGATCTGCGCGGAGACGGCGGACGAGGCCGAGCGGCTCGCCGGGTCGATCGACCTCCGCCGGCTGCACATGGCGCTCGGCGTCGACGCGCCGGTGCCGACAGCCGAGGAAGCGGCGGCGCACCGCTACACCGAGCGCGAGCGCGCCTACGTCCGGTCCCAGCGCGAACGCCTGGTGCATGGCGCGCCCGACGAGGTGCGCGCGAAGCTCCTCGCGCTGGCCGACCGGTTCGCCGCGGACGAGCTGATGATCCTCACGATCACCGGCGACTACGCGAGCCGCCGGCGGTCGTACGAGCTCGTTGCGAGCGCGTTCGGGCTGGGACGGCTAGGCGGCGATCGGCGTCGCCGCAGCGCGCCGCTGCGCCTGGGAGCGTCCGCCGTAGCCCCAGTCCTCGGCCCGGACACTGTGGACGTGCACGTAACTCGCCTCGTGCAGCGCGCCGAGCAGTTCGCCCATCCGGGCGAAAACTGCGGCGATATAGCGCGCCTTCTCGTCCCGCGTGTTGGTGCCTGCGGTGACGCGGACGTCGACGAAGAAGCTCGTCCGGCTCTGCGCCGCGAGCGGAGCGCCGCCGACGACCCAGTGCTCGGGCGCGGCGTACCGTATCGCGACCGAGGTGAGGCGCGCATCCTTCCGCAGGATGTCCGCGGTCAGCGCGGTGAGCGCGGCGGCGACCGCCGCGCTCCGCTCCGCCGACGGCACGCCGCTGAGAACCACGTCGAGGATCGGCACGACGTGCCCTCAGCAGGTCCGGAGCCTCGCCGCCGGGCGGCGGTGGAACAAGGCGGCGACGCGGCGGAAGCGCTCGCGCAGCAGGTCGTGGAGCGCCACCGCGCGCAGCCGGCGCGCCTCGCGCATCGCGTGTTCGATGTCCTCGGGGGTCGGATGGGCGCCGCCGATATGGCCGTAGAATACATGATCGTTTCGCATGGTCACTTCTCCTTGGGTTCGACTCGACTACGGCTCGAACTCTAGCCCCCGGGGCGGCCGCTGTTAAACGAGATTTCTACATCCTACCCATTCCCGCACCGCATGCATGGGGCACGCCAGGCGGCGGCCGGCGAGAAGCTTGACTCAGGCAACCATCTGGTTGACCATGGCATCCGACCATGGCGATCCCCGCCGATCCGCGCGTCGACGTCGTCCGGCGCTTCAACCGCTTCTACACCCGCCGGATCGGGGCGCTGCGCGCCGGACTCCTCGACGAGCCCGTTCTCGCTCGCCGAGGCGCGGCTCCTCTACGAGCTCGCGCATCGCGAAGGTCCCACGGCGGCCGGGCTCGCCCGCGACCTCGGCCTGGACGCGGGGTATCTCAGCCGCATGCTGCGCGGCCTGGAACGGCGCCGCCTGATCAGCCGGGAGCGGTCGGAGTCGGACGGGCGGCAAAGCCTGCTCAGCCTTACCGCCGCCGGGCACCGGACGTTCTCGACGCTGGACACCCGCTCGAGCGCCGAGGTCCGTGCGATGCTCGGCCGGCTGTCCGAGCCCGGCCAGCGCCGCCTGGTCGAGGCGATGCGGGACGTCGAGCGGTTGCTGGGAGCGCCCGAGCCGAAGGTGCCGTACCTCCTCCGCCCGCACCGGCCCGGCGACATGGGCTGGGTCGTGCACCGCCACGGCGCGCTCTACGCGCGGGAATACGGCTGGGACGAGCGGTTCGAGGCGCTGGTCGCGACGATCGTCGCGAAGTTCGTCGAGCACTTCGACCCGAAGCGGGAGCACTGCTGGATCGCCGAGCGCGAGGGCGAGATCGTCGGGTCGGTGTTCCTGGTGTCGAAGTCGGCTGACGGTCGCGCAGCTGCGGCTGCTGTACGTCGAACCGGACGCGCGCGGGCTGGGCATCGGCCGCCGCCTCGTCGACGAGTGCGAGCGCTTCGCGCGCGACAAGGGCTACAAGAAGATCGTCCTCTGGACCAACAGCATCCTGCACGCCGCCCGCCACATCTACGAGGCGGCGGGCTACCGCCTCGTCGCCGAGGAGCCGCACCACAGCTTCGGCCATCGCCTGGTCGGGCAGACGTGGGAGCTGAAGCTGTAGCCGGAAGCCCGCCCCTTCCGGGTTTTTCGCATCGCGGCAATGTCGGCGCCCGGCGCTGGCGAGGATCCGGCGCACACCCCGCTGGCCGGACATCGCGTACGATTTAGGTCCGCGTCAGATCGCGGTCCAATCGCACCAATAAGGTTCACCCTTGAGGAGGGATCCCATGAAACGTTTCTCCGCAGTCCTGACCGCGTCGGCGCTCGCGCTGGCGTCCTGGGGCGCATCCGCACAGACGATCACGCTGCGGATGGGCCATGACCAGCCGGTCGGCAGCATGTACGACGAAGGCCACAAGATGTTCAAGAAGCTGGTCGAGGAGCGGAGCCAGGGCCGCATCAAGGCCGACGTCTTCCCGGCCGCGCAGCTCGGCTCCGAGGTGGCGATGGTCGAAGGCGTGCGCCTCGGCTCGATCGACGTGATCTGCGCCAACGCGCCGAACGCCGCCGCGTTCATCCCCGAGCTCGGCCTCTTCAGCGTCGCCTACCTCTTCAAGGACATCCCGCACTTCGAGCGCGTCGTGAACGACCCGCAGTTCGCCAAGCGCATCGACGAGATCATCGCCAGCAAGAACCTCGGCATCAAGCGCATCGGCTTCTACGCCGCCGGCGTGCGCAACATCTACAGCCGCAAGGGCTCGGTCGCGAGCCCCGACGACCTCAAGGGCGTGAAGATCCGCGTCCAGAACAACCCGATCGAGGTCAAGGTGTGGAAGACCTTCGGCGCGATCCCGACGCCGATGAACTTCGGCGAGGTGTACCAGGCGCTGCAGTCCGGCGTGCTCGACGCGGCCGAGAACGGCCTGGCGGTCATCGAGTCGAACAAGCACAACGAGGCGGCCAAGTACATCAGCCAGACCGAGCACCAGCGCAACCTCTCGGCCCTGTACATCAACGAGAAGAAGCTGGCGAGCCTGCCGCCCGACCTGCAGAAGATCGTGCTGGACGCGGCCGCGGAAGCCTCCGTCCACGAGCGCAAGAAGGACGCCGAGTTCGTCGCCGAGGCGGCCGGCCGGTTGAAGGCAAAGGGCGCGGTGCTCACGACGCCGGACAAGACGAAGTTCATCGCGCTCATCGCGCCGATCCAGGACGAGGTGGCGAAGGAGCTGAAGGCGACGGACCTGCTGCAGACCGTCCGCAAGCACGCGCAGTAGCGCGCGCCCCTCGCGCGTGAACCGCGTCTTCGCCCTGCTCGAGCGCGTGCTCGAGCCGGTGCTCGCCGCGCTGCTGGCGTTCATCACGATCGGGGTGTTCATCCAGGTCGTCCTGCGCTACGTCTTCGCGAAGTCGTTCCTGTGGGGCGAGGAGCTGTCGCTCTTCGCCTTCATCTGGTGCGTGTTCCTCGGCACCGCGGTCTGCTCCTGGCGGCACACGCACTTCTCGTTCGACCTCTTCTCGGAGGTCCTGCGCGGCCGGGCGGCCGGCGTGCAGCGCCTCGCCGTCGACCTCTGCGTCCTGAGCGTCACGGTGGTGATGGTCGTGACCGGCTGGCAGTTCTCGCAGATGAGCATCGCGCGCCTGTCGCCGGCGCTCGGCATCACGCTGCTCGTCCCGACGATCATCATCCCGGTGAGCGGCGTGCTCATGTCGATCGTCTGCCTGGTCGACATCGCGCGCGACTGCCACCAGATCTGGACCGGCGAGACGCCCGCGCGGCGCGAAGGCACGATCGACCCGGCCTGACCTCGTGCTGACCCACCCGCTCACGCTGCTGCTCGCCTCGCTGACGCTGCTCCTCGTCCTGGGCGTGCCGATCTCGTTCGCCCTGATCCTGTGCTCGCTCCTGGTCATCTGGGTCGCGGACCTGCCGCTGGTGGTCGCGGTGCAGCAGATGTTCACCGGCATCAACGCGTTCACGCTGCTCGCGCTGCCGTTTTTCTTCCTCGCCGGCAACGTGATGACCGAGGGCGGCATCTCGGAGCGCCTGGTCAAGCTCGCGATGGCGATGGTCGGGCACCTCCGCGGCGGGCTGGCCCACGTGAACGTGGTCGTCGGCATGTTCCTGTCCGGCATCTCCGGCTCGAGCACCGCCGACGCCGCGGCCATCGGCTCGATCTTCTGCCCGGCGATGAAGAAGCGCGGCTACGACGAGAAGTTCACGGTGTGCCTCACCGCGTGCACCGCGACCATGGGCGCGGTGATCCCGCCCTCGATCCTGATGGTGATCTACGGCGCCACCGCCGGCGTGTCGATCGGCGCGCTGCTGATCGGCGGCATCCTGCCGGGTATCCTCATGGGGCTGAGCCTCATGGTCCAGTCGCACTTCTTCGCGCTGAAGTACGACTTCCCGCGCGAGCATCCCCGCTTCCTCGGCCTGCGCGCGATCTGGGAGGGCATCAAGACCGCCGCCTGGCCGCTCGGCGTGCCGGTGATCATCGTCGCCGGCATGGTCGGCGGGGTGTTCACCCCCACCGAATCGGCCTCGATCGCCGCGGTGTACTCGCTGTTCGTGGCGCTGGTCGTCTTCCGCAGCCTCAAGCTGCGCCAGTTGACGAAGCTCTTCGCCGAGACGACGATCCAGTTCTCGCAGGTGCTGTTCTGCCTCGGCGGCGCCTCGATCTTCGGCTGGCTGCTCGCCTACTACCAGGTACCGCAGATCGTGACCGACTTCATCACCGCGTTCACCCGCGACCCGATCATGATCATGGTCCTGATCGTGATCGTGAACGTGCTGCTCGGGACGTTCATGGACGCCCTGCCCGCGATCCTGATCTTCGTCCCGATCATCCACCCGCTCGCCGTCGCGGTCGGCATCCACCCGGTGCACCTGGGGGTGATCGTGGTGATGACGCAGTCGTTCGGCCTGCTCACCCCGCCCCTCGGCATGGTGGCGATGACCGCCTGCGCGGTGGCGGGCATGCCGATGGTGAAGATCCAGAAGCTCCTGCACATCATGATGATCCCGCTCCTCATCGTCATCGTGCTGTGCGCGCTCGTGCCCTGGACCGTGCTGATCCTTCCCAAACTCCTGGTTCCGAACTGGCTATGACCTCCGTCACCGAGCTCGAAACGCCCGCGGTCACGATCGACCTGGGCATCATGGAAGACAACATCCAGCGGGTGCAGCGGCATCTCGCGCAGCACGGTCTCGCGAACCGTCCGCACATCAAGACGCACAAGATCCCGGCGCTGGGCAAGCTGCAGATGCAGGCCGGCGCGGTGGGCATCACCTGCCAGAAGCTCGGCGAGGTCGAGGTGTTCGCCGACGCCGGCGTGGCGGACGACGTGCTGCTCACCTTCAACATCGTCGGCCCGCAGAAGACCGACCGGCTGATGGCCCAGGTGAAGCGCCTCAAGCGCCTGGCGGTCGTGCTCGACAACGAGACGGTCGCGAAGGGCCTCTCGGAGGCCGCGGTGCGCAACGGCACGGATGTCCGCTTCCTGGTCGAATGCGACACCGGGATGGGCCGCAACGGCGTGCAGACGCCGCAAGCCGCCGTCGACCTCGCCCGGGCGGCCATGAAGCTGCCGCGCATGCACTTCGAAGGCATCATGACCTTCCCGGTGCGCGCGCCGAGAGTCCGGCGAGTTCTTCGAGGAGGCGCTCGCCCTCTTCAAGAGCGCGGGCATCCCGGTGCCGGTCGTGTCCGGCGGCGGCACGCCGGCGATCTTCAGCGTGGACAAGTTCCCGATGCTTACCGAGCACCGCGCCGGCACCTATCTCTTCAACGACGTCATGACCGTTGCGTCGGGCACCGCCACCTGGGACAACTGCGCGATGCGGGTGCGCGCCACCGTCGTGAGCCGCCCGACCGGCGAGCGCGCCGTGTTCGACTGCGGGACCAAGGTGCTGACCTCCGACCTGTACACGGTGACCGGGTACGGCCACGTCATGGAATATCCGGAGGCGGTGATCCCGCACCTCTCGGAGGAGCACGGCGTCATCGACCTGTCGAAGTGCGCAAGCAAACCCGAGATCGGCGAGGTGATCCACGTCGTGCCCAACCACTGCTGCGTGGTCAGCAACATGGTGGACGAGCTCTACGGCGTGCGCGGCGGGAAGGTCGAGACGACGTGGCCGGTGGTCGCGCGCGGGATGGTCCGCTGACCGCTCCCCCGCGAGTGACGCCCGCCGTCACGCGCCGCTCGATCGCGACGCGATCGCCGCCGCGCACCGCCTGATCGAGCCGCACATCCGGCGGACGCCGGTCATGGCGGTCCGCGGCGACGAGCTCGGCGTCGGCCCGGTCGCGCTGACACTGAAGCTCGAGCTCTTCCAGCACACCGGCTCGTTCAAGCCACGCGGCGCATTCGCCAATCTGCTGCTGCGAAAGGCGCCGGCCGCAGGCGTCGTCGCGGCATCGGGCGGCAACCACGGCGCCGCGGTGGCGTACGCGGCGATGAAGCTCGGCGTCCCGGCGAAGATCTTCGTGCCCGCGGTCGCCTCGCCCGCGAAGCAGCAACGGATCCGCGACTACGGCGCGGACCTCGTCGTCGGCGGCGAGCGCTACGCCGACGCGCTCGCGGCGAGCGAGGCGTGGGCGGCGGAATCGGGCGCGCTGCAGGTGCACGCCTACGATCAGATCGAGACGCTCGCCGGGCAGGGCACGCTCGGCCGCGAGCTCGAGGAGCAGGCGCCCGCGCTCGACACGCTGCTCGTCGCCGTCGGTGGCGGCGGCCTGATCGGCGGCGTCGCCGCGTGGTACGCGGGCCGCGTGAAGATCGTCGGCGTCGAGCCGGAGGCCGCGCCGACGCTCACCCGCGCGCTCGAGGCGGGCCGGCCGGTCGACGCGCCCGCCGGCGGGATCGCGGCCGACTCGCTCGCGCCGCGCCGCGTCGGCGAGCTGATGTTCCCGATCGCGCAGGCGCACGTGAGCGCCATGGCGCTCGTCACCGACGACGCGATTCGCGCGGCGCAGGCCGCGCTGTGGAGCGCGCTGCGGATCGTCGCCGAGCCCGGCGGCGCCGCCGCGTTCGCCGCGCTCGCGTCGGGCCGCTATCGGCCGCGCGCCGGCGAGCGGGTCGGCGTGCTCGTCTGCGGCGGCAACACGACCGCGGTCGATTTCGAGCGCTGAAGCGCTACGCCGGTGCGGCGCGCGTGCGCCGGCGCTCGTACCACCGCGACATCACCTCCATCGCCAGGCACGACGCCGCGGCGACGGCGACCAGCACGATCTGCGCGGTGTGCCAGCCCCAGCGGTCGACGATCATCGCGAACAGCGTCGGCGAGACGGCGTTGACGACCAGGATGGGGGTGGCGATGACGCCGAGCACCGCCCCGTAGCCGGCGGCGCCGAAAAGGGCGAGCGGCACCGCGCCGCGCACGATCGTGACCACGCCCTGCGAGGCGCCCATCAGCAGCGTGAAGGCGAGGACCACCTGGAGATTGCCGCCGGCGACGAGCAGCAGCGCGAACGCCACCGGCAGCACGCCGATCGCGATGCGCGCGACGGTGATCGCGCGCAGGTTCCTCCCGAACACGATCTCGATCAGGCGCCCGCCGAACTGCGCGAAGCCCTTCAGCGAGGCGACCCAGACCGCGGCCGCGGCCGCGAGCCCCGCCGCCTCGAGCAGCGGCACGAGCTGCACCGTCACCACCGCGAACACGAAGCCGTTCAGCGACATGACCAGCGCGAACAGCACCATCGCCACCGCCCGCATGCGGCCGGCGAGCGGCGGCCCGTCGTGCGCCGGCGCGGCCTCCGCCGCCGCGTCGGCGTTCGCGCCCGGCGCCTCGCGCCGCGCGAGCCCCAACCAGTTGAGGGGGAGGCAGACGAGGTTGATGACGGCGAACGCCACCAGCGTCTGGCGCCAGCCGAAGGACTGGTTCAGGTAGTGCCCCACCACCCAGAACACGGTCGAGGCGAAGGCGCCGAACAGGGTCAGATAGGAGATCGCGCGCCGCCCGCGCGAGGGCACCACCTGGACCAGGGCGGCGAACGCGGCGTCGTAGAGGGACATGCGCATGCCGAGGCCGAGGACCACCCACACCGCGAGGTACGCGGCCTCGCTCCGCACGAACGAGAGCGCGGCGAGCCCGGCCGAGATCAGCACGACGCCGAGCGCCATGACGCTGCGCGCGCCGTGACGGTCGATCGCCCTGCCGACCGCGGCCGACACCGCCCCCATCGTGAGCAGCGCCAGGGTGAAACCGAAATAGACCAGGCTGCGGCTCCACCCGGTGTCGGCCGCGATCGGGCCGGCAAGGACGCCGAGACAGTAGTAGCCGGTGCCCCAGGCGACGATCTGCGCGAGGCCGAGCGCGCAGACCGCTGTCGGCAGCGGATCGGATCTCACTCCGGGTTCAGCCGCGCGCGCCCTCGAAGCCGCGCACGAGACTCGCCCGCGCGCCGGCCGCCTGCATCAGCAGCGAAAAATCGGAGCCCGCCAGCACCAGGCGCACGCCCATCCCGATGTAGCGCTGGAGGAGCTCCGGCGAGTACATGCCGCCCATCCCCGGAAACTTCCCGTGCTTGCGGCAGGCGGCGAGGAGCGTCGTGTAGGCGTCCGCCACCCGCGGGTGGTCGAACTGCCCGGGGATGCCCATCTCGAAGCACAGGTCGTTGGTGCCGATGAGCAGTGCGTCCACGCCCGGCACCGCCGCGATCGCTTCGCAGTTCTCTATCCCCTGCGGCGACTCGAGCATGACCACGACCAGCGTCTGCTCGTTCGCGAGCCGCGCCGCCTCGCCGACCGGCATCGGCGCGAAGCCGAGCTGCTGCAGTCCGCCGCCCATCGACCGGCGGCCGACCGGCGGGTAACGGCAGTAGTCGGCGAGCCGGCGCGCCTGCTCGGGTGTATCGACGTGCGGGAAGACCACGCCGTGCGCGCCGTTGTCGAGCGCGCGCGACGCATGGTGGTGCTCGTAGCCGGGGACGCGCACGATCGGCGTGATGCCCACCGCGAGCGACGCGGCCGAGATCTGCGCGGCCGTGTCGACGCTCATCGAGTTGTGCTCGCAGTCGATGAAGAGCCAGTCGAAACCGCTCGTCTTCGCGATCTGCGCGATGTCGACGGTGCGCGCCTGGCGCAGGCCGAGGCCGATCGCGAGCTTGCCTTCGCGGAGCTGGCGCAGCGCATGGTTGACGACTACGGTCATTTCCGGATCCTCCCCGGCGGATGGCATGGCGCGACGCCGATGGTAACCGCGAAGGGCTTTGGTAAGCTCGGCACGCCATGCAAGCCCTGCAGAAGACCCGGCCGGCGTTCGGCCTCGAGCTGCGCGACCTGCCCTCGCCCGGCGCGCCCGGTCCGGGCGAGGTGCTCGTGGCCGTGGGCGCGACCGGCGTGTGCGGGACCGACGTCCACATCTACGAGTGGACGCCCGGCTACGAGGCCATGACCAAGGCGATGCCGGTCACGCTCGGGCACGAGTTCGCCGGGACGGTCGCCGCGGTCGGGCCCGGCGTCGAGGCGATCGCCACGGGCGCGCTGGTCGCAGTCAGGCCGTCGATCGTGTGCGGACGCTGCGCGGCGTGCATTGCCGGCAACAGCGACGCCTGCACCCATCGCGTCGGCCTCGGCGTGACGCGCAACGGCGGGCTGCAGCCGCTCGTCGTTGCCCCGGCGGAGAACTGCGTCGTCGTGCCCGCTGCGCTCGACGTGGAGATCGCCGCGCTCACCGAGCCGATGACGGTGTGCGCGGAAGCGGTCGACACCGGCGGCGTGCGCGCGGGCGACCGGGTGCTCGTGCTCGGACCCGGCAACATCGGACAGGGCGTCGCGCTCTTCGCGCGCGCGGCGGGCGCCGCGGAGGTCGTGATCGCCGGCAAGGACGACGCGCCGCGGCTCGACTGCCTGCGGCGCATGGGATTCGACGACACGGTCGACGTGGGCGAGCGGACCCTGGCGGAAGCGTTGGCGCCGTATCTCGCGCACGGCAAGTTCGACGTGGTCATCGAAGCGACCGGGGTGCCGCCGATCGTCCAGCAGGGACTGAACGTGCTGCGGAAGCGGGGCGTGCTCGTCGTCGTCGGGATTCATCCGCAACCCGCGAGCGTGAATCTCGCCCGGCTCGTGCGCGACCATCAGCAGATCAGGGGCTCCTACCGCGCGCCGGTGGCGACCTGGCCGCGCGTGCTGCGCTTCCTGGCGGAGAACGTCGACCTGGTGCGGCAGATGATCAGCCACCGCCTCCCGCTCGCGCGGGCGATCGAGGGTCTCGAGCTCTCGCGGAGCAAGGCCGCCTCGAAAGTCCTGATCGTCCAGTCATGACGCTGCGAGGCTCCGCGTTCCTCGCCCTCTGGAACGACTTCGATCCCGGCCCGCGACGCCGAGTACAACTGCTGGCACACCTTCGAGCACGTGCCGGAGCGGGTCGGGATCGAGGGGATTCTCTCCGGGCGGCGGTACGTCGCGCGCGAGCGCGCGACCGGCGCTACTTCACGCTCTACGAGCTGGACGGGCTCGCGGCACTCGACGGTCCGCAGTACGCCGACGTCGTCGATCGGCCGACCGAGTGGTCGGCGGCGATGCGTCCATCGTTCCGCAACTTCCTGCGCAGTCCGTGCGCGACGGTCCTGACGCTCGGGGCGGGGGTGGCCGGAAGCGTCGTCACGTTCCGGTTCGGCGCCGCGCGCGATCCCGGTGCGAGCACGGCGACCGCCGCGCTCGGGCCGTTCCTCGAGTCGGCGGGGATCACCGCGCTGCACCTCGGCCTCGTCGACACGGCGGCGAAGTTTCCCGTGAAGAACGCCGTGCCGTCCGAAGGCGCCCCCGGCGCGGTGCAGTGTGTCCTGCTGGTCGAAGGCCTGGATCGGCCTGAGCTGGAAGGCGCGGCACCGCGGATCGTGGACGCGCTGGAGAGCGGGCTCGGCGCGCGGCAGGCCGTCGCCTGGGAAGGCTACGATCTCGCGTTCGTGATCGAGCGGTCGGCGCTTGAAGTCGCCGACCACGGCGCGTCAGCCGCCCCGCCCAGATCTGCGCGAGCGGTGGAAATGACCGCTCAGCGCGGCGGCGGCCGATAGCCAGCGCGGCGAGTCGCCGTCAGCGCGCCGTAGACCGGCCACTCAAGCATCACGCCGAGCCCGCTGAGCGTCCGCTGGAAGTCCGCGAGCAGTTCCGCGTCGGCACGCACCCCCCGCGGCGGCACCTTGCGCCCGAACGCGAATGCGGCCAGCGCGCCGCTAGCCTCGCCAATGCTCCACTCGACCGGGTGCACTCGGTACGCGCCGTTGGTGATCCGCGTCGTCCCGAGGTTCTTGCATGCCGGCAGGAGGTTGTCGACGCGCACCGGAAGCAGCGCGCCGAGCGGGAGCTGGAAGGGATACGAGTCGATGTCGACCGTGTTCCGGCCGCGCGTGCTGGGATGCAGGTCGATCCGGTAGGCGCCGATTCCGACGCTGTCGGCGAACCGCTCGGCGCCCGTCAAGCCGGCCCGCGCCTCGACGCCGATGTGCTGCTCGAGCACGGTGAACTCGGCACGGATGCGGCGGCCCTCGCGGTAGTACGCCTGCTTCGCCAGCCCGTCGGCGGTGCCGAGGACGTCGCCGCGCAGGCGCAGGCCCCGATAGCCGGCGCCGCCGTCGTGCCGCGGCGCCTCGGTCTGCATCCAGTGGAAGAACGACAGCGTGAAGGCGCGCGCTTCGCGCAATGCGGCGGCCGCTTCCTCGCCCGGAACGCCGACCACCGGCTTGAGCCAGTAGTCCATCTGCGGCCAGTTGCCGAGGGTGATGTCGCTCGCGTAGGTGCCGGGCGCGAAGTGCCGACGGTACGCGATCCGTCGGGCGTGCCAGAGGTCGTACAGGAACTCCGCGTCCGTGTCGCCGACGAAGAGCGGCCGCTCGCGCGGCTCGTGGGTCACGAAGTCGCTGACCGTCCAGCTGAACTGCGGCCCGGGCCAGGCGTCGATCTTCAGTTGCTTGAACCGCTCGTAGCCGTCGGGCCTGGCAATGGTGTGGTCTTCGCCGGGGAGGTAGTCGGCGGCGAAGCACCAGGTGAGCGCCTGCTGGTCCAGCGGGTCGCCGGGGCCGGCGAGGGCGTGCAACTCCGCCGTTTCCGATTGCGGCTCGCCGCCGATGACGTGCTCGACATCCGCTGCGGCGAGCAGATCACCGGTCTCGGTGGCGTCGATCACGATCGCCGCCTCGATGAGCCGCTCCTCGCCGGTCTCGAGGTCCAGCACCGTCACGCCGGCGACGCGATCACGGTCGGTGTGAGCCCGCACCACGCGGTGACGCAGCAGGCGGCGCACGCGATTGCCGCTCTCGTACGGCGCGAGCATTTCTTCGATGACTCGTACCGCCACCGTCGGCTCGTGACAAAGGGAGCTCACGTTGCCCATGCCGGGATTGAAGGGAACCCGTCGCCTCGCCTCCGCGGTGAGCGGGTAGTGCCGCCGATAGTACGCGCGGATTCCCTCGCGGAGCGCCGCGTAGCTGCGCGAGGCAACGAGCGTTTCGATCCAGGGGTGCTCGTCCGGCGGCACCGCCTGGGCGGTGAGTTGTCCGCCGAGCCAGTCGAGCTCCTCGACGAGCACTACCCTGGCGCCGAGGCTCGCCGCGGCGAGCGTCGCCGACACCCCGCCGAGGCCGCCGCCGACGACGAGGACGTCGGTACGCATCTCGCGCGCGGCCCGGCCCAAGGGTTCAGTCCGCCTTGATTCCGAGCTTGCGAATCACGTCGCCCCAGCGCGCCGTCTCGCTCTCGATCAGCTTGCCGAAGTCGCCGGGCGTGCCGCCGAGCGGCTCCGTGCCGAGGTCCTTGAGGCGATCCTTCGTTTCCTGCGTCTGCAGGATGGCGTTGAGATCCCGGTTCAGCCGGTCGACGACCGGCGCGGGCGTCCCGGCCGGCGCGAGGATCCCGAACCACCCGATCACCTCGAAGCCGGGGAGCACGGTCTCCGCGACCGTGGGCACTTCGGGCAACGCCGTCGAGCGCTGCTTGGACGTGACGGCGAGGGCCCGCAGCTTGCCCGACTTGACCTGGCCGATCGATCCCGAGACGGTGTCGAAGACGAAGTCGATCTCCCCGCCCATGAGCGCCGTTAGCGCCGGCCCCGACCCCTTGTAGTTCACCGGCACGACGTCCAGCTTGGCGCCGCTCCTGAACACCTCGGCGGCGAGGTTGGTCAAGGTGGCGCCGCCGCCGCCCCCGCCGTAGTTGAGCTTGCCTGGCGTCGCGCGCGCTGCGGCGACTAGATCCTTGAGGCTGCGGTACGGCGACGCGCTGTTCGCGACGACGATCACCGGCGTTGCGGCCAGCGCAACCACCGGCGTGAAGCTCTTGATGGTGTCGTAGGGCAGCTTCGAATAGAGGGCGGCGCTGCCGGCGTGGCCGCTGCTCACGAGCAGGATCGTGTAGCCGTCCGGCGGGGCCGACGCGACCGCCGCCGCGCCGATCGTCCCGCCGGCGCCGGGCCGGTTCTCCACGACGACCGGCTGCTTGAGCGTCTCGGCGAGCTTCTGCGCGACGATCCGGCCGAGTACGTCCGCGGGACCGCCGGGCGCGAACCCGACGACCAGTCTGACGTGCTTCGACGGGTAGGTCTGGCCGTAGGCCTCGGTTGCAGGTTGCGCGAGCGTCGCTGCGGCGACAAGCGCAAAAAAAGCGCGGGTAGTGAGTTTCATCGACTCCTCCGGTTCAGGAAATCTTCAAGAGCGACGGCTTCACTCGGCCTTGATCCCGCGGGTGCGGACGACGCGCCCCCATCGATCGGCTTCGCTCTGCATGTATTCGCGCAGCTTCGCTCGGCCGCTCACCACCGGCGTGACGCCGAACGCGGCGAAGCGCTCGCGCACCGGCGCGGATGCGAGCGCCTGGCCGAGGAGGGTCTCCAGTCGCGCGAGGCCCTGCTCCGGAATCCCGCGCGCCGCAAGCAACGCCGCCCAGCCCTGGACCTCGAGGTTCTCGATCTTCAGCGCCCTGAAAGTCTGCACGCCCGGCAGCTCCGGCACCTGCTCCCGCGTGGTCGTTGCGAGTGCGCGCAGCTTGCCGGCGCGGATCTGGGGCAGAAGGATCGGGAGGTTCAGGAAACCCATCGACACGCGGCCGGCGAGAAGGTCCGGCATCAGCGCGCTCTCGCCGCGATAGGCGACGCTCGCGATCGACACGCCGGTCTCGGCTGCGAACAGCTCCGCGGTCAGGTGGGCGAGCGTGCCGTTTCCGCTATTGCCTGCGGTGAGCTGCCCCGGCTGCGCACGAGCCGCGCCGATCAGCTCGGCGACGCTGCGAAGCGGCGAGCTGGCGGGAACGACCAGGACCAGCGGCTGGGCGGACACCATTCCGACCGGCTCGAAGTCGCGCATGACGTCGTAGGGCAGGTTCGGCACCATGCTCGGCGTCACGACCATGCTGGTGCTGCCCATCAGCAGCGTATGTCCGTCCTTGCTCTGCGCCGCCGCGGTGATGCCCACCACGCCGCCCGCGCCGGGCCGGTTTTCAACCACGATCGGCTGCCCGAGTTGGGGCGCCATCACTTCCGCGAGGACGCGTGCCGAGCCGTCAGCCGGCCCGCCCGGCGCGAACGGCACGATGATGCGGACGGTGCGCGCGGGCCAGGGATCAGCCGCACGCGCGAAGCCGACACCGCCCGCCGCAACACCGGCGAGCAGCACCGTGAGCGTCCGGCGGCGGCCGAGGTCTGGGCGCTGGATCATCGCCGCACTTTGGCGCGGACGCAGCTTCGACTGCATCATGGCAGGTACCCTCCCGAGTTGCGCAGACCGTCCCGGAGCGCATCGACCTCGACCGCGTGCACGGCGGATCCCTGCCGCACGCTCAGCGCCGCCGCGGTTCCCGCCGCCTGCCCGATCGCCATTGCGTTCGGCATCACCCGCGTCGAGGCGTGTGCTTCATGAGTGGCGGAAATCCCCCGACCGGCAACCAGCACGTTGTCGAGGTCGACGGGAACCAGGCAGCGGAACGGAATCTCGTACTCGTGATCCTCGCCGAGGGTCTCGAAGCTCAATCCGGCCGCGCCTTGAGCCGGATGGATGTCGATCGGATAGGCACCGACCGCGACCGTATCGGGAAACCGCCGGCCGGATCGGAGGTCTTCTGCGGAGAGGACGTACGCGCCGCGCACGCGGCGGCTTTCGCGTATGCCGAGCTGGGACGCCAGCGCGACGAGCCGGCCGTTCTCGCATCCCGGGACAGCAGCCGCAAGGTACGCGGCGGCTGCGAAGGCTTGTCTCCGGCCCTCCATCTCCGCCGCGCTGAGCGCGAACGGATCGGTGGCGTCCACGCTGACCCGGCTGATGTTGAACCAGCCGTCGTCGGTGCCGGGAATCCGGCTGCAATGCAGCGCCGCGCGAGCGAGCGCGCCCTGCTCCACGCCGCTCCGCGCCAGCGCCTGGAGCGCGGCGGTGGTCAGCGCTCCGAACCGCGCGAAGTCGACCGGGCCGAAGCGGAACATCATGGTCGCGGGCTGCAGCGCTTCCCCTTCGCTCAGCGGCAGGAACTGCGCACCGGCGCGCGCCAGGAGATCCAGATCGCCGGACGCGTCGATGACCGTCTTCGGCCGCACCGCGACCGGTCCGGCCTTGGTGACCAGCGTCACGTCCTCGATCGCACGCCCGGCGCGCTTGGCCGACAGGATCATCGAATGGAACAGCACTCGTGCGGGTGCGCCCGCGACCATCTCATCGAGGACCAGCTTGAGCGCCTCCGGGTCGTACGAGACCTGGTCCATCCGGTGCCCGGTGGACATCGTGAAGTGGGTGTGGCCGGACGAGGCGCCCCGCGCGACGAGGCGCTGCACGATCTCTTCGGCGATCCCGCGGACCACCTGCCGCCCGGCCGCGGTCTCCCAGCCGACAAACTGGCCCACGGCGCCGGCGGTGGCGCTGCCGCCGAGAAAACCCCAGCGCTCGACGAGCAGCGTGTCGGCGCCGGCGCGCCCGGCCGCGATCGCCGCCGCCGCGCCCGCCATTCCGCCACCGCAGACCAGCACCTCCACGTCCATATCGTCGTTTCCTCGCTGGAGGTCGCATGGTAGGAGCCGGCCCCGGTTCCGCCAAATACCAAGATGGCGGCGGGGCATAACATCGTGTTATCTGGAGGTAGAGTGCCGCCATGAACCTGAGGCAGATCGAGGTCTTCCGCGCCATCATGGTGACCGGCTCCGTGACCGGCGCTGCGCAGCTCCTGCACGTCTCCCAGCCGGGCATCAGCAGGCTCGTGCGCTATGTCGAAGGCAAGCTCGGCGTGCCGCTCTTCGAGCGCAAGCGCGGCAAGATCATGCCGACGCCCGAGGCGCGGGCGCTCTACGCGGAAGTCGAGAAGGCCTATCGCGGCGTCAAGCGGATCCAGGACTACGCCGCCGGACTGAAGTCGGGCCTGGACGCCGTGCTCCGGGTCGCGACGAGCCCGAGCCTCGGGCTCGAGCTCGTGCCCCGCGCCATGTCGCGGCTCGCGGCGTTGTTCCCCGCCGCGCGCCTCACCGTCGAGGTGCTGCCGGTGGCGCAGATGGTGGATCTGCTGCTCGCCGAGCAGCTCGACGTGTGCGTGTCCACCCTCGAGATCGACCACCCGAGTCTCGAGCTCACCCCGATCGGGGAGTGGCGTCTGCTGTGCGCGCTTCCGAAAGGGCATCCCCTCGAGAGCAAAGCGCGGCTTGCGGTAGGAGACGTGCTGCGCTATCGCCTAATCTCCTACAGCCGCGAGGCCCCGCAGGCGCGGTTCGTGGACGAATGGTGCGCCAAGCGGAAAGTCGAGCGGAATGTCGCCGTCGAGGTCCGGTCCGGGCACATGGCCTGCGCGATGGTCGCCGCGGGCGCCGGGATCGCGATCGTCGACGAGCTGAGCGCCCAGGCGTACGGAGCGGAGCGCCTCGTCACCCGCCCGGTCTCGGGAAGTCCGGTGCTGACGATTTACACCGTCGTCAACCGTAACCGGCCGACGTCCGAGATCGCGCGAAGGTTCTGCGAGCTTGCGGCCGAGGCGTACCGGGATCTGCGGCGGTTGAAGCCGGCTGGACCTGCTTAGGCCTTCTTCGCGAGCAGACGCACCATCGCCGACACCGCAGTCGGATAGCCGTCGGCCCCGAGACCCATCATGACGGCCGTGGCGGCTCTCGAAATGAGCGAGTGATGGTAGATCTCCTCGCGCCGATGGATGTTGCTGATGTGGAGCTCGATCACCGGGCCGGGGAACATCTTGAGCGCGTCCAGGATCGGGATCGACCTGAAGGTGAATCCCGCCGGATTGATGATGATCCCCGCGCCCTGGTCGATCGCCTCGTGGATCCAGTCGACGAGCTGGTGCTCGGCGTTCGACTGCCGGAACTCGACCGGATGCTTGCCCGCGGCGGCGCGGCACATCGCCTCCACCTCGGCGAGCGTGGTCGTGCCGTAGATCTCGGGCTCCCGCTTGCCGAGGCGGTTCAGGTTCGGGCCGTTGAGCACGTAAATTGGTTTGGTCATTTCCTCACCCGCCTGCTGGTCGACCTTTATACCCGAAGAGCGCCGCCGGCTACCGACGCGCCGCGGCCGCCAGCGCATCCCGAAACGCCGGATGCGCGATGGCGGCGATGCGGCGCGCGCGCTGCTCGTACGAGACACCGCGCAGCTCCGCGACGCCCCATTCCGTGACGATCGTGTCCGCGTCCGCCGCCGACGTCGTGACCGCCGCGCAGCGCGCGACGATCCGGCTCGCCTTGCCGTCGCGCGACGCCGAGGGCAGCGCGATGATCGCGCGCCCGCCGGGCGCCGCCGCGGCGCCGCGCACGAAATCGACCTGTCCGCCGAAGCCGCCGACGTAGGCGCCGCCCGCAATCTCGGCGTTGACGTTGCCGGCGAGATCCACCTCCACCGCGGAATTGATGCTGACGAAGCCCGGGATGCGTGCGAGCGTGGCGATCGCGTGCGTGTACTCCGGTCCGGCGAGGCGCATCGCCGGATTGCGGTCGATGTGCCGGTACAGGTTCTCGTCGCCGATGTAGACGCCGTTCACGGTTACCCCGGTATCGATGGGCTTGCGGCGGTTGGTCACCGCGCCGCACTCGAGGAGCGGCAGCACGGCGTGGGTCACCATCCCGGTGTGAAGTCCCAGGTCGCGGTGGCCGGCGAGCGCCACGAGCACGGCGTCCGGGATGGTGCCAACGCCGAACTGCAGCGTCGCGCCGTCGGGAATCAGCCCGGCGACGTTGGCCGCGACCCCGCGTTCCGCATCGCCGGCGCGCGAATCGGGATAGCGCGGCAGGGGACGGGACGTCCGCACCATCGCGTCGACCCGGAAGCCCGCCGGCAGCTCGCCACCGTACACCCACGGCATCCGCTCGTTGACCTCCGCCAGCACCACGCGCGCGCGGCTCGTCGCAGCCAGCGCGTAACCGTGCGCCGCGCCGAGCGTTGCCACGCCGTCGACCGCCGGCGAGAGGCCGAGCATGACCACGTCGGCCTTTACCGGGCCGGACGAGAGCAGCCAGGGCAGCTGCGAGTAGTGGCACGGCACGACCTCGAGCCGGCCGGCGCGCGCGAGACGGGCGCATCGATCCGAGCGCGCCGTAGCTCGCGTAGCGGAGGCTCGGCGCCACCTCGGGCGTGAAGGTGTCCGAATACATCAGGCCGATGAAGACAGTGAGCGCACCGAGCTCGCCGCTCTGCGCGATCAGCGCCTCGGTGAGCGTCAGCGGCTCCGCCGACCCCTGCGCGACGGCGACGGTGTCGCCGGGACGGATGAACCGGGCGAGATCGAGCGCGTCGGCGTCGAGCTCGACCGTCATCCGATGGCGCGCTCCGCCCGCAGCCGCTCGACGTCCGCGTCCGCGTAGCCGAGGCTCTTCAGGATCTCGGCCGAGTGCTCGCCGAACCCGGGCGCGCGCAGGCGCGGCGCGGCCGGCTCGCGCGCGAACTTGATCGGGACGCCGAGATGCCGGCGGCCCCGCTCGTCCTCGAGCAGCATCCCGCGGGCGCGCGTGTTCGGATCGTCGATCGACTCCTTGAGGCTGCGCACCGGCGCATACGCGACGTCGACGCCGTCGAGCCACGCGAGCCACTCGGCGAGCGTCTTCTCCCGGATGAGCGAGCGCAGAAAGGCGATCAGCGGACCCTGCTCGCCGGGCTGCTTGTGAGCGTACGGCGCAAGATCCGAACGACCCGCCTTCGCGAGGAAGTTCTCGGCGAACTTGTGCTCCGACGCGCCGAGCGCGAGCCACTCGCCGTCCCGCGTCTCGTAGAGGTTGTAGAACGCGTTGCCGCCCCAGGTCCGCTCCTGCTTGGTCACCGGTGCGCGACCCTCCGCGAACACCGGACCCATGACGTTCGCGGTCCACGCGAGGAGCGAGTCGTGCATCGCGATGTCGAGGTAGTCGCCCTGCCCCGTTTCGCGCTGCCGCAGCAGCGCCATGAGGATGCCCGACAGCGCCATGAGCGACGCGGCCATGTCCGCGGCCGGGACGGCGGGCATCGCGGGACGGTCCTCCTGCGCCGAGGTTCACGCTCACCAGCCCGGCGAGCGCCTCGACGGCGAGGTCGTGCGCCGGCTTCGAGCGGTAGGGCCCGCTCTGTCCGAACGCCGAGATCGAGCAGTAGACGATCTGCGGCGCCCGTGCGCTCACCGCGTCGTAGCCGACGCCGAGCCGGTCGACGACCCCCGGCCGGAACGACTCGACCACGACGTCGGAGCGTTCGGCGAGGCGCATGAGGACCTCGCGGCCGTCGGGGTGCTTCAGGTTGAGCCGCAGGCTCCGCTTGCCGCGGTGGGTGTTGCGGAAATAGACGGTTTCCCCGTCCTCCTTCGGGCCGATGTGGCGGTTCGGCTCGCCGCCGTCGTACGGCTCGACCTTGATCACGTCGGCGCCGTGGTCGGCCATCATCATCGTGAGATGCGGCCCCGGCAGGAAGAGCGACAGCTCGATCACCTTGACGCCTGCGAGTTTCATGCGTTCGATCCTCGTGCCGCGCGGCTCAGAGCGTGACCTGCGTGCCGAGCTCGATCACCCGGTCGGGCGGGAGGTTGAAGTACTCGACGGCGGTCGGGCTGTTCCGCTGCATCCAGCGGAAGAGCTCCCTGCGCCAGGTGAAGAGGCCCGGCCGCTCGGCGCGGGCGATGGTCGACTTGCCGAGGAAGAAGGTGGTCTCGTCGCGCTCGAAGCGCAGGCCGTGGCGCGAGAGCAGCGCGAGCGCGCGCATGACGTCGGGATCCTCCATGAAGCCGTACCGCACCGTCGCCTGGTAGACCCGCTTGTGCACGATCACGCGCACTTCGGTGCGCTCGAGGTTCGGCAGGCGCGGCACGTCCGCGGTCACGATGGTGAAGAACAGGACGCGCTCGTGGAGCACCTTGTTGTGCTTGAGGTTGTGCAGCAGCGTCGTCGGGACGGTGTCGGGGTCGGCCGAAAGAAAAACCGCCGTGCCGGGCACGGTTGCCACTTCGCCCAGATGCTCGAAGAACCCCTCGATCGGCACCTTGCGCCGCGCCGCGCCCGAGTTCAGGTAGTCGGTCGCGCGCTTCCAGGTGGTGAGCAGCGTGAAGACGACGAGCCCGCACAGCAGCGGGAACCAGCCGCCGGCCGCGATCTTGGTGACGTTCGACGCGAGGAACGCGAGCTCGACCGTCGCCGATGACGGCGAGCATCGCGAGCAGCGGGACGCGCGCGCGCGCCCGCCGAGCGCGTAGACCACCAGCGCGACGAGCGAGGTCTCGAGCACCATGGTCCCGGACACCGCGATGCCGTACGCCGCCGCGAGGTCGCTCGACGAGCCGAAACCGAGCACCAGCAGCACCACGATGACGAGCATGACCCAGTTGAGCCGGCCGATGTAGATCTGCCCGCGTTCGGTCTCCGAGGTGTGCGTGACCGGGATGCGCGGCAGGTAGCCGAGGCGCGAGGCCTGCTGCGTGACCGAGAACGCGCCGGAGATCACCGCCTGGGAGGCGATCACGGTGGCCGCGGTCGCCAGCACGACGAGCGGCAGCAGCGAGCTCCGCCGGCGCGAGGAGATAGAACGGGTTCCTGACCGCCTCCGGGCTCGCGCAGCACGAGCGCGCCCTGCCCGAGGTAGTTCAGCATCAGCGCCGGCAGCACGACCGCGAACCACGCCACGCGGATCGGCAGCGGCCCGAAGTGGCCCATGTCGGCGTAGAGCGCCTCGCCGCCGGTGAGCGTCAGGAACACCGCGCCGAGCGCGAGGAAGGCGAGCCCCGGCGAGGCGGCCGCGAACGCCGCGGCGTAGCTCGGGTCGAGCGCGCGCACGACGTCGGGCGTCTTGAGGATGCTGGCGATGCCGAGCGCGCCGATGGTGACGAACCACGCCAGCGTGACCGGCCCGAAGAGCCTTCCCACCTTGCCGGTGCCGTGGCTCTGGATCGCGAACAGGCCGATCAGGATCCCGAGCGTCACCGGCACGACCCAGGGCTCGAGCGCGGGCGTCGCGACGGACAGGCCTTCCACCGCCGACAGCACCGAGATCGCCGGCGTGATCACGGCATCGCCGTAGAAGAGCGACGCCGCGAAGACCGCGATGACCGCGGCCGTCCACTGCAGCCGCGGGTTCGCGCGAAAGAGCCGCGTCGCGAAGGCGAGCAGCGCGAGCACCCCGCCCTCGCCCCGGTTGTCGAAGCGCAGGACGAACGAAACGTACTTCACCGAAACGATCAGCATGACCGCCCAGAAGATGAGCGAGAGCACGCCGAGCACGTTGACCTCGTTGAGCGGGATCCGGTTCGCGCCGCCGAACGCCTCCTTGAAGGCGTAGAGCGGGCTCGTGCCGATGTCGCCGAACACCACGCCGAGCGCCCCGAGCGTGAGCGCGGCAAGGCGGTTCGCGTGCGCGCCGGACTGGCGCGAGGCGACGAGGTCCGAGGGCAAGCTGGCTCCGTTGACGCGATGCGGCGGGCGAGACTCTACGCCCTGCGCGCCCGCGGCGCCATCCGGGCTAGATCCGGTTCCGCTCGACGAGCTGCCGGGCGATGATGATCCGCTGCATCTCGTTCGTCCCCTCGCCGATGCAGAGGAGCGGCGCGTCGCGGAACAGCCGCTCGACCGGGAACTCCTTCGAGTAGCCGTAGCCGCCGTGGATCCGCATCGCCTCGGTCGCGTTCTCGAGCGCGGCCTCGGTGGCGAAGTACTTCGCCATGCCGGCCTCCATGTCGCAGCGCCGCCCGCTGTCGTAGGCCTGCGCAGCCGCCTCGGTGAGGAGCCGCGCCGCCTCGGCGCGGGTCGCCATCTCGCCGAGCTTGAGCTGGATCGCCTGGTGCTCGCAGATCGGCTTGCCGAACGTCTTGCGGAGCTGCGCGTAGCGCACCGCCTCGTCGAGCGCGCTCTTGGCGACGCCGACGCCGCGCGCCGCGACGTTGATGCGGCCGAGCTCGAGCCCGCTCACCGCGAGGTAGAACCCCTGCCCTTCCGCGCCGATCAGGTTCGCCGCCGGCACCGCGAAGTCCTCGAACACGAGCTCGGCCGAATCGATGCCCTTGTAGCCGAGCTTCTCGAGCTTGCGCGACGGCCTGAAGCCGGGCCCTTTCTCCATGACGAACATCGACAGCCCCTGGCGCGCCGGGTGCGCTTCGGGGTCGGTCCGCACCAGCACCGCGAACGCGCTGCCCTGGATCCCGTTCGAGATCCAGGTCTTGGTGCCGTTGACGACGTAGTGGTCGCCGCGCTTCAGCGCCCGGGTGCGCACCGCCGCGAGGTCGGTGCCGCAATCGGGCTCGGTGAGGGCAAGGCCGCCGCGCAACTCGCCCGCGCACATCTGCGGCAGCCAGCGCCGCCGCTGCTCGTCGGTGCCGAATTTCTCGACCAGGGTCGCCAGCATCAGGTGCGAGTTGAAGATCCCGGTGAGCGACATCCACGCCTCCGAGATCCGGCTCACGATCTTGGCGTAGGTCGAGGCCGAGAGCCCGAGCCCGCCCCACTTCGGGTCGATCACCGCGCCGAAGAGGCCGAACGCTTTCATCTGGCCGACCATCGCGGCCGGCCAGACGTCGTCGTGCTCGAGCTTCATCACGTGCGGCCGGACGTCCTTGTCGAGCCAGCGCTGGATCGCGTCGAGGATCGCCTGTTCCTCGGCGGGGTCGGTGTGACGCACGGCTCGGGGAGGTTGCTCCAGCTTCATCGTTCGCTCCTTCAGGCTTTGGGCGGCGGCACCTGCGACGCGAAGTGCTCCGCGATCGCGCGCCGCGTCGCGATCCACACGCCGGGCCGCGCGGCCGCGTGCTTCAGGAAACGCTCGAAGACGCCGATCCGCCCGGGCCGGCCGATGATCCTGAGATGCACGCCGAGCGACATCATTCGCGGCGCGCTACCGCCTTCCTCGTACAGCCAGTCGAACGTGTCGGTCGCATACCGCAGCCATTGCTCGGTCGACAGCGCCGGGTCGGTCCAGAATTTCATGTCGTTCGTATCGAGCGCGTACGGCATGACGACGATCGGCCGCCCGCCGGCGACGTCCCAGAACGGCCGGTCGTCACTATAGTCGTCCATGTGGTAGCGGAAACCCTCCTCGGCGAGGAGCCGCCGCGTGTTCCCGGTGAGGAGATAGCGCGACAGCCAGCCGTACGGCCGCGTCCCGGTCGTGCGCTCGATCGAAGCGACCGCCTTGCGGATGAACTCGCGCTCGTCGGCCTCGGCGAGGTGGAACTGGTGCACCCAGCGCCAGCCGTGCGCGCACACCTCGTGGCCCTGCGCGACGATCTCGCGCGCGAGCTCCGGCGCGCGCTCGAGCGCGACCGCCGCCGCGGTGAACGTCGCGGCGAGGCGATGCGCCTCCAGCAGGCGCATCACGCGCGGTGCGCCGGCCTTGATCCCGTAGCGGTAGTTGGACTCGTTGCCGTAGTTGCGGATCGGCTTCTTCAGCGCGATCCCGAGCTCGTCGACCGGCTCCGGGCCGCGGTCGCCCTCCGCGATCGAGCTTTCGGCGCCCTCCTCGACGTTGACGACGAGCGAGAGCGCGAGGCGGGCGGCATTCGGCCAGGACCAGGGTTCGGCGGGCATCGGCGTCACGTCGTCCGGACAATTATGGCTGAGCCTGGTTTTCCAGCGCCGCAAGCAGGTCGAGCACGAGTCGGTCCTCGAACGCCGGCGCGATCACCTGCACCGAGAGCGGCAGTCCGTCGCGGCTCTTCCCGAACGGGACGCAGCCCGCGGGGATGCCGACGATGTTGGCGAATCCGGTCAGGTCCGCCTGGTCGACCGGCACCGGCCGGGAAAACGGGAACGCGGCCTGCGGCGTCGTCGGCAGCACCATCGCGTCGATCTTCGCGAACGCGCGGCGCGCGATCACGCGCACGTCCGCGAGGCGCCGGTAGGCCTGCGCCGCGCGCACCGCGCTCTGCGCCGCGCCGAATGCCAGCATGCTGCGAAGCGCCGGCGAGAATCCCTCGGGGTCGCGCTCGAGCGCTTCCTTGTGAAAGGCGGCGCCCTCCAGTTCGGACACGAGCAGCCCCTCGCGCCGCATGCGCGAAAAATCGTAACCCGCCAGCTCTACCGCGACGATCGTCGCGCCCAGCCCGGCGAGCGCCGCCACCGCACCCTCCCAGGCTCCTGCGACGTCGGGCTCCAGGTTCGCATCGATCGCGGGTCTTCCGATCCGCACCCCGGCAAGGTTCGTCGGATCGGCGCGCTTCGGACTCAGAAAGCGCGGCCCGCGCCGCGCGTACGCCCACTCGCGGTCGAAGCTCGCGCAGGCGTCGAACAGCAGCCCGAGATCCGCCACGCGCGGCGCGAGGAATCCGACGTGATCGAGGGTCCACGACAGCGGCATGACGCCGCGCGTGCTGACGAGGCCGTAGGTGGGCTTGAAGCCTGCCGTGCCGCAGTAGGACGCCGGCACGCGCACCGAGCCGAGCGTGTCCGTGCCGAGCGCCGCGGCCGCGAGGCCCGCCGCCACCGCCGCGCCCGATCCGCTGCTCGATCCGCCCGGCGTGTAGCCCGGCCGGTGCGGGTTCTCGCAGCGGCCGAACCACGGGTTGTCGCCGGTCGCGCCGAGCGCGGCCTCGTGCATGTTGAGCTTGCCGAGGATTACCGCGCCAGCATCGCGCAACCGCCGGACGACGAACGCGTCGTCGCGCGCGACGTTGTCGCGGTAGTGGGCGATGCCGCCGGTCGTCGGCACGCCCGCGACGTCGATGTTGTCCTTGACCGCGATCGGGACGCCGTCGAGCGCGCTCTTCGCCGCGCCGGCCCGGCGCCGCCCGTCCGACGCTCGCGCCGCGCCGAGCGCCTCCTCGCGCATCACGCGTATGAACGCGCGCAGCGCGCCGTCACGTGCTTCGATCCGCGCGAGGATCGCACGGGTCGCGTCCTCCGACGTGAGCTCGCCGCGGTCGAGCGCGCTCGCGAGCGCGGCGGCGCCCTCGGTCACGTGCGCTGCCGCAAGTCGAGGAGCCGGATCGGCTTCTGGCGCGACTCGATCCCGGTCAGCGGCGCGAGCGACCGCGGCGCGGCGAGCTCGACCCCGACCTCGAGCCCGAGTTTGCGGCGCAGTAGCTCGCGGTACGCGGTGGCCAGTCCTTCCTCCGCCGCGTGCACCTCTATCGCGACCGTCAGCGCATCGTGGCCCGCCGCGTCGCGCTCCAGACGGCAGACGTAGTCGCCGGCGTACCCGGGCGCGTCCGCGAGCATCGCGGCGATCGCCTGCGGGAACACGTTGATGCCCCGGAGCTTCACCATATTGTCGCTGCGGCCGAGGAAGCCCCGGATGCGCCGGAGGTTGAGCCCCAACGGGGACGCGTCGGTCCGGAACGCGGTCACGTCGTGCGTGTTGAACCGGATCATCGGGTAGATGTCGTCCTTGAAGAGCACCGTGACCACCACGTCGCCGGTCTCGCCCTCGCCGACCGCGTGCCCGGTCGCGAGATCGGTGAGCTCGAGGTAATGCGCGTCCTCCATCACGTAGAGGCCGGCGTGGTCGGGCCCCTCGCCCGCGATGATGCCGGTGTCGCCGACGCCGTACCAGTCGAACACCTCGGCGCCGCCCCAGGCGCGCGACACCGCGTCGCGATCCTCGCCGACGTGCCCGGAGATCATCCGCACCGGCACTTCGGTGCCGCTCGAGCGGGCGAGCTCGCCGAGATGCCTGATGTAGTCGCCGAACCCGACGATCACCGTGGCGCCGAAGTCGCGCATCAGCTCGAGCTGCGTCGACGAGCGCGTTTCCACGCCGGTGCCCGCGGACAGGAAGAGCGCGCGCGTCCAGTGGGTGACCGTCTCGCGGATGTAGTGGCCGCCGTTGATCATGCCGTGGCCGTAGACGGAGTGCACCACGTCGTCGTCGCGGAGGCCCTGGAAGAGGTAGCTGCGCGCGAGCAGCAGGTTCTGCACCTCGCGGCCGCGCGGCCCGAACAGGAGCACCTGCGGCTTGCCGGTCGTGCCGCTCGTCGTGTGCAGGATCACCGGCGGGCGCGTCTCCGGCGGGTAGCTCTCCATGCCGTGGAAGTCGCCGAGCGGCGGGTGCCGCTCGAGCGAAGCCATGATGTCGGACTTGTCGAAGGTCGGCAGGCGCGGGAGATCGTCGAGGCCGCGGACGTCGCCCGGCTTCGCGCCCGCCTCGCCCCACAGCCGCTGGTAGAACGGGATCCGCCACGCGCGCTCGACGACGCGCGCGAAGCGCGCCTCCTGCATCGCGCGCAGCTCGTCGCGGCTCAACGACCGAAACCGCGCCACGAACGCCGGCCCGAGCGGGAATTCCTCCGCCAGCGCGGCAGCGTCGATGCTCCGCAGATAGTTCAGCGCGCGCTCCGACTCAGGGCAGCAGCGCCACGAGGTCGGCGATCGTCTCGCCCGCCGCCAGCGCGAGGCAGGCGTCGGCGATGCGCTCGGCCCGCGCCGACTCGACGTGGGCGGCGTGCATCAGGGTGAGCGCCTTCGCGCGCACGCCCTCCGCCGACAGCGGGTTCTCCGGGTCGCCGAGCGCATCGGGGATCCGCGCCATCCGCTGCGTGCCGTCGACCATCTCGACCTCGACTTCGGCGCCGTAGCGGGCCGGATACGCCGACGCGTAGGGCTCTCCCACGGCCACCTCGACCTTCGCCCGCAGCGCCGCCACGTCGGCGCGCGCGATCGCCGCCGGCTCGAACGCCTCGAGCGGCGGCGGCCCGTCGAGCAGCGCCACCGCCACCGCGTGCTGCAGGCTGAATCTTGCGTCGATCGGGGTGTGCGGTTCGGCGCGGTCGCAGAACGCGAGCGCGTCGCGATACGTGCGCACCGCGACCCGCTTCACCGCGCCGGCGTCGATGTCGCTCCGCAGGTCGAGCGCGGCGTCGATCGCCGGGTGCGCGTGCCGGCACGCCGGCCACGGCTTGAAGCTCATCTCGTAGAGCTTCCAGCGGACGAGCGGATCCCGGACGATGTCGTGCGGGTCCGCGCCCGGGCACATCGCCGCGAAGAACCCCTGCGGCCCTTCGAGGATCGCCGTCGGTCCGGTAAAGCCGATGCGCGCGAGATCGGCGGCGAGCAGCCCGGCGTGCGCGGCGCGGCCGTTGTGCAGCTGCTTCGACATGATCGGCTCGTGCCGCACCTGCCACAGGCCGCCGGCCTGCGTGCCGGCGTTGCCGAACGCGTCGATCCAGCCTTCCGCCGCCAGGCCGAAAAGCGAGCTCGCCGCGGCGGCGGCGCCGAACGGTCCGCAGGTCGCGGTGTTGTGCCAGTACTTGTAGTGCGCGGGCCCGACTGCCATGCCCACCCGGATCATCGCCTCGTAGCCGCGCACCACCGCATCGAGAAAAGCCGCGCTCGAAGCGGCCTGGCGCTCCGCGGCGGCGAGCGCCGCGGGAATCACCACCGGCCCCGGATGGAGGATCGCGGTCCGGTGCACGTCGTCCATCTCGAGCACGTTGCCGACCGCGCCGTTCACGAGCGCCGCGGTCCACAGCGTGCGCCGGCCGGCGCCGATCACGTGACACGGCCCCTCGGGATCGCCCTGCGCCCAGGCGGCGAGCACGCGGCCGGGCTCCGCCGCGCCGCCGGCGATCGCGCAGCCGGCCCAGTCCAGGACGTGGAGCGCCGCGCGCCGCCGGTCGTCGGCGGAGACCTTGCGCAGGCAGATCCCGGCGAGACGCGCGGTGACCGACGGCGGACGGGTCATTTGCATCGTGCGGGCATACTACAACCTGGCTGCTGTAGACGATGGAATCCTGGAAGGAGGTCGACGATGGGCGCACCCGATCCCCGCCTGCTGCCGAAGAGCGCGGGCGTGTTCTTTCCCGGCGCGGCCGCGCCGGTCGACCGGATGGCGGTGCTCGAAGGCGCGGCGAGCGCAGGCGAGGCGACGATCAAGCCGCTCGTCGTCGGCGACGGGATGCTGCTGCTCGAGATCTTCGAGGCGAAGGGCGTGCGCGTCCCCGAGCATGCGCACGACGACCACGAGTCGATCGTCTACCTGGTGAAGGGCAGCATGAAGCTCGTGATCGACGGCCGGGAGTTCGTCGCGCGCGCGGGCGACGCCTGGCTCCACCCGCGCGGGGTGCGGCACTGGAGCGAGACGCTCGAAGACTGCGTCGCGATCGAGATCAAATCCCCGCCGCGCAAGACCTGGACTGCCGCGTGACCAATCCGATCCTGCCGCTCGCCGAGCTGGCCGCGCGCACGCGCTACGAGGATCTCCCGCCGCGCGCAATCGACGCGGCGAAGACTTTCATCCTCGACACGCTCGGCGTCGGCGTCGGCGGGGCGAGCGCGCCGCGCGTGCGCGAGCTCGTCGACACCGCCGCCGGCTGGGGCGCCGGCGAGGAGGCGACGGTCTGGGTCGACGGCAGGCGATTGCCCGCCGGCGCGGCGGCAGTGGTGAACGCGTACCAGATCCACGCGCTCGAGTGGGATTGCGTCCACGAGCCGGCGGTCGTGCACCCGATGGCGACGCTCTTCTCCGCGCTCGTCGCCGCCGCCGAGCGGCGCGGCGTGCGCGGCCGGCCGGTGAGCGGGAAGGAGCTCCTGCTGGCGACGGTGCTCGGCGTCGAAGTCGCGTGCACGATCGGCGCCGCGTCGCGCTCGCCGATGCGGTTCTTCCGGCCGGCGACCGTGGGCGGCTTCGGAGTCGTCGCCGGCGCCGGCCGCATGGCCGGCTTCGACGTGCCCGCCTTCGTCGATGCCTTCGGCATCCTCTACGGCCAGACCTCGGGCACGCTGCAGGCGCACCTCGAAGGCTCGATGGTGCTCGGGCTGCAGGTCGGCTTCAACGCGCGCGCCGGGCTGAACGCGGTCGACCTCGCCGCAGCGGGACTGACCGGGCCGCACGACGTGCTCGTCGGCCCTTACGGCTTCTACCGGCTGTTCGAGCCCGAGTCGGACATCGCAGCGTGGTGGTCGCAGCTCGGGAAGACGTGGCAGATCACGCGGCTCTCGCACAAACCCTTCCCGAGCGGCCGCTTGACCCACGCGGCGATCGACGCCGTGCAGCGGGCCCGGAAGGAGCGCGCCTTCAGCGCCGAGGAAGTCGAGTCGATCCACGGCTGGGTGACGCCGCTCACGTTCCGGCTCGTCGGCCGGCCCGACATCCCGGACCCGGCGCCGAACTACGCGCGGCTCTGCATCCCGTTCGTGATGGCGACCGAGTGCATCCGCGGGGAAGTCGGTCCGGAAGCGTTCGCGGGCCCGGCACTCACCGCTCCGGCGACGCACGCGCTCGCGGCGCGAATCCGCGTCGAGGAGGCGCCGAACCCGGATCCCAACGCCCTGTGGCCGCAGCGCTTCGCGATCCGGCTGAAGGACGGCTGGACCTGGGATCACGTCGTCGACAAGGCGATCGGCCATCCCGACAACCCGCTCGCGCGCGACGCGCAGCTCGCGAAATTCCGGCGCTGCTGGGCGCTCGCGCCGCGGCCGCTCGCGGCCGCGGAGACGGTGATCGGCGCGGTCGAAGCGCTCGAGACGCTCGCCGACGTCCGCGACCTGACCGCGCTCGCACGGGCCCGCAGTTGATCGAACGGCTCGCCGACCGCTTCACGCGCGCGCTGGAGCGGATCGTCGCGTACGCGCTCGTCGTCGCGGTCCTCGTCAACTTCGCGAACGTCGTCGCGCGCTACGCCTTCCACCGGCCGCTGCTCGGCGCCGACGAGCTCCAGATCTTCCTGATGGTCTGGATGACCTTCCTCGGCGTGGTCGTCGTGACCTGGCGCCGGCTGCACCTGCGCATGGATCTCGTCGCCGCACGGCTGCCGACACCCGTGCGCGGCTGGCTCCGCCTCGCCGAGGCGCTCGTCGCGGCGGCGGTCGCGACGCTCGTCCTCGGGGAGTCGTGGCGCTACACGGCGCGGATGCTCGAGATCGGCCGGCGCAGCGACGCGCTCGGCATCCCGGTCTGGATCTCGCACTCGGCGGTCGGAATCGCGTTCGGGCTGATCGGCCTGATCGCGATCTACCGTCTGACGCGGCGCGCGGCCAGGGGGCCGACGGCGTGACGCTCGCGCTCGTCGTCCTGCCGGTCGGCCTCCTCCTCGCCGGCTTCCCGATCTATCTCGTGCTGCTCGCGTCGGCCGCGGCCGCGCTCGTGTTCTTCATGAACGTGCCGCTCGCAGTGCTGCACCAGAACCTCTACGGCGCGATCGACAGCTTCGCGCTGCTCGCGGTGCCGTTCTTCCTCTACGCCGGCGAGCTGATGGGGCGCGGCAGCGTCGCCGGCCGGATCGTCGACGTCGTGCAGGCGGGCGTCGGCTCGGTGCGCGGCAGCCTCGGCCTGACGACGGTCGGCACCTCGGCGATCTTCGGCGCGATCTCCGGCGCGAGCGCGGCGACGGTCGCCACCGTCGGCAAGATCATGCTGCCGGCGATGCGCCGGGCGCGCTACCCGGAGAGCTTCTCCGCCGGGCTGATCACCGCGGTGGGCGCGATCGACATCATCATCCCGCCGTCGATCCCGATGATCATCTACGGCATGGCCGCCGAGGAATCGGTGCCGCGGCTCTACGCCGCGGGCGTGCTGCCGGGCCTGCTGATCGCGGGGCTGCTCGCCGGTTACGTCTTCTGGTACGCGCGGCGCACCGGCATGCCGGCCGCGGGCCGCTTCGACGCGCGGGCGTTCGGGCGCGCGCTCGTGCGCGGCGCGTGGGCGCTCGGCGCGCCGGTGATCATCCTCGGCGGCATCTACGGCGGAGTGTTCTCGCCGGTCGAGGCGGCGGGGATCGCATGCGTCTACGCCGCGCTCGTCACGCGCATCGTCTACCGCGAGCTATCGTGGCGCGAAGTGGTCGACGCGGCGGCGACCACCGCGCTGCTCACCGCGCAGGTGCTGATCATCGTCGCCTGCGCGAGCGTCTTCTCGTGGGTGCTCACGGTGAACCAGGTGCCGGTGAAGCTGGTGCAGTGGATCCAGGCGCTCGCGCTCGAGCCGTGGAGCGTGCTCGCCGCGATCAACCTGCTGCTGCTGGTGGTGGGCTGCTTCGTCGATCCCCTGTCGGCGATCCTGGTCCTCACGCCGCTCCTCGTGCCGGTGGTGAAGGCGCTCGGGATCGACACCGTGCACTTCGGGCTGATCGTCACGGTGAACCTCGCGATCGGCCTCTTCACCCCGCCGTTCGGGATCAACATCTTCGTCGCGCAGTCGGCGCTCGGGCTGCCGCTCGGGACGATCTATCGCGGCATCGTGCCGTTCCTCGTGCTGTACCTCGCGGCGCTGGTGCTGATCACCTACGTGCCGCAGCTCTCGCTGTGGAGCATGCGGCTATTCCTGGCGGGCGTCTGACGGTCGCGGCCGGGCGTCGTTACTTGGCGTGGCCGAGCGCTTTGCCGTTGCCGGGTCCGCCGCCCGCTGCCGCGGCATTCGCGCCGGACGCGGTGACGAGTCCGCTACGGCCGTGCGCCGCACCCTGCGCCGACGGCGCACCGCCCTGGCCGGCGGCGGTCACGATCCCCTGATTCTGGCCGCGCGCTGACGAGGCGCCCGCGTTCGCCGTAGTAACGCCGTCGGCGGTCTTGCCCTTCACCTTCGCTGGCGCCGGGGCACCGGCAGCCGTTACGACACCCCTGCCGTCGGCGGCGGTCGGCTTGGCAACGCCGCCTGCGGTGGCGACACCGGTCGTGGCGGAAGACACGGGCTTCGCCGTCGCAGGAAGCTTGGCGATCTGCGCGTTCTGCGACTTGATCCCGCTTACCACCGGGCCGAGCTTCGTCCCCACCCCGTGCGCGATCTGGCCCCATCCCATCCCGTCGGCGCGCATCTGTAGGATGCCCTTGTACTCGACCGTCTTCCCGTCGACCGTGATGGTCCCGCCGTTGAGGGCCGTCTTCAGCTGTTCGGGCGTTGGATTGGCGATCCCCTGCTGGGCGAGCTGATACTTCGCGAGCGCGAGGGAGGTCGAGACGTTGCCGTAGCCCATCGGCCTGGTCGGCGGCGTGAACGTCGCGGGGGGCTGGCCGGGCTGCGTGAGCGTTATCGGCGCGCCGGTGCGCATTCCGTTCACGAGCGCGGTCGAGTTGTGCTGCGAGCCGGCAAAGGACTCGAAGTCGGACGCGATCCGGCCGGTCACCGCGCCCTGCCCGCGGCTTGCCGCACTGGCGTCCATCGTCTGGATGGCGCCCGTCAGGTCGGCTGCCTCGTCGGCACGGACGGCATGCGCGCCGCCGAGCATCGCGGCGGCAGCGAGAGTCGCGATCGTACGGTTGCAGGTTCGCATCGGGTTTCCTTTCGCTAGGTGGCGGGCAGTGCCCGCTCCGTCTGCAGGATGATCTCGGTTGCGGTGGCGGAGTCCTTGATCAGCCCGTCCGAGTCGGCGACAACCCGCATCCGCGTGGTCTTCGGCGTGAGCGCCTCGAACTCGACCTCGATGGAGCGGCTTGCCGCCTTAGCCTTGATCACCTCGCCCTGCTTCGTCTTCTCCACCGCCTCGACCGGGATCTCCATCTGCTTCAACGCGGTCAGTGCCGCCCGTTTGACTTTCGGCAGCGGCTCGCTGAACGTCCGGTACACGATCCCGTTGAGCGTGTGATTGACGCCCACGGCCGTCCCGACACCGAGCGCGGTCAGCCCGACGGCGGCGCAGCCGCTGGTGAGCGTCGCGGTCATGATCAATGCGACCAGCGGCACCGACGCGGCAGCACGGGCCGCGGGTGGCGGCTCCCGCTCGGACAGGGCAGCAAGTCCCTCGAGCGTTGCGGCGGTAGGCATGTCCACTCTCTAGCGGGAACAAAGTCGCGCTGCAAGCGTGCGGCGACAAACGGCGTGTGAACCTTCGCACGCACCTTGCCGGCGTCGCGTCCCATCCGGGGAAGTGTCGTCGCGTGACGACATCCGCGCCGGATCGTGACGCAAGCTCGGGCGCGCGATTGCGCTCGCTCGCAGTCAGAGCGAAGCGACTTTCGCGCCAGACCTGCCAGCGCTGGTGTCCGCTTCGCCCTTGAACGGGCCGACGATCTCCGGGTGATTACCCGATCCGCGCCCCGCGCTCGGCGAGCAGCGCACGCAGCACCGAGCGGTGACAGCGCGCCTCGTCTTCGCAGTAGCAGCCGACCGAGAAGTCGGCGGTGTGCGACAGCGCGGCGAGGAGATCGAGCAGCCGGCTCGGCTCCGGGCCGGACATCTCGGCGCGGTAGCGCTTCCTGAACGCGGCCCAGTCGCGGTCGGTCGCTGCCCGCTGGGCGCGCTTCACGGTCTCCGGCGACGGCGCGAGATCGGGGAGCCAGACGTCGTACCAGTTCTCCGCGGCGTACCGCGCTTTCGGCACGCCGCGGGGCGGGCGGCGCACCGTCCCGATCCGCAGCCCTTCGCCGCGCCGGCGCGGCGTGCCCAGGCGGACGACGCGAACCGCCATCTCAGTTTTCCTCGACACGAGGGGGCAATCCCCCTCGTGCTCCCCGAAACCAGGAAAGCGCCGCCTGCGGCGTCGGTTTCACATCAGTCGAGAAAGAGATCGGGGATGAACTTCTTCGTTCCCGGCACGACCGCGTACCGGTCGAGGTCGGTCACGCCCTCGGCCGCCAGCACCTCGTCGTCGAGGTAGAAGTTGCCGGTGTGCTTGCGCGAATCGCGGTTGAGGATCGCGTACGCGGCGTCGGCGAGGATCGCCGGCGTGCGGCAGAGCTTCGGGTCGACGCCGGGGATCATCGCCAGCGCCGCGGTGTTGATCACGGTGCGCGGCCAGAGCGCGTTCACCGCGATGCCGTCGCCGCGGAACTCCTCCGCCATCCCGAGCACGCACATGCTCATGCCGTACTTCGCCATCGTGTAGGCGACGTGGTTCTTGAACCAGCGCGGCTTCAGGTTGAGCGGCGGCGACAGCGTGAGGATGTGCGGGTTGCGTCCGGCCTGCGCGGACTGCCGGAGATACGGCAGGCACGCCTGCGAGCAGCAGTAGGTCCCGCGCACGTTGACGCCGAACATCAGGTCGAAGCGCTTCATCGGCGTCTCGAGCGTGCCGGTGAGCGAGATCGCGCTCGCGTTGTTCACCAGGATGTCGATGCCGCCGAACCGCTCGGCGGCGCGCTTCGCCGCGGCCTGCACCTGGGCCTCGTCGCGGATGTCGCCGGCGATCGGGAGCGCCTTGCCGCCGGCCGCCTCGATCTCCGCCGCGGCGGTGTGGATCGTGCCCGGCAGCTTCGGGTTCGGCTGGTCGGTCTTGGCGATCAGCGCGACGTTCGCGCCGTCGCTGGCCGCGCGCTTCGCGATCTCGAGGCCGATGCCGCGCGAAGCGCCGCTGATGAACATCGTCTTGCCGCGCAGGCTCATGGCGACTCCTCGCTGGCCGGGATGACCGGATTAGACAGGATTCGCGGGCGCGTGACTGGTCCCGCGTGCGCCGCCGCGTCAGACCCGGTGGCCCCGCACGCTGTGAGCTGGCAGCCGTCGATCCGCCAGGCGCCGTCGGCCTGGCGCTGCATCGGATAGAACGCGATCCACGCCTGGCCGTCGGCGTCGGTCATCCGCACCGGTTGGATGACCTCGCCGTCGACGACCGCCGGCGGCTCGAACTGCACCGAGTTCGGCCGATACACCACCGGATAGCCGGTGCGGACCATCGTCCATGAAGGTCTCGGGCGTGCCGAACCGCTCGCGGATGCCGCTGGTCGCGAGCGAGAACGCGCGTGCGCCGTCGTCGCGGGCGAACGCGTCCAGCTGCTCGGTGATGACCGCGCGGATGGCGCGCGCGTCCTCGGCGGACACGTCGGCGGCCGGCGATGCGGCGGCGCAACCAAAGACGAGGAACGCGAGGATCAGCGATCGGACCACGCCGGGGAGTATAGGACGAGGCCCCGCGTCAGGCCTGACGGCGGGCTTTCGGCCCGGGGCGGAAATGGATAGATTCGGGCTCCGACGGGAGGAGAACCCATGAGACCCACCATCGCCGCCGCGGCCGCAGCCGCCCTGCTGGCCGCCTGCCAGACGACCCCCACCGACGCCCAGCGGGCGACGGCGCAAGCGCAGCCGACCCCGCGGGCGACGGCGCAACTGCAGCCGACCAAAGGGAACAAGACCTTCGGCGAGGCGACGTTCGAGCAGGTCGGCAGCAGGGTCCGGGTCGTCGTGTTCGTGCAGGGGCTCAAGCCGGACCAGGAGCACGGCATGCACATCCACGAGGTCGGCGACTGCAGCTCGGGCGACGGCATGAGCACCAAGGGCCACTTCAATCCCTTCGGCAAGCCGCACGGCAATCCGGGCGGCGCCGAGCGCCACGCCGGCGACCTGCCGTCGCTCAAGGCGAACAAGGACGGGCGCGCGAGGGTCGACGTCGAGATCGACGTCATCACCCTGACCGGCGGGCCGGGGAACATCATCGGCCGCGGCCTCATCGTTCACGCGGATCCCGACGACTTCCGGACCCAGCCGACCGGCAACGCCGGCGCGCGCCTCGCCTGCGGCGTGATCCAGGCCGGGTGAGCGGGGCGCGCCGGGCGCGTGTAGTTTCTACCGATCGGTTGTACGAAATAGCCGGTCGCCGCCGACTTGCCGGGGACTGCGGACCTCGGTAGCCCCGCATTTTCCCCGAGTGGGGGTGTCGGGGAGATGGCATGGCTATTGCGAATGGCCCGCCTGGGGTCAACCCCCTCTTAGGAGGCAACATGCTCTACTGGGCTGCAGTGTTCCTCATCATCGCGCTCGTGGCGGCAGTGCTCGGGTTCGGTGGAATCGCGGGCGTGTCGGCGAACATCGCCTGGATTCTCTTCATCGTCGGCTTGATCCTCGCCGTGGTGTTCTTCGTCTTCGGCCGGGGCCGACGAGGCCTCTAGTCGCCCGGCTGCGAGGGGGGCGCCCCCTCGCAGTCTCTTCCCTTCCCGTCGCCGTTCCTGCTGCGACGCGCGGCGTCGGTCAGCGGCGTTGGGCTATGCCCGCCAGGACGGGTGCAGCGAGAAAGCTGTAGAGCGCGCCGAGCCCGATCCAATAGGGCGCGAGCAGCGTCTGGATCGCCGACCATCCGGCGACGTTGAAGTCCCGCAGCAACGCCATCGACACGACCGGCAGCACCGCCAGCGCGATGAACGAGGCGAGGGTGCTGGCCGGATAGCGCAGTGCCCGCGCACACGCGTAGCACCGGAATTCGAACCGGAGGCCGGTGACGGAGTGGATGCGGGGGTCCCACAGGTCGGCGAGCGCGAACACCGTGCGCAGGCCGAGCCTTGCGCGGCAATGGGGACAGGCGGCGGGGTTGGCGGGCATGGCGACTCCGGTGGGTTGCCGCGGATCGTCGCACGGCCGCCGTTCCCGCCAAACGCGGGCGCGACGGAGGGTGAGAGAAATTTCGCGAATGATCGACGGAACCGGCCCGCGGCCCGCGCTAGCCGCGCCGCTGACCCGGCCGGTTCGCCAGGCATGGTCCCGCCCCTGGCCGGAACCGAGCTCGGCGAGCCGGGCGAGATTCACGGGCAGCAGCACGAGGTGGAGCAGCAGCACCGGCATCAGATCGCCGGTGTAGCCGTAGCCGATGAACGCGAGGTTGCTTGCGATCGCCATTGCCCGCAGGCCGACCATCGAGCGCATGCAGAAGGTCGCTACCACGAGGCCGGCGGCGAGATAGCCGATCGCATCCACTCCGACAACCTCCTTGTCCGATGAACGCATGCAATCTAGAAGGAAACCCGCGCTGCCGGTATCCCAAGAACGCGTCTGGGCATCCCGCATCCCCGCTAATCCGCGCGGGGTAAGCCGAACGGCGTAGGGCGCGAACGCGCGGGCGCGCTCGCACGACGGGCGTGGCGTCAGACGAGGCGGTTGAGGTACAACTTCACGGCGGTACCGCCGGACGAAGGCGCGATCTCGAGGTTTGCGCCCAACGCGTGCGCGCGGTTGCGCATGCTGATCAGGCCGCGGCCCTCGCGGCCCCGCGTAAACCCGCGGCCGTCGTCGGCGATCTCGAGGAAGACGTGCTGGTCGGTGTAGCCGGTCTGGACCGTGATGGTCGTCGCCTCGGCGTGCTTGATGATGTTGGTGAAGGCCTCCTGCACGATGCGCAGGATGTGCAGGACGTTCTGCGGCGTCAGCGACCCGAGCTTCGGCACGTCGCGCACCCGCCAGTCGAGCGCGATGCCGCGCCGCTTCAGCCTGCCCTCGAGACGGTAACGAAGGTTCCCCAGCACCGTCAGCAGGTCGTTGTCGGTCGGCTCCAGCGAATCGATCGCGAGCCGCAGGCTGTCGAGGCACTCGCGGAGCTCGGACGCGATCTCGGCCGGCGGTGCGTCGCCGCGCTCGGCGAGGTCGAGCGCGGCGATGAGCTGCGACCCGAGTCCGTCGTGCATCTCGCTCATGATGCGCTGGTGCTCCTCGGCGATCGCCCGCTCCTTCTCCATCTGCTGCATGCGCGCGAAGTTCCGCTCCAGCTCGGCGTGCTTCTCCGCCACGCGCCGCTCGAGCTCCAGGTTCAGCCGCTCCGCCACGTTGAGGGCCCGCACGAACCGGTTGGTCAGGATCCAGCCCATCACGACCGACAGCAGGATCATCACGTAGGAGACGAAATAGAAGCTGTCGAAGGCGAGCTTGTCGCGATGGACGAGCCCGTCGTGCACCGACGCGAGAATGATGAGCCCCCACACCGCCGCCAGCAGCGCGCTCACGAGCGTGCGCGTCCGCCAGGCCTCGCGGATCAGGAAGCCCTCGAAGAAGATCGCCACCGGCACGATGACGAACGACCAGTTGTTGGCGACGACGTGCAGCTTCTCGGGGCCCGCGGCGTACATCAGCACCGGCCCGAGGACGCCGTAGGCGATCAGCAGCTTCTCGAAGCGCGGCCACCTCACGCCCGAGTAACGCATCGCCAGCACGATGAACAGCAGCGCGCACCAGCCGAACGAGCTCTGCACCCAGATGTCCCAGACGAAGGTCGACACCGGGATGTCGCGCACGAACATGTGCGTCGAGCGGAAGGCCCACAGCAGCGAGAACACGAAGAAGAAGACATACGTCGATTCGGTGCGCCGTCGCACCCACAACGCGAACGCGAACAGGCCGAGCGCCGCGACCACGATGTTGCAGAGCTGGGGCAGGATGGTCTGGACGAAGAGCCGGCGCTCGTACTGCGGCCGGAGCTCGGCCTCGGGGCCGAGCTCGATCTCGCCCAGGCCGCCGCGCGAGTTGGGATAGGCCCACAATCGGACGTACAGCGTGTTCCGGCCAGCCTCGAGCTCGGTAGGAGAGATCGTGTAGAACTGCGGCCGGTTCCAGTGGCGCGCCACCGGCTCCTCGAACCGCCCGCCGTGACCGAGATGGCTCCCGTTCAGGTGGAAGGCGGCGTTCATGCTCAGCTTCCGCACGTAGATCGCGTACGGCTCGGTGGGCCGGCGCGGCAGATCGAAGCGCACGCGATACCAGCCGAACCCGCCCACGCCGGGCCGCGATAGATTCCAGTTGTCGGGGAGCGACTGGGGCTGCCACGCGGCGGCGTCCGACGGTGGCTCGGGCGCAGCGTCCAGCACGAACTCGGCCGAGCGCAGGATCAGGCTCGAGTCTTGCGCCCGAGTTCCGGCAGCGAGCAGGGCGCTGCCGACGGCGAGCGACGCGACCAGGCACGCCAGCAGCCGCGCCGGCGCGGACGTCGCCGCGAATCGGTTACCTGAGCAGCCCCATCCTGCTCGCTTCATAGACCGCCTCGCCTCGCGAGTGCACGGCGAGCTTCTGATAGATGTTCTTCACGTGCGCCGTGACCGTATGCGTCGAGATCGTGAGGAGCTTGCCGATCTCGCCGAAGCTGAACCCCTTGGCGATGAACGAGAGGACTTCCGATTCCCGCGGCGAGAGCTCGGGGCGTTGCCGCTCGTCATCCTCCGCGGCGCCGTCCGCGGGCCGCAGCTGCTTGAGGATCTGGCGCGCGATCACCGGACTGATCGGCGAGCCCCCGGCGCGAAGCTGCTTGATCAGCCCGACGAACTCCTCGGGCAGCGTGTCCTTAAGCAGATAGCCGGTTGCGCCGCCTTCGATGCTCGCGAGCACGTGGCCTTCGTCGCCGAACACGGTGACGACCATGATGTCGGTGTCCGGATAGCGCCGGGACGTCTCGCGGATGATGTCGACCCCGCTCACGTCGGGCAGGCCCAGATCGACCAGCAGCACGTCCGGCGCGCCGCGGGCGAGCGACTCGCGGGCCGAAGCGCCGTTGCGCACGGCGGCGAAGAGCTCGAGCTCCTGGTCCGCCGTCACGATCTGGCAGAAGCGATTGAGGAAGGTGGGATCGTCCTCGACGATCATTACCTTGGTCATTGCGCGGTCTCCGGTCACGCGCGTAGTAGACCTGCGGCGAGTGCCCGTCTCAAGGAAATCTGCGCGGTGCGCGGACGACTCCGGCCGAATGGCCGAGGATCGGTTCGCGCGCTGTCGTGACGCGGCGACGAAGCCGCTAGTCCGCCCGGCCTATGCGTCCCGGTCTACCGGTTCGCCGCACCATCGCCCGCCGCTTCGGCGCCGCGTCCTTGCGCTGCAGCTTGGCGATCTCGGTCACCGCCAGGTCGCAGCTCGCCGTCAGGAAGTCGAGAATCAGCGCGAGCTCGTCGTCGTCGTAGCGGGACCAGAGCGCGGTCATTTCCCGCTGCAGCGAGTCGTAGAGCGGCGCGATCCGCCGCGTCATGGCCGGCCGCGCGCGGACGACCACCTTGCGCCGGTCGGCCGGATCCTTCTCGCGGCGCACGTAGCCCGCCCGCTCGAGCCGGTCGATTACACCTGTAATCGCCCCGGTCGTGAGGCCGGTAGCCTTGGCGAACTCGCCGGCGGTCGCGCCGCCGCTGAGGAGGGCGAGGTCCAGGCACTCGAGATCCGAGCTGCTGAGCCCGAAACGCTCGCTGACCGCCTGGCTGATCAGCACCGATTGGGCGGTCATCCGGCGGACCTCGCGCAGCACGGCGGCAAGCAGCGCGTGGCGATCGGGCGGGTTACTTGACATGGCCGGTCGATTGTCTTACCTTTCAAGAATCTTAGCATCAAAGATATACAGTATGTAAGTAATATGGCGAAGGCCGCGCCATGCGGCGCGGCTGGTCCGGCCCCGGGCGTTCGCGAGCGACCAGGCGAACGCAAAGCCCGGGGGCGCAGCACAATCTCGATCGTCGAGGATCCGCAGATGCGCGACGTCATCGCCTCGTATGCCCCGCCTCCGGACCATGCAACGCCGCCTGCACGCGCAGCGGCGCACCTCCCGGTGACCGGGGAGCAGGCGGCGCACGCACGCGCGGCCGCGGAGTCCGTCTACCGCGCCGAGTCGCGCCGCGTCTTCGCCACGCTGATCCGCCTCCTCGGCGACTTCGACCTCGCCGAGGAAGCGCTCGCCGACGCCTTCCGCGCCGCGCTCGAGCAGTGGCCGCGCGACGGCGTGCCGTCGAATCCGCGCGCCTGGCTCGTGTCGGCCGGCCGCTTCAAGGCGATCGACGGCATCCGCCGGCGGGCGCGGTTCGTCGCGATGGAGGACGTGGCCGAGCAGGTCGAGGCGATCGCCGACGACGCCCCGCCCGACGCCGAGGACATCGAGGACGACCGCCTCCGTCTCGTCTTCACCTGCTGCCACCCCGCCCTGTCGCCGGATGCGCAGGTGGCGCTCACGCTCCGCGAGGTCTGCGGCCTGACGACCGAGGAGATCGCGCAGGCGTTCCTGAGCAGCCCGCCCACGCTGGCGCAGCGCATCGTGCGCGCCAAGGCGAAGATCCGCGACGCCCGCATCCCCTACCAGGTGCCGACGCCGGCCGAGCTGCCGGAGCGGCTCGACAGCGTGCTGCGCGTCGTCTACCTGGTGTTCAACGAGGGCTATTCGGCGTCGTCCGGCGAGTCGCTGACGCGCGTCGACCTGTCGAGCGAGGCGATCCGCCTCGGGCGGCTGCTGGTCGAGCTGTTGGCCGAGCCCGAGGCGCTCGGCCTGCTGGCGCTGATGCTCCTGCAGGAGTCGCGGCGCGCCGCGCGCGCCTCGCCCGACGGCGAGCTCGTCCTGCTCGCCGACCAGGACCGCTCGCTCTGGAACCGGGGCCAGATCGCGGAGGGCTCGGCGCTGGTGGAGCGGGCGCTCGCCTCGCGGCGCTTCGGTCCGTACACGCTCCAGGCGGCGATCGCCGCGGTGCACGCCGGCGCGGCGTCCGCGGACGCGACGGACTGGGGCGAGATCGTCGGCCTGTACGACGTCCTCGCGCAGTGGGAGCCCTCGCCGGTGGTCGAGCTGAACCGGGCGGTGGCGGTGGCGATGCGCGACGGGCCCGCAGCCGGGCTCGCGCTGGTCGACGCGATCCTCGCCCGCGGCGATCTCCAGGACTACCGTCTGGCGCATGCCGCGCGGGCGGACCTGTGCCGCCGGCTGGGCCAGGCGGTCGAGGCCCGCGCGTCCTACGAGCGCGCGCTCGCCCTGACCCGGCAGGGGCCGGAGCGGCGGTTCCTCGAGCGGCGGCTGGCCGAGCTGCGCGACTGAGCGCGCCCGGGGCGTCGATTCGACGCCCTCCCCGTTCGACCAAGGGAATGGACCGCGCTGCCCCGGGAGCCCGCGATGAAATTCCTGTGTCTGATCCGTGCGGAGAAGGTCATGGAGCAACTGACGGCGGCCGAGGCGGCCGAGCACTTCGAGGCGTACCGCAAGTTCACCGCGGCGATCCGCGAGAGCGGCCACCTCGTCGCTTGCAACCGGCTGCTGCCGCCTGCCACCGCGACCACGGTCCGGGTGCGGCAGGGCAAACTCTCGACGACGGACGGCCCGTTCGCCGAGACCAAGGAGCAGCTCGGCGGCTACTACGTCATCGAGGCGCGGGACCTGGACGAGGCGGTCCGGGTGGCGGCGCGGATCCCCGGGGCGTGGATCGGGAGCGTCGAGGTGCGCCCGATCGCGGCGGACGACGAGACGCTGCGGGTGCTCGGGGCCGAGCGCGATTGAAGAGGTGACCATGAAGTACCTGTGCCTGGTCTACATGGAAGAGCGGACGCTGCACGACGTCCCCGACAGCGAGTGCCTCGCCTACGGGGAATCGCTCCGGAAGAGCGGCCGCCACCTCGCGGCGGAGGCCCTCGAGCGCGTGGAGACGGCCACGACCGTGCGCGTGCGCAACGGCAAGGTGTCGCTGACCGACGGCCCGTTCGCGGAGACGAAGGAACAGCTCGCCGGGTTCTACCTGATCGACGCCAGGGATCTCGACGAGGCCGTCCAGCTGGCGGCGAAGATCCCGCCGGCACGCGTCGGCAGCGTGGAGGTTCGTCCGGTGCGGGAGCTGTCGGCGAAGTAGATGGATCGGGCCACGCTGCCGCCGGCGCCGGCGATCATCTCGATCGCCGGCCTGACCAAGACCTACGCGTCGGGTCTGCAGGCGCTGAAAGGCGTCGATCTGGAGATCCGCCGCAGCGAGATCTTCGCCCTGCTCGGCCCGAACGGCGCCGGCAAGACGACCTTGATCAGCATCGTCTGCGGCATCGTCACGCCGACCGCCGGCCGCGTCGTCGTCGACGGCCACGACATCCGGCGCGACTACCGCGCCGCGCGGGCGGCGATCGGCCTCGTGCCGCAGGAGCTTCACACCGACATGTTCGAGTCGGTGTGGAACACGGTCAGCTTCAGCCGCGGCCTGTTCGGCCGCGCGCCCGACGCGGCGCACCTGGAGCAGGTGCTGCGCGACCTCTCGCTGTGGGAGAAGCGTAACGACAAGATCATGACGCTCTCGGGCGGCATGAAGCGGCGGGTCCTGATCGCGAAGGCGCTCGCGCACGAGCCGCGGATCCTGTTCCTGGACGAACCGACCGCGGGCGTCGACGTCGAGCTGCGCCGCGACATGTGGGCGCTGGTGCAGCGCCTCCGGGACCGCGGCGTGACGATCATCCTCACCACGCATTACATCGACGAAGCCGAGGAGATGGCCGATCGCATCGGCGTGGTGAACAAGGGCGAGCTGATCGTGGTCGAGGAGAAGACGGCGCTCATGCGGAAGCTCGGCCGGAAGCAGCTCACGCTGCACCTGCAGCAACCGCTCGCGGCGATCCCCGCCGGCCTCGCGGCGTGGAACCTCGCGCTCGCGAACGGCGGCTGCGACCTCGAGTACACCTTCGACGCGAGCCGACGAGCACACCGCGATCCCCGCGCTGCTGCGGCGGATCGGCGAGCTCGGGATCGGGTACCGGGACCTGAACACCCGGCAGAGCTCGCTCGAGGACATCTTCGTCGGCCTGGTGAGCGAGCGCGCATGATTGCCGCGACGGCCGTTCCGGCGTTCAACCATCACGCGGTGCTCGCGATCTACCGCTTCGAGATGGCGCGGGCGCGCCGCACGCTGTGGCAGAGCCTGGTGACGCCGGTGATCACCACCGCGCTCTACTTCGTGGTCTTCGGCGCCGCGATCGGCTCGCGCATGAGCGAGATCGACGGCGTGCCCTACGGGGCGTTCATCGTGCCCGGGCTGATCATGCTGTCGCTCTTCACCGAGAGCCTGTCCAACGCCTCGTTCGGCATCTATCTGCCGCGCTTCACCGGCACGATCTACGAAGTCCTGTCCGCGCCGGTGTCCCCGCTCGAGATGGTCCTCGGCTACGTCGGGGCGGCGGCCTCCAAGTCGGTGGTCCTCGGCCTCGTCATCCTCGCGACGTCCACCCTCTTCGTGCCGGTCCGGATCCTCCATCCCGGGTGGATGATCGCGTTCCTCCTGCTCACCGCGACCACGTTCAGCCTGTTCGGCTTCATCATCGGCATCTGGGCGAAGGGGTTCGAACAGCTGCAGTTCATCCCGATGCTCGTCGTCACCCCGCTCACGTTCCTCGGCGGGGCGTTCTATTCGATCGACATGCTGCCCGACGCCTGGCGCACCTTCAGCCTGTTCAACCCGATCGTCTACCTGATCAGCGGCTTCCGCTGGAGCTTCTTCGGCACCGCGGACGTCGGCGTCGCGATCAGCCTCGCGATGACGGTCGGGTTTCTCGTCGTCGGCCTCGCGCTGGTCTGGTGGATCTTCCGCACCGGCTACCGGCTGAAGAGCTGAACGTCCGGGCGAGCGGCGGACGGCGCGGTGTCGAATTCGGGGTCGGCCGATCGACCAGGACCGAGAGCGGAAGCTAGCCATGAAACGCCCGACATATCCCCGCAAGAACGGGCGATCCCGGTCGACGCCCGAACCGGCCGACGTGATCCGTCTCGCCCGACGCTTCAGCGCGCCCGCGGAGCGCGTGTTCCACGCCTGGCTCGATCCCGACGTCGCCGGCCGCTGGCTGTTCGCAACGGCGTTGCACCGTAGCGACGCCGACATCGATCCGCGGGTCGGCGGCTCGTTCCGGTTCGCGGAGCGGCTGGACGGCGGACACGCCGAGCACGCGGGCGAATACGTGGAGATCGTCCCGCACCGGCGCCTCGTCTTCACGCTCGCCATGCCGGACCGCCCGCGCGTGGTCACGCGCGTAACCGCCGAGATCAACCCGCTGCGGACCGGCTGCGAGCTGGCGCTGACCCACGAGCACGTCCCGCCGGACGCGCGCGCACGAGACCGAGGCGCGCTGGACCGGCGTCCTCTACGGGCTCGGCGAAACGCTGACGCGCGCTGCGAGGACGCCGAAGCCCGAGCTGACCTCGCCGCCTGTCGATTCCCGGCGCGGCCGATCGACCAGCAGTTGTAGATCGCTTCGAACTCGAGGAGACACGTTCGCCATGCTCGACAAACCACAAATCGCTCAGACCGCCGCGCAGCCCGACCGCGGTCATCCGGCTCACGATTCCGCGCGCCGAGATCCGGAACGTCATGGGGCCCGGGTACCGTGAGCTGATGGCCGCCGTCGCCGCCCAGGGCGTCGCGCCCACCGGGCCGTGGTTCTCGCACCACCTGCGGATGGACCCGGACATCTTCGATTTCGAGATCGGCGTGCCCGTCGATGCCCCGGTCGCCGCGGCCGGCCGCGTCAAGCCGGGCGAGCTGCCCGCCGCGACGGTGGCGCGCACGGTGTATCGCGGGCCCTACGAGGGCCTCCCCGCCGCCTGGGGCGAGTTCATGGCGTGGATCGACGCCGAGGGGCACACGCCCGCGCCGAATCTCTGGGAAATCTACGTCGCCGGCCCCGAATCGGGGCCCGACCCTGCCACGTGGCGCACGGAGCTCAATCGGCCGATCTCCGCAGGTGCCGCCGGAAAGGACAATCATGATGACGCTGACCGATGCGGCGCTGCCGAGAGCGGTGTCGCGCGAGGAGTGGCTGGCCGCCCGCAAGGCGCTGCTGGCGAAGGAGAAGGAACTGACGCGTCACCGGGACGCAGTGAACGAGGAACGCCGCCGGCTGCCGATGGTGCGGATCGACAAGCCCTACCGGTTCGACGGCACGGCCGGAAAGGCGAGCCTGCTCGATCTCTTCGACGGGCGCCGCCAGCTCGTCGTGTACCACTTCATGTTCGACCCGGCGTGGGACGAGGGCTGCCCGAGCTGCTCGCTGGTGGCCGACAACTTCGGCCACCTCGCGCACCTGCACGCGCGCCGCACGACGCTCGCGGTCGTGTCGCGCGCACCGCTCGCGAAGCTCACGGCGTACCAGCGGCGCATGGGCTGGAGCTTCCCGTGGTACTCGTCGTCGGGCAGCGATTTCAACTACGACTTTCACGTCACCCACGACGAGGCGGTGGCGCCGGTCGAGTACAACTACCTCGGCAAGGCGGAGCTCCTCGCGAAGGGCGAGCCGTGGTTCACGCAGGGCGAATCGCACGGCCTCAGCGTCTTCCTGCGCGACGGGAAAAGCGTCTTCCACACCTACTCGACCTACGCGCGGGGGTGCGATCTGCTCGTCGGGACGTTCAACTACCTCGACCTCACGCCGCTCGGCCGCCAGGAGGACTGGGAGGAGCCGTCGGGCCGCAGCGACGGGCCGTTCATGCACTGGGTGCGGCGCCACGACCGCTACGAAAGCGCGCAATCCGCGCCGGCGGGGAGCGATTCTTGCTGCGATTCGGAAGCGGCCCGGGCGTAAACCACTTCCGCGAAAGGAGACTCTCATGGGCAATCCCGTCGTGCATTTCGAATTCATGTCGAAGGATCCGGCGAAGGTCGCTGCCTTCTACGAGCAGCTGTTCGGCTGGAAGATTAAGCACATGCCCGAGCTTAACTACCGCCTGGTCGAGACCGGCGGCGAGGGCGGCATCAACGGCGGCATCTTCAAGCCGGAGCGGGAAGGACCGTGGCCCGGCAACATGACGCTGTACATCAACGTCGACGACCTCGCGGCCTACCGGAAGCGCATCGTCGCGGCCGGCGGCAAGATCCACATCGAGGAGCAGGAGGTGCCCGGGATGGGCTGGCTCTCGCTCTTCACCGACCCCGAGGGCCGCATGATGGGCCTCTGGAAGCACAAGTAGACCCGTGACACGGAGACAACACCATGGCTTACATCGATGGATTCGTGGTGCCCGTCCCGAAGCGCAGGCTCGACGCCTACCGCCAGATGGCGCGGAAGGCCGGCAAAGTCTGGCGGGAGTACGGCGCGCTCGCATACGTCGAGAGCGTGGCCGACGACGTCAAGCCGGGGAAGCGCACGTCGTTTCCGCGGAGCGTGAAGCTCAAGGCCGGCGAAATCGTCGTGTTCTCGTACATCGTCTACAAGTCCCGCACCCAGCGCGACCGCATCAACGCCAAGGTCATGAAGGATCCGCGGCTGAAGCCGATGATGGACCTGAAAGCGCTGCCGTTCGACGCCAAGCGCATGTTCTGGGGCGGCTTCAAGGTTCTGGTCGACATGTAGGGGAGCAACACTCGCACGCGAGGTAATCGTCATGCTGGGAAACAAGGATGCAGTCGCGAACATCGCCGTCAAGGACCTGCAGGCGGCGCGGAAGTTCTACGAAGGCACGCTCGGGCTGAAAGCGGTCGGCACCGAAGGCGACGACCTGGTCGCCTTCCGGAGCGGCGGCTCGACGCTGTTCGTCTACCGGTCCGACTTCGCCGGCACCAACAAGGCGACGGCGGTGACCTGGAACGTCGGGGACGAAGTGGACGCGACCGTGCGCGACCTCAAGGCGAAGGGGGTCGCGTTCGAGCACTACACGATGCCGGGGATGAAGCTCGAGGGCGACGTCCACGTCGGCGGCGGGATGAGGATCGCCTGGTTCAAGGATCCGGACGGCAACATCCTGAGCGTCGTCAGCGGATGACGCGCGCCGGGCGCCGCGAGTGGATCGGGCTGGCGGTCATCGCACTGCCGTGCATGCTCTACTCGATGGACCTGACGGTCCTCAACCTCGCGGTGCCCTCGCTCAGCGCCGAGCTCAAGCCGGGGAGCGCGGAGCTGCTCTGGATCGTCGACATCTACGGGTTCCTCGTCGCCGGCTCGCTGATCACGATGGGGACGCTCGGCGACCGCATCGGCCGGCGCAAGCTGCTGATGATCGGCGCCGGCGCGTTCGGCGCCGCCTCGGTGGCCGCCGCGTTCTCGACCAGCGCCGCGATGCTCATCGCGTCGCGCGCGCTGCTCGGCGTCGCGGCGGCGACGCTGGCGCCGTCGACGCTCTCGCTCATCCGCAACATGTTCCACGACCCGGCGCAGCGCACGGTCGCGGTCAGCGTCTGGATCATGAGCTACTCGGCCGGCGCGGCGATCGGGCCGCTGATCGGCGGCGTGCTGCTCGAGCACTTCTGGTGGGGCTCGGTGTTCCTGATCAACGTGCCGGTGATGCTGCTGCTGCTCGCGCTCGCACCGGTCCTCCTCCCCGAGTTCCGCGATCCCGCTGCGGGCCGCATGGACCTGGTGAGCGCGCTCCAGTCGCTGGCGGCCGTGCTGGCGGTGATCTACGGCCTCAAGCGCATCGCCGAGGGCGGCCCGGGCTGGATCGCGGCGCTGTCGATCCTCGCGGGCGTCGCCGTCGGCGCGGCGTTCCTGCGACGGCAACGGCGCCTCGCCGACCCGCTGATCGATCTCAGGTTGTTCCGCGTCCCCGCGTTCAGCGCGGCGCTCGCGGTGAACGTCCTCGGCTTCCTCACGACCTTCGCCGCTTTTCTCTTCATCGCGCAGTACCTGCAGTCGGTGCTCGGGTTGACGCCGCTCCAGGCCGGGCTGTGGGGGCTGCCCTCGGCGCTCGCGTTCATCTTCGGCTCCATGGCGACGCCGATGATCGTGCGCCGCTTCCATCCGTCGCACGTCATCGCGGCGGGCATGACCGTCGCCGCGCTGGGTTTCATGCTGCTCGCGCTGGTCGACGACGTCGCCTCCCCGCTGGCGATGCTCGTCGTCGGGTCGGTGGTGTTCTCGGTGGGACTGACCCCGGTCGTCACGCTGACGACCGACATCGTGCTGACCGCCGCGCCGCCGGAGCGCGCCGGCGCCGCGTCGGCGCTGTCGGAGACGAGCTCCGAGTTCGGCGGCGCGCTCGGCATCGCGGTGATGGGCAGCATCCTCACCGCGATCTACCGCGGCGGGATCGCGGGCGAACCTCCCCGCCGGCGTGCCGTCGGAAGCGGCCGGGATCGCGCGCGGCACGATCGGCGGGGCGGTGTCGGTCGCGGGCGAGCTGCCCGACGCACTCGGCGCCGAGCTGCTCGAGTCGGCCCGCGCGGCGTTCGCGCACGCGTTCGGCGCCACCGCGGCGATCAGCGCGGTCATCGCGATCGGCGTCGCGATCCTCGCCGTCGCGCTGCTGCGGCGCGCGCCGGCGCCGGCCTGAACGACCACCCGCAGCACGCGAGGGAGCAAGCGATGCGGTACCTCTGCCTGATCTACAACGAGGAGAAGAAGGTCGCCGCCATGCCGCCGGACGCGGTCGCGGCCATCGCCGGCGAGTGCGTGGGCTACGACGAGAAGCTGAAGGAGCACGGCCAGTTCATCGCCTGCGAGCGCCTGCAGCCGACGCACGCCGCGACGACCGTCCGCCTCCGCGACGGCAAGACGTCGGTGACCGACGGCCCGTTCGCCGAGACGAAGGAGCAGCTCGCCGGCTTCTACCTGATCGAGGCGCGGGACCTGAACGAGGCGATCCGGATCGCCGCGAAGATCCCGCCGGCGCGGCTCGGCTGCGTCGAGGTCCGGCCGGTGTGGGAATACAGGACGTAGCGGCGGTGTCGAATTCGTCGCCCGCCGTTCGACCAGGGTAGAGAGCGGATCTGCTCGCAACCCAAAGGAGACACTCCCATGCGATTCATGATCATCGTCAAGGCCACCAAGGATTCCGAAGCCGGCGTGATGCCGCCCGAGCACCTCATCGCCGAGATGGCGACGTTCCACGAGGAGCTCGCGAAGTCGGGCGCGCTCGTCGACGCCTCCGGGCTGCAGGCGACCGCCAAGGGCTGGCGCGTGAAGTACGACGGCGCGAAGCGGACCGTGGTCGACGGGCCGTTCACCGAGACGAAGGAGCTCGTCGCGGGCTACACCATCATCCAGACGAAGACGCGCGAAGAGGCGCTGGCGCTGACGAAGCGGTTCCCCAACCCGTCGATCGACGGCAAGCAGGCCGAGATCGAGGTCCGGCAGCTGTTCGAGCTCGAGGACTTCGGGCCGAGCGAGGCGGTCGAGCGCTTCCGCGAGATGGGCGTCGCGGGCGCGAAGAAGTAGCCGGGCCGCGGGAGGAATCGCCATGCTCGTCAAGATCCTCATCGGGCTCGCGGCGCTGGTCGTCGTGTTCGCCGCAGTCGTCGCCATGCAGCCGTCGGAGTTCCGCGTCGCGCGGTCGGCGCACGATCGCGGCGCCCGTGCCGGCAGTGTTCGCGCAGGTCAACGACTTCCACAAGTGGCCGGCGTGGTCGCCGTACGACAAGCTCGACCCGGCGATGAAGAAGACCTACGCCGGCCCGCCGGCGGGCACCGGCGCGAGCTACGCGTGGGCCGGCAACAGCCACGCCGGTGTCGGGCGCGCGACGATCACCGAAAGCCGCCCGAACGAGCTGGTGCGGATCAGGCTCGACTTCGAGCAGCCCTTCGCCGGCACCGCGTTCGCCGAGTTCGCGTTCAGGCCGGAAGGCGAGCGCACGAGGGTGGAGTGGAGCCTGAGCGGCACGAACAACTTCGTCGCCAAGGCGGTCCACCTCTTCATGAACATGGACCGGATGGTCGGCGGCCAGTTCGAGGAAGGGCTCGCGCAGCTGAAATCGGTAACCGAGGGCGCGCCGAAGGGCTAGCGCACGTTCAACGACAGAGGAGATTCGAGATGCTGGTTCAGTCCTACCTGTTCTTCGACGGCCGCCGCGAGGAGGCGATCGAGTTCTACAAGGCGAAGGTCCTCGGCGCGAAGGTCGAGATGCTCATGCGGTTCAAGGAAAGCCCCGAGCCGCCGCCGCCCGGCATGGTGCCGCCGGGCGCCGAGAACAAGGTGATGCACTCGTCGCTTCCGGATCGGCGAGACGGTGGTGATGGCGTCCGACGGGAACTGCACCGGGAAGCCGGTCTTCAACGGCTTCTCGCTGTCGGTCACGGTTCCGCGAACGAGGGCGAAGCGGAGCGGGTCTTCGCCGCGCTCGGCGACGGCGGGCAGGTGCAGATGCCGCTCGCGAAGACGTTCTTCTCGCCGCGGTTCGGCATGGTGGCGGACAAGTTCGGGGTGTCGTGGATGGTCATCGTGGAGGCGCCGGGCAAAAAGGGGTAATCGGGAAGGCGGAGGGCGCCGGCTGGAATCGCCGCGCCCCCTCGGGCATCCGCGCGGCCTCCCTACGACGGCAGGCTCTCGGCCGACTCCTCGCCGGCCGGCGCGGTCAGCGGCGCCGGCTCGACGACCCGGGCAGCGCCCCACCGCACGAGCTCCAGGCGGCCGTCGGCGTGCTCGACGATCGCGGTGCAGCTGTCGACCCAGTCGCCGCAGTTCACGTAGCGGATGCCGTGCACGTCGCGAATCGCCGCGACGTGGATGTGACCGCAGATCACGCCGTCCACGCCGCGCTCCTTCGCATGCCGCGCGAGCGCCTCCTCGAAGCCGAACACGAAGTCCATGGCGCCCTTCACCTTGCCCTTCGCGTAGCCCGAGAGCGACCAGTAGCCGGGGATCCCGAGCGTGCGCCGCAGCCACGACAGCAAGAGGTTGATGCGCACGAGCACGGAGTAGGCGCGGTCGCCGAGGACCGCGATCCAGCGGTGGTAGCGGGTGACCTGGTCGAACTCGTCGCCGTGCAGCAGCAGGTAGCGCCGGCCGTCGGCGGCGGTGTGGACGTGAGTCCATCACGACGCGGATGTTGCCGAACGAGGTGCCGGCGTGCTCGCGCGCCGCCTCGTCGTGGTTGCCGGGGATGAAGATCACCTGGACGTGGTGCCGTGCCCGTTTCAGCAGCTTCTGCAGCAGCGTGTTCTGCGCCGCCGACCAGTAGACGCCGCGCGAGTGCATCGCCCAGAAGTCGACGATGTCGCCGACGAGGAACAGGAACTCCGACTCGTACGCCTTCAGGAACTCGAGCAGCCGCTCCGCCTGGCACGCCCGCGTGCCGAGGTGGATATCGGAGAGGAAGATCGCCCGGACGCGCTGTGACACCATCGTTACCCGCGCGGCGCGGGGAGCTCCGACGCCCGCCGCGGCGCGCGCTGCGCACTGCGCGAGATCCGTGGCCCAACCCATGGGCACGCAAGCCTAAGTACCGAATATGACAGCGCGGTGAAGAAGCGCGTCGGCGGTCCCCACCGCAACGAAACCGTCACACAACGCACGTACGGTGCCGGGAATGGCCTGAACACGGATGCGGATCCTCTACGTCTCGGACGTCTGTTTCCCGCGCGTCAACGGCGTCTCCACCTCCATCCAGACCTTCCGCCGCGAGCTCGGCCGGCGCGGCCACGAGACCACGCTGGTCGCGCCGGCCTACCCCGGACCGCACGACGACGATCCGCACACCGTGCGCATCGCGTCGCGTCCGGTGCCGCTCGATCCGGAGGACCGTGCGATGCGCTGGCGCGCGCTCAAGCGGCTCGACCTGCTCCTCGCCGGTGAGCGCTTCGACCTGGTGCACGTGCAGACGCCGTTCCTCGCGCACTACGCCGGGGTCCGGCTCGCGCGCCGTCGCGGGATTCCCGTGGTCGCGACCTACCACACGCTCTTCGAGGAGTACCTGTTCCACTACGTGCCGCTGGTGCCGCGCGGCGTGATGCGCGCCCTCGCCCGGCGGATCTCGCGCGCGCAGTGCGATGCGCTCGACGCGGTCGCCGTCCCGTCGACCGCGATGCGCGAGACCCTCGAGCGTTACGGCGTCCGGACGCCGATCGAGATCGTGCCGACCGGGATCCCGCTGCTCGAGTTCTGCGGCGGCGACGGCATGCGCTTTCGCGCCGAGCACCGCATAGCGCCGTCGCGGCCGGTGCTCCTCTACGTCGGGCGGGTCGCGTTCGAGAAGAACATCGAGTTTCCTGCTCCGGGCGCTCGCGCTCGTGCGCCGCGACGTGCCCGACGCGCTGCTAGTCGTCTGCGGCGAAGGGCCGGCGCTCGCGCGCCTGAGGCGCCTCGCGCACGACCTCGGAATCGGCGACGCGGTGCAGTTCGTGGGCTACCTCGACCGCGCGACGCGTCTGCTCGACTGCTACCGGGCAGCGGACGCGTTCGTCTTCGCTTCGCGCACCGAGACGCAGGGGCTCGTGCTGCTCGAGGCGATGGCGCTCGGCGTGCCGGTCGTGTCGACCGCGGTGATGGGTACGCGCGACGTCGTCGGCCCGGAGCGCGGCGCCCTCGTCGCCGCCGACGACGAGCGCGATTTCGCGGCGCAGGTCGTCCGGGTGCTCCGCGATCCGGAGCTGCGCGCGCGGCTTGCCGCCGACGGCCGCGAATACGCGCGCACCTGGAGCGCGACGGCGCTCGCCGGGCGGATGGAGGCGTTCTACCGCTCGGTGCTCGTCACCCGCGCAGCCACCACTGCACGAGCCACAGCGCGACCATCCCGCCGACCAGCGTCCACGTGACGCTGCGGGTGAACCAGGCGATGCCGAGCGCCGCGATGGTCGCGAGCAGCCGCGGGTTGTCGAGCCCGAGGTCGACCGCCTCGCCCCGGATCAGCACCTGCGGCACGACGATCGCGGCGAAGACCGCCGGCGGCACGAAGCGCAGCGCTTCCCGGAACAGCGGCCCGATCGCGTGCGGCTTCAGCGTACCGAGGAACGAGTACCGCAGCGCGAACGCGATCGCCGCGGTGCCGAGGATCATCAGCCAGACCATTTCTTCTCCAGCGCGCTCCACGCCATCCCCGCGGCGATGCCCGCGAGCGCGGCGGTGATCAGGCCGAGCTTCAGCGGCAGGAAGTAGGCGGCGACCGCGGCCGCCCCGCCGACCGCCGCCGCCGCGGCGGCCGCCCGGTCGGGCAGCACCGCGACCAGCAGGGCGAGGAAGGTCAGCGCCACCGCGAAGTCGAGCCCCCATTCCGGCGGCACCTGCGCGCCGACGAAGATCCCGACCGCCACCGCGGCCTGCCAGGCGAGCCACGAGGCCGCCCCGGTCCCGACGACGAACCAGTGCTTGTTGCCGCGATCCGGGTGGTGCCGGAAGTCGACCACCGCGAGCGCGTAGGCGTTGTCGGTGAGGACGTACGCGACCGCGAGCTTCCAGCGCAGCGGCAGGCCGCCGAGCCAGGGCGCGAGGCCCGCGCTGAACATCACCAGCCGCAGGCTCGAGCACCGCGGCGGTGGCGAGGATCACCGCGAGCGGCGCGCCGGCGGCGTAGAGCTGCACGCTCACCAGCTGCACGATCCCGCTGAAGCACGCGATCGACATCGCGAGCGTCTCGAACGGGGTGAGCCCGGCGGCGATGCTCGCGACGCCGGTGACGAGGCCGAACGGCACGATGCCGATGAGCGGCGGCGCCTGCGCCCGGACGCCGGCGAAGAACCGCTCGCGGGGCGAGTCCATCCCGGGGTCAGCCGCGCTCGGTTCGCCTCCGTGGCCCGCTCAGAGGATCTTGATCGGCAGCTTCGGCACTTCGCGCACGTGCGGCGCCACGATGCGGTTCCGAAGCCGTCCGATGCGGCCGACTTCGAGCTCGACCACGTCGCCGTCCTTCAGGAAACGGCCGAGCTCGTTGCCGCAGCCGCCGCCGACCGTGCCCGAGCCGAGGATCTCGCCCGGGTACAGCGTTTCCTCGAGCGACGCATAGGCGACGATGTCGCGAAAGCCGTGCTTCATGTCGCGGCTGTTCCCACGCGACCAGATCTCGCCGTTGACGCGCGCGATCATCTCGAGGTCCTGCGGATCCCCGACCTCGTCCGCGGTGGTGATCCATGGCCCGAGCGCGTTGCCGGTGTCGAAGTCCTTGCCCTTCGCCGGACCGAGCTGGCCCTGCATCTCGATGTACTGCTCGTCGCGCGCCGAGAAGTCGTTGAAGACGGTGTAGCCGAAGACGCGGGCGAGCGCGTCGCCCGGTGCGAGGTTGCGCCCGCCGCGGCCGATCACCGCGCCGATCTCGAGCTCGTAGTCGATGATCCGCGAGTACGCGGGCCAGCGCACCTCGGCCTCGGGACCGACAACGCTAAACGGATTGCCCTTGTAGTACACCGGGCGCTCGTACCAGACCTTCGCGATCTCCACCTTCGCCGGGTCGAGCCGCTCGGCGCCCATCCCGAACAGGTAGCGGTTCGCGCGCGACTGCCGCACGTGCAGCTCGAAGCAGAGGAAGTCGCGCAGGCGCGGCGGGCGCGGCAGCGGGGCGAGCAGCCGGATCTGCGCCATCGAGTGCGTCACTTCCGGATCGGCTGCGACTGCCCGCGCGCGGTCGAGGCCGGCCGGACCGGCCTCGATGAGCGACAGCATGTCGCGAAACGCGGGCTCCGGGGCGGACGCGGTCAGGTCGGCGACGCGGCCGTCCGCCACGACCGCGCCGACGTGCGGGGCGCCGTCGGGCGCGACGAAGGTGGCGAGCTTCACGACGCCGCCCGGTGAGCGGCTTTGCGAAAGTGGCGCTGCCCCATCAGCTCGAGCATGCGCAGGATGTCGGGCTTCTCGTCCGCCGGCCGACCGCCGAACTCGCGGTAGCAGGTGTAGACGTTGATGCACATCCGCTCGTCCTCCGCGTAGTGCGCCCACGGATCGAGCGAGATGGCGTCGGCGGCTTCGATGAAGCTCATGCCGGCGTCGAAACACTTGCGGGACTCGGCGAGGATGTACGAGAGGTAGTCGCGGAACTCCCGGATGCCGCTCTTGTCGGTGAGCGCGCCGTGCCCGGGCACGACGACGTCCAGGTCCCACGACAGCATGAGGTCGCAGGCCTTGATCCAGTTCGCGGTCGGGCCGGCCCAGATCGCCGGATGCGCGCCGTTGAAGAGCATGTCGCCGGTGTAGAGCACGCGATCCTCCGGCACGTAGACGAGGATGTCGCCGCGCGTGTGGGCGGGGCCGACTTCGATCAGCCGCACCTCCTTGTTTCCGACCTTCAGCGTCATCTCGCCGGTGAAGGTCTCGGTCGGCGGCACCACCCGGATGCCGCTGAAGTCGAAGCGCGACCCGATCACCTCCTGCCAGAACTTCCCGGCGACGCCCATCGACGGCCAGTCCTTCTGCCAGCCGGCGTACTGCGACGGCGGGCGGATGAACATGTCCTCCGCGCAGGCTTTCGAGGCGATGATGCGCGTACCCTCGAGCAGCTGGTTGCCGAAGAAGTGGTCGCCGTTCGCGTGCGTATTGACGAGCGCGCCGATCTCTTTCGCCGCCGGCACCGCGCGCCGCATGGCGTCCAGCATCTCGCGCGTGTAGTTCAGGTCGAACAGCGTGTCGACGAGCAGCGTCTGACCGGCGTCCTCGATCAGCCCGGCGTTCGACCAGCCCCAGCTCCCGTCGGGCAGCAGCCAGGCGTAGTGGCCGTTGCCGAGCGCGTGCAATCCCTTCGTGTACTGCCATCGCGACATCGTGCGGCCTCTCAGTCGAGCTTGATGTTGGCGTTGCGGATGACCCGTCCCCACTTCTCGTAGTCGCTCCGCACGATCGCCGCGAGCTCGCCGGGCGGGCTCCCGACCGGCTCCAGGCCGAGGTCACCGAGCCGCTTGCGGACGTCGGGCATGGCGAGCACCTTGGCGAAGTCCGCGGCGAGCTTGTCGACGATCGCGGGCGGCGTCCCGGCCGGCACGAAGAGGCCGTGCCACGCGTCGCCGACGTAGCCGGGCACCACTTCGCCGATCGCCGGCACGTCGGGCAGCGAGTCGAGGCGCTTCGCGAGCGTCACGCCGAGCGCGCGCGCCTTGCCGCCCTTGGCTGCCGGCACCCCGGTGGTGTACGGAGTCATCGTCAGGTCGGTCTCACCGCTGTACACCGCGTTGAGCGCCGGGGTGGTCATCGGGATGTGCAGCATGTTCGTCCCGGTCATGCCGAGGAAGAGCTCCATGACGATGTGCGTCCCGACGCCCGCGCCGGCCGAGCTGTAGGTGAGCTTGCCGGGCTGCGCCTTCGCCGCCGCGATCAGCTCCTGGAGGCTTTTCACCGGCAGGTCGTTCTTCGCCACCAGCACGTAGCCGAGGTTCACGACCAGCGACACCGGCACGAAGCTCTTGAGCGGGTCGAACGGGAGCTTCGAGAAGAGGTGCGGGTTCGCGCAGATGATCGAGTTGACGGTGTAGAGGATCGTGTAGCCGTCCGGGGTGGCGGTGGCCACCGCCTGCGCACCGATGTTCCCGGACGCACCGGTGCGGTTGTCGACCAGCATCTGATGCCCCCAGATCTCGCTCAGGTGCGGGCCAGTGATCCGCATCACGACGTCGGGCGACGTGGCCGCGGGGAACGGCACCACGACGCGCACCGGACGGTTCGGAAAGGTCCCTTGCGCGTGGACCAGAGAAGCGGCGAGCAGACCGGACGCGAGGGCCAGCAATCTCAACGGGACGAGGAATCTCAACGGCGGGTCTCCAAGGTTGCGGCCGGACGGCCGCGCGAGGATAGCAAGGTTTTTGCGGACGGGCGGACGCCGGCCTCAGCCGAAGCGCGAGGAAGTCCTCGCTACTTCGGGATCGACGAACGCCTTGACAGCCAGCACAGAGCTTTAGGGTCTGTCCCCCCGCAGCGCCTGCCACACGCGCTGCGGGCTCGCCGGCATGTCGAAGTGCCGAACACCGCGCTCGGCGAGCGCATCGACGACCGCGTTCATCACCGAGACGAGCGCGCCCGCGCAGCCGGCCTCGCCGCAGCCTTTCGCCCCGAGCGGGTTCGACGTCGCGGGCACCTCGTGGCTTGCGAAGCCGATCGCGTTCGGCGTGTCGGCCGCGCGCGGCAGCGCGTAGTCCATGAACGAGCCGGTGAGCAGCTGTCCGGTCTCGTCGTAGATCACCGTCTCCATGAACGCCTGGCCGATGCCCTGCACCACGCCGCCGTGCACCTGCCCCTCGACCAGCAACGGGTTCACGATCGTGCCGAAATCATTCACCGAGCTGTAGCGCGCGACCTCGACGGTGCCGGTCTCGGGATCGATCTCGACCTCGGCGACGTGGCAGCCGTTCGGAAACGCCGACGGAATCACCTCGGTGAGGTGCGTGACATCCAGGGTCTTCGGCAGCCCCTCTGGAACCGCCATGCCGGCACGCAGCTTCGCGGCGAGCTCGATCAAGCCGATGGCGCGGTCGGTGCCGGCGACGACGAAGCGCCCGGCACGGAACTCGATGTCGCCCGCCGCGGCCTCGAGCGCCACGCCCGCGAGCTGGCGCCCGCGCTCGATGACCAGATCGGAGGCCTGCACGATCGCCGCCCCGCTCATCATGATCGAGCGCGAGCCGCCGGTGCCGGCGCCGAACACCACCTCGTCGCTGTCGCTTTGCGCGAGGCGGATCCTGTCGAAGGGGATGCCGAGGCGCGAGCAGAGTACCTGCGCGAAGGGCGCCGCATGCCCCTGGCCGTAATCGAGCGTGCCGGTGACGAGGGTCACGGTGCCGTCGGCCTCGAAGCGCAACCCGCCGCTTTCCTTGTTGGGCGGCGCGGTGACTTCGAGGTAGCTGCCGATGCCGATGCCGCGCAGCCGACCGCGCTTCCGGCTCTCGGCCTTGCGCTTTTCGAACCCGGCCCAGTCGGCGGCAGCCAGCGCTTCTTCGAACACCGCGCCGAAGTTGCCGCTGTCGTAGACCATGTCGGAGGCCGCCTTGAACGGAATCTCCCCGGGCCGGATGTGGTTGCGCCGGCGCAGCTCGAGCCGGTCGATGCCCGTCTCGCGCGCCGCGGTATCGATCAGGCGCTCCATGTAGTAGTTCCCCTCGGGGCGCCCGGCGCCTCGGTACGCGCTCACCGGCGACGTATTGGTGAACATGATCTTCGACGACACCTCGATGAGCGGCGTGCGGTACACGCTCGGTGTGTTCTTTACCGCGTTCATCGTCGCCATCAGCGGAGCGACCACGCCGAGGTAGGCGCCGACGTTGCCGTAGCCATGCATCCGCAGCGCCAGGAACCTGCCGTCCTCGTCGAGCGCGAGCTCGGCGCTCATCTCGTGGTCGCGCCCGTGGTGGTCGGAGACGAAGCTCCCCGAGCGCTCGTCGGTCCACTTCACCGGCCGGCCGAGCGCGCGCGCCGCGTGCGCGAGCGGCACGTGCTCGGGATAGATCGAGGCCTTCATGCCGAAGGAGCCGCCGACGTTGTAGGTGAGGATCCGCACCTTCTCCGGGGGCACGCCGAGAATTTCGGCGAACTGGCCTTTCATCGCAAACACGCCCTGGCTCGGCGTGGTGAGCGTGAAGCGCCCGCTCGCCTCGTCGTAGGCGCAAATCGCCACGCGTGGCTCCATCGCCGCCACCACCACGCGCGTGTTGCGAATCGAGAGCCTGGTCACGTGCGCCGCGCCGGCGAAGGCGGCGGCGACCTTCGCGGCGTCGCCGAAGTGGAAATCGCACGCCAGGTTGCCCGGCACGTCGTCGTAGAGCTGCGGCGCGCCCGCGCGCGCCGCTTCGCTCGCGAGCGACACCGCGGGCAGCGGCTCGATGTCGAGCTCGACCGCCTCGCCCGCATCCTTCGCCTGTCGATACGTCTCGGCCACGACGCACGCGACCGGGTCGCCGACGAACCGCACCTTCCCGGAGGCAAGCGAGCGCCGCTCGGGCTTCTTCATCGGCGTGCCGTCGCGGTTGACGAGCGGCACGACGCATTTGTGCGAGCCGTAGGCGGCGAGGTCCTCCGCCGTGTACACCGCGAGCACACCCGGCATTGCCTTCGCCGGGGCGGTGTTCACCGTGCGCAGGATACCGTGCGCATGCGGGCTCCTCACGATGTAGGCGTAAGCCTGGCCGGGCTCGTTCAAGTCATCGGTATAGCGGCCCTCGCCGCGCAGCAGCACCGGGTCTTCGGTGCGCGGCACGGGCTGGCCGACGCCGTACTTGGCCATTGAAAGGGCTTCGGCTTGGCTGCGATCGTTCATGGCGGGCGGGGGCGGGAAACTGAAAGAGGGACCGATTATTGCATCCGCGGCTTACCGCGCGGCGCGCCACAGCCAAACGCCCGGCGCCCGACCGCCGCCGGAGCTCAGCCGAACCGCGAGAAATCCGGCGCGCGCTTCTCGAAGAACGCGGTGAACGCCTCTTTCGCTTCGGGGGACGACAGCCGCTCGGCGAACGCCTTCGACTCCTCGGCGAGCGCGGCCTCGATGGCGGGCATCCAGGCGCGCCGCAGCAGCCGCTTGGTCAGGCGCAGCGACGCCGGCGGCTTGGCGGCGAGCTTCTGCGCCGCCGCGGTCGCGGTCGCGCCGAGCTCGGCGAGCGGCACGACCGCGTTCACCAGCCCGACCTCGCGCGCCGTCGCGGCATCGAAGGGCTCGCCGAACATCAGCAGCTCCGCCGCGCGCTGGTAGCCGCAGATCGAAGGCAGCAGGAAGCTCGACGCGTTCTCGGGGCAGAGCCCGAGGTTGACGAACGGCATCGAAAAGCGGGCGCCCTCCGCCGCATAGACGAGATCGCAGTGCGCGAGCATCGTCGTGCCGACTCCCACCGCGACGCCGTGCACCGCCGCGACGATCGGCTTCTCGGCGTGGCTGAAGACCTGCAGGAAATCCAGCACCGGCCGCGGCCCGCCCTGCGACGCGTGGGCGAGGAAGTCCTGGAGATCGTTGCCGGCCGTGAAAGCGTCCCCCGCGCCCTCGATCAGCATCACGCGCACGCCGGGGTCGCCGTCGGCGGCGCGGATCGCTTCCGCGAACGCCGTGTACATCGACGTGGTCAGCGCGTTCTTCTTCTCCGGCCGGTTCATGCGGATGCGCTGGATCGCGCCCTGCCGTTCGACGAGGATGCTCATGTTCAGGTCCCCGGCAGCTTGTAGTCCTTCATCTGCTGCCGCAAGGTCAGCTTCGACAGCTTCCCGGTCGCGGTGTGCGGCAGCTCGGCGACGAACACGGCGTCGTCGGGGATCATCCACTTCGCGACCTTGCCCTCGTAGAACCGGAGCAGCTCGTCGCGCGTCACCTCGGCGCCCTGCTTCTTCACCGCCACCACGATCGGCCGCTCGTCCCACTTCGGGTGGCGCACGCCGATCACCGCGGCCTCCGCGATCGCCGGGTGCTCGATCGCGATGTTCTCGAGGTCGATCGAGCTGATCCACTCACCGCCCGACTTCACGACGTCCTTCGAGCGGTCGGTGATCTGCATGAACCCGTCCGCGTCGATCGTCGCGACGTCGCCGGTCGGGAACCAGCCATCGCGGAGCGGGTTGCCACCCTCGTCCTTGAAGTAGCCGCTGGTGATCCACGGCCCGCGCACCATCAGGTCGCCGAACGCCTTGCCGTCGTGTGGCAGCGCCTTCCCCTCGCCGTCGACGATCTTCATGTCGACGCCGTAGATCACCCTGCCCTGCTTGCACAGGAGCGCGAACTGCTCCTCGGGCGGGAGCTCGAGCTGCCTCCCCGTCAGCGTGCAGAGCGTTCCGAGCGGGCTCATCTCGGTCATGCCCCAGGCGTGCTGGCACGCCACGCCGTAGCCCTCGTCGAACTCCCGGATCATGGCCGGCGGCGCGGCGGAGCCGCCGACCACGGCGCGCTCGAGCGTGGAGAACTTCAGGTTGTTCTGCCGCATGTAAGCGAGGAGCCCCATCCACACCGTCGGCACGCCGGCGGTCACGGTGACCTTCTCCGCCTCGAACAGCTCGTAGAGGCTCTTGCCGTCGAGCGCCGCGCCGGGGAACACGAGCTTGGCGCCGTTGAGCGGCGCGAGATAGGGGATGCTCCAGGCGTTGACGTGGAACATCGGCACCACCGGCAGGATCGTCATGCGCGCGGAGGCCGCGAAGACGTCGGGCAGCGACGCGGCGTACGCGTGCACGATCGTCGAGCGATGGGCGTACAGCACGCCCTTCGGATTGCCGGTCGTGCCGGAGGTGTAGCAGAGGCCCGACGCGGTCCACTCGTCGAGGCGCGGCCACGCGTAGTCGCCGCTCTCCGCGCCGACGAGCTCCTCGTAGCAGAGCAGGTTCGGGATCGCTCGCCTGCGGCATGTGCGCGCGGTCGGTCATCGCGACCCAGCCGCGCACCCCCTTGCACTGGGGCGCGAGCTTCTCGACCAGCGGCGCGAACGTGAGATCGAAGAAGACGTACCCGTCTTCCGCGTGGTTCACGATGTAGACGATCTGCTCCGGGAAGAGGCGCGGGTTGATCGTGTGGATCACCGCGCCCATCCCCGACACCGCGAAGTAGAGCTCGAAGTGGCGGTAGCCGTTCCAGGCGAGCGTCCCCACGCGGTCGCCCTGCTTCACGCCCAGGCGCCCGAGCGCCTGCGCGAGCTGCCGCGCTCGCCGGTGCGCGTCGCGGTAGGTGTGCCGGTGGATAGGACCTTCCACCGTGCGCGACACGATCTCGGTGTCGCCGTGGAACTTGTCGGCGTGAACGATGAGCGACGAAACGAGCAACGGCTCGTCCATCATCAGGCCGCGCAGCATGATCTCCTCCTCGCGGGAATGCTTCCGCGGGGAGTTTCCCCGCCGGCCGGCGGAGTGTCAAATCGTGCCGGCCCGGGTGGCTTCCGGCTTCAGCGCGCGGCGAGGAAGTATTCGCGCGAGTCGCCGTCGATCGCGTCGCGCAGCTTGTTCCGCGCGCGGTGGAGGAGCACCCACAGGTTGCCCGGCGTGATCCCGAGCGTCTCGCAGACCTCCTCGGTCTCGCGGCCGTCGATGGCATGCATCGTGAACGCGCGCGCCATCTGCGCCGGCATCTGCCCGAGGTGCTCGGAGAACGCGCCCCAGAAGCGCTTCCGCGCGGCGGCGTACTCCGGGTCGAACTCGGCCGCGGCGGCCTCGCCCGCGGCGCCGGCCTCGAGCTGATCGAGGTCGAAGGCGGAGGGGTTGCCGTCCTCGTCGAGCCCGGTGGCGGCGCGCGGCTCGCGCGAGCGGCGGCGGTACTCGTCGAGGATCTTGTGCTTGAGGATGCCGATCAGCCAGGTGCGCGTGCCGCTGCGGCCCTCGAAGCGGCCCTGCGCGACGAGCGCCGCGGCGAACGTCTCCTGCACCGCGTCGTCGGCGGCGACCGGGTCCCGCAGCTCCTTGAGCGCATAGCGGTAGAGGTGCTGGCGGTGCGAGGCGATGTCGGCGGCGAGGAAGTCGGGTTCGAATCTCATGGCAGCTCCTTTCGCGATCGGGGTTCGGGTCAACGGACGGCCGCGGCGGGCTCCGCCGCGGCGGCGAGTTCGATCAGGAAGCGGACGGCGCCCGCCGAGCGGGCGAGGACGTGCGGCCGGCAGCGGTCGGGCTGCGCGCGGCAGCTGCGGAGCTGCTCGGCGACCCGGCGCGCGCCGGGGCTCGCAGCGCGGACGGCGATCTGCGGCGCGGCGGCGAGCACCGGGCCGGTGAGCGTCACCACCCGGGCGCGCCGCGCCGGAACGAAATCGGCGACGGCGAGGCGCGTGATCTCGCCGAGCGCCGCGCCGCCGGCGGCGAGCCCGGCGACGCGGCCGTCGGCGTCGAGGGCGAGCAGCGCGAGGTCGAACCGCGGCAGCTCGGCGCCGCGCAGCGCGAAGAACGCGGCGAGCTCGAGCTCGTACTCGGCGGCCGCGCGCACGGCGTCGCGCGCCGCGGCGGCCCGGAAGTGGAGCTGGTGCGGGCCGACGGGCAGCCTGGCGGCAACCGCCTCCGCGAGCGAGCCGGCGCCGTATCGCGCCGCGTCGAAGACGGTGTCGGCGAGGAAAAAGTGCGTCGCCGGCCAGACTTCCGCGGCGTGGGCGGCGCTGGCGGCGAACGCGTCGAGTACCGCCGGAGTCAGGAACGCCGGCGACAGCGCGACCGCGAACCGCCCGCGCGCCGCGACGGCCTGGCGCCCGGTCTCGACGGCGATCGCCGCCGCTTCCCACGCGACGCTCGCGGAGTCGCCGCAGAGCAGGGTGTCGGTCGTGTTCACGTTCGCTCCGGTGATGCGCGTTTCCATGGAGCGAATCGTCTTGCGCGGCGCGCGGCGGCGGTATCCGGACCAGCGCGAGAGATGCGTCGTGGCCGCTGCGGAGGGGGATTGTGGTTTCTACGTAGCCGGCGCCCCGGCGGTGCGTACTCGCCCCAGTGTCGGTGCGGTACCTCCGCTGCTAGAGTACGTACGCGAATGAAGCCGACCGGAACCGACGTGCACGCGACCGCGACCGGAACCCCCGCGCACCAGCGCTGGATGCTGCCGCACGCGGCCGCGCTCGCCGCGGCCTACTGGCTCATCGGCATGGCGGCGACTGCGCTCTTCCCGTTCGCGGGCGCGCCTTCTCCATCCGCGATTGCGGTGATGTGGCCGTGCGACCGGGGTCGCGCTCGCGGCGCTCGTCGCATGGGGGCCGCGCGTCGCGACGGGGCTCGTCGTCGGGTCGCTCGCGGTCGGGCTCTCCACCGGGCTCGACGCCGGCGCGGCGCTCGCTGCGGCGGCGCTCGTCACCGGCGAGTGCCTCCTCGGCTGGTGGCTCCTCGTGCGGGTCGCCGGCTTCGACCGGTCGCTCGCGCGCCTGCGCGACGTGCTCGCGTTCCTCGTGTTCGGCGCGTTCGCCGGACCCGCCGCCGGCGTGCTCGTCCGGCTCGCCCTGGTCTGGGTCCAGGGCGCCGCGATCTGGCCGGACCGGCCGATGGCAGTCTGGGTGGCGGGCCTCGGCGAAGCGGTCGGCATCCTCGTCGTCGCGCCCGCGATCTGGACCTGGCTCGCGCGCACCGCGCCGCTCGCTCCCGCGCGGCGCGTCGAGGTCGCGGCGATGGCGGTCGCGACGCTCGCGGTCGCGGGGTTCGTGTTCGCCGGGCACTCGACGCCCATGATGGCGGTCGAGCCGCTGCCCTACGCGGTGTTCCCGCCGCTCTTCTGGGCGGCGCTCCGGTTCGGCAACCGCGAGGCGGCAACCGCGCTCGCCGCGGTCGCCGCCATCGCGGTCTGGTGCACCGCCAACGCGATGGGACCGTTCGGCGCCGGCGACATGCTCCGCAACCTCGGCTCGCTCTACGTGTTCCTCGGGGTGGCGGCGGTGTCCACCATGCTCATCGCCGTGGTGCTCGCCGAGCGCGACCGCGCCGAGGCGCAGATCCGCGAGAGCGAGGCGCGTTACCGGATGCTGGTCGAGCGGATGAACGAGGGCCTCGTCCTCCAGGACCGCGACGGCGCGATGACCTACGTGAGCGATCGGTTCTGCGAGATCACCGGCCGGCCGCGCGAATGGCTGATCGGGAAGCGCGGGCTCGACCTCGCCGCGCCCGACCAGAAGGCGCACTGGCAGGAGCAGCACCGCAAGCGGCGCGAGGGCAGCGTCGACTCGTTCGAGATCACCCTGGAGAAAGGCTCGGGCGAGCGGATGGACGCCTTCGTCTCGCCGCGGCCGCTCTTCGACGCCGCCGGGAACTACGCCGGCAGCTTCGCGCTGCTCATGGACGTCACCGAGCGGCGCCGCGCCGAGCGCGCGCTGCGCGAGAGCGAGGAGAAGCTCCGCCTCATCGTCGAGAACATGACCGAGCTCGTCCTCAAGCTGGACGGCGAGCGGCGGGTCCTGTTCGCGAGCCCGTCCTACCTCGCGTACTTCGGCACGACCGAGGCCGAGGTGCTCGGACGGCCGGTGGGCGTGCAGATCCACGAAGAGGACTGGCCGGCGACCGCTGCGGCCCGCGCCTCGGTGGCGGTGCCGCCATACACGATGACGGTCGAGCATCGGGTGATGACCCCGGGCGGCTGGCGCTGGCTGTCATGGTCGGCGCGCGGCATCGTCGACGCGAACGGGCGGCTGACCGCGATCGTCGCCAGCGCGCGCGACATCACCGCGCGCCGCCGCGCCGAGGAGCAGGCGCGCCAGCACCTGCAGAGCCTGGCGCACGTCACCCGGGTGAGCTCGATGGGCGAGATGGCGAGCGCGATCGCGCACGAGATCAACCAGCCGCTGACCGCGATCGCGAACTACACCTACGCCAGCGTGCGGATGCTCCGCTCCGGCGCCGCCGCGCAGGACGAGATCCTCGAGGTGCTGCAGCGCGTCGCCGGCGAGGCCGAGCGCGCCGGCGAGGTCGTGCGCCGCATGCGCAGCTTCGTGCGCGGCGACGAGGGGCAGGTGCAGGAGGTCGAGGCGAACTTCCTGGTGAACGAGGTGGTGCGCCTCGCCGCGGCCGAGGCGCGCCAGAACGGCGTCGAGCTCGACACGCGCCTCGAGGTCGGGCTGCCGGTCGTCCTCGCCGACTCGATCCAGATCCAGCAGGTGCTGCTCAACCTCGTGCGCAACGCGATCGAGGCGATCGCGATGAGCGGCGCCGAGGAGCGCCGCATCCAGCTGTCGACCCGGGCGTCCGGCGAGGACATGATCGAGATCGCCGTCGCCGACACCGGCCCGGGTCTCGCCGGCACCGACCTCGAGAAGGTGTTCGAGCCGTTCTACACCACCAAGCCCGAGGGCATCGGCATCGGGCTCGCGCTCAGCCGCTCGATCGCCGACGCGCACGGCGGGCGGCTGTGGGCGACCGCGAACGCCGGCCCCGGCGCGACCTTCCGTCTGACCTTGCCCATCGCCCATGAACGCGCAAACGCCTGACCCCATCGTGTTCGTCGTCGACGACGAGCCCGCGATCCGCGATTCGCTCGCACTGCTGCTTGCGCTCGGTCGGCCTGCCGACGCGGACGTTCGAGAGCGCGCAGTCGTTCCTCGACGCTTTCCGGCCGGTGCCGAACTCGTGCCTGCTCGCCGACGTGCGCATGCCGGGCATGAGCGGGCTCGAGCTGCAGGAGACGCTGCGGAGCCGCGGCCTCAAGGTGCCGGTGATCGTGCTCACCGGCCACGGCGACATCGCGATGGCGGTGCGGGCGATGAAGGCCGGCGCCACCGACTTCATCGAGAAGCCCTACAACGACCAGGTGCTGATCGACGCGGTGCACCGCGCGCTCGCCGCGAGCCAGGGCGCGCCGTCGGCGCCGCCCGCCGCCGACCGCGCCGCGATCGAGGCGCGCATCGCGACGCTCTCGCCGCGCGAGCGCGAGGTGATGCAGCTCGTGATCGAGGGCAAGCCGAACAAGGTGATCGCGACCCGGCTCGGCCTCTCGACGCGGACGGTCGAGGTCCACCGCGCGAAGGTGATGGAGAAGATGCAGGCCGCCTCGCTCGCGGAGCTCGTCCGCCTGGCGCTCGCCGCCGACCTGCCGGCGGGGTAGGTCGCCTGGACGCGCCGTGATCCCGGCGGCGCGGCGCCGCACTATGTAAGTGCAACACGGACAGGCCGACTACGTGGAACTACTTAAGGAGGGAGCTATGGAAGCAGGGCTTGCCGTGAAGTTGCGGGCGACCACTCTCGCCGATCGTCCCGCGCCGGAGTCGTCGATGCACGCTGCCGCCGTGCGCATGATCGCGCGCACCCGGGTCGTCTGGGCAGCCCCCGCGCCGGATGTAAGCGTCCGCCGCACCGGGCGACCAACGCTGGAGCTCAACGCATCGCGGGCTCTCGACAACCAACCATGGACAGGAGACTGACGATGAACCGCATGAAAGTCGCGCTCTCGACGCTCGCGCTCGGCGTCGCCCTCGGCCTCGGCCAGGCAGCGAACGCCCAGCCGACGCTCGAGCTGGAAGGCAGGATCATGACCCAGATGAAGGCCATGAAGATGGTCGACAAGGACGGCATGATCACGAAGAAGGACGCGCTGGACGTCCTGTCGAAGAAGTTCGACGCATGTCCAGCGGCAGGGCCGCATGACCGCCGCCGAGTTCTCGGCGTTCGCGAAAGCGATCGGCGAGGGCAACGTCACCCCGTAAGCCGAGCCCGGCCACGGCCGGCCGGGCTCGCGCGTTTCCTCCCGCGCGGGTCCGGCCGGGCGCGCCGTCACCGGCGGGCGGACGCGATCAGGTCGCCGAAGAGCACCCAGCCCTGGCCGTCGAACCGGGCGAGCTTCGCCTGCTCGATCGGGGCGAAATCGCCCGGCCCGGTGTTGAGCTTGATCCCGGGGAGCAGCATCGGCAGCTCGAGGTCCTTGATGCTCGCCGCCTGGCGCATGATGTTCTCGCGCGAAAGGTCGTTGCCGCAGGCCTTGAGCACGTGGGCGAGCGTGATCGCGACGTTGTACCCGTAGGCGTTGAACTGGTCGTCGAGCTTGCCTTCCGGGTAGTACTTCTTCATCCACGCCACCCAGTCCTGGAAGCCGCGGTCCGCTTTCCACTGCGGATCGGTGACCTCCTTCATGTAGAGCGCGGTGACCAGCCCCTTCGAGGCCTCGGTACCCGCCGGAATCATCACCGCGGCGAGCGAGGTCGAGACGTTGTTCAGCAGGTGCACCGGCTTCCAGCCGATGTCGTGCGACTTCTTGATCGCCTGCACCGCGAACTTCGGCGTGGTGATGTTGAAGAACACGTTCGCGCCGCTGTTCTTGAGGTTGACGATCTGCGAGTCCACCGTCGGGTCGGTCACCTCGTAGCTCTGCTTGAGGACGACGAGCTGCTTCGCCCGGTCGCCGAGGCCGTCCTCGAACCCCTTGAGGTAGTCCTTCCCGTAGTCGTCGTTCTGGTACAGGATGCCGACCTTCGCGTCCTTCACCGTCTGCAGCACGTAGGCGGCGTAGACCTGCCCCTCGGTCTGGTAGTTCGGCTGCCAGCCCATCGTCCACGGGAAGTTCTTCGGATCGTTCCACTTGGTGGCGCCGGTCGCGACGAAGAGCTGCGGCACCTTCGACTGGTTCATGTACTTGTGGATCGCTGTGTTCGACGGCGTGCCGAGCGACTGGAAGATCAGCGCCACCTGGTCCTGCTCCACCAGCCGGCGCGCCATCTCGACCGCCTTCGGCGGGCTGTAGCCGTCGTCGTAGGTGATGTAGTTGATCTTGCGCCCGTTGATGCCGCCCTGGTCGTTCACCATCTTGAAGTACGCGCCGATCGACTTGCCGATCGTGCCGTAGGCGGAGGCCGGGCCCGCTGTACGGATTGATGTTGCCGATCTTGATTTCGGTCGCGGTGACGCCCGGCGTCTGCGCCAGCGCCGCGGCCGACGCGATCAGGCCGATCGCGAGGGGCAATGCGATGAGTCTCGGTTTGGTCATGGTCTCCTCCTTTACGCGCTGTTGCGAACCGAAGGTACGGCATCCGGCGCTTCGCCCCGCGGCCGCGCGCGGCGCGCCGCGATGCGCCGGACCGCGCCGGCGATGCCGTACGGCATGAAATACATGAACAGTATCAGGAACACGCCGAAGATCGCCCAGGGTGCGGCCTTGGAGATGTCCTGCGCCCAGTTTGGCACGAACTGGATGAACAGGGCGCCGTAGATCGCGCCCGAGATCGAGGCGAGCCCCCCGACCACGATGCCGATCAGCAGGGTGATCGACAGGAAGATGTTGAACGAGTCGGGCGCGACGTACGCGATCGCCACCGCCGAGAGCGCGCCCGCGACCCCGGTGTAGGCCGCGCTGACGCCGAAGGTCAGCGACTTGTACAGGGCGGCGTTCACGCCCATCGCGCGCGCCGCGATGTGGTTGTCGCGGAGCGCGACGATCGCCCGCCCCACCCGCCCGCGCAGCAGGTTGGCCGCCAGCCAGACCGCCGCGAGCAGCACCGCGAGCGTGAGGAAGTACAGCCACTGGTCCGGGTTGAGCGGCAGCCCGAACGGCGCCCCCGGCTTGGCGAGCACGATCCCCTGCGAGCCGCCGGTCCAGTGCTCGAAGTACTTGAGGATCTGCGGCGTCGCGAGCGCGAGCGCGAACGTGGCGAGCGCGAGATAGAGCCCCTCCAGGCGCAGCGCGGGCAGCCCGAACAGGAACCCGGCCGCGAGGCAGATCACACCGGCCGCCGGGATCGTGAGGCCGTAGGGGACCTGCCATTGGTCCATCATGATCGCCGCGGCGTACGCGCCGAGCGCGTAGAACGCCCCGTGGCCGAGCGAGATCTGGCCGTTGTAGCCGGTCAGCAGGTTCAGTCCCAGCAGCGCGATCGCGTAGATGTACACCTGCGTGAACTGGAAGAGGCGGAAGTTGCTGAGCACGAACGGCAGCACGCAGGCGACCGCCACCGCCACGGCGATCGCGATCGGGGTGCCGGAGCGGGGCGTCATACGCGCCGCACCACCGCGCGGCCGAACAGGCCGCTCGGCTTGACCACGAGGATGATGATGATCATCGCGAGCGCCACCGTGAGCTTGAGCTCGGTGCCGATGAAGCTGACGTAGGTGCCGATCAGGTTCTCCGCGACGCCCACGATGAGCCCGCCGACGACCGCGCCGACCGGGCTCGTGAACCCGCCCAGGGTCGCCGCCGCGAACGCGTAGATCTGGATGCCGCCCATCATGTTCGGGTCGAGAAAGACGATCGGCGCGATCATCATCCCGGCGACCGCGCCGAACATCGCGGCGAGGCCCCAGCCGAGCGCGAGCATCCAGCCGACGCGGATGCCGACCAGCCGGCTCGACACCGGGTTCTGCGCGGCCGCGCGCATCGCGAGGCCGAGCGGGGTGAAGCGGAAGAAGAGGAAGATGCAGAGGAGCACGACCAGCGTCACGCCGATCTGCCCGAGGTCGTGCGCGCCGAGGACGATGCCGCCGAAGCGCAGCGGCTCCTTGGGGAACGGGCTCGGAAACGGCTTCTGCACGTAGGAGAAGATCCAGCCGGCGAGGCTGTTGAAGATCACCAGCAGCCCGATGGTGATGATCACGATCGTCAGGATCGGCGCGTTCTCCACCGGCCGGATCACGACGCGCTCGATCGCGAGGCCGCCCGCGAACGCGATCGCGAGCGTGGCGAAGAACGCGCCCCAGTACGGCATCCCGGCGCTGAGCAGCGCCCAGCAGACGTAGGTCGCGAACATCGCCATCTCGCCCTGCGCGAAGTTCACGACGTCGGTCGCCTCGTAGATCATGACCAGGGCGAGCGCGAGCGCCGCGTAGATGCTCCCGGTCGCGAGCCCCGAGACGACCTGCTGGATGAAGATGTCCATGCGCGGGTCGAGTGGGTCAATAGCCGAGGTAGGACTTGCGGATCGACTCGTCGCGCCGCAGAGCCTCGGACGGTCCGTCCATCACGACCCGCCCGGTCTCCAGCAGGAAGACGTGGTCGGCGAGGTCGAGCGCGAGCGCCGCGTTCTGCTCGACGAGGAGGATGCCGACGCCGGTCTCGGCGTTCACCGCGCGCAGGATGCGGAAGATCTCGCGCACGATCAGCGGCGCGAGGCCGAGCGACGGCTCGTCCATCAGCAGCAGCCGCGGCCGGAGCATCAGCGCCCGCGCCACCGCGAGCATCTGCTGCTCGCCGCCGGACAGCGTCCCCGCCTGCTGCTTCCGCCGCACCTCGAGCATCGGGAAGTACGCGAACATGCGCTCGAAGTCCTGCCGGACGCCGGCCGGATCGCGCCGTCCCCAGGCGCCGAGGCGGAGGTTCTCTTCCACGGTGAGGTGCGTGAACGTGCCGCGGCCTTCCGGCGCGTGCGCCACGCCGCGGCGCACGAGGTCCTCGGTGCTGCAGGCCTCGATCGGTTCGCCCGCGAAGCGGATGCTGCCCTCGGTGCGGACCATGCGCGAGATCGCGCGCAGCGTCGTGGTCTTCCCGGCGCCGTTCGCGCCCAGGATGGTCGTGATGCCGCCCGCGGCGAGCGTGAAGCTCACCCCGTTCAGCGCCCGGACGTGGCCGTAGTAGGCCTCTAGCCCCTGCACCTCGAGGAGCGCGCTCATCGGACTGCCCTCGCGCGCCGCGCTCGGGGTTCGCCCTTGGGGCGGCCCGGCGGGCTCACGCTACCAGCCCCGTCCCGAGATAAGCGCGGATCACTTCGGGATTCCGCTGCACCTCGGCGGGCGCGCCCTCGGCGATCTTGCGGCCGAAGTCGAGCACGACCACCTTGTCCGAGACCTGCATGACCAGGCTCATGTGGTGCTCGACGACGACGATGGTGAGGCCGCGCTCGTCGCGCAGTCGGCGGATGAGCGCGACGAGCGCCGCCACCTCCTCGTGGTTCAGCCCCGCGGCGGGCTCGTCGAGGAGCAGCAGCTCGGGTCGGCTCGCGAGCGCGCGCGCGAGCTCCACGCGCTTGAGCGTCGCGAACGGGAGCCCGGCCGCCGGATGCTCCGCCAGCGCGTCGATGCCGAGGAACCGCAGCAGCTCCTCCGCCGCGCGCCGGCCCTGCTCGTCCTCGCGCGCGACCCACGGCAGGCCGAGCGCGTTGGCTGCGAACCCGCCGCGCGTGCGGCTGTGCCCGCCGACCATGACGTTCTGCAGCACCGACATCGTCGGGAAGAGCGCCAGGTTCTGGAACGTGCGACCGATGCCGAGCCCCGCGAGGCGATGCGGCGGCAGGCCGAGGATCGGCGTGCCGTTGTAGGCGATCGCGCCCGACACCGGCGTGTACAGCCGGCTGAGGCAGTTGAACAGCGTGGTCTTGCCCGCGCCGTTGGGTCCGATCACGCCGACGATCTCGCGCGGCTCGATCGCGAACGACACGCGGTCGAGCGCGACGACGCCGTCGAAGCGTACCGAGAGGTCCTCGATGCTTAGGATGGGCATGAGCAGGGGGCCTCGAGGCCGCCCTTTGCGGTCAAGGATCGTAACCGCAAAGGGCGCGCCGTCCGGCGCGCCCGTTACTTCTTGAACATGCCGATCGCGCGCAGGATCGCGATCAGGATGATCGCGCCCGCGAGGGCGACGAGAAATCCCCCAATCCCGCCGGCGGTGATCCCGAGCTGGCCCGCGAGCCAGTGCCCGAGCGCGCCGCCGACGATGCCCACGAGCACGTTCGCGATGATGCCCATCTGGGCGTTGGTCTTCATCACGATGCTGGCGAGCCAGCCGATGACGCCGCCGATGATGATCGAAATGATCAGGTTCATGTTGCCCTCCCCACGGTAGGAACGGCATTCACGTCGCCGCGCGGCCGAACGTACCACGGCCGCGCGCCGGCGGGTGGCGCTACAATCGGCGCTCCCTCCGCGAGCGCCCCATGAGCTGGCTCCTCCTCGTCGTCGCCGGACTGTTCGAGATCGGCTGGGCAATCGGCCTCAAGTACACCGAAGGCTTCACCCGGCTGTGGCCGAGCCTCTGGACGATCGCGGCGATGGTGATCAGCCTGGCGCTGCTCGGGATCGCGCTGAAGACGATCCCGGTCGGCACCGGCTACGCGGTCTGGACCGGCGTCGGCGCCGCCGGCACGGCGATCCTCGGCATCATCCTGTTCGCCGAACCGGCCACCGCGCTGCGGCTCGGCTCGCATCGGGCTGATCGTCGCCGGCATCGTCGGGCTCAAGCTCGTCTCGCCGCACTAGGAGAGATCGCCCATGGCCACCGCCGGATACGCCGTCGACGGCGAGGTCGCCGTCGTCACCCTCGAGAACCCGCCGGTCAACACGCTCGCGCACGGCGTGCGCAAGGGCATCGCCGAAGGCCTGCAGAAGGCGCTCGCGAGACCCGAACGTCAAGGCGATCGTCCTCACCGGCGCGGGCAACGCGTTCTCCGGCGGCGCCGAGATCCGCGAGTTCAACACGCCGGTCGCGCTGGCGACGCCCAACCTGCGCGAAGTGATCGCCGCGCTCGACGCCAGCACGAAGCCGGTGATCGCGGCGATCCACAAGGTCGCGATGGGCGGCGGGCTCGAGCTCGCGCTCGGCTGCCACTACCGCATCGCCGCGCCCGGCGCGCAACTCGCGCTGCCCGAGGTGAAGCTCGGGATCCTGCCCGGCGCCGGCGGCACGCAGCGCCTGCCGCGCGCGATCGACGCGAAAGCGGCGCTCGACATGATGCTCTCCGGCAATCCGGTGGCCTCGGACAAGGCGCCGCCCGGACTGGTCGACGAGATCGCGCAAGGCGACCTGCTGCCGGCGGCGCTCGCCTTCGCCCGCAAGGTCGTCGCCGAGAAGCGTCCGCTGCGCCGCCTGCGCGACGAAAAGGCGAAGCTCGCCGGCGACGCCGCCGCGTTCTTCGCCGAGGCGCGAAAGCGCGTCGCGAAGGAGTCGCGCGGCTACCCTGCCCCGCCGAAGATCGTCGACTGCGTCGAGGCGGCGGTGAACCTCCCCGCCGACGAGGGCCTGAAGTTCGAGCGCGCCCGCTACGAGGAGCTGGTCGTCACCACCGAGTCGAAGGCGATGCGCCACGCGTTCTTCGGCGAGCGCGCGGCGGCGAAGATCCCGGACGTCCCCGAGTCGACGCCGGTCCGCGAGGTGAAGAAGGTCGCGATCATCGGCGCCGGCACGATGGGCGGCGGCATCGGGATGGCGTTCGCGAACGCCGGCTTCCCGGTGACGCTCGTCGAGGTGAAGGAGGAGGCGCTCGATCGCGGTCTCGACACGATTCGCAAGAACTATGCGGCGACGGTGTCGAAAGGACGCCTCGCGCAGGACGAGATGGACAAGCGCATGGCGCGGTTCTCGACCGCGCTCGACTATGGGGCGATCCGCGACGCCGATCTCGTGATCGAGGCGGTGTTCGAGGACATCGGCGTGAAGGAGCAGGTGTTCCGGACGCTCGACGAGACGATGAAGCCGGGCGCGATCCTGGCGAGCAACACGTCCACCCTCGATCTCGACCGGATCGCCTCGTTCACGAAGCGGCCGGGCGACGTGATCGGCATGCACTTCTTCAGCCCGGCGAACGTGATGCGGCTGCTCGAGGTCGTGCGCGGAAAGGCGACCGCGAAGGACGTGCTCGCCACCGTGATGCAGCTCTCGAAGAAGATCCGGAAGCTCGGCGTCGTCTCGGGGGTCTGCGACGGCTTCATCGGCAACCGCATGCTGGAGGAATACCTGCGGCAGGCCTACTTCCTGGTCGAGGAAGGCGCGCTTCCCCAGCAGGTCGACAAGGCGCTGCAGGACTGGGGCCTCGCGATGGGCCCGTTCGCGATGATGGACATGGCCGGGCAGGACATCGGCTGGCACATCCGCAAGCGCCGCCGCGCCGAGGACCCGGAGCGGCAGGTGTATCCGGCGTGGGTCGACCGGATCTGCGAGCAGGGTCGGTTCGGGCAGAAGACCGGCAAGGGCGTCTACAAGTACGAGGCGGGCTCGCGCGCGCCGATGCCCGACCCGGAGGTCGAGAAGCTGATCGCCGACTACTCGAAGGAGATCGGCGTCCAGCGCCGCGCGGTAAGCGACGCAGGAGATCGTCGAGCGCTGCATCTATGCGCTCGCGAACGAAGGCGCGAAGATCCTCGACGAAGGGATCGCGCTCCGGGCGAGCGACATCGACATGGTGTACCTCACCGGCTACGGCTTCCCGCCGTATCGCGGCGGGCCGATGTTCTACGCCGACACGGTGGGCCTGAAAAACGTGGTCGCTGCGATGGAGCGCTATGCGAAGGGCCGCAACGGGCAGTTCTGGAAGCCCGCCGCCCTCCTCGCCCGCCTCGCGGCGGAAGGCAAGACGTTCAATTAGGAGCGAAACCATGACCGAAGCAGTGATCGTCTCGACCGCGCGCACCCCGCTCTGCAAGTCCTGGCGCGGCGCGCTCAACATGACCCATGGCGCGACCATGGGCGGGCACGCCGTGAAGCACGCCATCGAGCGGGCGAAGCTCGACCCGGCGGAGATCGAGGACGTGATCATCGGCTGCGCGAATCCCGAGGGTGCGACCGGCTGGAACATCGCGCGCCAGATCGCGATCCGCGCCGGCTGCCCGGTCGAGACCTCCGGCATCACGGTGAACCGCTTCTGCTCCTCCGGATTGCAGACGATCGCGTTCGCGGCGCAGCGCATCCTGACCGGCGAAGGCGAGATCTACGCCGCGGGCGGCGTCGAGTCGATCTCATGCGTCCAGAACGAGATGAACAAGCACATGTTCATCGAGGACTGGCTGAAGGCGAACAAGCCGGAGGTCTACTGGCCGATGCTGCAGACCGCCGAGTACGTGGCGAAGAAGTACAAGATCCCGCGCGAGCCGCAGGACCGTTACGGCGTGCAGAGCCAGCTCCGCGCCGCCGCGGCGCGCGAGGCCGGGAAGTTCAAGGACGAGATCGTGCCGATCGCGACGCGGATGAAGGTCGTCGACAAGGAAACCGGCGTCGAGACGATGAAGGACGTGACCGCCTCCCAGGACGAGGGCATCCGGCCCGACACGACCTACGAGGGCGTGTCGCAGATCAAGCCGGCGATCGAGGGCGGCGTGATCGCCGCCGGCAACGCGAGCCAGTTCTCCGACGGGGCCTCGGCGTGCGTCGTGATGAGCGACAAGGTCGCGGCGAAGAAGGGGCTGAAGCCGCTCGGCGTCTTCCGCGGCTTCGCGGTCGCCGGCTGCGAGCCGGCCGAGATGGGCATCGGGCCGGTGTTCGCGGTGCCGAAACTCCTGAAGCAGACCGGCAAGAAGGTCGAGGACATCGATCTCTGGGAGCTGAACGAGGCGTTCGCCGTGCAGGTGATCTACTGCCGCGACCGGCTGGGGATTCCCGACGATCGCCTGAACGTCGACGGCGGCTCGATCGCCGTCGGTCATCCCTATGGCATGACCGGCGCCCGGCTCACCGGCCACGCGCTGATCGAGGGCAAGCGGCGCGGGGCGAAGCACGTCGTCGTCACGATGTGCATCGGCGGCGGGATGGGGGCGGCGGGCCTCTTCGAGGTGGTCTGAGCAATGAAGATCGCGATTCTCGGCTGCGGCGCAATGGGATCGGTGTACGCAGGGCTGCTCGCGTCCGCCGGGCACGAAGTCTGGGCGGTCGACACGTGGCGCGACCACGTCGAGGCAATGCGGACCAAGGGTCTCCGCGTCGAGGGCGCCTCGGGCGATCGCACGGTGAAGGTGAACGCGACGGCCACCGCGGCCGACGCCGGCGTGTGCGACCTGGTGATCATCGCCACGAAGGCGCGCGACGTCGAGGCCGCCGCCGGTGCCGCGAAGCCGCTCCTCGGGCCGAAGACGCTCGTTCTCTCGATCCAGAACGGCCTCGGCGGCCCGGACGTGACCGCGCGCGTGCTCGGGCGCGAGCGCGTCGCGGTCGGGGTGGTCGGCGGGTTCGGCGCATCGATGCGCGGTCCCGGCCACGCGCATCACAACGGCATGGAGCTCGTCCGGCTGGGCGAGTTCTCGGGCCCGGTTTCCCCGCGCCTCGAAGCGGTCGCGGAGGTCTGGCGCTCGGGCGGCTTCAAGGTGAAGTGCTTCGACGACATCGACCAGCTCGTCTGGGAGAAGCTGATCTGCAACGTCTGCTACTCGGGGACCTGCGCGGTCACCGAGCGCACCGTCGGCGAGGTGATGGAAGATTCGGAAGCGTTTCGCGTCGCTTCCGGCTGCGCGGCCGAGGCGGATGCGGTCGCGCGCAAGCGCGGGATCAAGCTCGGCTTCGACGACGTCGTCGCCTACGTGCGCGACTTCGGCTCGAAGATCCCGAACGCGCGCCCGTCGATGCTGCTCGACCACATGGCGAAGCGGCGGTCCGAGATCGACGCCATCAACGGCGCGATCCCGCCGGCGGCGAAGGCGGTCGGCCTCGCCGCGCCGTACAACGAGGTGATCTCGGGGCTGGTGCGGGCGAAGGAGCGGCGGCTCGGGTGCGCCTAGCGCCTAGCGCACCGCGTAGAAATCGATGATCACCCGCTCGGCCGTGCGCACCGCCGAGCAGACGGCCACCGTGCGGTTCAGCCAGTCGTACCGCGGCGCGGCGGTCTCGAACACCGGCGCGGTGCGGAAGTAATAGAGCGCCGGATCGACCTCCTCCCCCTGCGCGATCCGCGCCAGCACCTCGCGCGGCCCGTGCCGATAGCCGTAGTTCCGGACGTAGATCGAGCGCCCCGTCCGCCGCCTCGATCGTGTACCGCGCCTCGAGCACGGCGGTGCCGTCGTCGCGTAGGATCTGCCAGTCCGCCCCGCCCGGTAGTATCCGGCCGGCGAGCTGCGGACCCGCCACCTCGCCGCCGGTGATGTCGACGATGCGCCGCTCGCCGCCGGCGACTTTGCCGAGGCTGCGCGGCGCGGCGACGGCGACGCGGGCGTTGAAGATCGGCTCGAGGCGAGGCAGCGTCGGCGCGGCGTTCATACGAGGAGGCTCCACATGAGCTTGCGGAAACTGCTCGATCTTACCGGCAAGGTGGCGCTCGTCACCGGCGGCTCGCGCGGCCTCGGGCTGCAGATCGCCTCCGGTCTGGGCGAAATGGGTGCGCGCCTCGCGCTGACCGCGCGCAAGGCCGACGAGCTCGAGGCGGCGCGCACCGCGCTCGACCGCGAGCGCATCGAGGCGCTGCCGGTCGTCTGCGATCTCTCGCAGACCGCCGCCGTCGACCCGATGGTCGAGTCGGTGCTGAAGCACTACGGCCAGATCGACATCCTGGTGAACAACGCCGGCGCCACCTGGGGCGCACCCGCCGAGGAAACGCCGCTCGAGGCGTGGCAGAAGCTGGTGAACCTCAACCTCACCGGCACGTTCCTCGTCACGCAGTCGGTCGGGCGCCGCTCGATGATTCCGCGCCGCTACGGCCGCATCGTCAACGTCGCCTCGGTCGCCGGGCTGCAGGGCAGCCTGCCCGAGCGGATGCGCAGCATCGCCTACAACACCACCAAGGGCGGCGTCGTGAACTTCACGCGCGCGCTCGCCGGCGAGTGGGGCCAGTACGGCATCACCGTGAACGCGATCTGCCCCGGGTTTTTCCCGTCGAAGATGACGCGGGCCACGCTCGAGAAGATCGCCGACCGGGTGATCGCCGAGGCGCCGCTGCGCCGGATCGGCGGCGACGAGGACCTCAAGGGCGTCGCCGTGCTGTTCGCGTCCGACGCCGCGCAGCACATCACCGGGCAGATCGTCGCCGTCGACGGCGGCTCGACCGTCGTCTAGACTCGGCCGGACCGCGCTCGATGTCCGCCGAAGAGCTCGAGATCGTCCTGCACCTCCTGGTGGCGACCGCCGCCGGCGGTCTGATCGGGCTCGAGCGCAGCTTTCACGGCCGGCCCGCGGGATTTCGCACACACACGCTGGTGTGCGTCGCTTCCAGCCTGCTGATGCTCGTCACCATCTACTCCGGCCGGTGGTTCCCGGCGGGAGGATTCGAGCGGGTGGCGATCGATCCGACCCGCATGGCGCAGGGGATCATGACCGGGATCGGCTTCCTCGGCGCGGGCGTGATCGTGCGCGAAGGGCTGACGGTGCGCGGCCTCACCACGGCGGCGTCGATCTGGATCACCGCGGCCATCGGCATCCTCGCCGGCATCGGGTTCTACTTCCCGGTCGTCATCGGCACCGCGCTCACGCTCGGCGTGCTCGGTCTCTTCCGCTGGATAGAGGCCTGGATGCCGTCGCAGTTCTACGCCCACTTCCACGTCCGCTTCCCGCGCGACATGATCATGCCGGAGGGCGAGCTGCGCGACCTGGTCGCGGCGAACGGATTCACGATCGCCAACCTGCTGTACCGCCTGGACGACAACGGGCGCTACTTCGAGTACCGCATGACCATCCGCTCGAAGACCCGTGAGGAGGCGGGGAAACTCGCCCGCGCGCTCGAGCAGACGCATTCGGTGGTGGAGTTCCGCATCGCGCCGGCGGGAGATTGAAGGACCGCGCCGCCTGCACGGCACCCGCGGCGGCGCTGCTCAAGCTTTCGCAAGTTCCGCGCACGCTCGTCGCGAGACGGTTGAACCGCGCCGCGCGGCATGCCATCATCCGGCCATGAACCAGCCGCTCACCCGCGTCCGCGTCCCGTTCGTCGAGCACCTCGGCATCAAGGTCACCGAGCAGTCGAAAGCGCGCGCCGCGATCGTGCTCGACAAGCGCGCCGAGCTCCTGAACAGCTGGGGCGCGGCCCACGGCGGGGTCATCATGACGATGCTCGACTACGTGATGAGCGCCGCGGTGCGCGGCCACTACGGCGTCGACGGCGGCGTGCTCACCGTCGACATGAGCGTCGGCTTCATGAACGCCGGCGTCTCCGACCACATCCACGCCGAGGCGCGCGTCCTTCACGCCGGCCAGTCGACCGCGTTCTGCGAGTCGGAAGCGCGCGACGACGCCGGCAAGATCCTCGCCAAGGCGATCGGCACCTTCAAGCTGCTCGGCGAGCGGAAGTAGGCCGCTACCGCTCCGGCAGCTGCCGTCGCAGCCGCCAAGGCGCGGGTCGTTACCCGGCGACAATGCGGCAAGGCCGCACGGGGCGTCATCGTCAGGGCGTCTCCGGCGCGAGCCGCAATTCCTTGCCGCCGACGTACAGCCGGTTCCACGTCGGCGTGATCACGATCTCGTTGAGGCAGACGTGCGGCGGCATCTCGGCGACGAACCGGATGGTGCGGCCGAGGTCGTCGGGCTTGAGCATCCGCTCCAGGTCCTCCGGCGCGGGCGGCACCGGCCGCGTCTTCAGGATCGGCGTCGCGACCTCGCCGGGATAGATCACGGTGCCGCGAATGCCGTGGTGGCCTTCCTCGAGGTTGAGGTGATGGGTGATCGTCGCCATCGCGTGCTTGCTCGCGCCGTAGGCCGGGCCGCCGAGGTAGCCGACCCAGCGGCCGAGCCACGACGAGATGTTGATGACGAGCCCCGCGCCCTGCGCCGCGCATCGCGGGCAGCACCGCGGTCATGCAGTAGAGCGCGCCGTTCAGGTTGATCCCGATGACCTTGTCCCAGTCCTCCGCCGCGAGGTCCTTCAGGTAGCGCTTCGGCACGTTGAGGCCGGCGCTGTTCACCAGGATGTCGCAGCGGCGGTGGCGTTCGAGGAGCGCCTTCGCCGCGTGCGCGACCTGCTTCTTGTCCGCGACGTCGAGGGGCAGCTGGTGCGCTTCGCCGCCCGCCGCGGCGACCAGGCCGCGCGTCTCCTCCAGCGCTTCGGCGCGGCGCCCGGAGATCACCACCGTCGCACCCGCTTTCGCGAGCTCCACCGCGCCGGCCTGGCCGATGCCGCTGCCGGCGCCGGTGATCCAGGCGACCTTGCCGCTCAGCGCCGCCATCGCTCCCTCCTCAGCGTCGCGCGTACTGCTGCGCCCCGAACATCACCTCGCGCTGCTCCGGCGTGAGCGGGGTCGTGCGGCGGCGGTCGGCGAGCACCTGCAGGCCGCGCTTCACCGCCGGGCGCTCGTTGACCTTGTCGAACCAGCGCCGGACGCTCGGGTACTCGTCCATGTTCACGCCCTGCCGCTCGTACGAGCGCAGCCACGGCATGATCGCCATGTCGGCGATCGTGTACTCCTTGCCGGCGACGTAGGGCACCTCCTTCAACCGGCGGTCGAGCACGCCGTAGAGGCGGTTGGCCTCGTTGCGGTAGCGGTTGATCGCGTACTCGATCTTCTGCTCCGAGTAGCCGAGGAAGTGGTGGGCCTGCCCGAGCATCGGGCCGATGTGGCCCATCTGGAACATCACCCACTGCATCACCGTCCACCGGTCGCGGACGTCTTCCGGCAGGAACTTCCCGGTCTTGGAGGCGAGATAGAAGAGGATCGCGCCCGACTCGAACATCGACATCGGCTTGCCGCCCGGCCCGTCCCGGTCGACGATCGCGGGCATCTTGTTGTTCGGGCTGATCTTCAGGAACTCGGGCTTGAACTGGTCGCCCGACTGGATGTCGATCGGATGGACCGTGTACGCGAGCCCGGTCTCCTCGAGCATGATGTGGATCTTGTGGCCGTTCGGCGTCGGCCAGGTGTAGAGGTCGATCAAGGCGCGTGCTCCCGTTCGTGGTTGTTCGAAGGCACGCCGATTATAAGCGTCATGCCCCGCTCGCTTCGGGGCGCACAAAGCAAACCGCCCGGGGAGCGCCCGGGCGGTTCGGGGTGGGAGCGGGGCCGCGGAACTAGCCGCCGCGCTCTGCCGGGCTTGAACTCGCGCGCGAGGTCCTGGATCGTGTCGACCGGGAGATCCGGCGGGACGACGCTGCGGACGTGGTAGCGGCCGTCGTGACGGAAGAGCCAGGTCTCGAGGAAGCGCACCGACTCCTGGCCCTTAAGCACTTCGGGCGACGGCGCCGGCAGCTTGCCCGCGCGCTTGACGCTCTGCAGCGCGGTCTGCTCGAGGTCCTCGTAGCCGTTCGACCGCCAGACCACGGCGCGGGTGACGTTGCCCTCCGCGTCGACGGTGATGTCGAGCACCACGACCGACTTCAGGATCGGCGGCAGCGAGTCGGCGAGCTCCTGCTTCGCCAGCGCGACGACGTGGCCGGCGGCGTGCTTCTTGTAGTCGTCGATGTTGGTGGCCTGCGACCGGAACGGCGTGATCGACGGCGAGGCGGCAGCCATCGGCGAGGGCACGAGCGCGACGCCGGCTGGCGCCGCTGTCCTGCGCTTGCGCGCCGTGGCGGCGAAGAGAAGCGCCGATCCGATCGCGGCGCAGCGGGCGAGGATGGGGGTGCGCATGGAGCTTGCCTTTCGTGCTGGACATCGATGCGACGCACGCTAGCACGCGCGGCTGTTATGTCGCCGTCATAGCCGTGAAGGAGTGCTCGCCGGCCGCGGCGTGAACGGCGGCGGCGGCGGCGGATGTGAACGAATGCTCGGCCGTGTCGGCGCGCGGACGGTGAGCGGGCGCTTCGCGTGACGCGCAGCGTCAGCTGACGCGTTACGTCAGTTTGACGAGCTGCTTCCCGAAGTTCTCGCCGCGCAGCATCCCGAGGAACGCCTGTGGCGCGCGCTCGAGCCCGTGCGCGACGCTCGCCAGAGGGCGCCGAGTCGCGAGCGAAGCGCTACTTCGCGGCCGGTCCTGCCGTTGCCGCCCCGGCGCGCGCCGGGTCGGCCACGATCCTGGCGCCGACGTCCTTCAGCAGCCGCTGGAACTCGGGCGACGCCATGATGATCTTCCCCGCAGCGGCGCGCAGGCGGTCGACGGCCTCGTCCGGCAGCGAGAAAGTCGTGGGCTGTTCGTTCAGGTAATCCAGCTCCGCCTTGTCCGTCAGCTGGGCGAACGACACGTCGATGGCATAGATCGTCGTGTCCGGCGTGCGCAGCGCGGTAATCACTCCAGCATCCTTGTTCGCGGCAAATGCGGCCGACTCCCGGACCCGGCGCATGGATTGCCACCGCTCCTGCTTGTCCCGCAACAGCTCGGTCGCTTCGTAGGAATAGTGGTCGATCGGAACGCCCGCCGATTTCACCAGGATCTCCAGCGTGCCCGGCGGGGATTCCGACTTGTCCCATTCCGTCTTCGGCGAGGACAGCGAATTGACGACGAAGACGACGAGCCTGCGCATGTTGTCGAGCGGCGTGGGCTGACCGATCAGATGCAGCGCTTCCATGATCTCCAGGGAATCCAGCACGCTGCGCATGCCCGAGGTTGTCCGAAACGCCGCCGTCCACGATATGGATGTGCGGCCGGTTGACGCTGTCCCCGAACTTCGCCTCCTCCTTCACGTGGCGGGTCGCCCGCGCGGCAGGCCGGGGCGGCTCGACGGCGTCGACGAACGGCTTGATCCAGGCGGGCGGCGCGTAGCCGCAGGTGCCGCCGTAGTTGTTGAGCGTAACGGGCGAGAGCACCACGGGTACCGCCGACGACGCGGCAGCGGCACGGGAGAGACGCACCGCATTCAGATCCGAGCAGAGGACGTCGAAGGTGGTCTGCGTGAAAGGCAGGCGGGCGCCCGTGGAGATGTCCGTGGCCGACGCGATGATGAACGGGCCTTTCCCGCGATTGAGGTCGCCGAACGTCGCGCCGTTGAACAGGATCTCGTCGTATAGATCGGCCGCCAGCTCCGAACGTCCCCACCCGGTCGACCAGAGGGACGGCCAGTTGGTCGGGCTGAGCGTGCGGGAAACGATCTCGCCCTGCACGTCGCGCTTGAGGAAGCGCTGCTCGTAATCGTCGAACAGCTTGTCGCCGTACAGGCCGTAGGCGAGCGCCGTGAAGCTTCCGCCCGACACGCCCGTGATCACGCCGACGTAGTCGATCAGGCGCGACGTGTTGCCTTTCGGCCCGACGACTTCGGTGTTCCGCAGGAACTCGAGGACGCCGTACGAGAACGCGGCGGCGCGCGTGCCGCCGCCCGAAAACGCGAGGACCACCAGACTTTCGTCGGTCGTCGAATACTGCGGACGCGTGAAGAAGCGATAGCCGGTACTTGAATCGGCGTGCGTAATCGGCGGGTTGATCGGGCGGCTGGCGCAGCCGCCGAGCAGGACCCACAACGCAAGTACCAGGAAGGATGGTGTCGACAATCGAGTCATGGGTCCTCCGGATCCGTTGATGCAGATCTCACTTCTACCATCACGGCCCCCCTTCCGTACTCCCACGGTCTCGCTTGATGCTACCGCCCATGCGTCGGGCAACTCGGTGCGCTGGGCGACGGCGTCCTGGGCAGGAATGCGTCGTCACGTCCCGACACCTCGATTCCCGAGTACGGCACTGCCCCTCAGCGCTGCGCGTGGAGTGCGTACTAGTCCCTCTTCCGCTGCGCGTGCCTGAACGCGCCCGAGGCGCGCCTCGACATACGCGCTGAAGGTTGCGCATTGCGCCGAGGACAGGTGCATGAAGCGCACTCTGAATTCTCGCGGTCGCTTCACGCGGGGACGGAGTTTTTTCATGCTTGCCGAGTGCGCTCGGCCAAAAGGAGATGTCGATGTCACTTCGTAACGATCCGCGCGGCCCGCGCGATACCAAGGGGCGCGTCCCGACCATTCCACACAAAGGGAGCGCAAAACCTGCGCTGATTCCGGTGGAGGATTTGCCACCGTTCGGCGCGGAGGACCAGGTGCTGTTGGCGCCCGATGGCCGATCGCTGCATCTGCGCCGGGGCTGCTCCGTCGAATCGTTCGCATTGGCGCGCGAGAACGGGCGCGTCATCGCGCAATCGATCGCGCGCCACGACCTTGGCGCGCCGATCCGGCAACTCGTGATCGCACGCGATGGGGCTCTGTTTGCCACGGTGGCGGAGGAGGATCCGCCCGGTCCGTCCACGACGCGAATCGTGCAGATCACCGAGCGCAAGACCCGCGTGCTGCGCGCACTACCGGCGCGGGTGACGGCGGCAGCGGCGACGCCCGCACATCTGGTCGTCGCGATCGCCGGTGCCGACCTGGAGCCGGCTCACCTGCTGATTCTGCGACGGCGCGACGGCAAGCTGATCAGCCGGGAAGCCCTCGCATCGGATGCGGTCACGCTCACCGTCGGCCGCGGCGAGGAGCTGCTGATACGCGAAGGGCGCAGCAAGCGGCAACGGTGGGTCGACGTCGGACGCCGGACCGAAGCCTGCACCCCGCCCTCCCCCGACCGCGAGCCGCGACGCCCAGATCGTCCTCCGCCGCCACACAAGCCATCCGGCTGTGGCTGCGGGGGCACGGGCGCCGACAGTGAACCGCCGGACTCCTCGGTGCCCCTGCCGCCGCCCCCGCGCGATCCGCAGGACACGTGCATTCCCGGCGACGCCGGCGTGCCCGACGGCTGCGTGGTGACGTACGTGCAGGAGGGCGGCTGGGCAGTCAGCATCAACCTGTGTGAACCGGACGCAGAGCCTTGCTCGGTGCGCCTCGACTGGCAGATCGGCTCGCTCGCGAGGACACCGCGCGCGCTCATCGCGCAGTCGAGAGACCACCGTCGCGTCGCGGTGCTCGATCCTGCCACCCTGCGCCCGCTCTATGAGCACCGTCTCCCGCGACAGCGGGTTTCCGCGCTCGCGGCGACGAATGCCGACACGGTTCTGCTGATCGGCGACAACGGCGTGGTGCAGGTGCTCGATCCCACGCCCGTACTGCCCTCGCTCGAACCCGACCTGGGGCTCGCCAGCTCGTCCCGCGTCTTCGAAGGCCAGAGCCCGGCAGTCGACTGGAGCAACGACGGCGCGGCAGTCGGCCTGCACAACGTGCTGATCATTCCGGTCATGGAGCCCGGCCAGACCTTTTCCGGCTCGATCGAGACCTACTTCGACTCGGCCGACATGCGCCAGATCCTCGAGAGCACGGTCGAGTACTACAAGGAAGTCTCCTACCACAACTCCCCCGACGTCGAAGGCGTGGACCTGCATTTCCGGGTGTTCGGACGCGATACGCCGACCTTGTACGACGGCCCGCCGATCGCGCTCGACAAGTCTTTCCGGTCCTACTGGGGACCCGGGTGGAACCCGGGCGCGGTGGAAGCGACCGTGCCGCTGCCAGGCGCCGGCCTCGAGCTCACCTTCTCGGGCGACGAGCGGCTGACGCTCGCGTGCATCCCGGAGATCCGCGATCCGCTGCCGTTCGAGATCCGCTTTCCCGCGGCGAGCTTCCGCGTGCGCCTTCCGGCCGACCCGGTCAGCCTCGACTTCGGGCCTGCGGTCGCTCCCCCGCGCGCGTTCATCGTCGACGGGACCGACCGCCAGGGGAACCCTTTCGGTTTCACCGCCTCGACAGCGGCGCTGGCGGGGACGGCGAGCGTCGACATCTCGGAGGCGACGCTCGAGAACGGCAGCGCCGCGGACGCCCTCGCCGACGCGCTGGAAGCGATGCTGCAGACCCAGCCCGGCGGCGCGCTGTTCGAGCGCCCGACCGTGCGCTGGCACGACGACGGCGAGGCGCTCGGCATGCTGCACGTCACGCTGAACTTCGCCGCCGCGACCGGGAACGACGCGCCGACCGTGACGTTCTTCGATGCGAGCGGCCTGGGTGCAGAGCTCGCTCCGGATTCCGGTAGCTCGGTCGCGGCCGTGTTCAGCCTTCCGGGCGACGAAGCGACTCTCGCCCGCTATCTGACCCGTATCCTTTCCGATGCGACGGTGGAGCAGCCGCAGCTCGATGGCCCTCCCGGCGACATTTCCGGGGCCTACTTCGAGCTGCAGGAAGGCAACTTCCTTCCCGTGGTCGACACGAGCGGCGGGCAGTTGCGCATCCGCATCAACCTCTCGACCGCGGACGGTCGCGACCCGGCCCGCATCGAAGTGGACAGCCAGACGGGCCTGGCGAAGATCGGCCTGGATCAGGCGCAAAGCATTACCGGCGCCGACGTGGGCTTCAGCGGCGGCGGCGGGCCGGGGATCGACGACGCCAGCCATCAGCGGCTCGCCGACGACGTCTTCACGAAGATGGTCGATGCCGTCCTCGCGTACAAGACCGGTCCCGAAGGCCCGAAGATCGACGAGATCAACCGCTATTTCAACTGCGACGGGGTGTTCCCCTACGAGTGTGCGTACACGCTCCTGCATTCCTTCGTCGTCACCTCGGTCGGCAGCTCGATCGGGGTGGGTGCGACGCCCGAGCCCGACATCGGCGACCTGCGCGGCGCATCGCGCGGGCTGCCCATGAACGACCTCGGATCGCGGGCGAAGCCGGTCGCGCCGATCGGCGCGAACCGCAGCAAGATCGTCGGGTCGTGGATGCGCTTCCGGGGACTGGATGACCCGGCCACCTCCGTCAACGAAGAAACGCTCCCGGTGGAAGGGGGCGCAGCAACGCTCATGCACGAGCTCGGCCATGCGCTGCTCGGTCTTCCGGACCAGTATTCAGGGGGCGGCTTGCGGCGCGACCTGCGCTATATCGGCGGGTACGACTTGATGGGCAGTGGCTCGCCGCCGGCGCCTCATCCCTGCGCCTATCACAAGCGCGTGAAGGGCTGGCTTGCGGACGACGCGATCATCGTGCTCGACCGCCCGGCGGAGAACGGGCCGATCGACCAGGAGGTCGTGCTGGTGCAGCTCGAGGGCTGGGACCCCACGCTGACCGGCGACGCCTGGAAAGTGATCGCGCATTCGCTGCTCCCCGGCATGTCCGAAGGCACCGAGGTTGCCGCCGCGGTGTTCCTCCGCCTGGGGGGCGACGGCCGGCACTTCGACATCGTCGAGCTGCGCGGCAAAGGCGCCCGGTTCTCCCAAGGCATCGACCCGTCGCGGGTGGTCATCAGCAACGCGATCGACTTCTACGACGACAGCCGCTACGCCGAGGGCGAGTTCGACGAAGACGACATCGGCACCTCGATCGACGTGCTCAAGCGGTACCGCCGCAAGGTTCACCTGATCGACGACAGCCTGCGCGAGGCGACCGTCGGGACACCGCAGGCGACCTTCGATTTCGCTGCGGCGGCGGAATTTCCCGAGGTGGGATTGAGCGTCACCGTCGAGGAATGGGCACGCGGCTCGACGGGCACGCTCGACTTCGACGTCGCTCGCCTTCGCATCCGCTGGACCCGCGGTGCCGCGATCGACCTCGGGTTCGTCGACGCGATGCCCACCTGGCAGAGCCCCGACATCGTGCTCTTCAGACCGGACGACTATGCCGAGGACGGCAGCTTCGAGTTTCCGGAATCGCAATCGGCCGACGAGATCGAACGGTTCCTGGTGCCCGCCGAGGGCGAGGGTCCGCTGCTGCACAAGCTCGGTGTCCGGGTATGGAATTTCGGCGAGGCGGACGCGCTCAACGTGCAAGTGGAGCTCCTCATGCGCCGCCCGGCCGGAGGCGGCAAGTTCGAGGATACGTATCAGACGAAATTCATCGACACCGTGCCGCCATCGGTGCCCCAGGTCGTGAGCTTCGACTGGAAGGTGGCGTCCGAGATGGATGCGCACTGCTGCTTCCGCGCGCAGATCGGCGACCGCGACGTCCCGACCGAGAATGGCCTGGCGCTCGCATCGGACGACACGAACGAGGTCAACAACTGGGCGCAGCAGAACGTCTTCAGGTTCGAAGCCCCGGCAAACAGCCCGCCGCAGCCGGTGGAATTCAGCTTCCGCGTGAACAACGACGGGCCGTTCAAGGAAGAGGTCATGCTCGTCCCAAAAGGCCTCGGCAAGGGCGCCCGAGTGACCGTCACGCCCGCCGCGCTCACGATTCCGCGCAAACGCGCCGGCACCTTTCGCGTGCGGGTCGAGCTCGAGGAGGCGCTGCTCGCCAGGACCTGCGGCAAGGACATCAGTTTCCTACTCGAAGCCTGGCGCAAGGACGACGACGCTTACGAACGCTGGGGCGCGAGCAAGTACACGATCACCCCGCGACTCGCCACGGAGACCGTGCTCGAGGGTTCGTTGCTGCCCGACCGGCTCGACTTGCACGGCATCGTCAAGCCGGATGTCGGCGCGGGGAGCGTGCTCCTGCACGTCCAGCTGCCGAATCAGCCGCCGATGTGGCGCGAGGTGCCGCTCGGGCCGGGTGCGACTTTCGAGCTGGTATTACCCGGGGACATGCCGCCTAACGAGGAGGTTCGGGCAACGGCACGCTTCGAAAGCACGTTCGTCCACGCGAGCTCGACGTCGCAGACGTTGAAGCTCTCGTGGACGCCGGAGGGTTGAGGAGTGGTGGGGTCGCCGGACGTTCGGTGGCTCCACGCGCTCAACCTCGTCGAACCGGTACCGCCGGCGGGCCGCCGCGCCCACCCGCTCGACGCTCAGACGAGCTTGACGACCTGCTTCCCGAAGTTCTCGCCGCGCAGCATCCCGAGGAACGCCTGCGGCGCGCTCTCGAGCCCGTGCGCGACGCTTTCGCGATACTTGATCTTGCCGTCCGCGACCCACTGGCCGAGGTCCGCGAGCGCGCGCGGCCACAGCTCCATCCGGTCGCTCACGATGAAGCCCTGCATCCGGATGCGATTCGTCAGCACCGAGCGCAGGTTCCCGATGCCGTAAGGCTCGGTCGCGTTGTACTGCGAGACGAGGCCGCAGATCGTGATCCGCGAGAAGGGATTCATGAGGCGGAGCTCGGTGTCGAGCACCGGGCCACCGACGTTCTCGAAGACCACGTCGATGCCCTTCGGCGCCGCGGCCTGGAGATCCTCGTACAGCCGCCCGGCGCGATGATCGACGCAGGCGTCGAAGCCGAGCTCCGCGGTGACGTAGCGGCACTTCTCTTGCCCGCCGGCAATCCCGATGGCGCGGCACCCCTTGAGCTTCGCGATCTGCCCGACGACGCTGCCGACGGCACCTGACGCGGCGGAGACGGCGACCGTCTCGCCGGCCTTCGGCTGCGCGATGTCGAGCAGACCGACCCACGCGGTGACGCCCGGCATGCCGAGCACGCCGAGATAGTAGGAAAGCGGCGCTTTCGATCCGTCCACCTTGCGCACGCCGACGCCGTCGGTAACCGCGTACTCCTGCCAGCCGAGCGCGCCGTTCACGAGCTCACCCGGCTTGAAACCCGGGTGCCGCGACTCGACCACTTCGCCGACGGTGCCGCCGGTCATCACGTCACCGAGCTCGACGTACTTGGCGTACGACTTCGAGGCGTCCATCCGCCCGCGCATGTACGGGTCGAGCGAGAGCCAGTGGTTGCGGACGAGGAGCTGGCCTTCGCCCGGCTTCGGGACCGGGGTCTCCTCGAGCTTGAAGTTCGCTTGCGTCGGCCAGCCCTCGGGACGACTCACCAGCAGGATCCGGCGGTTTTTCATGGTTCCCCCACTCGCCCGCTCAGGCTGCGGCCGCGCGCGTCGGCGAAGCTGTGGTCGTGATGGTCGCCGCCAGTCGGTGCGCACGCTGTCAGCGCGACGCACAGCGCGGCGGTCGCCCGGATGCGCCGGAACACCCCGGTCAGGCGGTCGCGGTGCGAACCGCTCGGTGTGCCAGTCCGAATCGCCGAGCCAGAAGTCGATCATCGTGAGCCGCTTCGCGTAGTGCGCCGCCGGCAGCTCGTTCGTCACGCCCATGCCGCCGTGCATCTGCACCGCCTCCTTCGCGACCGCGCGGCCGGCGCGGCCGACGAGCGACTTCGCCGCCGACACCGCCCGGCGGCGCTCGACGGCGTCGGCGGACTGCGACTTCACCGCCGCGACGCAGGCCATCGACTTCATCTGCTCGGCGTGGATCAGCATGTCGACCGCGCGGTGCTGCAGCGCCTGGAAGCGGCCGATCGGCTGGCCGAACTGCTGGCGCGTCTTGAGGTAGTCGAGCGTCGCGTCGTTCAGCGCCTCGATCACGCCGACCGCCTCGGCGCAGAGCGCGGCCGCGCCGAGGTCGGCCGCGGCCTCGAGCGTCGCGAACCCGCCGTCGACCGCGCCGAGCACCGCTTCCGCGCCGACGTGCACGCCGTCGAGCGCGACGTCGGCCGCGCGCAGGCCGTCGACCGTGCGCGCGTCGCTCAGGCTCACCCCGCGCCCCTTCGCGTCGACGAGGAACAGCGTGATCCCCTGCGCGGTCGCGCTGTCCGCCGGCGGTGCGCGCCGAGACGACGAGCGTATCCGCGGTCGCGCCGTGCAGCACCACCGACTTCCGCCCGCTCAGCACGAAGCCGCCGCCGTCGCGCTTCGCCGTCGTGGCGACGTCGTGCAGGTCGTAGCGCGACTGCGGCTCGCCGTACGCCGCGGCGAGCAGCCACTTGCCCGGCGGCGACGCGCGGGAGGATGTCCTGCTTCTGCGCCGCGCTCCCCGCGAGGTTCACCAGCCCGCCGCCGAGCACGACCGTCGAGAGATACGGCTCGACCACCATGCCGCGGCCGAGCTCCTGCATCACGACCATCACGTCGACCATCGAGCCGCCGAAGCCGCCGTGCGCTTCCGCGAACGGCACGCCGAGGAGGCCCATCTCGGCGAACTGCGCCCAGACGCCCGCGCTCCAGCCGCGCTCGGAGGCGACGATCTTCTTCCGCTCCTCGAAGCCGTACTCGTTGGCGACGTAGCGGGCGATCGAGTCCCGCAGGAGCTGTTGCTCTTCGCTCAGCCGGAAGTCCATGATCAGAGCCCGAGCACCATCTGCGCGATGATGTTGCGCTGGATCTCGTTCGACCCGCCGTAGATCGAGGTCTTGCGCCAGCTGAAGTAGCGGGCGGCGATCGGCCCGGCGTTGTCCGGCGCGAACGCGGTCGCCTTGCCGCCGTCCTCGATCGCGTGCGGCGAGAACGGCTCGGCGTACGGCCCGAGCGCCTCCATCATCAGCTCGGTCAGCCCCTGCTGCACCTCGGTGCCCTTGATCTTCAGGATCGACGCCTCGGGGCCGGGCTTGTCGCGGTTCGAGAGCACGCGGAGGAGCGTCGTCTCGAGCGCCATCAGGTCGATCTCGAGCTGGGCGATCTTCGCGCGGAAGATCGGGTCCTCGGCGATGGGCTTGCCGCCCTTCGACTGCTTCGCGGCGAACTCCTTGAGCAGCGTGAGCTCGCGCTTCGAGGCGCCGACGCCGGTGATGCCGGTGCGCTCGTGGCCGAGCAGGTACTTCGCGTAGGTCCAGCCCTTCCCTTCGACGCCGACCAGGTTCTCGAGCGGCACCTTGACGTTGTCGAAGAAGACCTCGTTCACTTCGTGCTCCTCGTCGATGGTGACGAGCGGCCGCACGGTGATGCCCGGGGAGTGCATGTTGATGAGGAGGAAGCTGATGCCTTCCTGCTTCTTCACCGTCGGATCGGTGCGCACCAGGCAGAAGATCATGTCGGCGAAGTGCGCCATCGTCGTCCAGGTCTTCTGGCCGTTGACGACGAAGTGGTCGTCCTCGCGCACGGCGCGGGTCTTGAGCGAGGCGAGGTCGGAGCCGGACCCGGGCTCCGAGTAGCCCTGGCACCAGAAGTCCTCCTGCGACAGGATGCGCGGCAGGTAGTGCTCCTTCTGCCACGGGGTGCCGAACGCCATGATCACCGGCGCGACCATGTTGAGGCCGAACGGGACGAGCCGCGGCCCGCCGGCGGCGGCGCACTCCTCGTCGAAGATGTGCGTCTGCACCGGCGTCCAGCCCTGGCCGCCGTACTCGCGCGGCCAGTGGCCGGCGATCCAGCCCTGCTTGTAGAGGATCTTCTGCCAGCGGACGAAGTCGTCCTTCACCAGCCGCCGGTGGTGCAGCACCTTTTCGGCGATGTCCCGTGGGAGGTTCGCGCGCACGAACGCGCGCACCTCCTCGCGGAACGCCTGCTCTTCGGGGGTGTAGTCGAGGTCCATGGCGGGAGACGACAGCGGGACGGGGCGTTGATGTTAGTACGTTCCGTGGGCGGGCGGGAGTCGTCGGCCGCTACTTCCCGGCCGACCGGGCGGCGAGGAAGATCCCGGCGAGCAGCAGCGCCATCCCGCCGAGCTTGACCGCGCCGACCGGCTCCTCGAGCAGCCACCAGGCGAGGATCGTCGAGCCGACCGGCTCGCCGAGGATCGCGAGCGCGATCAGCGTCGCCGAGAGGTACTTCAGCGCCCAGTTGAAGCTCGAGTGCCCGAGGAGCTGCGGCCCGATGGCGAGCGCGAGGAGCAGCAGCCACGACTCGCCGGAGAATCCGCCCAGCGGCGCGCCCGCGACGAGCGCGACGACGACCAGGCAGACCGCGGCCGCGGCGTAGACGACGCCGACGTACGGCACGAGCGGCATCGACCGGCGCAGTCCGCGCCCGATCAGCAGATACCCGCAGATCGTCAGCGACCCGACCACCGCGAGCGCGTTGCCGAGCGCAGGCCTCGTCCCGCCCGCCGCGGGCTCGCCGCCGTCGGCGAGGAAGATCACCGCGGCGCCGGCGATCGCGAGCCCGATCGCGAGCACCATGAGTGTCCCGAGCCGCTCGCGGAAGAGGAGCCAGGACGCGATCCCGATCCAGATCGGGTTCGTCGTCACCAGCGCGACGCTGGAGGCGACCGAGGTGTACTCGAGCGAGAGGATCCAGGCGGCGAAGTGCGCGGCGAGGAAGGCGCCCGCCGCGGCCGCGAGCAGCCACTCGCCCGTGCCCAGCCGCGCGAGCTCGTCGCGGTGCCGGACGAGGACGAGCGGCGCGAGGATCAGCGCGGCGAGCGCGAGCCGCCAGGCGGCGATCGAGAGCGACGGCACGCCGGCCGCGTGGAGCCAGCGGATGAGGATCGACGCCGTCGACATGACGCGCGACGCCGGCGGCGAGCACGGCGAACACGCGCCCGCGCGCCGGGGCGAATCTCGTCCCCGCCAACCGTCAGCTTCCCCGCTGCAGCGCGCTCCAGACGCGCGGCGGCGACGCCGGCAGGTCGAGGTGCGTCACCCCGCGCTCGGCGAGCGCGTCGAGGATCGCGCTCATCCCGGCGGGCAGCGACCCGGCGACGCCGGACTCCCCGGCGCCCTTCACGCCGAGCGGGTTGGTGGTGCACGGCGCGACGTGGTGCCCCAGCCGCAAGCCGGGCAGGTCGTCCGCGCGCGGCATGACGTAGTCCATGAACGACGCGGTGAGGAGCTGTCCGTCCGCGCCGTACACGATGCTGCTCGCCGAGCACCTGCCCGAGCCCCTGCGCGACGCCGCCGTGGATCTGGCCGTCGACGATCGTCTGGTGCATCACCCGCCCGACGTCGTCGACCGCCGCGTAGCCGACCACCGCCACCGTGCCGGTGTCGGGATCGATCTCGACCTCGCAGACGTGGCAGCCGTTCGGGAAGCTCATCTGCGGCGACTGGAACGTCGCGACGGTGTCGAGGCCGCCGGCGAGGTCCTCCGGCAGCCCGGCGAGCGTGCGCGCGCGCGCGGCGAGCTCGAGGATCGGGATCGCGCGGTCGGTGCCGCTCACGCGAAACTCGCCCGCCCGCAAACTCGATGTCCGCGGCGGACGCCTCGAAGAGATGGCCGGCGATCCGCCGCCCCTTCTCGATCGCCTGGTCGCAGGCGGTCACCGTCGAGCCGCCGGCCATCATCATCGAGCGCGACGCGACCGTCGGCAGGCCGCCCGGGCACCTCGTCGCTGTCGCCCTGCACGAGCCGCACCGCGCTCACCGGGATGCCGAGCCGCTGCGCGACCACCGGCGGGAAGGTCGTGAGATGCCCCTGCCCGATCGCCTGCGCGCCGAGCCGGAGCGCGACCTTGCCGTCCGGCCTCGAAGCGCAGGTCCGCGGTGTCCTGCAGCGGACTCCCGCCCGCCACCTCGAGGAAGCAGCAGATCCCGAGCCCGCGCAGCTTCCCGGCGCGCGCCGACGCCGCGCGCCGTGCCGCGAACCCGCTCCAGTCGGAGAGCGCGAGCGCCTTGTCGAGCACCGCCTCGAACTCGCCGCTGTCGTAGACGGGTGAGTTCGGCGCCTTGTACGGCATCGCCGAGGGCGGGATCAGATTCTTCCGGCGCAGGGTCACGCGGTCGATGCCGGTCGCGCGCGACGCGACATCGATCAGCCGCTCGATGAGGTAGATCGCCTCCGGCCGGCCGGCGCCGCGGTACGGCCCGAGCGGCATCGCGTTCGTGAAGATCATCTTCACGCCGATGTGGATCGCCGGGATCACGTACACGCTCGACAGGCAGTTCTTGGTGTTGTTGGTCGCGATCACCGCCGAGAAGGTCGAGGAATAGGCGCCGATGCCGACCATGGTCCGCACGCGGAGCGCCAGGAACTTTCCGTCGGCGGCGAGCGCGAGCTCGCCTTCGAGCAGGCCGTCGCGGCCGGGCGTGTCGGCGAGGAAGCTCTCGAGCCGCGAGGCGCGCCACTTGACCGTGCGGCCGGCGCGCCGCGCCGCATAGAGCACCGCGGCGTACTCCGGGTACACCTGCACCTTCATGCCGAAGCCGCCGCCGACGTCGTGCGTCAGCACGCGGATCGTCTGCAGCGGCACCTTGAACACCGACTCGGCGAGCATCTTCCGCACGAGCGCCACGCCCTGCGTGCCGGCGGTGAGCGTGTAGCGTCCGGTCGCGGCGTCCCACGCACCGATCGCAGCGCGCGGCTCCATCGCGGCGACGGCGACGCGGGTGTCGAGGAGCCGGACGCGCACCACGTGCGCCGCGCTGCGCGAACGCGGCGTCGACCGCCTGCGCGTTGCCGTCTTCCCAGTCGAGGCAGACGTTGCCGGGCGCGCCGTCCCAGATCGCCGGTGCGCCTGCGGCGGCAGCGCGCTCGACGTCCGACACGGCGGGCAGATCGTCCAGCTCGAGCGACCACCGCCTCCGCGGCGTCCTGCGCCTGCGCCGCCGTCTCGGCGACGACGATCGCGACCGGCTCGCCGACGTAGCGGACGCGCCCGGCCGCGAGGACCGGCATCGACGCGCCGAACATCTGCGTGCCGCCGCGCCCGGGGAGGAGCACGGCGGGCGGGATCGCGCCGATGCCGTCGCGCTCGAGCTCGGCGCCGGTGAACACCGCGACGACGCCCGGCATTTTCGCGGCGGCCGCGATATCGACCGAGCGGATCGACGCCGTGGCCGATCGGCGACCGCACGAACGCGGCGTGCGCCGCGCCCGCCGACGCGAGATCGTCGGTGAAGCGCCCGCGCCCGGTGAGGAGCGGCTCGTCCTCGCTGCGCAGCGCGTCGCGCCCGCTCCCGAATCGCAGAGTCTCGTCGGCCATCATCCTCTCTCGTGGGGTTGGAATTGCCGCGTCGCATCACGCGCGCCGCGATTGACAGTGCGCCGAGCACGGTAACTATAATGCGACGCATATCAAGACAACAACGCTCGCGCCGCCGCCCGCGGCAGCCGCGCCGACACCCAAAGGAGGATCACCCGTGAGACCCGTCCTCGCCCGTTCGCTCGTCTCGTTCGCGGCGCTCGCCGCCCTCGGCGCGGCGCCCGCCGCGCACGCGCAGAGCGGCCCGATCCGCATCGGCCTGCTGCCGCCGCTCACCGGCCCGCTCGCCTCGCCGGGCAAGGACATGCAGGACGGCTTCACGCTCTTCTGGGAGCAGGCGAAGTACACCGCCGGCGGGCGCAAGGTCGAGGTGGTCACCGGCGACACCACCTGCAATCCCGACCAGGCGCTCACCCAGGCGCGCCGCGTGACGCTCCAGGAGAAGGTCCACGTCATGGTCGGCCCGCTCTGCGGCCACGAGGGCCCGGCGGTGGCGCAGGTGAGCAAGGAGACCGGCGTGCCGCTGGTGATGGACGCCGCCGGCGCGGACAACATCACCAAGTGGGACCGCACGCCGACGGTGGTGCGCACCGCGGTGTCCTCGAGCCAGATCGGCCATCCGTGGGGCGAGTACCTCTACAAGGAACTCGGGCCTGCGCAACGTGACGTTCATCGGCCAGGACTACACCTTCGGCCACGAGATCACGCTCGGGACGGTGCGGACCTACACCGCGCTCGGCGGCAAGGTCGCCAAGATCATCTGGAACCCGGTCGGCACCAAGGACTACGGCGCGACGATCGCCGGCATCCCGCCCGACACCGACGGCGTCTCGGCGCAGGTGGTCGGCGTCGACCGCCTCCGGCTGTACGAGGCGTGGTTCAACTTCGGCATGGACAAGAAGCACAAGATCTACGGCGGCTACTGGATGCACCAGGACGTGCTGCCGCAGATGGACGACCGCGCGATCGGCATGATCGGCAACTCGCTCCACTACGCCGCCGGCCTCGACACGCCGGAGAACCGGGCGTTCACCGAGGCGTTCGCGCGCAAGTACAAGCGGCTGCCGTCGTGGTTCGCCGAGTCCGCCTACACCGCCGCGCTGTGGACCAAGACCGCGATCGACTCGATCAACGGCAACGTCGAGGACCGCGCCGCGTTCCTCAAGGCGATGCGCACGGTGCAGGTGAACGCGCCGCGCGGGCCGCTGCAAGCTCGACGCCTACGACAACCCGATCCAGAACGTGTACATCTCCCGGATCCAGAAGATCAAGCACCCGGTCATGGGCGAGGTCATGGTCAACGTGCCGATCAAGACCTACCCCGCGGTGTCGCAGTTCTGGACCTGGTCGCCCGAGGAGTTCCTCAAGCAGGGGCCGTACAAGCGCTAGCGAGCGGCGAGCGGAACGAGCGGCGCGAGCCGCCGCGCCGGGAACATGCGCGGCCGCGCCGTTCTTTTGAGCCCCCGATGACGCAGCGCCATCCTCCAGGCGATCAACGGCGTATCGCTCGCCGCGCTCCTCTTCCTGCTCGCGAGCGGCTTCACGCTGTCGTTCGGGCTGATGCGCGTGGTGAACATGGCGCACGGCGCGTACTACCTGCTCGGCGGCTACGTCGGCCTCTCGGTCGCGCGGGCGACCGGCAGCTTCGCGCTCGCGCTCGTCGCGGGCGGGCTCGCGGTGGTCGTGCTCGGCTACCTCGTCGACCGGTTCCTGCTCCGCCGCACCGGCGAGAACCATCTCGCGCAGGTGCTGCTCACGGTCGGCGTCGCGTTCGTGATCGGCGACGTCGCGCTCAAGATCTGGGGCGGCGACTTCCTCAAGGTGCCGGTGCCGGTGCCGCTGCGCGGCGCGACGGAGCTGCCCGGCGGGCTCGTGTACCCCACCTACCGGTTCGTGCTGATCCTGCTCGGCGCGGCGGTCGGCGCGCTCCTCTGGGTCCTCTACCTCAAGACGCAGATCGGCGCGGTCGTGCGCGCCGGCGTCGACGATCGCGAGCAGGTGGCCGCCACCGGCATCAACGTCGACCGCCTGTTCGTGATGGTCTCGGCGCTCGCGTCGTTCCTCGCCGGCATGGCGGGCGTCGCGGGCGGCGCGTTCCTCACGCTCTATCCCGGCGCGGAGTGGGAGATCCTCGTCTACGCGCTGGTGGTCGTGATCGTCGGCGGCCTCGGCAGCCTCGGCGGCGCGATGATCGGCGCGCTCGTCGTCGGCCTGCTCGACGCGTACGGGCGCTGGCTGCTGCCGGAGTTCTCGTACTTCGTGCTGTTCGCGCCGATGGCGCTGCTGCTCCTCGTCCGGCCGCGCGGCATCGCCGGCAAGGAAGCTTGATGGCCTGCAACCGCGACCGCTGCCGTCGTCGTCGCGCTCGCGGCGGCGCTCGTGCTGCCGTACGCCGCCGGGCCGTTCTGGATGGGGCTCGCCACGCAGATGCTGATCTTCGGCCTGCTCGCGCTCTCGACCGATCTCCTGCTCGGCCACGCGGGGCTCTTCTCGCTGTGCCACGCGTCGTTCTTCGCGGTGTCCGCGTACACGGTCGCGATCCTGCAGGTCCGCTACGGCGTGCCGACCGCGCTCGCCGCGCCCGCGGGCCTCTTCGCGGGAACGCTCCTCGCCGCCGTCTTCGGCCTCTCCGTGCGCACGCGCGGCGTCTACTTCATCCTCGTCACGCTCGCGCTCGGCTACGTCGTCTGGGGCGTCGCGCACCGCTGGTCGTCGTTCACCGGCGGCGACAACGGCGTCACCAACGTGCCGTTCCCCGCCGTCGGGCCGCTCGCGATCGCGTCGCACACGCAGTACTACTACTTCGTGCTCGCGGTGATCGCGCTCTGCGTGCTCGGGTACCGCGTGCTCGTCCGCTCGCCGTTCGGGCTCACGCTCCGCGGCATCAAGGCGAGCGAGTCGCGCATGCGCAGCCTCGGCTATCGCACCGGCGCCCACCTCTACGCCGCGTTCGTGCTCTCGGGCGTGATCGCGAGCCTCGCCGGCGTGCTCTACGTCTATTACAACCGCTTCGTGAACCCGGTCGCCGCCTCGTTCCCGGTCTCGGTCGAGGCGGTGCTGATGGCGATCGTCGGCGGCAGCGGCACCCTGCGTCGGGCCGTTCCTCGGCGGCGGCGTCATCCTCGGCCTGCGCAACTGGGTGTCGAGCTTCTTCGAGCTCTACGCGGCGGTGCTCGGCATCGTGTTCATCGCCACCGTGCTGTGGGCGCCCGACGGAATCATGGGCCTCGCGCGCCGGCCTGCGCGCGCGGACGCGCGGGCCGCGCACGCATGACCGCGGACGCGCTCCGCGTCGGCGGCCTCGCGAAGGAGTTCGGCGGACTGCGCGCGGTCGACGACGTGTCGCTTCGCGGTCGCCGCCGGCGAGCGCCGCGTGCTGATCGGCCCGAACGGCGCCGGCAAGACGACGCTCTTCCACTGCATCACCGGCACGCTGCGGCCGAGCGCGGGGACGGTCGCCCTCTTCGGTCGCGAAATCACCCGGCTTGCCGAGCCGCGGCGCACCGCGCTCGGGATGAGCCGCACGTTCCAGATCACCAACGTCTTCGCCGACCTCGCCGTGATCGAGAACATGATCCTCGCGCTCCTCGGCACCGACCGCCGCAAGTGGGTCCTCCACCGCCCGGTCGGCGCGTTCGGCGCGGTCCGGGCGCGCGCGCTGGAAGGCCTCGCGCGCGTCGGCCTCGAGCACCGCGCGGACGCGCCCGCGCGCCTGCTCTCCTACGGCGAGCGCCGCCAGCTCGAGCTCGCGCTCGCGCTCAACTCGAATCCGCGCGTGCTCCTTCTCGACGAGCCCTGCGCCGGCCTCTCGCCGGGCGAGCGGCAGCGCATCTCGCAGACGATCGGCGCGCTCCCGCGCGCGATCACGCTGGTGATGATCGAGCACGACATGGACGTGGCGCTCGGCCTCGCCGACCGCGTGACCGTCCTCCACCGCGGCCGGGTCATCCTCGAGGGATCGCCGGACGAGGTGCAGGCGAACCCCGAGGTGCGCGAGGTGTACTTCGGTCATGTCTGAAAAGCTGCTCGCGGTCCGCGGGATCCACACCTACTACGGCGACAGCTACGTGCTGCAGGGCCTCGACCTCGAGCTCGCCGCGGGCACGATCGTGGCGATCCTCGGCCGGAACGGCATGGGCAAGACCACGCTGATCCGGTCGGTGGCGGGCCTCACCCCGCCGCGCCAGGGCGAGGTCCTGTTCAAGGGGCGGTCGCTCCGCGGGCGGGCGGCGTACGCGATCGCGCAGGACGGCATGGCGATCGTGCCGCAGGGGCGGCGGATCTTCCGCTCGCTGACGGTGCGCGAGAACCTGCTGCTGCCGACCAGCGCACTTGCCGGCCGCCGCGCCGCCGGCGAGCGCAACGGCCGGCGCCGGTGGGACCTCGCGGGGGTGCTCGCCGAGTTCCCGCAGCTCGCCGAGCGCATCGCCCATCTCGGCGGCGCGCTTTCCGGCGGCGAGCAGCAGATGCTCGCGATCGGCCGGGCGCTGATGGCGAACCCCGATCTGATCCTGATGGACGAGCCATCGGAGGGCCTCGCGCCGCGCCTGGTGCAGCAGGCGGGCGAGATCATGAAGCGCCTCCGGGCGCAGGGGCACGCTATCCTTCTCGTCGAGCAGAACCTCGCGCTCGCGCTCGAGGTGGCGGACTACCTCTACGTCATCGCGTCGGGGCAGTTCGTGTTCCGGGGGACCCCGGCCGAGCTCGGGCGCGAGACCGAGATCCTCGACCGCCACCTGGGTGTCGCGGCCGGGAAGCTCGCCTGACGGAGGATACGAAATCATGCCGAAGCACCACACCCTGCTCCCCTCGCCCGAGACGGTCCACTGGGGTCACTTCGACGCGAAGATCCCGCCCCGACTGACCGTCGATCCGGGCGACACCGTCACCGTCGTGACCGTCTCCGGCAACGTGGCCGAGGTCGGCGACGTCGCGCGCATGGCTCCCGCGCACCGCGAGATCGTCGAGAAGCTGAAGCCCCACCTCGGGCCGCACATCCTTACCGGGCCGGTCGCGGTGCGCGGCGCCGAGCCCGGCGATACGCTCGAGGTGCGGATCAAGGCGATCGAGCTGTCGGTCGACTGGGGGTGGAACATCATCCGGCCGCTGCGCGGCACGCTGCCGGAGGACTTCCCCAACTTCCGCCAGGAGTTGATCCCGATCGACCGCAAGGCGATGACCGCGAAGCCCGCGTGGGGCCCGGCGATCCCGCTCCGGCCGTTCTTCGGCATCGTCGCCGTCGCGCCGCGCGCCGAGTACGGCACGATCTCGTCGATCGAGCCGCGCGAATTCGGTGGCAACATGGACAACAAGGAGCTCGTCCCGGGCTCGTCGCTCTTCCTCCCGGTGTTCGTGCCCGGCGCCAACTTCTCCTGCGGCGACGGCCACGCGGTCCAGGGCGACGGCGAGGTGTGCCTGACCGCGCTCGAGACCTGCCTCGACGGGACGTTCGAGCTCGTGCTGCACAAGGGCCGGCGGCTCGCGTTCCCGCGCGCGGTGACGCCCACGCACTACATCGCGATGGGCATGGACCCGGATCTGGACGACGCCGCGAAGCAGGCGCTGCGCGACATGATCCGGTGGCTGGTCGAGCTGAAGGGCTGGAAGCCCGACGAGGCGTACGTGTTCTGCAGCCTCGCGTGCGACCTGCACGTGACCCAGCTCGTCGACGGCAACAAGGGCATCCACGCGATGGTTGCCCGCAACCTGGTGGACTGACCATGAAGCTCTTCGATGTGACGGGGAAGGTCGCCATCGTGACCGGCGGCAACGGCGGCATCGGGCTCGGCATCGCGCGCGGGCTCGCGCAGGCGGGCGCGTCGATCGCGGTCGCCGGGCGGAACGCGCAGAAGAACGGCGCCGCAGTGAAGGAGCTCGAAGCGCTGGGCGCGAAGGCGGCCGCGATCGAGGTCGACGTCCGCGACGAGACCTCGTGCCGGGCAATGGTCGCCGGCGCGGTGGAGCGGTTCGGCCGGATCGACGTGCTCGTGAACAACGCCGGCACCAACATCCGCAAGCTGCCGCAGGACGCCACACTCGCCGACTGGCGCGAGGTGATCGACACCAACCTCACCAGCGCGTTCCTGTGCTCGCAGGCGGTGTATCCCGCGATGGTCAAGGCCGGCGGCGGCAAGATCATCAGCATCGGCTCGATGATGTCCATCTTCGGCGGTCCGCTGATGGCGGCCTACGGCTCGAGCAAGGGCGGCATCGTCCAGCTCACGCGCTCGCTCGCCGCCGCCTGGGGCAAGGACAACATCCAGGCGAATGCGATCCTCCCCGGCTTCATCAACACCGACCTCACCAAGACCGCCAAAGTGCAGATCCCGGGGCTGACCGAGCGCGTGATCGCGCGCACCGCCGCCGCCCGGTGGGGCGAGCCCGCGGACTTCGCCGGCATCGCGGTGTTCCTCGCGAGCGCGGCCAGCGACTACGTCACCGGCACGGCGATCCCGGTCGACGGCGGTTACTCGATGTACATGTAGCCGTGCCCGGAATCAGGCGCGCGCTGATCGCGACGTCGTTCGGCCAGATCCACTGCCGCGAAGCCGGCGACGGGCCGGCGATCGTCCTGCTGCACATCAACCAGCAGTCCTCGGCGGTCTTCCTCGAGATGCTCGAGGCGCTCGCGCCGCGCATGCGCGCGATCGCGGTTGACTACCCGAGCCACGGCGGGTCCGACCACGTCGCGACGCAACCGACGATCGCCGACTACGCGCGGTGCGTCGTGGAAGTGGCGGACGCACTGGGAGTCGGGAAGTTCGTCGCGCTGGGCGAGGCAACCGGCGCGGTCGTCGCGGTCGAGCTGGCCGCGTCGTATCCCGATCGCGTTGCGCGGATCGTGCTCGTCAACTGCCCGTTCCTGGACCCGCGGCTGTCGGTGGACGAGCTGATCGCGCCGTTCCGCACGAAGCTCCGGCCGAGCGACGACAGCGGGTTCCCGACGACGCGCACCGTCCGGTTCATGCTCGAGGAGGATCCCGACCACGCCCCGCTCCGTCCGACGCAATCGTGGATGGACAGGATCAACCGCGCGCAGATCGAGGTCGGCCGGGACCGCTGGCAGGCGCTCACCGCGCTCAAGGCCTACGACCTGGGCGCGGGGCTCGAGCGCGTTCGCTGCCCGGCCCTGCTGCTCATGGGCGAGCACTTCTACCTTGGCGAAAGCGCTGCCGAGATCCGCGCGCGGCTGAAGGATCTGCGCTACGAGGTCCTGCCCGACACGCGCTTCTGCGCCGCGTGGGAGCGCGCGGACGAGATCGCCCGCCTCGCGATCGACTTCGCCGGCGGCTAACGCACCGCCACCGCCTTGTGCTCGAGGCGCGAGATGAGCCGCACGATCGGCCACAGCGCCACGAGATAGATCAGCGCGGCGATCACGATCGGCGTCGGGTTGTAGGTGAGCGCCTGGGCGTTGCGCGCCGCGTTGAGCAGCTCCGGGATCGCCACGACGCTCGCGAGCGTCGTCAGCTTCACCACCTCGAGCGTGTTGCTGATGAGATCGGGCAGCACGTTCCGGGTCGCCTGCGGAACGACGACGTGCACCATCGTCTGCAGCCAGGACAGCCCGGTCGAGCGAGCCGCTTCCCACTGACCACGCGGGATGCTCTCGATGCCGGCGCGGAAGATCTCGCCGTAGTAGCTCGAGGTGTTGAGCAGGAACCCGAGCGCGACCGCGACGATCGCCGGCAGGTTGACGCCGAGGAACGGCGCGCCGAAGTAGATGAACAGCAGCAGCACGAGCGGCGGGAACGCGCGGAAGAAGTCGACGTACGCGACCACGATCCAGCTCAGCCAGCGGCGCCGTAGCGTCGGCAGCACCGCGACGAGCAGGCCGCCGGCGAGCCCGAGCGGGATCACGAGCAGGCTGAGCAGCAACGTCGTGCCGAACCCCTTGAGCAGATACGGGAAGACCTTCGCCGCGATCTCGGGGTTGAGGAACTGCTGCAGGACGGCATCCATGTCGATCACGATACGAGGGGGCAAGGTCCCCCGCGTGCTCCCCGAGGCAGGGAAAGCGATGCCTTCGGCATCGGTTTCGTCTCCACGATTAGCGCTTCCACGCGAACCGCGTCTCCACCCACCGCCCGAAGATCACGAACGGGATGAAGAGCACGAGGTAGGCGATCGCACCTAGCGTGAGCGGCGTCGGGTTGCCGGCGAGGCTCGAGGCGGAGTGCGCGGCGCCGAGGATCTCCGACAGCGCGACGACCGAGCCGAGCGCCGTGCCCTTGGTGATCGCGATCGTGCGGTTGGTGAGCGGCGGTATCGTGATGCGGACCGCCTGCGGGATGACGACGTGGACGAGCGTCTGCAGGCGATCCATCCCGGTCGAGCGCGCCGCCTCGTACTGCCCCTTCGGGATCGCGATGATCCCGGCCCAGAAGATCTCCTCGGCGAACGCGCCGAGCACGAGCGACAGCGCGAGCCAGGTCGCGGTGAAGGCGCTCATCGGCATTCCGGCGTAGGGGAACGCGAAGAACAGGATGATGATCACCATCAGCGCGGGCAGCGCGCGGAACGCGTCCGCGTAGACCACGATCAGGAAGTTCAGCCGCGCGCAGCTGGAACGACCGCAGCATCGCGAGGACGAGCCCGAGCAGGAGCCCGGTGACGATCACCGCGAGGCCGAGCTGCACGGTGATCACGAAGCCCTTGACGATGTCGGGCCAGTACTCGCGCGCGATCTCGAGGTTGAAGAAGGTGAAGGCGAGGCGATCGAGGTCCATGCCCTCAGTTCTTCCTCGGCACGGCTTGCATGATGAGTCCCAGCGCCTTCCTCAAACTCTCGAATCCGGGCGCGCCGCCCCGGTAGTGTCCCAGGCGCACCACGACGAGGTCGTGCGACGGGATGATGAGCGCGATTTGGGTCCCCGAACCGGCCATGTAGTATGCCTCTCTGGGCACCGGGAAACTTTCGTCGCCGTTGATCCAGAAGAAGGCGCCGTAGACGGGGCGCTTGTCGGCCTCCCACGCCGGTGCGGGCGTGCTCACGAACTTGACGTATCCCTCGGGCAGGATCCGCTCGCCGTTCCATATTCCGTCCTGAAGAAAGAGATTGCCGAGGCGTGCCCAGTCGCGCGCCGACGCGAGCTCGTACCCCTGCGCGAGAAAGTTTCCATACGCGTCCGTTTCCATCACCATCGTCCGTATGCCGATCTTGTCGAAGAGCGCGCGCTGCGGGAAGGACAAGTACTCTTCCCCGCGCTTCTCGACTGCCAAGGCGCACGAGATAGTTGATCAAGACCGGGTCGGTGTTGCGATAGCGACCCACGGTGCCGGGTGGCCACTGCAGCGGTCGAGTGGCGGCGTAGTGGAAGGCGTTGACGCTGCCCGTGTACAGGTACACGTGATCAGGATACGGGCCCGACGGGTCGTAGTCGGGATCCTGGGGCGCTCTGATCCGCAACCCGCTCGACATGCGCAGCAAGTCGGCGATGCGGATCTTCGCGCGCGGATCGCCCGCGCCTTGCCATTCGGGAATGGGCGCCGGCTGCCACAGGTCGTAGACACCCTGCTTGATGAGAATGCCCATCAGCGCGGCCGTGAGGCTCTTGCCCATCGACCAGCTCTCGAGCGGCGTGCGTGCCGTGATGCCCTCGCCATACCGCTCACCGATGAGTTGTCCTCTCCACGTCACCACGAACGCAGCCGTCATCGCGGCGGCCGACTCGAAGGCCGCGTCAACCGCCTGCTTCACCTTGGCCGGGTGGATCTCCACCGGCAGCGGATTCGTGGGCAGCAAATCGCCCATGGGCCACAACTGTGTGGAGCCGGGCGGCAGCTGGCTCTTGACCCGGATGGGAACGAAATTCACCGAATCCTTGCCCACCGGGAGCGTCACGCATCCCTGGTCGCCCAGGTACCGGGCGGTGCGCCTCATGCCGCTCGGCATCGTGACGTGTACGGCCTTGGCGGCGCGATCGATCACGGGCTTTCCGACTTTCGCGCGCTCCGCGTAGGGACTCGTGAAGAATCCGACGTTCTCGGCCGCGAAGTCGGGATCCAGGCCGGTGATGAACACCGCGGAGCACATGATCTTGGCAAAACCGGATGTATGGTGCTCCAGCGCGTTGCCGGGCGGCGGCTCGTACGGCGTGTTGAGCTCGAGCGATTTCGCGCGCGCGATGAGAACGTCGCGGGGTGAGCCCGGCACCTGCGCTGCTGCGGGTACCGCTGCGAGCACCAGAAGAACGAGAACGGCAATGGGCAACGCTCTCCTCATGCCGCACATCCTGCCACGATGTTCTTCCGGTGCCTCAGCTCCCACGGTATCGAATGGGGCCGCGGAATGCCGAGCTGCGGCTGAGCTTTCGCCGCGTAGCGCGGCGTTGCGTTTCGATCAGCCGCCGGCGGCCGCCACGCTCATGCCGGCGCTCCGCGCGCCGAGATGGGAGGCAAGGTGATCGCTTAGATCACGCGCATCGTCGCCGGCCCCATCCATGAGGCTCGATTTCCGGCGCCGCAGGAACGTCAGGCCGAGAACGTACAGGCCCGGTGCTTCCGTCACGACGCCGCCATCGTGGCGGATATTGCCCTTGCGGTCGAGGACCGGGACGTCGAGCCAGGAGTAGTCGGGGCGAAACCCGGTCGCCCAGACGATCGTCCTGATCCCGCTGCGACCGAAATCGAGCCCGAGCGGCGGCGATGCTTCGAGGCGCGTCGGCTCGGGGCGATGCGGAGGATCGACCGCGTCGCCGAGGCCCTTTTCCGCGGCCCACTCGTCGATCCTGTTCAGCAGCCGATTCAGCTTGAGGTCGGCCAGCTCGCAGACATTGCGCAGCGATCCCGAGAACTGGGCCTTGCCGTCCCGGATGCCGGCCAGCCGGCCCACGAGCTTCACCCCGAGCGACGTGAGCGCGTTCAGATCGATGTTCCGGCGGTCGGCATAGCCCGCGATTTGGAACGAGGGCAGGCTGCGGGCGCGGGTCAGGTTTTCGACCTGGTCGTAGCGCTCGTCGTTCAGGCCCGTGGCGTCCATCCACCACTGGATGTCCCTGCCGCGGTACGTCCGGGGCGCGCGCACGTGCTCGCCCACCGCCAGCGTCACGGGACGTCCGGAGCGGTGGATCTCGTCGGCGATCTGCGCTCCCGAGGCGGCCGCGCCGACGACCATGACGCCGCCCGCCTCGAGGCTTTCCGGGTTGCGGTACTGAGCGGTGGTGAGCTGGGCGATGCCCGGCGGCACTGCGTCCGAGACCTTCGGCACCTGCGCGATGTTGAACGCGCCGGTGGCAAGCACGACCGCCTTGCAGTGCCAGGTGCCCTGCCCGGCGACGACCTCGTAGCCGTCGACCGTGCGTCGCACGGAAGTGACCGGGCAATGCGTCCGCAGGGGAGCCGAAACCACCTGCGCATAGCGCTCGATGAACGCGATGGTCTCGCCCATCGTCCGGAAGCCGTCCGGATCGTCGCCCTCGTATCCGAAGCCCGGCAGGCGGCTCTGCCAGTTCGGGGTAAGCAGGGTGAGCGAATCCCAGCGCTCGGTGCGCCAGGTGTTGGCGATCTCGCCGCGCTCGAGGACCACGTGGTCGATCGAGCGCGCGGCGAGCCACCAGCTCATCGCGAGCCCGGACTGGCCCGCGCCGATGACGACGACTGTCGTGCGCACCGGCGCGGCGCCTCGTGCGGGCCGAAGCGGCGTTACGCCACCTCGACCGTGACGTTGGTCGGGTTGGCGATGATGTCGTAAACGGCGGAGCGCTTCTGCGACTGTGCGACGATCGCCTTGATGTCCTCGGGCGACGCATCGGCGTCGATCTTGTAGGTCACCTTGATGCCATCAAAGCCGTTGCGCACGTCCTCATCCATGCCGAGGATGCCGCGGATGTCCATCCCGGCCTCGAGCGTCGCCGACACCGAGCGCAACTGGACCTGGCGCGCCTGGGCGACAGCCGCGACGCCGGCGGTCAGGCAGCTTGCCAGACCGGCCAGGACGATCTCCACCGGGGTGGCCGCCTCTGTCTTCGGCTGCGAACACCTCGGGATGGTCGGCGTCGAACGGTGAACTTCGACTTGTGCTTCTGCTCGGCGCCCAGGCCGTAGAAGCCCTCGATGGTGGAGCGGCTGTGCGTGCCGTTGATCCACTCGACCGTCGAGCGCCACTTGAACCTGGCCGCTTCCGGTGTCGTTCTGCAGCGCTTCCTGCGCGCCGAACAGTGCTTCGACGTTGACGCCGTTGTTGACGGGCTTGTCGGCCTTTGCTGTCGCCATGGGTTTCTCCTGGGAAGGTTCGAGGGTCGAGAAGTATAGCAGCGCCCGCTTGCGCGACTCTGGAAAAGATTGCAGGACGCACTCACGCGGATGATGCGGTGCAGAGGGTATTCGGTCGTCGTAACGCGTCGATGTCCGTTGGAGCACTTTTGTTTCCTTTCTGTAACTACCCTCTTATGGCTTAGCCGTACGGACGATGCGGCCAAGGGCGCCGGACCGCTCATTCGATCTTGATGTTCGCGTCCTTGATCACCTTGCCCCACTTCTGGATCTCCGCGCGCACGAACGCCGCGAACGCCTCCGGCCGTTCGCCGCCGAGCTCGGAACCGAGAGTGACTGCCTCGTCCTGCATCTCCTTCGACTGCAGCACTCTGGCGGTCTCCTCGTGCAGCCGCTGGATGACACCCGCCGGCGTGCCGGCGGGGACGAAGAGGCCGTTCCAGCCGGTGGCTTCGATCGCCGGGAACCCGGCCTCGGCCATCGTCGGGACGTCCGGCACGATGCTCACCCGCTTCGGCCCGGCGACGGCGAGGCCGCGCAGCTTGCCGGACCGGATGTGATCGCGGATGACCACCGACGCGAGAAACGCCGTGCTCACGTGCCCGCCGGTGAGGTCGGGCAGCTCGGCGCCGATCGCCTTGTACGGGATTTCGCGGACTTGTATCCCAGCAGTCGATTTGAGCAGCTCGCCGACCATCTGCGTGATCGCGCCGGTGCCGCCGGACGCGTAGGTCAGCGTCTGCGGCTTCGCCTTCGCGAGCGCGACGTACTCCGTGACCGAGGTAGCCGGGACGGACGGGTGCACGACCATCACCAGCGACGTCGAGACGAGCCGCGTCACCGGCACCAGCCGGTCGTTCAGCAGGCAGCAGGGATCCGGCGTGAGCAGATCGTTCAGCGCGTTGTTGACCACGGCCTGCAACAGCGTGTAGCCGTCCGCCGGGGCGCGCGCCACCTCGCGCGCCGCGATCATGCTGTTGGCGCCGGGCCGGTTCTCGACGACGACCGGCTGGCCGAGCGCCTCGGCGAGCTTCGGCGCGACGCGCCGGGCGGTGACATCGACCGCGCTGCCGGCGCCGGTCGGCACGATCCAGCGCAGCGGCTTCGCCGGATACTGCTGCGCCGCTGCGACGGCGCTCCACGACAGCAACACTGCGAGCGCGAACTTCATCGTTGCTCCTCGAGAAAAGCGGACAGGACGCGATTGAAGCCGTCCGGGTTCTGGATGTTGGCGATGTGCGCGGCTCCCGGCACCGACTCGTGGCGCGCGCCCGGGACCCTGGCCGCGAGCCCCGCCATCAGCGCCGGCGGCCCGCCCAGCCTGTCCTCCGCGCCGCTCACGTAGAGCGTCGGCGCGCGGATCTCCCCGAGCCGGTCCTCGATGTCGAGGCCGAGGAACGCGCCGACGCAGCCGAGGTAGCCGGCCTCGCTCGTGCCGCGGATCATCTTCCGCACGCCGTCCAGGACGCCGGGGTTCGCGGCCTTGAACTCCTCGCTGAACCAGCGCTGCGCGGTGGGCTCGACGATGCTCTCGAAGCCCTTCGTCTTCACGGTGTCGATCAGCCCGTGCCAGAGCGTCGCGAACTCCGGGACCATCCGCGCGCGGCAGCAGCAGGGCACGAGGCTCGCGACGCGGTGCGGGTGATCGATCGCGGCCGCCTGCACGATCGCGCCGCCGAGACCGAGGCCGACGAGATGGGTCCTGCCGATCCCGAGCGCGTCCCACAGCCCGACGAGATCGGCGACCAGCGACGCGATCGAGTACGGCCCCGGCGTCGCCTGCGTTCCGCCCTGCCCGCGGAGGTCGTAGCGCAGCACGCGGAAACCGCCGAGCACCCCGAGCTGGCCGTCCCACATCGACAGATCGTTCGCGATGCCGGTGACGAGCGTCAGCCACGGCGCGGCTTCCTTGCCGTCGATCCGGCAGTGGACCCGAATGTCGTTCACCTGGACGTGCATCGCTCCCCCCGGTAGTCGCCGCGCCCGAGCGTACGCGAGTCGGCGTCGGCGCAACAGTCCCGCCGGCGTCCATTTTCCGGATCGCGGAATTTTGCTTCGCGGCGTGACACCCGCTGCCGTGCGGCCTATCGTCGCCGGCATCGTCCACCCACGCCGCGGAGAACCGTCCATGCCCACGCCGTACAAGATCCTGATCCTCGGCGCCTCGTACGGGTCGCTGCTGGCGAGCAAGCTGCTCATGGCCGGGCACTCGGCGCGCCTGGTCTGCCTGCCCGCCGAGGCGGAGCTGATGAACAGCGAAGGCTTCCGCGTGCGGATGCCGATCAAGGGCCGGGAGGGCCTCGTCGAGATCGATTCCCGCAAGCTGCCGGGAAAGATGTCCGCGGGCGGTACCGAGGGCATCAACCCCGCCGACTACGATCTCGTCGCGCTCGCGATGCAGGAGCCGCAGTACCGCTCGCCCGGCGTGCGCGAGCTCATGAGCGCGGTGGCGAAAGCGAAAGTGCCGTGCATGTCGATCATGAACATGCCGCCGCTCACCTACCTCAAGCGCATCCCCGGGCTGAACGCCGACGGGTGCCGCGACTGCTACACCGATCCGACGGTCTGGGACGCCTTCGATCCGGCGCTGATGACGCTGTGCAGCCCCGACCCGCAGGCGTTCCGTCCGCCGGAGGAGAAGGTCAACGTGCTCCAGGTGCGGCTGCCGACCAACTTCAAGGCGGCGCGATTCGCGTCGGACGCGCACACCGCGATCCTCCGCCGGCTCGAGGCGGACGTCGACGCGATCCGGTTCGACGCGCCGGAAGGAAAGATCGAGCTGCCGGTGAAGCTGAAGGTGTTCGACTCGGTCTTCGTGCCGCTCGCCAAGTGGGCGATGCTGCTCGCGGGCAACTACCGGTGCGTGCAGAAGGACAGCGTTCGCCCCATCAAGGACGCGGTGCACGGCGACCTCGCGGCCTCGCGCGCGGTGTACGAATGGGTGGTCGACCTGTGCGTGTCGCTCGGCGCCGACCGCAAAGACCTGGTGCCGTTCGAGAAGTACGCCAACGCGGCGCTGTCGCTCGGCAGCCCCTCCTCCGCCGCTCGGGCGCTGGCCGCCGGCGCGCCCAACATCGAGCGGGTCGACCGCCTGGTAAAGACCGTCGCCGCGCAGAAGGGCATGCGCAACGCGGTCGTCGACGAGACCGTCGCGCTCGTCGACGGGTGGCTGGACCGCAACCGGAAGAAAGCGGCCTGATCGGCCCGGGCGCCGGTCCCGGCGCCCGCTTTTCACTTCAGCTCGGGCACGCCGATTGCACGGCGTGACTTGCCCATCGCCTTCGCGAGGGCGACGGACCGCGGCGACTGCACTGTCCGGTCCGGGCATGCCATCCAGTTCGACAGAGGAGAAATGCAATGAAAGGTCTCGTCACGGCATTGCTCACCGCGCTGTTCGCCGGCCTCATGACCGCCGCTTACGCGGCGGGCGACCTGACCAAGTGCGACAAGCTGACCGGCGCCGCGAAGGACAAGTGCATCGCGGAAGAGTCCAAGAAGTAGCCGTTCCCCGCCGAGGAGGCGCCGTCCGCGATCGGCGCTTCCTCGGGGGTCCCTTGCCTTACGCCTTCGCTTTCTCCTCGAACATCGCTTTCGTGCGGCGCGCGATCTCCTCCGCCGAGACGTCTTCCTTGTGGGTCGCGAGGTGCCAGACGTGCCCGAACGGGTCGCGCACCGCGCCGGTCCGGTCGCCGTAGAACTGGTCCTTCACCTCGCGTACCGGCCTCGCGCCGGCGTCGATGGCCTTGCGGAAGCTCGCGTCCACGTCCTTGACGTAAAGATGCAGCGTCACGCTCGTTCCGCCGAGCGACGCCGGGCCGCGGAAATCCATGTCCGGGAACTCGTCGGCGAGCATGATCACCGAGTCGCCGATCTCCAGCTCGGCATGCCCGATCTTCCCTTCCGGGGCCGCCAGCCGCATGCGCTCCTTCGCGCCGAACGCTCGCCGGTAGAACTCGATCGCATCGGCCGCCTGCCTGACCGCGAGGTACGGGGTGACCGAACGGTAGCCTTGGGGAATGGGCTTGACTGTCATAGGCGTCTCCTTTTTTCAACGGCGTGCAAAAACCACCCGCGCGAGGGAACTCGGGCCGGCGCCTGATTCGTCGGGCGCCGGCGACACGATCACTCGCTGGACGTACGCTGCCTTCGATCCGCTCGCCGAGCGTCACCGGACGGTGGGACAGAGACCCGTCCTCGCGTGTCGTCGCTCGCCGAAACGACGCTCGCCTACGCGCGCGATGCGGCCGGCGAACGCCCCCGACCGCACCTCACGAACGCTCTCCGTATCACCGAACCAATTCTCCACCTTGACGAGCGCGCCGCCGTCCATCGCCGCCCGGGCGTCGGCGTAGGCGATGGCAGCCTCGCGCGTATCGAAGAATACCGGCGCGTCGTCGTGTTCTCTAACGACTTCCCATCCGTCGAACAGGGCAGCCGGATAAACGACGTAAACGGTCGTCTGGTGTTGGTCTCGTTTCATGGTCGGTCACGGATCATCCTCCGCAATGCACGTACCCCGGCTGCGACGCGCGGAAAAAATCGAACCGAATCAAGCCGTCTTCTCTTCGACCGACCGCGGTCCGATTTGGACCGTCGCCGCCGGGTGACGCGACGGCGCGGCAGCGGCGACGCGGTGTCGTTGGTTCCGCAGGCAGAGCGGGCGCAAAAGCGCGATGTCGCCGGCCGGCGACATCGCTCATCGTCGGATCAGCCGAGCACGGGCGCGCCGGGAAGCACGCGCCTTAACGGAACCGGGATCCCAGCCGGGCTACGTTCGCTTCGCTCTCGCGCGGGTTGCTGCCCACCGACCGCCTCGCCCCGACCGCGTGCGCATCCAGCCGTTCGACGGGCGCGTCGACGATCGAAATTACCTGCTCGCCGAGCGCTTCGAGCAGTTTCCACATGGTCTTTCCCTCGGCGTCGACGACCTGGTGCCGGCCGTCGCCGTCGCGGCTGGGGATGAGGTAAAGAAAACCGCGGAAGCTCAGGGAGTTGACCTCCCAAGCGGCGCCGCGCAGGCGAAACGCGCCTGCCCGTCCGTTCAAGGTCGAATGCAGATGCATGGCGTCCTGCTCCTGGAGTCAAGCGACCGGAGCAAGGAACGGTGCCGGGTCCGCCGCCCGAACGCGGCAACGGCTCAGGCCCGCGTCACCACCGGCGCATCGTCGACCGTGGGTTCGGGCTTGGTGTCGGCGCGCAGCTCGTCGACCGGCGGCTCTTCGGGCACCTCGGTCGCGGTCTCGATCGCAACGATGTCGTGCGCCAGGAAGCCTCCCGACTGGTGCCGCCACAGGCGCTCGTAGTGGCCGCGGAGCCGCAGCAGCTCGTCGTGCGTCCCTTCCTCGACGATGCGCCCTGCCTCCAGCACGACCAGCCGGTCCATGCGCGCGATGGTCGAGAGCCGGTGCGCGATCGCGATCACCGTCTTGCCCTCCATCAGGCCGAGCAGCTGCTCCTGGATGGCGAGCTCCACCTCGCTGTCGAGCGCCGAGGTCGCCTCGTCGAGCACCAGGATCGGCGCGTCCTTGAGCACCACGCGCGCGATCGCGACGCGCTGGCGCTGTCCGCCGGAGAGCTTCACGCCGCGCTCGCCCACGTGCGCCGCGTAGCCGGTGCGGCCGTGCCAGTCCTGCAGGCCGAGGATGAAGTCGTGCGCCTGCGCCTTGCGCGCGGCCGCCTCCACCGCCGCGTCGTCCGCGGACGGTCGGCTGTAGCGGATGTTGGCGGCGATCGAGCGGTGCAGGAGCGAGGTGTCCTGCGTCACCATGCCGATCGCCGCGCGCAGGGATTCCTGCGTGACGTGGCCGATGTCCTGCCCGTCGATGCGGATCGAGCCCGCGCTCCGGCTCGTAGAAGCGGAGCAGCAGGTTGACGAGCGTCGACTTGCCGGCTCCCGAGCGCCCGACCAGGCCGACGCGCTCGCCGGGGCGGATCGCAAGGCTCAGGCGGTCGATCACCGGGGAACCGTCGCGCCGGCCGTAGCTGAAGCTCACGTCCTCGAAGCGGATCTCGCCGCGCGTGACCTCGAGCGCGCGCGCGTCCGGGCGGTCGCGCCCGCCGTGCGGGACGGCGATGGTCTGCATGCCTTCCTGGACGACGCCGATATTCTCGAAGATGCCGGTCACCTCCCAGCTCACCCAGCCGGCGACGTTGGCGATCTGCCAGGCGAGCGGGAGGGCGGTGGCGACGACGCCGGCGTTCACCGCCCCCTGCGCCCACAGCCAGATGCCGATCGCGGCGGTGCCGGTCAGGAGCATGGCGTTCATCACCGCCAGCGCGAACATGAACTGCGAAATCAGCTTCATGTGCGCGGCGATCGCGTTCTGGTGGTCGTCGATCACCTCGCGCACGTAGGCGTCCTCGTCGGCGAGCGTCGCGAAGAGCTTGACGGTGAGGATGTTGGTGTAGCTGTCCACCACCCGCGCCATGACGTGCGAGCGCACTTCCGAGCTCGCCCGGGCGAGGTCGCGCATGCGCGGCACGAAGTAGCGGAGGAAGACGACGTAGCCGGCGAACCAGAGGAGCGTCGGCAGGCCGAGCCGCCAGTCGGCCAGCGCCATCAGGACAAGCGCGCTGATCCCGTACGCCGCGATGTACCAGATGGCGCGGATGCTCGCCATCACGCTCTCGCGCAGCGCGTTGGCGGTCTGCATCACGCGGTTGGCGATGCGGCCGGCGAAGTCGTTCTGGAAGAACGGCCAGCTCTGGCGCACCACGTGCCAGTGGCTCTGCCAGCGGATGAGGCTGGTGGCGCCGGGGATGATCGCGTTGTGGCGGATCGCGACGTCGGCGAGCATCACCAGCGGCCGGACGAGGAGCACGAGCGCCACCATGCCGACGAGCAGGGGCCACTGGTCGTCGAGCGCCGCGCGGCGGTCGGTGGCCTCCATCAGCGACACGAGCCGGCCGATGAACACCGGGATCACGGTGTCGATCAGGGCGACCGCGAGGCTGGTGACGAACATCAGCGCGTACCAGCCCTTGGTCTGCCGGGCGAAGTGCCAGTAGAACGCGATCAGCCCGGGCGGCGGTGCGCCCGGTCCGGTGCTGGCGGTGCCGCGGATGCGGGATTGGAGGTAGCTGAACATGCCGGGAAGCAGGCGGACCGTCGCCGCCGAACCACGATGCTACGCCGGCACCAGCCGGAGGTAGGTGATCTCCGACGGCGCGCCGAGCCGCTTCGGCGGTCCCCAGTAGCCGGTACCGCGGCTGATGTAGACCCAGAGCTTGCCCAGGCGGTGCAGCCCGGCGGTGAACGGCTGCTGGAGGCGGACGAGGAAGATCCACGGGAAGAACTGTCCGCCGTGCGTGTGGCCCGAGAGCTGCAGGTCGAAGCCGGCCGGCGCCGCGGCGAACGCCGACCGCGGCTGGTGCGCGAGCAGCACCTTGACGCCGGCATCGCTCGGCGCGCCCGCGATGGCCGCTTCCGGGTCGCTCCGGTGAGCGGGATCGAAGTGGTGCGCGCCATAGTCGGTGACGCCGGCCACGACGACGGCCGCGCCCTCGTGCTCGAGCACGACGTGCTCGTTCATCAGGACGGACAACCCGAGACGGCGCACTTCGTTCACCCACGCGCCGGCGCCCGAGTAGTACTCGTGGTTGCCGGTGACGAAGAAGGCGCCGTGCCGCGCCGACAGCCGGGCGAGCGGCGCGGTGTGCCGCGCGAGCTGCCGGACGCTGCCGTCCACCAGGTCGCCGGTCACGGCGATCATGTCCGCCCGCAGACCGTTCACCGCATCGACGATTCCATCCAGGTACTCCCGCTTGATCGTCGCGCCGACGTGGATGTCGCTGATCTGGGCGATGCTGAAGCCGTGCAGCGGCGCGGGGAGGTTCGTGATCGGGACGTCCACGCGTTTGACGCGAGCGCGCCGGCGCGCGTTGACGAAACCGGCCACCGTGGCGAGCGCGGCGAGGACGGGTACCGCGACCGCGCTGTAGTCGCGGAATCCTTCCAGCGACGCTGCGCCGACGGCGAGCGCGACGTCGCGGACCAGCGTGAGGACGAATAGCGAAGAGAACGAGCCGATCGCGAGCAGGCTCGCCCAGGTGAGGCGGTCGGCGAGCGGCTGGCGCTTCGTCCGCCGCGCGTACAGGCCGAGCGGGATCGCGATCGCCGAGGCGACGAGCCACAGCGTCGTCGCCGCGACCGGGAACGCGCCGAACGGCATGTCGGGAAGCAGACGCCAGCCGATGTACGCGTGCAGCAGGAAAACGAAACCAAACAGTCGCAGCATTGCGGGGTGCGTTCCTGGGGAGAAGTCGGTGCGTCCCGGAAGCCTCGGCGGGACGCCCGGCTAGATGAGGGCGTTTGGCAACAAGGCAAGCCGTCTTGGAGGGAATGAATTCCCGCGGGTCCTGTTCACCCCCGCTAAGGAGCGTACGCTAGCCGCTGCGCGCACGCAAACGTAATGCAAAGCTACGCGAGGAGTGTGGGCATGGAGCACGGCAAACTCGTCGCCGCAGTCACCGTCGTCGGGGACGGGGATGCGCCCAGATACGTGCAGCAGATCCACGCCGGCAAGCATGAGCTGCTGGCCGACGAGCACGCCTCCCTCGGCGGAGCGGACGCGGGTCCCGATCCGTTCACGTACGTACTGTCGGGGCTCGGCGCGTGCACGTCGATCACGCTCCGGATGTACGCCGAGCGCAAAGGCTGGAGCCTCGGTACCGTCACAGTGCGGCTCAAGCTCTTCCGCGAAGAGACCGGGATCCGGATCGAACGCGAGGTCGCGCTCGGCGCGGAGCTCGGCGACGACCAGCGCGCGCGGATCGCCGACATCTGCGAGCGCACGCCGGTGACGCTCGCGCTCAAGAGCGGGATCGCGATCAGGACCACGCTCAAGTAGCCTCGCGTGATCAGCGTCTCCCGGGGCCCGTGCGATCTCGGCGTCCTTCGACGGCGCCGGCGGCGCCGGTCCCGTGCGCGGCGGCGGCGCGGACGCGCACGCTCGCTGCCACCGTGCTCGGTTCCAGCCTCGCGTTCATCGACGGTTCGGTGGTGAACGTCGCGCTGCCGGCGATCCAGCGCGACCTCGCAGCGGGCGCCGCAGCGACGCAGTGGGTGATGAACGCGTACCTTCGTGGTGCTGGGCGCGCTGGTGCTGATCGGCGGCGCGAGCGCGGACCGGTTCGGGCGCCGGCGCGTGTTCGTGATCGGCGTCGCCGTCTTCACCGCCGCGTCGGTGCTGTGCGGGCTGGCCGTTGGAACGGCGACCCTCGTCGCCGCCCGTGCGCTGCAGGGAGTCGGCGCCGCCCTGCTCGTTCCGGCGAGTTTGGCGTTGCTCGGAGCGACTTTTCCGGAGTCCGAGCGCGCGCGGGCGATCGGGGCGTGGGCGGGGTATGGGGCGCTCGCGATGGCGGTCGGCCCGATGCTCGGCGGGTTCCTGACCGACCACGTGTCGTGGCGGGCGATCTTCTATTTGAATGTGCCGCTGGCCATCGCTGCGGTCTGGCTCGCGCTGCGCGGCGCGCCCGACAGCAGGAGCGAGCACCCGCCCGGGCTCGACTGGGTGGGAGCGGTCCTCGCCGCCGCGGGGCTCGCGAGTATGACGTGGGGGCTCACGGCGGCTGCGGAGCTCGGGTTCCGGTCGCCGGCGGTGGCCGCGGCGCTCGTGGGCGGAGTCGGTCGTGCTCGCGGCTTTCGTCGCGGCCGAAGCGCGCGCGCCGTCGCCGATGCTGCCGCTGAAGCTCTTCCGCTCGCGCGCGTTCACCGGCGCGAACCTCCTGACTCTCCTGCTCTACTTCGCGCTGTCGGGGGTGCTGTTCTTTCTGCCGTTCGAGCTGATCCGGGGGCGCGGGTACTCGGCGACCGCCGCCGGCGCGGCGCTGCTACCGTTTCCGGTGGTGATGGGGCTGCTATCGGGGCGGGCCGGCGCGTTGGCTGATCGTTACGGGCCGCGGCTTCCGCTTACCGTCGGGCCGCTCGTCGCCGGGCTCGGATTTCTCCTGCTCGCGGTGCCGTTGCGCGACGCGAGCTACTGGGTATCGCTGCTGCCGCCGCTCGTCGTGCTCGCCGCGGGAATGACGATCACCGTCGCGCCGCTGACGACGGCGGTGATGAGCGCGGTCGGGAGCGATTACGCCGGGACCGCGTCCGGCGTGAACAACGCGGTCGCGCGGGTCGCGGGCGTGCTTGCGATCGCAGTGTTGAGTCTGCTCTTCATCGCCGTCTACGACGGGGCGCTGCGAGACGCGGTGAGCGGCCTGGGTGTGTCGGGGACGCTGCCCGCTGAGCTGCTGGACGCGCTGTCCGGCGCGCCGTTGCCGGCGGGACCGATTGGGGAGGCGGGCCGTGCGGCGCTCTTTGAAGCGTTTCAAGCGGTCGCGCTGGTGGGCGCGGGCTGTGCGGCGGCCAGCGGGGTGGTCGCGTGGAGGATGATCAGGTCAGGCGGTTTGGCGGTATCCCGCCCCAACGGCCGCTAGCGACCTATTCTGTTGAAAAACTCGATTTCTGTTGACAATGAAAAAACTAGAGGCGTTGTGAGGCGCGCACCTCGCTGCGAGCTGGGAGGATACACGGAAGAGTCGATGTCGCTACGTACGCCCTCTCATTACTCCACAAGCGCGAATTGGATGGGTTTTGCGCTGGGATCAACATGTCGCGGAAATCTGCCGCCCTTGCGATTTCGAGTTTTTCAACAGAATAGACCCGCCCCCTATCGATAACCCACAGACCACGGATGCTCGGGAAATGGTGCCAGCGGTCAGGATGCCCGCCCGGACTTGCAGCGCGATTAGGTTGTTCGATGCCGCACAGGAATCGGAGCGCCATTACGATCTTGTTGACTGCCTTGACGGCCTCACCTTTGGCTTCGGCCACTGGCCGCAGGCAGAGGTTGCGGACTTCTTTGGCAGTGTCAGCAAAGACGCCGATGCCGAGTCGGCGTTGATCTCGCGCTTCCTCCAGGTGTTCGAGGCGCAGCCCCTAGTCTGGACGGCCTTTCGCCAGGACGCGAAATTTCCAGATGCACCGCCAGACGTGGCGCGCGTGCGAGAGGGCATCAGCAAATTGCTCGCGACCAGGAAGGTCGCGAACGCGCCGCTGAAGACCAAGGCCGATGGAACCTGCGCCTCAACGCCTCCGCACGGCACATCGCTCTACTCCGATCATGCAAAGTGGCTTGTCCCGGCATTCCAGCGGGCTTTTCGCGATCCACTCGTCGTTGCGGTTCAAGTCCGCCATTGGGAGAAAGATGTGCTGGAACCGGCGGAGGTTCCTGCAAGAGCATTCGGGCTGCCGGAAGAAGGTGTTTTCCTGATGGCTTTTTATGAGTCCAATCCGGGACAAGTGTCGGCGGCGCTGCGAACTGCATTCCGAAGAGGGCAGCCGCCGGCGACACTGCCTGCCGGGGGGCGGGATTGGAAATGGGATGGGTCCGATCGGCCACCGGCGTTGTCCGCAATCAGCCTGGATCGCTGGCACGCGCTCCTCGTGTGGCAGGCAATGTGCCCCTCGGGAGCCGACAGGTTTCGAATTCGCAACCGGAATCTGAAGTTCTTCTCCGAGTACCTCGCGCCGGACTTCGAGCTCCCGCGCGAGTCGAAGCCAGGCACGCCGAGCGCAAATCACCTCGAGAATTGCGATCCCGCGCGAGTGTCGCTCCGTTCAAAGCGATAGCTCTAAAGCAGGTCTTGGGCCGTCGCGGATTTGAGGTCACATACGCCGGCTTTCGTCTGCCCGCGACGAAGCGAGTAGCTGTCGGCGATGTCAGAGACGGCGCACCGTCGCTCCGAGATTCTCGTCGATCTCGCTGCCGCCGATCCTGGCCTTCAGTTTCGCGGCCATCGCCGCAGCGCCGGCGCTCTTGCCAGCGCTCTCGCCCATTCGAACCGCCTTCGTGAACTCGGCTGGGCTCATGACTGTCGTCTCATCGATGAGATCGGCAGCGGCTTCCAGGTCGGGCTTTCGTTTGAAAAAGCGCGTGGCCAGACGCTTGGCCTCGATATAGGCGAAATGCGGACGCAGGACGTCGTTCTTGAGCGCGGTGTGGATCGCTTCAATTCCCTCTTTCAGATGGTCGCCGCCGAGGGCGAGTGTCAGGAGCACCTCAGGTGTCTTGAGCACCTTATGCGCCGCCGCCGCGTGGTTGCCGTCCACCGCTGCCGTCACCGTAACGCTCGCTGCTCCAGACACGATGAAAGTGAGCTGATGTTCGACGTCCTCGGCTCTTCCACGCCAGGTCACTTCGACGACGATGCGGTAGGCCCCGGGCATCGGGAACAACTCGCCCTCCCGACCCTGGAATAGAGTCAATCCGTCCGCGATCGTTTTGCCCGGCGCGAGGTCACGCGTAGCTTGACTTTCGCTGAGCGCAAGCGGCGAGAATGTCCGCACCGTGCCGGAGCGATCGATGACATGTCCGCGCACGAAACCCGAATTCAGGCTCAGGCTGGACGGCGAGTCCACCGCCTCGCCGGTCACATTGGTCAGGCTCAGGTTTATGCGGACCGGAGCCCCCAACGGAACCGCGGGCAACAGCGGCGTCACGTCCAACTTGTGGCGGTCCGACTTGAACGGAGTTACCGGGCTACTTTCGCCCGCCTTCGGCCCCCTGCCTCCGGGACGCACGATGAGGTCCGGCCAGTGTCGCAGCCGATGCTCGTCGTCGGCGGCGAACGACCACAAGATATTGTCGGGGAATGGAGTTGCCGGTGTTTGTAGGCTGTTCTCGGCAATGATCTCCGTGGTGTTCATGAGCGCATTGTTCGCCAAGTTGTGATCCAGGCCCATTGCATGCCCCAGTTCATGCACGGCGGTGCGGAAATATGTGACCGTCTCTCCGGCGCGCATGCCTCTCAGGGGCCCCCACGCGTCCTCGTCCGGAAGCAAGCAATACGAGGCAACCATAAAGCCTTCTCGTGGCAAAGGGCCGCCCTCGTCATACATGAACCCTCTCTCGCCGTTGAGCTCCTCGAACTGCGTCTGTCCGGACCCTGGAGGGTGCTTATCAATCCGCCGCACAGCCAAAACGTGGTAGCGCCATTCGGCGTTGAGGTCGGTCTGCTCGCGCTTTAGCTCCATCGCCGCATGTGCCTCGGCTCTATTCCAGGATTCGCCGCTCGGCTCCTCGACATTGCTGTCGCTGACGACCACCGAGATATCCCAGCCGAGCTTGTTGAGAATTGTTTGCCAGCTCGCCCCTGCACCATTGTCCAGGGGAAGCTCGGCTACGGGGACGCGGTCGATCTCGACGGTCGCCTTGCGCAAGAAGGGCGACACGAAACCCATCGTCAATCGGCCAATTGTCGCGCCGGCTGCGTTTGCCACATCGCCGCCGAAATAGAGTTCCGGTGACGGAAAACCCGCGGGCGCCAGCTCTGGCGCCATCATTGCCGTGAGCGCGCCCTCCATGAGCCAGCGTGTATTGCTTCCATCGAGCAACTGCACCGGCTCCGCACTGAACCGAAGCGCCTCGAATGCGAGACTGAAGCCGCTGCCGGTATCCGATATGCGTGTCACCCGCAGGTAATAGCGGTAACTGTCTATGGGAAGAATCGGGATGCCGGCTTGGGGTTCGGGTCCAGGGAAAAAGTCAACCGCATCGAGATCAAACTTGCGCGCATAAAGGTCGCCGCTGGCGACCATTCGTTCGCTGCTCGTTTCAACACGAAGGGTTCCATCGTATTTGGCCAGGGGATCGCTTACTGTTGGCGTATAGCCGATCAGATAGCAGCCGGAACGCAGGCTTGAAGGCGGCGGGGACGGTTGCGGCGTGAGCGACAGTTCAGCCGCTGGCGATACTGATACCGCTCGAGACGCTCGCGATTCGATCGGGTCGGGCAGAGGTGGAGTAGCTCTGAACGTGCGCGGCATGGAAGGAACCATTCCATGGCTCATGGTCATCTCCCGAGGTAGAAAAGAGAGATCGCGTACTCCGCGTTGAATGGAGAAGCCCGTCATCCGCGAGAATAGGATCACGAAGCGACGCGCGCCAATAGACAAGACGCGAGGTGCAGATTAGTCCGTTTGGTGGATTGCCTTCCAGCGGTGCGGCCGGCAGCATCGAAGCGGCATCATCGAAGCCGCACTGAAGCGCACTTGCGCGGGAGAGGTTCATGTATTTGCCGGTAGCGGTCCCGCACGGCATCGTGGAGCGCTGGCTGCGATCGGGAGCACGCGGCCTGCAGTGGGCGTCATTGTGGTTCGGAGTCTGTTGCGTGCAGGCATGTACGACCATCGTCGTCAAGCAGGGCGCCGAGACCGTCTCGGTGGAGCGGCGCTTCGGTTTCGCGTCGATCACGCTCGGCACAGGTGCCGAAGGTGTTCTCGCCGAGGCGCAGACTTGGGGTGTCCTCGCCAGCCCCGTCGGCGTCGCGGTCGGCTACACGAGTCAGCAGATCGCGGCGCTCGACGGGTCGTGCCGGCTGGTGTTTTGGGTTCGCAACCCGCAGGAGGTCGAGCGCATCACCGCACTGCTCGACGGCGCGACCGACGTTTGCACAATTTCCAGCTCGGGGGAACGATGAATATGCGCGTAACACGACTTGCCGGCCTGCTAGTTGCCGGCGCCGCGCTCGCAGGTTGCGCGACCAATCAACCCTTGCCACTGCTCTTCGGACAGACCCACAACGTCGGGATCGTCATCTCCGGGTCGACCGCGGAGCAGGGTGCGGAGCTGACGCTGGGCTATCGCGATCGCGACATCGCGGTCGTGCCCGTTGCCGTGCCGCAAGAAGACGGTAAGTATACTCAGCTCTCGTCGACGGTTCCGCACGAGACGATCCCGGGGGCCGTGGCAAAAGACGCCTTCTCCGTGCTTGGCCAATTCGACGTCAAGGGCGAGACCACACCGGTGCAGGTAGGGCTGGGAAAGTTCTTCGCGACCGGCCTCGCGGCGCAGAAGCTCGCCGACGGCTTCGCGTGCAAGATGGGCCAGCACTGCGGTGCACGCGCGGGCGGCGGCGGGGATCAGAAGCCCGCGGCGAAGCCGGCGCCGGTCAAATGAAGCATTTCCGGCAGATTTCCTGAGGAGGATCGAGCATGGCAACCCGCACATCGAGCGCCGGCGCGAACCCGCGCGCCAGGAGGTCGAGGGCGCGCCGGACCGCGACGCCACTCACGCCAGGCGCACCGCTCACGCCGCTCACACCGCTCACGCCGCTGACCCCCGACACCCCCGACACCCCGGACACACCCGGCACGCCGGCCACGCCGCGCACGGCAGCCACGCCGGGCACGGCCGCCACGCCGCGCACGGCCGCCGGCCCGCTCAGGGGCCCGATCGTGCCGCGCGCGGGCGAGAGCGTGACTGGCGCTGCTGACGGCGGCGACCGGATCCTCGAGCTCGCCGCGCCACACATCGGCGAACAGTACATCCTCGGCGCACGTGCTCCCATGGCGAACGCGAGCTGGCGGGGGCCATGGGATTGCGCGGAATTCGTGTCCTGGTGCGTGTTTCAAGCGACCGGCATCCTCTACGGCACCGAGCCGCGCAACGATCCGATACGCGCCGACGCGTTCACCGGGTTTTGGGCGAATCAAGCTGCGGCGGACCGGGCGTTCGTCAGCATTGAGGACGCCGCGCGCACCCCCGGCGCGTGCGTGCTGCGGCGGCCTGGTGCGAGCGGCATCGGTCACATCGTTTTGTCTGACGGGATGGGCGGCACGATCGAAGCGCACAGCACCAATCGCGGCGTGGTCCGCGAGCGGTTGTCCGGGCGGCGCTGGGACCACGGCATCCTCGTGCCCGGTGTCCAGTACTTCGCCAACGAGCGGGCGGTTGCCGTGGTGATCCCGACCGACGTGCTGCGAGTCACGTCCCCGCTCATGCGCGGGCCCACCATACGGAAGCTCCAGCAGGCACTGACCGATCGCGGCTTCCATCCCGGAACTGTCGACGGCGTCTACGGCCCCCAGACCGCGCACGCGGTGCAGGCGTTCCAGGCCGAGAACGGGCTCGTCCCCGATGGCGAGGCCGGCGCGGTCACCCTCAGGGCGCTGGGACTCTGACGCCGGAGACAACGCAATCGATCTACCGCGATTCCTCCCTTCGCTGCAGCGGGGCGTCCTGCACGTCATTCAGTAAGTCATCTCTGCGGCCGACGAATGTGCGCGCCGCGGCGGTCTCGAGCAGGACGAGTCCAGCGTCGATGCGATCGGCGTCGAGCTCGAGAAGCGGCACGGTGCGTAGGTCCTCTTGCCAGAATCCAACGCGCTGTCCGCGCGAGGGATCGCGCCCGCGATAAGCGAGCATGTACGCATTCGCTGCCTCGCCAAAAGTTACTGCGGCCGCGGTGGGCAGCCGCGGCGAAAGCGTCGTTTCCATGTTGACCTCCGGTCTGTGAGAGCCACGGACTGCGTGGCATCAGGCTGGCACCGGAAAACGGCGCAAGATCAAGAGCCTGGTAGGGCGTGCAGGGGTCGAACCTGCGACCAACGGATTAAAAGACGCCCTACCTAGAGGCGCGGTTCAGTTAACTCAACCACTTAGCGTGCAACCACACGCACTAAACCGGACCAAACCGCAGCGTCTTGGTCACAGTTTGGCCACCGCTGAAAAGCAGATCTCTCTTGGCGTGAGTGGCCTGGCGCACGCAACAGAAACGCTAAGTTTTACCCGAAGGTGGCTACCCAGACGGAAGTTGCTGACTAATCAAAGTCGCGTTCCGACCCCTTTGCTGCCGGTCGGTTTCGAGCGAAGCAGACCTTTGCGGATTTCGCTGAACGGTGATTGGACTAAACCGCTACCGCGGTAGGGCTCCGATTCTGCGTGCGTTGGTGGCGGAGATCCAGATGTTTTCATCGATTCCGGTCGTGAAGCAACGCGTGTGCTGAACGCTCCCCTTTTCGCTGGTACACGTTGGAGTTGATCATCACATACTTGATCGAACCGTCCTTCGCCCGCAAGCGCGCCGGATAGGCATTGACGGTTTTGAATCTTGGTCAGCTTCCCAAGGATGTCATTGACGACATCCTTGTCCACATGGAAGTCGCCGATGAATCGCCCAATGTACTCTTCGGGCTTGTAGCCCATGAAACCGAGTTCAGTATCGTTCGCCCAGAGGACGATTCCCTTGTCGTCCACTGCATGAAGGCTCACCGAACACTTGTTGGCGAAGTTGTCCCAGTTCTCGAAATGCTCAAAGACTTGCATCAGCTGTCTCCTTTCCAACTTGCTTCTCGCCGTTTCGGTCCCGGTTTCCGGCCGATCGCCAGCGGGGCTAACCGGCCGCAGTAGGCGGCCTGTTACCTCAACCTTTTCAAAGGCGGTCCACTCAGCCTCGCCGATGACCGTAGTGAAGCAACGCGTGTGCTCGAACTCGCCATTCTTCCGCCGATACACGATTCGGCCACAGCGAACGCCATAGCGCCGGGTTCCAGCCGGCCGATCACACCCGGGACCGGCTCGCGAATCAGCGGGTGATCTCGACGACTAGGGTCTTCATCTCCATGACCTCGTCGGGCTAGCCTTTTTGGGCCGGTCGAGTGTAGCGCACCGTCCGGGTCCTTCCAGCAAGAGAGAGGCACTTGCGCGGTCCCGTGTCAGCGCCGCCGGTGTGCCGGTAAGCCATACGGAGCACGGACGCGCCCGTCCGTCCAATGTTCCGTTCGCCTCGCGCGGCCAACAATGGGTGGGACGAGGGTCCATAAAAGCGATCGCATAAACATCTACCGACCCTAGTAGGCGCCGCGGCCAGTGCGAATAACGGGACTCGGTCACGGGTTCGACTGATCGCTTAATCGAGGAGGAGTGTTCCATGAACCATCGAAGTCTCAAGCTCTGCGCTGCAGTGATCGCGCTGCCGTGTTTTTCGATACTCAGTGCTATTGGTGGCCGGGTCGGGGCGCAGATGAGTATCGAGCCAGGCGCGAGAGCGTGGCGAACCCACGTCCTTGCATCCGGGAGCGAGCTGCGGTTGCCCGCGCCGCCGAGCGCGGCCGCGTCGCCGACTGAACTGGCAGAACTGAGGACGCTGGCCAGCCAACGCACCGCCGCCGCGCTCGATCAGATCAACTACTGGGATGCGGGCTCACCGGGGTATCGCTGGAGCTGATATTGCGATGTCCCAGGGCCTCCAGCGCATCGGCAAGATTGGGCCCCACGGCAACTATCGGATGATGACCATTCTCAACGTGGCAATCTATGAAGCGACGATCGCCGCCTGGGACTCGAAGTTCGCGCACAATCGACGCCGCCCAAGCGAGGTCGATTCGACCTTCACCACCGCCATTCCCAACCCGCGCTCGCCGTCCTATCCCTCCGAACATGCGGTGACGGCGGGGGCAGCAGCGGTAGTGCTGTCCTATGTGATGCCGGACGATGCCCAGTTGTTCGCGACGAAGGCCGAGGAAGCTGCGCGCTCCCGTCTGCTCGCGGGAACGGAGTTTCCAAGCGACGTCAAGGCCGGTCTTGAGTTGGGCCGCAGAGTAGGCGAGCGCGTGGTCGCGCGCGCCCGGACCGATGGCTTCGACGCCCCGTGGGACGGGAACATGCCCAGCGGCTCAGGAAGGTGGACAGGCAAGAACCCGAACTTCCCGCTGGCCGGAACGTGGAAGACCTGGATCGTCCCCTGGAACGGCAAGTCCAACATCTCCGACCCGCCCGCCTGGGACGGACCGGAGATGGCCAAGGCGGTAGCGGACATGAAGGCCTTCAAGCCCACCGGTCAGCCCAACGGGATCTTTTGGCCCGACGACCCAGCTGGTCGCCCCACGCCCGGCGACGGGCCGAAGGCGACCGAGCAGATCGCCTATCACTACGCCAAGTTGAATCACTTGCTGTGGGCGCCGCAGCTCTCGCAGAAGATCTTTGAGTACCGGTGGGACCAGAACCCGCCGCGGGCCGCGCGCGCCTACGCCCTGACGAGTATCGCGTCCTTCGACACCGTCGTGGCCTGCTGGGGAACGCGTCACCCGTACTGGTATCCGCGTCCGTTCCAGATCGACGGGTCAATAACGCCGACCTTTACGA
>CAWHBL010000020.1:0-84306 GCA_963827555.1 uncultured beta proteobacterium
TAGGTAGGCCATTCGGCTTCCCCCTCACAGATCCGGGCGTGCGGCTTTCCCGCACCCGGCTCTTCCCGAAGGTGATGGCACGTGCCAGAGGCGTTGCTCGGCCCAGGAGTGAGTAATCCGCGGAGCAGGCAGCGGGTAGCGGGCGGTGATCGCGTCAAACCAGGCCCAGCCGGCGCGTCGGGAGCGTTGGCTCCGTCGGCGTAGGCAGCCGGACCAGATTCGTCGCACCTCCTGCTGGAAGCCCGCCAACGCCCGGTAGTTGTGCGGCATGCCGTAGTAGGCGTAGTGGCCGCGGAGCACGCTCGCGTACCACTGATGCTGGTCGGCGAGTGGTTCGTGCATGCGCTGCCACGCCTCGCGGCGAAGCTCGTGCAATTTCCGAGTGAGGCGCTTGCTCTGCGTCTTGTGCTTCACGAGGAATCGCCCGTCGCGTGTCCACGCACAGTAGTGGGTGAACCCGAGGAAGGCGAAGGTGCGGGGTCGCGGCAGGCCCAGCCGAGCGCGCGTGAGCGCAGGCAGCCGCCCAAACTCGATCAGCTGAGTCTTGTCCTCATGCAGCGCAAGCCCGAACTTCTGTAGCCGCGCCCTGAGATCGATCAACATCCGCTCCGCGTCAGCTTTGCTCTCGAAGCCCATCACGAAGTCGTCGGCATAGCGCACGATGATGACGCGCCCCCGTGCGTGCCGCCGACGCCACTGATGGACCCAGAGATCCAGCACGTAATGCAGGAAGATGTTGGCAAGGAGCGGACTGATCCCCGCCCCCTGCGGTGTGCCCCGGTCGGTCGCGTGAATCTCACCGCTCTCCAGGATCCCCGTCTCCAGCCACATGCGAACAAGCCGCATGATTCGTGGATCGGCGACCCGGTGCGCCAGCATCCGCAGCAGCCACTCGTGGTCAACCGAGTCGAAGAAGCTGCGAATGTCAGCATCGAGCACCCAGGTCACGCGCTGGCTCATCAAGGCGGTGTGTAAGGCTGCCAACGCCTGATGGGGGTTGCGTCCCGGGCGGAAGCCGTAGGAGAACCCCAGGAAGTCGGCCTCGTAGATCGCGCTCAGTACCTCGGCGACCGCACCCTGGACGATCTTGTCTTCCAGTGTAGGGACACCGAGCGGGCGCTTTCCGCCGTCGGCCTTCGGGATGTAGGCGCGTCGCACCGGTTGCGCCTGGTAGCGCCCCGTGTGCACCCGTGAGCAAAGCTCGCACAGATTCACCGCGAGGTGTCTGCTCGTAGGCTTGCACCGTCATCCCGTCGACTCCCGCCGCTGCTTGGCGCCGCTGTCGCCGAAACGCGCGTTCGAGCGCAATCTCGTCGACATGGTGTAGCAGTGCGGTGAACCGGGTCTGGGCAGCGCATCGCGCTGCCGCATGCACTCGCGCAAGGGTCGGTCTCAAGGTTGCCCGGCTCTGCGTCCGGCCTTGGCTGACCTCGAACGAGTTTCCTCCGGGCTCACCCCTTCCCTCCGCGCGCCTCGTTTCCTTCGGCGGCTTCATCAGTACTATGGGTGAGTCCGACTCCCGACCTCAGCTCGAGCGAGGACTCCGGCAATGCCTCGTCCTCGCTCCCCGCCGCGGACCAACGCGGCGGCCCCGGTCGGGCCTCTCATGTTCCGACGACTGCCTTCCGTACGTGATGTGGCCATCGACTCCGGCGAAGCGACCGCCTCTCGCATAACGAGGCGGCACGTGCTGCCTTCGCTCACAGGGAACAGGCTCGGCCTTCGCGATCTTCCACCTTTCGAAGCTCGTTCCCACATCCCGTACGACCCCTGTCTACGCTTCAGACCTCGCGTTACCGCGACGCCTGCAAGACTCGGTTCCGACCCGCCCGCTACGGCTTTGGCCGGGTGAGACTTCCACTCACCAGCAATCGTCAGCTTTACATGACGCACTCCCGGGACGTGGTGTACGAAGGATCGCCGGGATCGGCGCGTAGCGGAGCCGTAGGCGAAGCGAAGCGCTGATTCCGGCGGCGGCCCCGAAGGGGGCCATCGTGTTCTCGATTAAGGTTGGGTTGCGACACCTTCAACCTTGATGAGGAGAAACACGATGACCAAGCCAACTATGGCACTGGCCGAGCTCGCTGAGAAGGGGGCCGATGCGGACCTGCTGCGCGAGATGATCCAGTACGTCGCCCAGCGCATGATGGAGATGGACGTCGAGGGCCTGTGCGCGGCCGCCTACGGCACGCGTAGCCCGGATCGGGCGAACAGCCGCAACGGCTACCGCGACCGCAGCTGGGACACCCGCGCCGGGAGTGTCGATCTGAAGATCCCGAAGCTTCGCCAGGGGAGCTACTTCCCGGGGTTCCTCGAGCCGCGTCGGACCGCCGAGAAGGCCCTCGCCGCGGTGATCCAGGAGGCCTACGTCCAGGGCGTGTCGACCCGCTCGGTCGACGAGCTGGTGAAGGCGATGGGCATGAGCGGGATCTCCAAGAGCCAGGTCTCGCGGCTGTGCGCCGAGATCGACGAGCGGGTGGGTGCGTTCCTGAATCGCCCGATCGAAGGCGACTGGCCGTATCTGTGGATCGATGCGACCTACGTGAAGGTGCGCGAGGCCGGGAGGATCGTCTCGGTGGCCGTAATAATCGCCGTCGCCGTCAACACCGACGGGCAGCGTGAGGTGCTGGGCATGAGCGTCGGGGCCTCGGAAGCCGAGCCCTTCTGGACGAGCTTCCTGCGCTCGTTGACCCGTCGCGGGCTGCGCGGGGTGAAACTCGTGATTGCCGACGCCCACGAGGGCCTGAAGGCCGCAGTCAGCAAGGTCCTGAAGGCAACCGCTCAACGCTGCCGGGTGCACTTCATGCGAAATGCGCTCGCCCACGTCCCGAAGGGCCAACGCCAGATGGTCGCCGCCCTGATCCGCACCGTCTTCGCCCAAGAAGGCGAAGCCGAGGCGCGTCGGCAGTGGCGTGCGGTCGCCGATCAGTTGCGCGAGCGCTTCCCGAAGATCGGCTCGCTCATGGATAACTCGGAAGCCGACGTGCTCGCGCACCTGAACTTCCCCAAGGCGCATCGGCTGCAGATTCACAGCACGAACCCGCTCGAACGCCTGAACGCCGAGATCAAGCGCAGGACCGACGTCGTAGGCATCTTCCCGAACGAAGCCGCGATCATGCGCCTGGTCGGGGCGCTGCTGCTCGAGCAGAACGACGAGTGGCAGTTGCAGCGTCGCTACTTGCAGCTTGAAGGCTTGCAGGCACTCGGCGACAATCAACCCGCGAGGCTCTCCGCCGTGATGAGCTGAGCACAGATCCCGGCCTTACGAGAACACGATTCGTACACCACGCGGCGGGGCACAACCAGTGCGTGTTTGTGCCGCACCGCAAATGTCCTGCGCGAGCTCGCTCGGTTGCAGGGATTACAGGCACTCAATTGGAGGCGAGGGCATGGCGATTAGGAATCGAACCGAGAAGCTCGAAGACTATGATCGACCGAAGTAGGAGATCGGGATCTTCATTGTTTATCTGCGGGAGGGCGAGTCGCACGAGGACGGTTTCGCGCTGGCGGCCTCGGGGTGGCGTGGTGGCCGGCCGTCCGCAACGGCAATCGCCTTTTTGGGTAGGATCTGAGCATAGGCTGGTGACTTCCCGTGGCGACGGACGAAACTTCAGACCTCAGCACGGCACTGCGTAAGGCAAACCCTCTCGTTCGGGCCTTTGTCAGGTCGCTGAAGAAGGAAAACGTCAAGCTTCAGAAAGGGCTCGGAGCCCTTGCGGCCAGGTTGGTTTCCGCAGAGAACCGAATTGCAGCGCTCAAGAGGACTGGCACTGATCCTCTTGACCTACTGACCCCGGAGCAAACGCGGGCCCGGATAGCCCGGACCCAGGACGAGGTTGTTGCAGTACAAGTGATGCAAGGGCTGGAAAAAGAAATTGCACTTCTTGCGGAACTCGAAAGTAAGCTCAAAGAGTAGCCGGTGGCAGGCTTTCCGGCGATGGCGTCGACCCGAGGGGTTTGTCTGTCGACGGTGGGGTGATGCAAGCGAGCCCGTACGGGCGGCAGCATATCGACACTGTGAATCCGCTTGCCATGGTCCGACAGCAGGTGCAGGCTTGTTGTGGCGACCGCACGCACCGCGTAGCCGCACAAGCCGCGTGCCCTGTTTTCTGGGCCGCCGATTGCGTGGCCTATGCGGGCGGGCACTGCCAGGTAGAAACCTCGACAAGGAGCCTAACCGTGTCCTCCAACTTATTGCACTGCCTCCTACTGGGCGCGCTCACCATGCCGCTTCTCGCCCACGCGCAGATTTACAAGTGGACCGACCAGAAAGGGGTCACCAGCTACGGCGAGAAGCCACCGCGCAACGCCGTCAAGGTCACCGTTCTGCAAGCGGACTCGAACCTAAGCACGATTCCCTTGGCCATTCCGAGAGAACCGCAGCGGCAAACCGAGTCGGCGCCCGGAATGTGGGAAGCCCGGGCCGCAATGTGGGAAGCCCGGGCCGTCCAGCTCGAACGCATGGGCGTCTCGGGCGGCTTCGACCGGCCGATCGCCGTCCCGACGCCGGATGTGGCCGCATGGCGGGAGCGCTGCTTCGCCGAGCGCCGGGTGGACTGCGGCCGCCCGACCGAGGGTACCTTCGACACTGTTCCGTCCTTCTCTCTCAGAGACCTCTTACCGTTCTGGCCGGGGCGATAGGCGAGCTGTCCGCACTATTTCGCGCGGTCCAGCGGCTTAGCCGTGGGACACCGGCGGGACACTGAGACGCAAGAAACAGCGATAACTAGCAGCACTCCACGTTAACTCGGACAGGCCAAAGGCTTGATTTCTTTGTCGTCGACTTTCGCGGTCTGTCGGCGGGAAGAACTTAAAATCCTTTGGCTTCGGCCGTGCAGGTTCGAGTCCTGCTCCGGGCATCAATAAGAAAGCAGCTAGTTGAGAGCAAAACCGAAGCAGAGCCGATCGAAGGATTCGACCGGATCTGAATTGGTGGCAGTCGTGGTGGCAGTTGTGGTTTTGAGTCATGCAGGAGGCTCGCCGGGTGAGCCTACGTAACCGTCGTTTGGACAAAAGGGGGACGGATTTCATGACGCTCGTGGACGTGGTTGTGGACGTGGGATCGAACGTGATCGGGGGGGTCGGGATCGCGCTTGAACTGTGGGGCGCGTGGCTGCTGGTGAAGGCGGCGAAGCGCGGGCGGGAGAGCGTCGATGACCTGGGCATCAGCCCGGCCGGCGTCAACATCGACAACACCGCGAGCGGTGCTCACTTCCCGCTGAAGCTGATCCGACAGCAGCATGGTGATCAGATGCAGGCCTTCACGCTGTTCGCCATCGGCCTCTCAATGCAGCTCATCGGTGGCCTCAAAGTGCTGTTCTGAGCGCTCCTGCCGCTTGGCGCTGCAAACGCGCCGGCCGGTCGGACAACGAGCCCGCTTCGGCGGGCTTTTTGTTTCCATGCTCGGCGGCAAAGTGCCCGTTGTGACGGACAGTTGGGCGCTGGGATCTTGTTGCGCTCCAGCTCGCGGCCGTAGTCGGAATCACCCGCCGCAGCGGCGGAGGAGTGTCATGAATTTCGTGTGTCCGAGCCATACTTCCCGGAAAGGGGGATGTTATGGCAGTCAAGAAGGAACTGGTTGACGAGCTGCTGAAGGACGCGGACCCGAAGAAGGTATTCGGCTCGGAGGGTCTGCTCGACGACATCAAGAAGGCGCTGGCCGAGCGCATGCTCAACGCCGAGCTCGATGAGCACTTGGCTGCGGAATCGGCCGAGGCCGATTCCGCAGCCGGCGCCGGCAACCACCGCAACGGCTACAGCAAGAAGACGGTGCTCACCGACACCGGCAAGCTCGATCTGGATATCCCGCGCGACCGGCGTGGCAACTTCGAGCCGCAGCTGATCGCCAAGTACCAGCGGCGCTTCCCGGGATTCGACGACAAGATCGTTTCGATGTACGCCCGAGGGATGAGCGTGCGGGAGATCCAGGGCCACCTTCGCGAGCTCTACGGGATCGAAGCTTCACCCCAGCTCGTGAGCACCGTTACCGACGCGGTGCTCGACGAGGTGGCCAAGTGGCAATCCCGGCCGTTGGAAGCGGTGTACGCGATCGTGTTCTTCGATGCTCTGCGGGTGAAGATCCGCGACGAGGGGACGGTTCGCAACAAGGCCGTTTACCTCGCCGTGGGGGTATTGCCCGAGGGCAAGAAGGACGTGCTGGGTCTGTGGATCGAGCAGACCGAAGGGGCGAAGTTTTGGCTGCGCGTGATGACCGAGCTCAAGAACCGAGGCGTGGCCGACGTCCTGATCACGGTGGTCGACGGCCTGAAGGGTTTCCCCGAGGCGATCAGCGCGGTGTTTCCCCAGGCGCAGGTCCAGACCTGCATCGTGCACCTGATCCGCTACTCGATGGAGTTTGCCTCCTGGAAGGAGCGTAAAGCGGTCGCCGGCGCACTCAAGACCATCTACCGGGCCGAGACCGCTCAAGCCGCCCAGGTCGCGCTGGAGGCCTTCGAGGCCGGGCCTTGGGGTCGACGCTATCCGGCGATCGCCGCGGCCTGGCGACGCAACTGGGAGCAGGTGATCCCGTTCTTCGTCTATCCGCCGGAGGTGCGCCGCATCATCTATACGACCAACGCCATCGAAAGTTTGAACAGCCGGGTGCGTCGGTCGGTTCGTGCGCGCGGGCACTTCCCGACTGACGAGGCGGCAGCTAAGCTGATCTGGCTCGTGTTGCGCGAAATCGCGCGTGACTGGAAAATGCCGCCGATCACCTGGCACGCGGCGCGGGCTCAGTTCGCGATCCTGTTCGGCGATCGGTTTGATATGACCCGTTGATCAACCGGCTCGGGTCACACAGAAATTCTGACAGTCTCCAGCGGCGGGTGATTCCGGCTGTCGAGAAAGCGTGGTTAATCTTTGTTAAATGGTTTGCCTGGGTCGTCGTTATGCACCGTTCGCTTGATCGCAAGCCCTGCGAGAGGGGGATAACAAAGAGAAAGAAATAGCAAGCGTTGAAGACGACGCGACCAGTGGTGCTTCATCTGTGTTTCGCAAGGAGAGGAGAGTCTTTGTAATGTCAGACCATCAACCTTCGCGGCGAACTTCGTCAGGAAAGCGGCGTACGTCGCGCCGGCTATTCTGAGCCTGACGGTGTCCCTGCCTACGCCAAGGCTGGATCGGAAAAGCCACCTAGGGACAAGCCGCCCAAGCCACCAGTGGTGGATAGGCCACCCAGACCCCCTAAGCCCTGATCGAGCAAACCAAGAGAGCCTAAGCGCTGCTGAGAAAGCGCCCGTTCGGAGGCCGGCTTCGGCGGGCTTTTCGTTTCAGCTCCTGAACGCGCGATACTGGGTCATCTCGCGCAGCGGGTCGGCGTCAGACCCCTTCTCAGCGAGCTCGGCCAGTGCCATAGTGGGCTTGGCTACGATGGCCCCCTTCGGGGCCGGCGTCGGGATCAGCGCTGCGCTTCGCCTACGGCTCCGCTACGCGCCGATCCCGGCAATCCCTCGTACACCACTTGCCGAGGCACTAACGCCGTCCGCAACGGCAATCGCCTTTTTGGGTAGGATCTGAGCATAGGCTGCTGGCTTCCCGTGGCGACGAACGAAACCTCAGATCTCAGCACGGCACTGCGTAAGGCAAACCCTCTCGTTCGGGCCTTTGTCAGGTCGCTGAAGAAGGAAAACGTCAAGCTTCAGAAAGGGCTCGGAGCCCTTGCGGCCAAGTTGGTTTCCGCAGAGAACCGAATTGCAGCGCTCAAGAGGACTGGCACCGATCCTCTTGACCTACTGACCCCGGAGCAAACGCGGGCCCGGATAGCCCAGGCCCAGGACGAGGGTGCAGCAGGAGTAATACAAGGGCTGGAGAAACACCTTGCCGAACTCGAAAATAAGCTCAAGGAGTAGCCGAGATACTGTATTCCACAGTGTCAGACCTGTGGACCCCTCACCAGCTCGACGCGATCGAGCGCCGCTACCCGACCAACGAAGTGCGGGCACTCGTCACCGAGATCCGGCGGCTGAACGTGATCGTGGAATGCGCCGCCGACCTCGTGCGAGCGCTTGAGCCTGCGAGGCTGACGACAACGCCGAAGCTCCTGGTGACGGCGCTAGTGGAACGGCTCGAGACGGCTGCGACTGGACGGAAGAGCGGTTCAGGTCGCTAACGCTTCAAGCTTTTGATCAACGCTAGAGCGGCGTCGTTTGGCGCGCCCAGGAATTGACTGAGCGCCACTCGGCAGAATCGCGTTGATCTCGTCGCGCGTAATCACGCCGTTGCGTTCTTGCTGCTCGAGCAACCCTTTCAGCACGATGAAGGCGGCGCGCCCAGCGCCAACCACCAAGAACTTCCTGTGAGTTGAATGCGTCCATAACCCTCTTGTGTGCGCGACACGCGAACCTACTGTCGATTCCGAATTCCCCGGCGAGCGAAGACGAGGCTGGAGCGCGCGGGTTGCGGCTAACTAATACAAACGTGCTAAGTAACGTTACAAAGTCGTTGGAGCTTTTCGCGCGTCCAGGCGCTGGTGGTTCGCTGCACGGTGTCCCAGATTTCCTCGAGTGTCTCGAACCAGCGGTTGGTCGTTGCCTCGTAGCGGACACGCCGCCAGATGCGCTCCTGCATGTTGAGCGCGGGCTGGTAGGCGGGCAGGTATTGCAGATGCAGCCGCGGGTGGGTGCGCAGGAACTCGCGGATCGGCTCACCCTTGTGCCAGTTGGCGCCGTCGACGTAGAGGGTGATGCGATAGCGCTGGAGACGCCGATAGAGATGTCCGAGGACTTCCAGGAAGCCCTCGCGGTTGCCATGCTCGGTGCGAATCATGCCGCGACGACCGAGCAACGGGGCGACCCAGCCCGAGAGGTTGAGCCGGGCCGTGTGCTGGCTGGTGGTCGGTACGCGCAGGGGCTGGCCGCGCCGGGCCCAGCCGAAGCCGAGCCGCGGATGCAGGGTGAAGCCGGTCTCGTCCTGGAACACGACGGTCTCGTCCGGTTCAAGGTTGCGGAGTTTTTTTTAGCGCCCGCTGGAACCGGCGGGCATCCTCGGAGCGGGCTTGGAGGTAAGCGTGGCTGGCGCGCTTCATTCGGTAGCCCAGCCGATGCATCCAGTTTTGCGCCTGTCGGACCTTCAGTGAGACGCCGAAGCGACGCTTCAGGTGAACCACCAGGGTCGGTCCATCCCACTGCACCCGATTCAGCCCGAACTCCTGCGGCGAGCGCTCAAGGTGAACCTCAAGTTCGCGTCGGACCTTGGGCGTCAGCGTCGCCGGGCGCCCCGGCTTGGGCTGCGGCACCAAGCTCTGGACGCCCTGCTCATTGACCGAGTGGATCCAGCGGCACAAGCTCATGCGCGTCAGTCCCAACACCTCGGCGATCCAGCCCGGACGCTGCCCCTCCACGATCAGCAGCAGCGCCGCGATCTTCATCCCGATCCACGCCCCCGGCACCCGCTCGGCGAGGGCGAGCAACTCCTGGCGCTTGGCCAGGGGATCTTCCAGACCCAGACTCGGAGGCCTCATGGCGACACTCCCGAACAACGGACCTGCCGGAAGTGTAGCCGAGACCGGAAACGTTTGTAACATTCTCTAGTGCGTCTATATTAGTTCGGAAATAGCGTTCAATTTCTCTCTCGCGCGTCGGCGCTCCCGCGATCCGCCTCGAGCCGTTTTTCGTAGGGTGAACCGATCTCGCAGCGCGCCGACATCCAGATCGCACAGAGCCAGTCGATTCTCGAGCCCAACACGGGGCGCTGGTGATAGCCGGGCTCGGTGCAGCACTAGCCGTTGGGGCGGATCCGCGACGGCGCCGTACCTGACCGAGGCGCTGCTTCCTTCGCGTCGAATTGCCGCAATCGCGCGTGACGCGTAATCGGTCCCGGCCCACACGTGCAGTCCTTCTCAAAGACTGCGCGATAACCCCCGATTCCGATTGCTAAATCTCGCCGCCTGCCAGTAACATACTCGGCCGACGGCGCGGGCTCGCGCGCGTTTCATCGACCTGGGCGCCTTTCCTCACCACCACGCCAATCCGCTCAAGGAGAATTTCGAGATGGCCACCAAGGCACAGCAGAACGGGGACAAAGAGAAGGCGGCGGCGGCGGCCGACCAGGCCGCCAGCACGAAGGTGCGCTGGAACACCCAGAGCCTCAAGAGCTCCTACGCCAACTTCTGCAACGCCACCAGCACGCGCGAGGAGGTCGTCCTGAACTTCGGCGTGAGCCACAACTGGGAGCGCACGCCCCAGGACATGGAGATCGAGCTGTCCCACCGGATCGTGCTGTCGCCGTTCGCCGCGAAGCGGCTCTCGGGCATCCTCGCGAAGCTGATCGGCGAGTACGAGAACCGTTACGGCGAGCTGAAGCAGTAACCGGCGTCGCGCGGCGTCAGACGTCGCGCGGGACCCCTTTCCTCCGATGTCTGCCGCTTTCGGCTCTTCCGGCCCGGGGACGGACGCCCGTGCCCAGACGCCGGGCGCGGCCCAGCAGGACTCCGCCCTCTGGGCCGTGCTCGCCAGCGCGAACGACTCGCGCGAGTACTGCCAGAGCTGGCTCGCCATCCAGTGCCGCCTGATCCCCGCCGTCGTCGGCGGGGTGGTGCTCCTTCGCCTCGAAGGCGCGGAGGGCTACAACGCCGTCGCGGTCTGGCCGGATGTGCGTCGCGACATGAGCTACCTGACGCCGACGGCACAGCAGGCGCTCGTCGAGCGGCGCGGGGTCGTCGCGCCGAACAAGGCTGCCAAGGAGGGCGCTCCGGCGAGCACCTTCATCGGCTACCCGGTCGAGTCCGTCGGGCGGCTGCACGGGGTGGTCGTACTGGACATCTCGCCCCGGCCCGACGCCGACCTGCAGGCCGCGCTGCGCCAGCTCCACTGGGGTGCGGCCGGCCTCGAGCTCATGTTCTGCCAGCAGGAGGTGGCGCGCGTCGGCGAGACGCGCGACAAGCTCCAGACGGTGCTCGAGGTGGTGGCCTCGGCCGCCGCGCACGACCGCTTCGTCGCCGCGGGCACCGCGCTCGCGACCGACCTTGCCACCCGGCTCTCCTGTGACCGCGTCAGCGTCGGGTTCATGCACAACGGCCAGATCCGCATCGACGCGGTCTCGCACAGCGCGCAATTCAAGGAGCGGACGAACCTGATGCGCGCCATCGCCACGGCGATGGACGAGGCGGTCGATCAGAATGCGACAGTCGCGGTGCCGCCGCCTCCGGGGAGCTCCCCTCTCGTCCGGCGCGCGCACGATGCGCTGATCGACGAGCAGGGCTCCGGCGCCTGCTGCACGGTGGTGATGACTTCGCTCGGCAAGCCCGCCGGCGCGATCACGCTCGAGCGCGTCGCGAACCGCCCGTTCGACTCGGGCGTCATCGAGCTGTGCGAGGCCGTCGCCGCCCTGGCCGGCCCGATGCTCGAAGTGCATCGCCGCGAAGACCGCTGGTTCGGCGCCCGGCTCGTCGACTGGTGGCGCGAGAAGCTCCGTCAGCTGTTCGGCCCGCGGCATGCCGCGCTGAAGCTCGCGGCGATCAGCGCGGTCGTTCTCCTCGCGTTCATGCTGTTCGTGAAGGGCGATTTCCGCGTTTCCGCGAGCACGGTGCTCGAGCCGGAGCTGCAGCTCGCGGCGACCGCGCCGTTCAACGGCTACATCAAGGAGGCGCCGGTCCGCGCTGGCGACCTGGTGAAGCAGGGGACGCTCCTCGCGCGTCTCGACGATCGCGACCTCAAGATCGAGCGGCTGAAGTGGCTGAGCCAGCAGGAGGAGCTGTCGAAGGGGCTGCGCTCCGCGTTCGCCGACCGCAACCTGGCGCAGGTGCAGATCGTGACCGCCCAGCTCGAACAGGCGCGCGCGCAGGTCGCGCGCGTCGAGGAGCAGCTCGCCCGCACCACCGTCGCCGCGCCGTTCGACGGGGTGGTCGTCTCGGGCGACCTCAGCCAGAACCTCGGCGCGCCGGTCGAACGCGGGACGATCCTGTTCGAGGTGGCGCCGCTAAGCGAGTTCCGCCTGGTCCTGAAGGTCGACGAAGGCGACGTCGCCTACGTGCAGCCCGGGCAGCGCGGCACGCTGCTGATGTCGGCCTTCCCGGACGATCCGATCGGGTTCGCGGTGACGAAGGTCACGCCGGTGTCGACGCCGCGCGAGGGCAAGAACTTCTTCCGCATCGAGGCGAAGCTCGACCGCACCGACCCGCGCATGCGCCCCAACATGGAAGGCGTCGGCAAGGTCGAGATCGACCGCCGGTCGTACCTGTGGATCTGGACGCGTCAGGCGGTCAACTCGCTGCGGCTGATCCTCTGGTCCTGGCTGCCTTGAGGCGATGGCGCAGCAGCTCTTCAGCCCGTCCTGGTACCGGGTCGCGAAGCTGACGCCGCTGCTGCGCCCCCACGCGCAGATCCACCGCCACCAGTACCGCGGCGACACCTGGTACGTCCTCCAGGACCTGGCGTCCGAGCGCTTCCACCGATTCTCGCCGCCGGCCTATTTCGTGATCGGGCTGATGGACGGCAAGAACACCGTCCAGGCGATCTGGGACCGGGCGCTGGCGCAGCTCGGCGACGACGCGGTGACGCAGGACGAGGTGATCCAGCTCCTCGGCCAGCTGCATGCCGCCGACGTCCTCCAGTGCGACGTGCCGCCCGACACCGCGGAGCTCTTCCGCCGCCGCGAGAAGCAGGAGCGGCGCGTGATGCTGAAGAAGATCTTCAGCATCTTCGCCTGGCAGATCCCGCTGTTCGACCCCGAGCGGGTGCTCGACCGGCTGATGCCTCTCGCCCGGCCGTTCGTCGGCGTGGCGGGCTTCGTGCTCTGGTGCATCGTCGTCGGTCTCGGCACCGTCACCGCGATCACGCACTGGAGCGAGCTGAGCCAGAACGTCCTCGACCGGGTGCTCCTGCCGGAGAACCTGCTGATGATGTGGCTCGTGTTTCCGCTGCTCAAGCTCTGCCACGAGTTCGGGCACGCGTTCGCGGTCAAGGCACGCGGCGGCGAGGTGCACGAGATGGGCGTGATGATCCTCGTGCTCACGCCGGTCCCCTACGTCGACGCCTCCTCGGCGTGGGCGTTCCGCAGCAAGTGGCAGCGCTTCGCGGTGGGCGGGGCGGGGATGATGGTGGAGCTCTTCATCGCCTCGATCGCGCTCGTCCTGTGGCTCGCGGTCGAGCCGGGGATGTTCCGCGCGCTGCTCTACAACATCATGCTCATCGCCGGCATCTCCACGGTGCTGTTCAACGCCAACCCGCTGCTGCGGTTCGACGGCTACTACATGCTGATGGACTGGCTGGAGATCCCCAATCTCCGCACCCGCAGCACCCAGTACATCGTCTTTCTCTGCGAGAAGTACCTGTTCAAGCGCCGCGAGGCCGAGCCGCCGATCTCGACGCCGGGCGAGCGGGTGTGGTTCGTCCTGTTCGCGGTGAGCTCGTTCTTCTACCGCATCCTGGTGATCATCGCGATCCTGGTCTTCCTCGGCGAGCAGTCGCTGCTGCTCGGGGTGATCTTCGCGGCGTTCACCGCGTTCGCATGGTTGATCGCGCCGGGGGCCAAGATCGTGAACTATCTCTTCAGCAGCCCGAAGCTCCGGCGCGTCCGCGGCCGGGCGATGACCGCGAGCGCACTGGTCACGCTCGGCGTGCTGGTGCTGATCTTCGGCGTGCCGATCCCGCTGCGGACCGGCGCCCAGGGCGTCGTATGGCTCCCCGAGGAGGGCTTCGCACGCGCCGGCGCGGACGGCTTCGTGGTCCGGGTCGGGGCGACGCCCGGCACCTGGGTGAAGCCGGGCGACCTGCTGGTCGAAACGACCGACCCCGAGCTGCTGACCGAGGTGAAAGTGCTCGAGGCGCGCGTGCTGGAGCTCGAGGCGCGTCACCGCGAGCAGATCGTGGGCGATCGCGTCAAGGCCGAGATCATGGAGGAGGAGCGCAAGTTCGCGGCGCAGAACCTGGAGCGCGCCCGCGAGCGGGCGGACGAGCTCGCGATCAAGGCCAGGGCCGAGGGCGAGTTCGTGCTGCCGCGCGCGCCCGACATGCCCGGGAGGTACGTCAAGAAGGGCGAGCTGCTCGCCCATGTCGTGAACCTCGACGCCGCCATGGTGCGCGCGATCGTGTCGCAGCAGGACATCGACCTCGTCCGCAACCGCACCCGCCGGGTGGACGTCCGGCTCGCCGAGCACATCGCGGACCCGGTCAAGGCGTCGGTGAAGCGCATCGTGCCTTCCGCGAGCGACCAGCTGCCTAGCGCGGCCCTCGGCACGCAGGGCGGCGGGATCGCCGCGGTCGACCCGGGCGACAAGGAAGGCCGCAAGACGATGCAGAAGTGGTTCCAGGTCGACGTCGAGCTGCCGGCGGAGGACCGCCGGCTCCACATCGGCGGCCGGGCCTACCTGCGGTTCGACCACGGCTGGGAGCCGCTCGGCCTGCAGTGGTATCGCCGCGCCCGCCAGCTCTTCCTGTCGCGCTTCAATGTCTGAGCTCGCGCTCCCGGCGCTCGCCTCGACCGCCGCCTACCCGGAGCAGGCGTTCGAACGGCCCGGGGTCGTCGACCGCATCGCGGACGCGCTCGTCGCGCCGGTGGCGCGGCGGCTGCAGGCGCGACGGGCGCTCGACCCGCCGATCGTGGAAGGCGTTCGGCAGTTCGCGAAGGAAGCGGAGAAGCTCAGCGACGCGGGCGTCAAGAAAGCGGCAGCCGAGCTGCGGCTCGTGCTCCGCCGCGACGGGTTCAGCGTCCCCGCGGTGGCGCAGAGCTTCGCGCTCATCCGCGAGGTCGCCAGCCGCGCGGTCGGCATGCGCCACTTCGATTCGCAGCTCCGCGGCGGCTGGATCATCCTCAACGGCATGATCGCGGAGATGGAGACGGGGGAGGGCAAGACCCTCACCGCCACGCTGCCCGCGTGCACCGCGGCGATGGCCGGGCTCCCGGTCCACGTCATCACCGTCAACGACTACCTGACTGCGCGCGACGCCGAATGGATGGCGCCGGTCTACAAGATGCTCGGGCTTACCGTCGGCGTGGTGGTGAACGGCAAGGACCCGCAAGCCCGTCGCGCGGCGTACGGCTGCGACGTCACTTACTGCACCAACAAGGAGCTCACCTTCGACTACCTGCGCGACCGGATCGCGCTCGGCTCGCAGGTGAACCGCATCCAGCTGTCGATCGAGCGCGTGGCCGGGACCGAGAGCCGGGCGAGCCGGCTGGTTCTCCGCGGGCTCTTCTTCGCGATCGTGGACGAGGCGGACAGCGTGCTGGTCGACGAGGCGCGCACGCCGCTCATCATCTCCGGCCGGTCGGACCAGGCGCCGGAGAAGGAGATGTACGAGACCGCGCTCGCGATGGTGGCGAAGCTCGAGGAGGGCGAGGACTTCGCGATCGAAGGCGGCGAGCGGCACATGCACCTGACCGCGAAGGGCAAGCAGAAGCTCTCCGCCGCGGCCGAGACGCTCCCCGGGATCTTCCGCGGCACGCGCCGGCGCGAGGAGCTCGCCACCCAGGCGCTGGTCGCCACGCACGTGTTCAAGCGCGACGTCCACTACCTCGTCCGCGACGACAAGGTGCAGATCATCGACGAGTCCACCGGGCGCATCCTGCCCGACCGGTCGTGGGAGCAGGGGTTGCACCAGATGGTCGAGGCCAAGGAAGGCTGCGCGCTGACGAGCCAGCAGACCTCGGTGGCGCGCATGACCTATCAGCGCTTTTTCCGGCGCTACCTCCGGCTCGCGGGGATGACCGGGACGGCGCGCGAGATCGCGCCGGAGCTCTGGTCGGTGTACCGGCTGCCGGTCGTGAAGGTGCCGACCAACCGGCCGGTCAAACGCCGCGACCTCGGGGAAAGCGGTGTACGCGACGACCGCCGAGAAGTGGCGCGAGGTCGCCGAGCGGGTGCGGGAGCTGCACCGGACGGGGCAGCCGGTGCTCGTCGGCACGCGATCGGTGGGCGCGTCCGAGGAGCTGAGCCGGCTGCTGACCGCAGCCGGACTGAAGCATCAGCTCCTGAATGCGCGCCAGGACAAGGAGGAGGCGGAGATCGTGGCCCAGGCCGGGCAGGTGGGCGGCATCACGGTCGCGACGAACATGGCCGGCCGCGGTACGGACATCAGGCTGGGGAAGGGCGTGGAGACGCGCGGCGGCCTGCACGTGATCGCGACGGAGCTGCACGAGTCGCGGCGCATCGACCGGCAGCTCTTCGGCCGTTCCGGCCGGCAGGGCGACCCGGGTTCCTTCGAGGCGATCGTCTCGCTCGAGGACGAGCTCAGCCGCGTCTATCTCAAGGGGCTGCCGCTGTCGCTCGCGCAGCGGCTGGTGGGCGACGGCCGAGGATTCTCGCAGGCGCTGCTGCGCAAGCTCGTCCGCTACGCGCAGGTGCGCGCGGAGGCGAGCCAGGCGGCAATCAGGCGCGAGCTGCTCACGATGGACGAGCAGCTCGGCGACCTGCTCGCGTTCTCGGGGAAGGGCGAGTAGCCCGTCTACTTGAGGAACTTCACCCGGCACTTCGCGCCGGCCGGGATGAGCTGCTTCTCGTTCGCCAGCTCGAGCCGGACTCCGAACGTGCCGCTCGCCGCGTTGATGACGCGATCGACGACGCGCACCCGGGCAACGAACTTCTGCTGCGGCGTCTCCGGCGCGATCTCGGCACGGTCACCTTGCTGGACCGACCCGTACAGGCTCGCCGGGAGAATCACCTCGACGTTGAGCGGATCGATTTCCGCCACCCTGAGGATCGGATCCTTCACGTTGGTGGTCGCGAATTCGCCGGCCTTGAGATAGCGGTCGACGACGACGCCGTTCACCGGGCTGCGGATGGTGCGCATGCCGAGCACCTCGGCGGCGCGCTGCATCTCCAGCTCGGCGAGGCGCTGGTTCTCGCGCGTGACCTTGAGCTCGGATTCGGCGAGCTGGCGCTCGGTCCGCGCCTCCTCGACCGCGTTGGTGGAGATGAAGTTCTGGCGGGCGAGCTCCTCGGCGCGTTTCTCCTTCTTGGTCGCGAGCTCGAGCTTCGCCTCCGCGGACTTGACCGCGCCGACCGCCTCGGCACGCTGCCTGGCGACGGCGACGGCGGCGCGCTCGGGGCCCGATTCGAGCGTAACCAGCACCTGGCCTTTCTTGACCGCCTCACCGCGCTCGGCGTGCACGCGCTCGATCAATCCCTCGACCGGGCTGCGGATGTCGACCATCTGCCGGGCCTCGATGATGCAGTCGAATTCCTGCGCCCGGGCGGGCGGTGCGCCGGCCACGGCGGCGGCGAGAACGAGCGCAGCGGAAAAGCGTCTCATCGGTCAAGGAGTTGGCGAAGGGCCCGGGATTCTCACCGGGGGGTGATACGGCTGTAAAGGCCGAAACCGACGTTTTCCTGACGATGTCCTGGTCCCACGTAGAATCAGGTCAAGGGCGCAACTTTCGATGATTGTTTACGAGCTGATCTGCGTGGAAGAACACCGGTTCGAGGGCTGGTTCGCCTCCGCGGAGGCGTTCGCCCACCAGCGCGAGTCAGGGCTGCTCGCGTGCCCGGTGTGCTCGTCGCCGGCGGTCGAGAAGCTGCCCTCAGCGCGCATCCGGCGTGGGGCGCAGCCTGCGCCCGAGGCGCCGCAGACTTCGCCCCCGGCAGCGACGCAGCAGGCCCCGGTCGCCAACCGCTCGACCATGACGCTGGCAAGCTTCATCGATCGCGTGCTCCAGAACACCGAGGACGTCGGAGCGAGGTTCCCCGAAGAAGCCCGCAAGATTCACTACGAGGAAGCACCGCGGCGCGGGATCCGCGGTGTCGCGAGCCGCGAGGAAGCGGAGGCGCTCGCCGACGAGGGGATCGCGGTTTTCCCGCTGCCGGTTCCGCCGCCCGAGGACTGGCAGTAGCGGCAGCGTGCACTTCCTGGGGACGGCTTAATATCCCTGAATGTGCATTATGTAAAGTATCTCCGGCGACATCTCCACCGCGCCAGAACGCCCCCGGTAAGCGATTTACTCCGTCGCGCCGGCCTGCTTCAGCAGCTGAGCCAGCTCCGTGTTGCCGCCTTTCAGCGCCCACTGGAGCGCGCTCGCGCCGGCGTCGTTCTTGAGATTGGGGTCCGCGCGTTGTGAGAGCAGGAGCTTCACGACGTCCACGTGTCCGTTCCGCACCGCGCCCATCAGCGGCGTGATCCCGTTCGGGGCCCGCGCGTCGATCTCGGCTTTGCTGTCCAGGAGGTACTTGGAGACCGCTGCGTGACCCTGGTAGGCGGCGTAATGAAGGGCTGTCCATCCGCTGTTGTTGATTTCACCCCCGCGGGACCCGAGCAGCCGGACCGTCTCGAGGTTGCCCTTGAAGGCGGCCAGCATCAAGGCCGTTTCGCCGACGGCGTTCCGCTGATTGACTTTGGCCTTGCGGTCGAGGAGCAATGCCACGACTTCGGTATGCCCCTCCCGGGCGGCCTCCATCAGCACCGAGTAGCCCTGCTGGTTGGTGGAATTGGCGTCCATGCCCTGGTCGAGGTACCCCCGTAACTCCCGGACGTCGTTCGCCTTAGCCGCCTTGAATACGTCGTCCAGGGAGGGCGCAGCGAGGCTTGAGGCGCTCGAGAGCGAAAGGAAAACAATGCATAGGAACAGATAGATGGGTTTCATATTTCGACTAATACCTCAGATTTAGCGCCTTTGAACAGCCGGAAGAAGTTCGCAGTCGTCGCGTCGGCCACGGTCGCGAGGCTGAGTCCCCTGAGGGCAGCCAGGGCTTCGGCCACGTGCCGGACGTACGCCGGCTCGTTGACCTTCCCCCGGTGCGGGACCGGGGCGAGGTAGGGCGAGTCGGTTTCGACCAGGATCCGGTCGAGCGGCAACGCCTTCGCCACTTCCCGCAGGCTGGCGGCATTCTTGAACGTCAGGATGCCCGAGAACGACAGGTGGAAGCCCATGTCGACCGCAGCGCGAGCGACGTCCAGCGTTTCGGTGAAGCAGTGCATCACCCCGCCCGCCTCGCCTGCACCCTCCTCCCGCATGATCCGCAGCGTGTCCTCGGCCGAGGACCGCGTGTGAATCACCAGCGGCTTGCCGCAGGCCCGCGCGGCGCGGATGTGCGCGCGGAATCGCTGGCGCTGCCACTCGAGATCGCCGCTCAGCCGGTAGTAGTCGAGGCCGGTCTCGCCGATCGCGACGATCTTCGGATGGTCCGCCAGGCGGATCAGATCCTCGGTGCGGACTTCGCTTTCGTCGGGATAGTCGGGGTGCACGCCCGCGGTGGCGTACAGGTTCGGGTAGCGCTCGGCCAGCGCGAGCACGCGGGGAAACTCGGTCAGGGTGACGCTGATGCAGAGCGCGTGCGACACCTCCGCTCTCGCCATGCTCGCGAGCACCTCCGGGATCCGGTCGCGGAAGTCATCGAAGTCGAGGTGGCAATGCGAGTCGACCAGCTGCATCGGGCGAAGCGGCGCCGCCTCAGTAGGTATGCGTCGACCGCGTCGACTGCAGCACGCCGCCGAGAATCGACTCGATCCGCCGCTTGGCGGCGTGCCCGCTCTCGTCCTCGGAGAACTGCACGCCTATCCCTTGCGCCTTGTTGCCCTGGCAGTTCGGCGGCGTGATCCAGACGACCTGCCCGGCCACCGGCAGCTTGTTCGGGTCGTCCATGAGCGTGAGGAGCATGAAGACCTCGTCGCCGAGGCGGTACGGCCGCGTGGTCGGGATGAAGATTCCGCCGCGCTTCAGGTGCGGGATGTACGCGGCGTACAGCGCCGACTTCTGCGAGATCGTCAGCGACATCACGCTCGGGCGGATGCCGGCCTTGTTCGGATCGTCAGCCACTTCAAGCCTCCCAGATCTGGGCGTAGCGCAGGAAAACGTCCTCGAGGACGAGCCGCGGGTTGAGCGGGTGCTGTGCCACCGCGGCCGCTTCCGCGAGCGAGCGCTCGAATCTTAGCAGCCGCTCCAGGGTGAGCGAGCCGGCGAGCGCGCGCAGCGCGGGCGCATGCCGCTGGTGATAGCGGACGGTGCCGGCAGTGCGGGCAAGCACGAGGTCGACCGTCCATTTCTGCAGCCAGGAAATCACTCGCGACGGCGCTATGCCCTGGCAGGAGTCGGCGAGCTCGAGCGCGTCCCGGTTGCCGCCGGCGAGACGACCGGCGACCAGCGCGTCGCGAGGCCGCGCGTTCCTCGGCATCCTCGACGGCCGCCAGCGGTGCGTTCGCGGCGTAGGCAAGCGCGCTTTCCGGATCCTGCATGCCCCGCGTCCGCAGCCACGCGACTGCGTCCGCGGCGGCCGCGGGTGCGACCGCGAGCCGCTGGCAGCGGCTCCGCACCGTGGGGAGCAGCCGGTCCGGCGCGCTCGACACGAGCAGGAACGCGGTCTTCGGGGGTGGTTCCTCCAGGCTCTTGAGCAGCGCGTTCGCGGTAGCGACGTTCATCGCTTCCGCGGGGCGGACGACAACCACGCGCAGGCCGCCGCGATGGGTTCCGATCGCGAGGAAATCCTGGAGCTCGCGCACCTGGTCGATCCGGATCTGACGACTCGCGGTCTCGCCTTCCCGCTTGCGCGGCTCGCCTTCGTTCACGCGGGGCTCGGAGAGCGCCTCCGGCTCGAGGAGCCTGAAGTCCGGATGGTTGCCCTGCTGGAACCAGAGACAGGCCGCGCACTCGCCGCAGGGCAGATCGCCGCTCGCCGGTCCTTCGCAAAGCAAGCGCTGGGCAAAGAGCGTGGCGAGCGCCGTCTTGCCGAGCCCGGGCCGGCCGTGGACGAGGAGCGCGTGGGGCAGGTTCGCGCGTCGCGCCTGGAGCTGTCTCCACGCCAGGCATAAGCCATGGATATAACTCTTTATTCATAGTGTTGAGATTATATCCTCAAGTGATTTCCTAACTTCCGGGAGGCTCCGCGACGCGTCGATCAGCCGGAAGCGCCGCGGGAAGCTCGCGGCCCGCTGCAGGTAGACCGCCCGGACCCGCTCGTGGAAGCCGGCGTCCTCGCGCTCGAAGCGGTCGTAGACGGCCTGGGCGGCCTTCAGCCGCGCCTGCCCGACGCTCACCGGGACATCGAAGAAGAGCGTCAGGTCCGGCTGGAGTCCCTCCTGGACCCAATCCTCGAGCGTCTCCAGCTTGGCCGCCGGGAAGCCCCGTCCGCCGCCCTGATAGGCGAACGTCGCGTCGGTGAAGCGGTCGCAGACCACCCAGCTGCCTCGCGCCAGCGCCGGGCGGATGACCCGGGCGAGGTGTTCCTGCCGAGCCGCGAACACCAGCAGGGTTTCGGTGCCCACGTCCAGCGCATCGTGCAGGAGCAGGTCGCGCAGCTTCTCGCCGGCCGGGGTGCCGCCGGGTTCGCGGGTCACCAGGACCTCGCGCCCGGGGCGCCGGAGCCGTTCCGCTATCCAGCCCACGTGGCTGCTCTTGCCGGCCCCGTCGATGCCCTCCAGCGTAATGAAGGTGCCCCGCATCAAGGTCGCCCGCCGCGCTGGTATTTCGCCACCGCGCGATTGTGCTCCTCGAGCGTGCGCGAGAACTCGCTCGATCCGTCGCCGCGCGAGACGAAATACAGGGCGTCGCTCGGGGCGGGGTTGGTCGCCGCCGCGATCGACGCCAGCCCCGGCAGGGCGATCGGCGTCGGCGGCAGCCCCTCGCGCGTGTAGGTGTTGTACGGGGTGTCGGCGACGAGGTCGCGCTTGCGGAGATTGCCGTCGAACTTCTCGCCGAGCCCGTAGATCACCGTGGGGTCGGCCTGAAGCTTCATCCCCCCGCGCAGACGGTTGACGAACACGGCGGCGACCATTGTCCGGTCGTCGCCCCGGCCGGTTTCCTTTTCGACGATCGACGCGAGGATCAGCGCTTCGTACGGCGAGGCGAGCGGCAGGTCGGGCCGCCGGTCCGCCCACGCCGCGTCGAGACGTTTCGTAAGCGCGCGGTTGGCGGCGCGCAGGAGCTCCAGATCGCTCGTTCCCCGCGCGAACCGGTAGGTGTCGGGGAAGAAGAGACCTTCCGGATGGAGCTCGTTGAGGGCGAGACGCTGGAGCACGGCGGTGTCGGAGAGTCCCTTGGTGTCGTGCCGGACGTGCGGGTGGGCATCGAGCGCGTCCCGCAGCTGACGGAAGGTCCAGCCTTCGATGAACTTCACCTCGACCAGCGCGAACTCCCCGCGCGTCAGTTTGCCGAGCAGCTCGAGCGGGGTGGTGCCGGCGACGACCTCGTAGGTTCCGGCCTTTATGTCCCCCGGCTTGGCGGCGGCCCGTGCCACCGCCTCGAACGCGAGCGGCGGCATGTCGACGCCGGCCCGCGCGATCACCCGCGACGCCGCCCGGAGCGAGCTGCCCGGCGGGATCGTGAACTCGACCGCCGGAGCAGCCAGGCGCAGCGGCTCGTGCGCGAACCACCAGAGCCACCCGGCACCGGCGAACACCGCAAGAAAGGCCAACAGGAAGAGGTACTTGAGCGCTCGGAACATCGCGATGGCGGGCCGGGAGCGCCGACCCGGCCGATATAATAGCGGGGTCCACCCGCCTCCCCGCTGTCGTAATGCACCCCGACTGGCTGGCATTCCTCGCGCGCCGCGGCGCGAACGTCGCGGACGGCGCCGTCCGCGACTTCGGCGATCCGCCCCGTGAGCGCGCGGCTGCCGCGGCGGGAAGCATCGTGGCCGACATCTCCCACTACGGGCTGCTCACGGCCGCCGGCGCCGACGCGCGGGCGTTCCTGCACGGCCAGCTCAGCTGCGACGTCGAGGGCCTGCCGGAAGGCGCGGCCGTCTACGGCGCGTACTGCACGGCCAAGGGCCGGGTGCTCGCGAACTTCCTGCTGTGGTCCGCGGCGGGCACGTTCTTCATGCTGCTGCCGCGTGCGCTCGCGCCCGGGATCAGGAAACGCCTGCAGATGTTCGTGCTGCGATCCAAGGTCGTGCTCGAAGAGCGAGGCGATGACCCGGTAGTGCTCGGCGTGGCCGGGCCCGCCGCCGCGGCGCCTCTGGCGGCGCTCGTGAACGCCGTGCCGACCGGGCCGCTGCAGGTCGCGCACGGGGACGGCGTGACGGCGATCGCGATTCACGGCGGCCGTTTCGTCGTGGTTGCTCCGGTCGCACGCGCGCCGGCGATCTGGGATCTTTTCGCCGCCGCGCTCACGAGCGTCGGCGCACCGTGCTGGGAGTGGCTCGAGATCACGAGCGGGCTCCCGTGGATCACCGCGGCGACCCAGGACCAGTTCGTGCCGCAGATGGCGAACCTCGAGCTCGTCGGCGGCGTGAACTTCCGCAAAGGCTGTTATCCCGGGCAGGAGATCGTCGCCCGCATGCAATACCTCGGCAAGCCGAAGCGGCGGCTGTTTCTCGCCCACGTCGACGCCGAAACGAGCCCGGCGCCGGGCGAGGCGCTCGTCGCCGACGGCGCCGGCGACCAGGCGGCCGGAACGGTGGTCAACGCCGCGCCGGCGCCGGAGGGCGGGTTCGACCTGCTCGCGGTGGTGCAGACGGCGAGCGCCGACAACGCGACCGTCCGGCTCGGCTCGCCGGCGGGACCGGCGTTGCGGTTCCGTCCCCTGCCCTACCCGGTGACGTGAGCCTCAGCTACTACGTCTACTACCGCAGCGCCGCCGCTCCGGCGGCGGTTCGCGCGGCGGTCATCGCCATGCAGGCGTCGCTCGCCCGCGCGACCGGCGTGCAAGGCCGCCTCCTGCGGCGCGTCGAGGAGGACGGCACGTGGATGGAGATCTACGAGGGCGTCACCGATCCGGAGCGCTTCGAGCGCGAGCTCGCCGCCGCGACGGCGGGCGCCCGCCTCGAGGCCTTGCTCGCGCCCGGCGCGACGCGGCACGTCGAGCGGTTCACGACCGACTGACCGGCGATGTGCCTCATCCTCGTCGCGCATCGCGCGCATCCGGCCTACCCGCTCGTCGTCGCGGCGAACCGCGACGAATGGTTTCGACGTCCCACTGCTCCCGCCGGGTTCTGGCCGGATGCGCCGGAAGTGTTCGCCGGGCGCGATCTCGAGCAGCACGGCACGTGGCTCGGCGTCACGCGGCACGGCCGGTTCGCTGCGCTCACGAACTATCGCGATCCGGGCGCGAACCGCCTCGAGGCGCCGTCGCGCGGCGCGCTCGTGAGTGCGTTCCTGCGCTCGCGGGTGCCGCCGGTCGAGTACCTGGCGCGCCTGCGTGAGGACGCGGCACGGTACAACGGGTTCAGCCTGCTCGTCGGTGCCGGCGCCACGCTCTGCTACTTCTCCAACCGTGACGGCGAGATCCGCAGCCTGACGCCGGGCATCTACGGCCTGTCGAACAGCCTGCTCGACGTACCGTGGCCGAAGGTGCAGTCGGGCAAGACGCGGCTCGCTGCGGCGCTCGACGGTTGCCCGAACGCCACGGCGCTGCTCGACCTCCTCGACGACACCGAGCTCGCGCCGGATCGGGAGCTGCCGAGCACCGGGGTCGGCATCGACTGGGAGCGCAGGCTCTCGTCGCTGCGAATCCTCGCCGACGGCTATGGCACGCGCTCGTCGACCGCGCTGCTGATCGGCGCCGACGGCGAGGTGTCGTTCGTCGAGCGCTCGTTCGACGCGGCCGGCAGCGAGACCGGAATCGTACGGGAACGGTTCAGGCTCGATGGCTAGAGATCCCGCGCCATCGCGACGTGGGGGATGTCTGCCTCCATGAACTCGTCGCCGAACGCGGTGAAGCCGTACCGGGCGTAGAACGACACCGCGTGCGTCTGGGCGTTGAGGACGAGGCGCCTCATCCCGCGCGCCGCCGCGCGCTCGACGAGTGCGACGAGAATTGCGCCACCGACGCCCCGCCCGCGCCAGTCGCGGAGCACCGCCATGCGGCCGATGTGCCCGTCGGGCAGCAGCCGGCCGGTACCCACGACGCGGCCGTCCGGCGCGAACGCGAGCGCGTGTTCGCAGCGCGGATCCCACTCGTCGATCTCGATCTCCGGCGGCACGCCCTGCTCGACGATAAACACCGCTTCGCGGACGCTCATCGCCGGCGCGTGCGCCTCGGACCAGGCGAGAATCCGGATCGAGATCGGGTCGCTCATTCGCGGTCGGGCGGGAGGCGGCCGCTATAATACGGCGCTCCCGGCACGCCCCGATCGATCGATGCAAAACCTCTGGCAGGACGCGGAAGCCGCCGCTTTCGAGGGCGACCTCGGCGCGCGCGTGTACACTTCGCGCCTGCTCGGCCGCGACAAGTCGCTGGTGCTCCACGGCGGCGGCAACACGTCGGTGAAGATCGCCGAGCGCGACCGCTTCGGCGACGAGCCGACCGTCCTCTACGTCAAAGGGAGCGGCTGGGACCTCGAGTTCATCGAGCCGGCCGGGTTCTCGCCGGTGCGGCTCGACCACGTGCTCAAGCTCGCCCGCCTCGACCGGCTCTCCGACCCGGACATGGTCAACGAGCTGGTCACGCACATGCTGCGCGCGTCCGCGCCGGTGCCCTCGATCGAGACGATCCTGCACGGCTGCCTGCCGTTCAGGTTCGTCGACCATACGCATGCCGACGCGGTGCTCGCGATCACCAACACGCCCGGGGGGGAGTCGCGCATTCGCGAGCTCTACGGCAAGGCGGTGATCGTCATCCCGTACCTGATGCCGGGTTTCGATCTCGCCCAGGCTGTCGCGCGGGGGTTCGCCCGGGCGGCGACGCCGGAGGCGATCGGCGTCGTCCTCATGAAGCACGGCATCTTCTCCTTCGGCAACAGCGCCCGCGAGTCGTACGAGCGCATGCTCGACCTCGTCGGCCGCGCCGAGGAGTACCTCGCGCGGCGTCGCGCCTGGAACGTCGTGACGGCACCCGCGCCGGTCGAAGCTGGCATCAGCGGCGTCGAGCTGGCCGAGCTCCGCCGCCGGATCTCGGGCGCGGCGGGCTTCCCGCTGGTGATGCGCACGCGCGCCACCGCGCAGACGATCGCGTTCGCCCGGCATCCCGAGCTCGCGCGCATCTCCCAGCAGGGGCCGGCGACACCGGACCACGTCATCCGTACCAAGCGCGTGCCGATGCTCGGCGTCGACGTCGACGGCTTCGTCGCCGCCTATCGCGAGTACTTCGCGCGGCACGAGCCGAACGCGAAGGAGCGCAAGACGATTCTCGATCCGGCACCGCGGATGGTGGTCGATCCCCGCTTCGGCCTCGCCAGCCTCGGTCGCACGGCGAGGGACGCGCGGATCGTCGAGGAGCTGTACGAGCACACGATGGACGTCATCCTCCGCGCCGAGGCGCTCGAGCGCTACGAAGCGCTGCCGGCGCAGGACATCTTCGACGTCGAGTACTGGGATCTCGAGCAGGCCAAGCTGAAGAAGGCGGGTCAAGCGCCGCAGTTCGCGGGCGAGGTGGCGTGGGTAACGGGCGCCGCCTCGGGAATCGGCAAGGCGGCGGTGGCGTCGCTGCTCGCGCGCGGCGCGGCAGTCGTCGGGCTCGATCTCAATCCCGCGGTCGAGACGCTGCACGCGCGGGACGACTACCTCGGCCTCGCCTGCGACGTCACCGACGAGCGCGCGATCGCCGCCGCGCTCGAGCGCACGGCGCGCGCGTTCGGCGGGCTGGACATGCTGGTGCTGAATGCGGGCATCTTCGCGGCCACGCGCAGCATCAAGGACCTCGGCACCGACGAGTGGCGCAAGGTGATGGCCGTCAATCTCGACGCCAACCTGCTGCTGATGCGCGCGTGCCACCCGTATCTCGGGCGCGCGCCGAACGGCGGGCGCGTCGTCGTGATCGGATCGAAGAACGTCCCTGCCCCGGGTCCGGGCGCGGCGGCGTACTCGGCTTCCAAGGCGGCGCTGAACCAGCTCGCGCGGATCGCCGCGCTCGAATGGGGCACGGACGGGATCCGGATCAACACGCTTCACCCGAACGCGGTGTTCGACACCGCGCTCTGGACCGAAGAAGTGCTCGCCGAGCGCGCCCGCCGCTACGGCATGACTGTCGAACAGTACAAGACGAACAACGTCCTGCGCACCGAGGTCACGAGCCGCGACGTCGCCGAGCTGGCGGCGGAGATGTGCGGGCCGCTGTTCGCGAAGACCACCGGCGCGCAGCTCCCGGTGGACGGCGGCAACGAGCGGGTGATCTAGGAGCGATGGCCCACCCGGTCGAAACCCTGCGCTGGCGGCGCGACCGGGTCGAGCTGATCGACCAGCGCGCCCTGCCGCAGCGCGTCGAGTACGTGCCCTGCGCCACGGCGGCCGAGGTGGCGGCGGCGATCCGCGAGATGGTCGTGCGCGGGGCCCCGGCGATCGGCTGCGCGGCGGCGTTCGGGATCGCGCTCGAGGCGGGACGCCCGGCGTTCGCCTCGCTCGAGGACTTCTACCGCGCCATCGAGCAGGCGTTCGTCGAGCTCGGCGCGAGCCGGCCGACGGCGGTCAACCTCTTCTGGGCCCTCGATCGCATGCGGCGCGCCTTCGACTCCTCCCGCCATCTGCCGCCGGAACAGGTCGCGGCGCGGCTCGTCGCCGAAGCGGAGGCGATCCACGCCGAGGATCTCGAGGTGAACCGCGCGATCGGGCGCAACGGCGCGAGCCTGGTGCGCGACGGCGCGCGCGTGATGACCCATTGCAACGCCGGTGCGCTCGCTACCGCCGGCCATGGCACGGCCCTCGGCGTCGTCCGCTCGGCGCGCGACGACGGCAAGAAGGTGGCGGTCGTGGCGACCGAGACGCGGCCATACCTGCAGGGGGCGCGCCTGACCGCGTGGGAGATGGTGCGCGAGGAAATCCCGGTGACGCTCGTCACCGACAGCATGGCGGGACACCTCATGCAGCGCGGCGACGTCGATCTGGTCGTCGTCGGCGCCGACCGGGTGGCGGCGAACGGCGACGTCGCGAACAAGATCGGCACCTATACGCTCGCCGTGGTCGCCGCCCGACACCGGATCCCGTTCTACGTCGCGGTGCCATTGTCGACGATCGATCTCAAGCTCGCCGACGGCGCCGCGATCCCGATCGAGGAGCGCGGCGCCGCCGAGGTCACCGGCTTCCGCGGCGAGCGCTGGGCGGCCGAAGGCGTTTCGGTCGTGAACCCCGCGTTCGACGTGACGCCGGCCGAGTTGGTGACCGCGCTCATCACCGAGCGCGGCGTGGTGTCGCCGGTGACGCCCGAGGGGATCCGGCGGCTCTTCGAGGGCTGAAGCGCATGGGGCGCGCCGCCTGCGCGCTTGTCGTCGCCTTCGCGGTCGCGCTCGCCGGCTGCGCCGGCCGCTATTTCCAGGATGCCGGGCCCGCCCCCGCGCCGCCGCAGCACCGCCTCGCCGAGTGGCCCTGGCAGGAGTACTGGACCGGAATCGTCTTCAACGGCAACAAGATCGGGTACGCGCACGTCCAGGTGCGACCCGCCGCCGGCGAGGGTCAGGCGTTCGAGATCGCCGGAGAGAGCGCGTTCCGCCTGCGCTTTCTCGGCTTCGACAAGCGCATCGCGCTGCGCGCCCGCGACCGGGTGACCGCCGACCTCGCGCTCGAGTCGTTCGAGTACGCCTATCACATCGACGGCTCCGACCTCGCGCTATCCGGAGTGCGACGCGACGGGGTGCTGCGGGTGAAGGTGACGAATGCGGGGCGGACGAGCGAGCAGGAGCTGCCTGCGGCCGATATCGTCTATCCGGCCAGTGCGATCGGGATGATCCCGGTCCTGCGCGGCCTGGTTGCCGGGGGCGAATATCGCTACACGGTGTACGTCGGGGAATCCCAGCGCCTCGCGGAAGTGCGGCAGCGGGTCGAGGGCTACGAGCGCAGCACGCTCTTCGAGGGCGCGGCGTGGAAGGTCACGACCGACCTCGAGGGCCTGCGGACGACGACCTGGATCGACCGGCTCGGCCGTCCGGTGCTCGAAATCGGGCTGAACGGCGTGCTGATCGCCGGGCTCGAAGACGAGCGCCGTGCCAAGCGTGACCTCGCCCGCGCCGCGCTCGGGCAGGACGAGGCGCTCCTCGACCTCGGGCTGATCCGGACCGCAACACCGATCGCCGTGCCGCGCTCGGCGACGCGTCTCAAGCTCTCGGTCAGCAGTCCCGCGGCCGCGGACGCTGCCGCCGAACGATCCGAGACAGGAATGCCGCGCGATCGAGGTGCAGCACCGAGTGCGATGCTGCGGAGCGTGCCCTCGCCGGCCGGGCCGCCGGAGCCCGCCTACCTCCAGCCGTCAGTCGCAGTGCCGAGTACCGATCCGCGCATTCAGGACCTCGCATCGACCGATCGTCGCAGGGCAAGACGACCGCGCGGGAACAGGGGCAGGCGATGCTCGACTGGATCGGGCGGAACATCCGCAAGGAACCGGCGGACGTATTCTCCGCGCTCGACGTCCTCGAGACGGGGCGCGCGGAATGCCAGGGCCACGCTTACCTGTTCGCGGCGCTCGCCCGGGCGAGCGGCATCCCCACGCGCGTCGCGAACGGCCTCGTGTACTCGGCCGAGCTCAAGGGTTTCGCCTATCACGCCTGGAACGAGAGCCTGATCGACGGCGAGTGGATCGCTATCGACCCGATGTTCGGCCAGATACAGGCCGACGCGACCCACCTCAAGCTCCTCTATGGCGAGAATCTGGGCGACCTCGCGCCGCTCGCGGCGTGGATCGGGGCCACGCGGATCGAGGTGCTAGAGGTTCGCTGAGATCTCCACCGGCGTACGCGCCGGCACGAGATCGAACAGCTCGACGAGGTCGCTGTTGCGCATCCGGATGCAGCCGATCGAGCCCGGCTTGCCCATCTCCATCGTGTCCGGCGTGCCGTGGATGTAGATGTAGCGCCGCATCGTGTCGACCTCGCCCAGGCGGTTGAAGCCGACCTCGCAGCCGGAGAGCCAGAGGATGCGGGTGAGGATCCAGTCGCGGCCCGGGTACTGCGCGGCGAGATCCGGAGTCCAGATCTCGCCGGTGGGCCGGCGTCCGACGAACACCGTGTTGACGGGCGCGCCGGCGCCGATCTTGGCGCGAACGATGTGGCGGCCGCGGGGCGTGCAGTGACTGCCGGCACGCTCGCCAGCCCCGTTCGTCGCGGTTGAAACGGCATAGACGCGAAGCGCCCTGCCCTCGCCGTCGGCGAACGTCAGCGTCTGGTCTGGAATCGAGACCCGCAGCCGTGGCATGAGCATCAACCGCCGTTGCGGGCGCCGTTGCGCCGCCCGGCGAAGAATTCCTTGAGGATTGCGCCGCACTCCTCGGCCAGCAGGCCGCCGGTGACCAGCGTATGGTGGTTCAGCCGGGGCTCGGCGAACAGGTCGACGACGCCGCCGCACGCGCCAGTCTTCGGGTCCGCCGCGCCAAAGACCAGACGCCGGATGCGCGCGTGCATGATCGCGCCGGCGCACATGGCGCACGGCTCCAGCGTCACGTACAGGTCGCAGCCGGTCAAGCGGTAGTTCCCGAGCCGCGCTGCGGCGTCGCGCATTGCCGCGATCTCCGCGTGGGCGCTCGGGTCGTGCCTGGAGATCGGCGCGTTGAACCCGCGCCCGACGATCGCGCCGTCGGCGACGACGACCGCGCCTACCGGCACCTCGCCCTTCCGTCCGGCTTCGCCGGCCAGTGCGAGCGCGGTGCGCATGAACTGCGCGTCGTCGTCGTCCTCTGGACCACTTCACCTCCTAATTTCGCAGCATAACGCCGAGCCGGAACAGGGCGCGTACGGCGGCTGCGGGGTCAAGGGCACGCCCGTCAACGTCGAGCGACCGGGCGGCGTGCAGGTAGAGCTCCGTCAATGCCGGCGCGCCCAGGAAATAGACCTGGCTCGAGCCCGCGGAAGCGTCGCGCAGCTCATGGCCGATCACGATGCCCGACAGGTACGAGGCGGAAGCCGCGGGAACGAGCTCGCCCAGCAGGCCGCAGGTGCGTACACCGAACAGATGATGCAGCAGCCCGCCAGGCTCGCCGGAACGCTGAACGCCGGTCGCGAAAGCATCAAGGTCGACTGCCCCCTCTTCCATCATCCGCCCGAGGATGCTGTGTGATTTCATCACTGCGTACAGCTCGCCGGTCATGTAGGTGCTGAAACTCATGATGCGACCACGCTCGACGCGCGCCCACTTGCTGTGGGTTCCCGGCAGGCACACGAGCGCGCCGGCGGCGGGCAGGTCGTCGAGAGCGCCGAGGATCTGCGTCTCTTCGCCGCGCATCACGTCGGGTACCTGCGCGCCGTCGCGACACGCCAGCCCTGGAACGATCCAGGCGCGCCGCCCTTCCCAGCGCACGTCGCGCATCGCCGCCGCGATCTCGTCGAACCCGGCCGGGCACGCCACGTACGGCACCTCCAGCCAGCCCTGGCGGCTCCCGACCATGCCGGCCATCACGATCGGTGCCGTCGCCCGCAACGATCCAATCGCCAACTTCCTCTTCGAGGACCGCGGAAAACCGGCCCGGTTGTACCGCGAGAATCCCCTTCGATGCCGATCTCGATTCGGCGACGGCGCCGTCACCGCTCAGGCGGTAGGCGCGAAAGCCGGTCGTCCCCCAGTCGATGGCGATCAAGCGGCGGCGCGATGCTTGCGGCCGACGAGATAGGTCGCGCCCTCCGGTCCGAACCACTCGGTGTGCTCGCAGCCGGCCGCCATCACGAAGATCTCGCCCGGCCCAAACGTGCGCTGCTGGTCCTCCCAGCCGAGCGTCAACTCGCCGGCGAGCATCAGCGCGCGTACCTCGAACGGGTGGGAGTGCGGCGGGTTGTAGAGGTTGGGCGCCATCGAGCGCGTCTCGATCTCGTCGAAGCCGTCGTTCGCGAGCTGGGAACGGAACGTAGTCTGATCCATGGCGGTTACTCCGCTTTGATGTTGGCGCTCTTCGCGATGCGGGCCCATTTCTCGATCTCCGCCCGGATGTGAGCCCCGAACTGCTCCGGTGTCGATGGCGCGGCGTCCAGGCCCTGCGCCGCGAACCGCTCGCGCACCTCCGGCTGCGCGAGCGCTTTCATGAGCGCCGCGGAGAGCGCCGCCACGGCGGGGGCCGGCGTTCCGGCAGGGACCAGCACCCCCTGCCAGCCGCTCGCGTCGAAACCCTTCAATCCGGCTTCTTCGAATGTGGGCACATCGGGAAGGGCCGCCAGGCGCTTCGCCCCGGTCACCGCGATCGCCTTGAGCCGGCCAGCCTTCACGTAGGGCATGCTCACCGGAGGGGCATCGAGCAGGATCTGGACCTGCCCGCCGAGCAGGTCTGCGACCAGAGGCCCGCTGCCCTTGTAGAACACGAGCTGCATGTCGATCCCGGCCTGGCCCTTGAGCATCTCGGAGGCGAAATGCAGAAGCGAGCCGCTGCCGGCGACGCCGCAATTGAGCTTGCCCGGGCTCGCCTTGGCGTAGGCGATGAATTCCTGCAGCGAGTTGGCCGGTACCGACGGATGGATGACCGCCAGCAGCGCGTTCGAGGTCGTCTGGCCGACGGCGGCGAAGTCCTTCAGCGGGTCGTAGGGCAGCTTCGCGTAGGTCGACGGATTGAGCCCGATCGTGCCGGTATTGCCGAGGAAGATCGTGTAGCCGTCGGCGGGCTGCCGAGCCGCGTATTCGGCGCCGACAATGCCGGCCGCACCGGCCTTGTTCTCGATCACCACCGGCTGGCCGAGGAACTCGGCGAACTTGGGCTGAACGGTGCGAGCGACAAAATCGAGATTGCCGCCGGGTGGAAACGGCACCACGAACTTGACCGGGCGGTTCGGGATAGGGCTGGGCCTGCGTCGCGGCCGACAGCACGAGCATGAAGACGGCAAGGAGGGGTCTCATGCCCGAACTATAGCTGGGTCGCCCGATCGACAGGGCCGCCCGCTACTCCCACTCGATCGTCGCCGGGGGCTTGCTCGATACGTCGTAGACGACGCGGTTGATCCCGCGGACCTCGTTGATGATCCGGTTCGCGACCTTCGCGAGGAGTTCCGCCGGCAGCGGCGCGACGTGCGCGGTCATGAAGTCGGTGGTCTCGACTGCCCGCAGGCTCACCACGTGCTCGTAGGTCCGGCCGTCGCCCATCACGCCCACCGACCGCACCGGCAGGAACACCGCGAACGCCTGCGCCGTCTTTTCGTACCAGCCCGCCGCGCGCAACTCGTCGATGAAGATGGCGTCTGCCCGGCGCAGCAGATCGGCATACTCGCGCTTCACCTCGCCGAGGATGCGCACGCCCAGGCCCGGCCCCGGGAACGGGTGCCGGAACACCATCTCGCGCGGCAGGCCGAGTGCCAGGCCGAGCTCCCGCACTTCGTCCTTGAACAGGTCGCGCAGCGGCTCGAGCAGCTTGAGATGCAGCGTTTCCGGCAGGCCGCCGACGTTGTGGTGCGACTTGATCGTGTGCGCCTTCTTGCTCTTCGTGCCGGCCGACTCGATCACGTCGGGATAGATCGTCCCCTGCGCCAGCCACTTCGCCTGCGGCAGCTTCGCCGCCTCCTCCTGGAAGACGTGCACGAACTCTCGCCCGATGATCTTGCGCTTCTCCTCGGGGTCGGCGATGCCGGCAAGCGCACGCATGAATCGGTCGGAGGCGTCGACCATGTCGACCTTGACGCCGAGGTGGCGCGCGAAGGTCGCCATGACCTGTTCGGCCTCGTTCAGCCGCAGGAGCCCGGTATCGACGAAGATGCACGTCAACCGGTCGCCGATCGCGCGGTGGATGAGCGCCGCTGCGACCGACGAATCGACGCCGCCCGACAGCCCGAGGACGACCTCCTCTTTCCCGACCTGCGCCCGGATGCGCTCGACCGCCTCGCCGACGTAGTCGGGCATGTTCCAGTCGGCGCGGGCGCCGCAGATGTCGAGGACGAAGCGTTTCAGGATCGCCCCGCCCTGCTTCGTATGCGTCACCTCGGGGTGGAACTGGACGCCGTAGAGCCGGCGCGACTCGTCGGCCATGCCGGCGATCGCGCAGGCGTCGCTCGTCGCCATCAGCTTGAACCCCGGCGGCAGCTCGATCACCTTGTCGCCGTGGCTCATCCAGACGTCGAGGAGGCCGTGGCGCTCCCCGTTCACGCGGTCCTGGATGCCCTCGAGCAGCTTCGAGTGCCCGCGCGCCCTCACCTCGGCGTAGCCGAACTCGCGCACCTTCGAGCTCTCGACCTTCCCGCCGAGCTGCTCGGCCATGTCCTGCATCCCGTAGCAGATGCCCAGCACCGGGACGCCGAGCTCCCAGACCGTCCGCGGCGCGCGTGGCGCCGTGTCTTCGTACACCGAGGCCGGCCCTCCGGAAAGGATGATGCCGCGCGGCGCGAACTCGCGGATGAAGCCGTCAGTGACGTCGTGGGGATGGAGCTCGCAGTAGACGTGCTGCTCGCGGACCCGGCGCGCGATCAACTGCGAGTACTGCGCGCCGAAGTCGAGGATCAGGATGCGGTCGTGGCTCACTCGATCCGGTAGTTGGGCGCTTCCTTGACGATCTGCACGTCGTGGACGTGCGACTCGCGCATGCCGGCGCCGGAGATCTCGACGAACTGGGCGCGGGTCCGCAGCTCCTCTATCGTCGCGCAGCCGACGTAGCCCATGCTGGCCTGCAAGCCGCCGAGAAGCTGGTCGACGACGCCGACCGCCGAACCCTTATAGGGCACGCGGCCCTCGACGCCCTCCGGCACCAGCTTGTCGGCATTCACCAGCGGGTCTTGGAAATAGCGGTCGGCCGCACCCTGTTGCATCGCCGCCAGCGAACCCATCCCCCGGTACGCCTTGTACGAGCGCCCCTGGTACAGCTCGATGTCGCCCGGCGACTCTTCTGTGCCGGCCAGCAGGCCGCCGATCATCACGCAGTGCGCGCCGGCCGCGAGCGCCTTGGGGATGTCCCCCGAGTAGCGGATCCCGCCGTCGGCGATCATCGGCACGTTGGTCCCCGCCAGCCCCTCCGCGACGTTGACGATGGCGGTGATCTGGGGCACGCCGACGCCGGCGACGATCCGGGTGGTGCAGATCGACCCGGGTCCGATGCCGATCTTGACGCCGTCCGCGCCGTGGTCGATCAGCGCGCGGGCACCGGCGGCGGTGGCGACGTTGCCGCCGATCACGTCGATCTTCGGAAACTTCGTCTTGACCCACTTGACGCGGTCGAGCACTGCCTGTGCATGTCCGTGAGCGGTATCCACGACCAGCAGGTCGACGCCGGCCTCGACCAGCGCCACGACGCGCTCGTCGGTGCCTTCCCCGACGCCGACCGCGGCGCCGACCCGCAGCTTGCCGAGGTGGTCCTTGCAGGCGTTCGGATGCTCGCTCGACTTCAGGATGTCCTTGACGGTGATCAGGCCGCGCAGCTCGAAGTCGCCGTTGACCACCAGCACCCGCTCGAGCCGGTGCCGGTGCATCAACGCCTTCGCCTCCTCGAGCGTCGCGCCTTCGCGCACGGTGACCAGCCGCTCGCGCGGCGTCATGATCGCGCGCACCGGCTGGTCGAGTCGCGTCTCGAACCGGAGGTCGCGGTTGGTGACGATGCCGACGACGCGTTTCCCCTCGACCACCGGCAGGCCCGAGAATCGGTGCGACTCCTGAAGCGCCTTTACCTCGCGAACCGTCATGTCCGGCGGGATAGTGATCGGGTCGCGCACGACACCAGACTCGTAGCGCTTCACCTTCAGCACCTCTCCCGCCTGGGCCCGCGCGCTGAGGTTCTTGTGGATGATCCCGAGGCCGCCCTCCTGGGCGAGCGCGATGGCGAGCCGCGCTTCGGTGACGGTGTCCATCGCCGCCGAAACGATCGGGATGTTGATCTGGATGTTGCGGGAGACCCGGGTCCGGAGGGAAACGTCGCGCGGCAGGACGGTCGAGTGATCGGGGACGAGCAGGACGTCGTCGAAGGTCAGCGCCTTGGTGATCACTCGCATGCCAGTGGTGAGCGCCGCAAAGCCGCATTATACGCACCGAGGTGCCGCCGGTAAATTCGCCGCTCGGCGGGGCGGCGGTCGATTGACGGCGTCCCGCAAACGCTTTATGGTCTCCGTGATGCCCCTCATGAGGACAATGTCATGATTACGCCCGTGCGGCTCGTGCTCGTGCTCGGAGCAGCGGCGCTCGCGGCCCTCCCCGCCGCCGCACAGCAGCTCTACAAGTACACCGGCCCCGACGGGAAGGTTCAGTACTCGGACCGGCCGCCCGCCGACGGGCGGAAAGCGGAAAAAGTCACGACTTCGCGCATCAGTAACGTCGGCTCGGGCAGCCCGAGTGCCGCCGCGGCGAACGGGGACGCGGCGAAGTCGACCGCGCCCAAGACGGCGGCCGAGCGGGAGCAGGAGTTCCGCCAGCGCAAGATCGACGCCGAGGACAAGGCGAAGAAGGACGAGAAGCTCGCGCTCGACCAGCAGCAGAAGGCGGAGAGCTGCGCCGCGGCGCGCCGCGAACTCGCCGGCCTGCAATCGGGCGCCCGCGCCGCCCGACTCAACGAGAACGGCGAGCGGATCTACCTCGATGACGCCCAGGTCCAGGGCGAGATGACGCGCATCCAGCGCGAGATCGCGGTCGGCTGCAAGTAGCCGCGCTGCCCCCGGAGGTCCCCCGGTCAACCGCGACCGCCAGCGGTCCGCCGGCGTGCCGCCCGCTCGCGGCGCGCCTCCTTCGGATCTGCCTGCAGGGGTCTGAGGATCTCGACCCGATCGTCGTCGGCGAGCGGCGTCGCGAGCGTAGCGAGCTTGCCGTAGATCCCGACGCGGTTGCGGGCGAGGTCGATCTCGGGGAACGCGGCGAGCACCCCGCACCGCTCGATCGCATCGCGTACCGTCGCGCCCGCCGCCACGCTCACCGCGTAGAGCGCTTGCCTGTCGGGTGTCGCGTAGACGACCTCGACCTTCAGCATCAGGGCGACCGGTATAGCGCGTCCGCACGGCGGACGAACGCGTCGACGAAGGTGTTGGCGATGTGGTCGAAGACGGGTCCGACCACGCGGCCGAGCAGCGGGCTCGCGAGCTGGTACGCGAGCGCGAGCTCCACTCGGCAGCCGGCGGCGGAGAGCGCGCGAAAGCGCCACTCGCCCGCGAGGTTCTTGAACGGCCCGCGTACCAGCGCCATCTCGATCCGTTCCCCCGGGCGCATGCGATTCTCGGTCGTGAACGCCTGCTGCACGCCCCGGAAGTCGACGTGGATCGTCGCCACCGCGCGGCGGGCGCTGCGCGCGACCACCTCGGTGCGGCTGCACCAGGGGAGAAAACGCGGGTAGGACTCGATGTCCTCGACCAGCGCGTACATCCGCGCGGTGCTGTAGGGGACAATCGCCTGGCGTTCGACGGTGACCACGGGCGGAGTGCGGACCGGGCTAGAATCGCCGCGAGTTTATCGAAACGGGCGTCCGGTGAGCATCGTCGAGAATCGCAAGGCCTTCCACGACTACTTCATCGAGGAGCGGTACGAGGCCGGTCTCGCGCTCGAGGGCTGGGAGGTGAAGGCGATCCGTGCCGGGCGTGCGCAGCTCAAGGAGGCGTACGTCGTCCTCAAGGGCGGCGAGGTCTTCCTGATCGGCGCGCACGTCAGCCCGCTCGCGACCGCCTCGACCCACGTCAAACCCGATCCCACGCGCACCCGGAAGCTCCTCCTGCGCGCCGAGGAGATCCGCAAGCTCGTCGGCAAGGTCGAGCGCGCCGGCTACGCGCTGGTGCCGATCAACCTGCACTACGCGAAGGGCCGCATCAAGCTCGAGATCGGCCTCGCGCGCGGCAAGAAGCAGTACGACAAACGCGCCGCCGAGAAGGAGCGCGAGTGGGACCGCGAGAAGCAGCGCCTGCTGCGGGTCAAGGTCTAGTACGGTCGCGCAGGGCTACGCCGCTTTCGCCAGGGCGAGCCACGTATCGACCACCGTATCGGGATTGAGCGACAGGCTCTCGATCCCTTCTTGCGCGAGCCAGCGCGCGAGGTCCGGGTGGTCGGACGGACCCTGGCCGCAGATACCGACGTACTTGCCTTGCCGGCGGCACGCCTGGATCGCCATGCGGAGGAGCACCTGCACCGCCGGATCGCGCTCGTCGAACGCGTCGGCGACCAGCCCCGAGTCCCGGTCGAGCCCGAGCGTGAGCTGCGTCAGGTCGTTCGAGCCGATGGAGAAGCCGTCGAAATGCTCGAGGAACTGGTCGGCGAGCAGCGCATTCGACGGCAGCTCGCACATCATCACGACGCGCAGGCCCTGCTCGCCGCGCTTCAGGCCGTGACGGGCGAGGAGCGCCATGACGGCACGCGCCTCGTCGACGGTGCGTACGAACGGCACCATCAACTCGACGTTCGTGAGACCCATGTCGTCGCGCACGCGTTTCATCGCCGCGCATTCGAGGGCGAAGCAGTCGCGGAACGACTCGGCCACGTAGCGGGAGGCGCCGCGGAAGCCCAGCATCGGGTTTTCCTCCTCCGGCTCGTAGCGCGCGCCGCCGATCAGCTTGCGGTACTCGTTCGACTTGAAGTCGGAGAGCCGGACGATCACCGGCTTGGGCCAGAACGCCGCGGCGATGGTGCCGACGCCCTCGGCGAGCTTCTCGACGTAGAACGCGCGCGGGCTCGGATAGCCGCGCGCCGCCGACTCGACCGCGCGGCGCAGGTCTTCGGGCAGGTCCGGATGCTCAAGAACCGCCTTGGGGTGCACGCCGATCATGTTGTTGATCACGAACTCGAGGCGGGCGAGCCCCACCCCGGCGTTCGGCAGGCCCTGGAGGTCGAAGGCGAGCTGCGGATTGCCGACGTTCATGCTGATCTTCACCGGGATGCTGGGCATCTCGCTGACCCGCTGGGCCGTGATCTCGATCTGGAGACTGCCTTCATAGACGTTCCCGGTGTCGCCCTCGGCGCACGACACGGTGACGGCGGCACCGTCGGCGAGCTTGCCGGTCGCGTCGCCGCAGCCGACCACCGCCGGGATTCCCAGCTCCCGCGCGATGATCGCGGCGTGGCACGTACGGCCGCCCCGGTTCGTCACGATCGCCGCGGCGCGCTTCATCACCGGTTCCCAGTTCGGGTCTGTCATGTCGGTGACCAGGACATCCCCCGCCTGTACGCGCGACATCGCCGAGGCGTCGGCGACGACCCTCACCGGGCCGGCGCCGATCTTCTGCCCGATGGCGCGGCCCGAAACGAGGACGCGCGATCGCTCCTTCAGCCGGAAGTGCTCCTGCACCTCGCGCTGAGGCTGGGATTTCACCGTCTCCGGTCGTGCCTGCAGGACGTAGAGCTTCCCGTCCACGCCGTCCTTGCCCCACTCGATGTCCATCGGCCGGCCATAGTGCCGCTCGATCTCGACCGCGAAACGGGCGAGCTCGAGCACGTCCTCGTCAGTGATGCAGAAGCGGTTGCGGTCGGCGGCCGGGACGTCCACGGTCCGCGTAGCGGTGCGGCCGCCGGCGTCCGACGCGAAGATCATCTTGACCAGCTTGGAGCCGAGGCTCCGGCGGATGATCGGTCGCTTGCCCGCGGCGAGCATCGGCTTGTGCACGTAGAACTCGTCCGGGTTGACCGCGCCCTGCACCACCGTCTCGCCGAGGCCGTAGGAGGCGGTGATGAACACGACGTCCCGGAACCCCGACTCGGTGTCGAGGGTGAACAGCACGCCGCTCGCGGCGAGATCGCTCCGGACCATGAGCTGGACGCCGGCCGACAGCGCGACCTCGGCGTGCGCGAAGCCCTTGTGGACGCGATAGGAAATCGCGCGGTCGTTGTAGAGCGAGGCGAAGACGTGCCGCACCGCCGCAAGCACGCTGGGGAGCCCGGTGACGTTGAGGAACGTCTCCTGCTGACCGGCGAACGAAGCATCCGGGAGGTCCTCGGCGGTGGCGCTCGATCGAACCGCCACCGGCTGCTCGCCCGACGTCATCAGGGCACGGTAGGCCGCCGCGATTTCGGCCTCGAGCCGCGGGGGCAGCGGCGCATCCGCGATCCACTGCCGGATCTCAGCACCGCAGCGGGCAAGCGCGTCGACGTCGCTCGGGTCGAGCGCCGCGAGGCGCGCCTCGATCCGGCCGGCGAGGCCGTTGGCGCCCAGAAAACCGCGGTACGCTGCGGCGGTGGTCGCGAACCCGCCCGGGACCCGGATGCCGTGCGCGGCAAGGTTGCCGATCATCTCTCCGAGCGAGGCATTCTTGCCCCCGACGCGGGGAATGTCGGCGAGCCGCACGTCCTCCAGCCGCACCACGTAGTCGCTCGCCGTCATGTCGCGTCCGCTCCGGTTGCCGCGCGCTCGGGAAACCGATATTTTACCGGCGCTGATATCGCATCGCACAATCGGGCTCAACAATCAATGCCTCATCCCCCCCGTCCGGTGTTCTTCGTGTCCGACGGCACCGGGATCACTGCCGAAGCGCTCGGCCACAGCCTGCTCACGCAGTTCGAGGGCATCGAGTTCCAGCAGATCGTCGAGCCGTTCGTCGACTCGGTCGAGAAAGCGCGCGAGTGCGTCGACCGGATCGCCGCGGCGAAGGCACGCTCGGGCGCGCGCCCGATCGTCTTCTGCACGCTCGTCGACGACGACATCCGGGGCACCGTGCGCGCCGCCGACGCGCTGGTGCTCGATTTCTTCGAGGGCTTCCTGAACCCGCTCGAGGCCGAGCTCGGCACGCGCTCGTCGCACACCGTGGGACGGTCGCACGGCCTCGCCAACAACCGGGAGTACCAGGGCCGCATCGAAGCGATCAACTTCGCGCTGGCGCACGACGACGGCCTGGGCAACAGCGAGCTCGGGAAAGCCGACGTGATCCTGGTCGGCGTCTCGCGCAGCGGGAAGACGCCGACGTGCCTGTACATGGCGCTCCAGCTCGGCATCAAGGCGGCGAACTATCCGCTGACGCCGGACGACTTCGACCGCGGCACGCTGCCGGGCGCGGTCGAGCCGCATCTCAAGATCGTCTACGGGCTGACGATCGCCCCCGAGCGGCTGGCCGAGATCAGGAACGAGCGCCGCCCGGACAGCCGCTACGCCCGGCTGGAGAACTGCCGCTACGAAGTCGACCAGGCGGAGAAACTGATGCGGCGCCACGGGATTCGATGGCTCAACTCCACCACCCGGTCGATCGAGGAGATCGCTACGAAGATCATGCAGGACGTCCGGCTCGAGCGCCGGGTCGTATTGACGACCAGCCGCGCGCTCCGCACCCTCGCGCGGCCTGCTTCACGGCTCTTTCGCAGGTTCCGGGTCTTCTGGCATGGGCGTGGTCGACGACCGCCGCGCGCTCCGCACCCTCGCGCGGCCTGCTTCACGGCTCTTTCGCAGGTTCCGGATCCTTCTGTCGTGCGCGCTGTCGCACCTGCTCGAACAGGCACACCGCGGCCGCGGCGGCGACGTTGAGCGATTCGGCCGGACCGGGCATCGGGATCCGTGCGCGCACGGTCGCGGCGACGCCGAGCTCCGGCGATACGCCAGCGCCCTCCGCGCCGAACACCCAGGCGACCGGTCCTGTCAGGTCGAGGTCGAAGAGGCTGGTGTCCGCGTGCGGGTCGGTCGCGATCACCGTGCCCTGGAAACGCGCCGCGAGCGCCGCGAGTGCCACGCCCTCGTGGATCGTCAGGCCGAAGTGGGCGCCCTGCCCGGCGCGCAGCACTTTGGGCGCCCAGGCGAACGCGCAGCCCGTACCCAGGAACACTTGCCGTACGCCCGCGGCGACCGCGGTCCGCAGGATCGACCCCAGATTGCCGGGATCCTGGAGGCCTTCCAGCAGCAGGCAGGTCTCGAGCTCCCGGGGCAGCGCCGTCGCGGCCGGCGTGCGCACGACTGCCAGGATCCCGGTAGGCGTCGCGACCTGCGCCAGCGAGTCGAACAGCCGGTCGGAGAGCACGACGCGGGCGCGCGCGGGCGTCGCGTCGAACAGCGCCCGGATCTCCCTGCGTCCATGACCGCTTTCGCTGGCCACGAGCGTTTCGACGGTCCCACCGCTCGCCCGGAAGGTTGCGACGAGATGCGGCCCGTCGAGCAGCGCCGCGCCCTGCTCCCGGCGGGCGCGCGAGGACGACGCGAGCCTGGCGAGGGTCTTGTAGAGCGCGTTGTCGCGCGACGCGATCCGCTTCGTCACCTGGCGCAGGTGCGAAACCCCGCGAACACGTCGTACCGGTCGGGCGTGTAGAAGTTGCGCCAGGTCGTCCGCAGCAGCCGGGCCGGCGTCGCGAAGCTGCCGCCGCGGAGGACCTTGTGCGTCCCGAACCACGGCGCCGAGTACTCCTTGTAGGGATCGGCGACAAAGCCCGGATACGGGTCGAACGCGGTCGCGGTCCACTCCCATACGTTCCCGAACAACTGGCGGCAGCCGCGGGGCGTGTCGCCGCCCGCGTACGCCTCGACCGGCGCCGGCGTCGCCCCTTCCAGGTTCGCGTGAGCTACGGACGCGCGCGCGCCGCGCCAGGGCGTGGCCGGCTTCGGCGCGTCCCGGCCGTCGCACGCGGCGTACTCCCACTCGGCCTCCGTCGGCAACCGCCGGCCCGCGAAGCGGCAGTAGGCCTGCGCCTCGTGCCAGGTCACGTGAACGACCGGCTGGTTCGGGGCAAGCGGCCGCCAGCGATCGAACCGGCGCTCGGTCCAGGTGCCGTCGCGCTGCCGCCAGTACTCCGGCGCCCCGGCCGCGCGCGATTCGCGCCAGTTCCAGCCTTCCTCCGTCCACCACTCGCGCCGCGCGTAGCCGCCGGCGTCCACGAACTGGGCGAACTCGCGATTGGTTACGGCCGTGCGCGCCATACGGAACGGCGCCACGTCCACCGCGTGCGCCCACTTCTCGTTGTCGTGCACGAAACCGGTACCGGGCGCTGCGCCGACACCGAAGGTACCGCCCTCGAACGCGACGTCGCCTCCGGCGTCAGTGCCGGTCGCTGGCGGCGGCCGTTCCGCGAGCGGGGGCGCCGGGTAGCCGAGGGTGTGGCGGGTGTAGTGGAAGGCCTCGCCGTGCATGTCCTCGTGGCATGCGGCGAGCTCGGCGAAATAGAGCAGCCGCTCGTCGTCAGGGCGTCGCGCGAGCGCCTCGCGGACCCGGTCGAGCACCGCCTCGAGATACGCGCGCGTCGCGGCGGGCGACGGCAGGGGCAAGTCCCACCGGACATCGTGCGGGATCGCGGTCGAGTCGTACAGCCGGTCGGCGTCGTCGAGCCGGCTGGGCGCGAGCGTGCCGTCGGCGCGCATCCGCAGGCACCAGTGTTCCTGGAACCAGGCGACGTGCCCGAGCTCCCACAGCGGCGGGTTGACGATCGCAAGCTTCGGGCCCAACAATCGCTCCCCGTCGAGATCGTCGGTGAGAGCCATCAGGCGCTCGCGCGCAGCGTCGATGTGACGGCGCACCTCGTCCGCCCGGAGCGTTCCAGGCGGAATCAGTTCGACGGTCGGACGGCTCGGCATCGGAGGCGGAGTTTAGCGGGAAAGAAGGATGAGAATCGCGATCGTCACGCCGTCCGCCGCGACCACGCGCACCGGCAACCGCCACACGGCACAGCGCTACGCCGCGTTCCTGCGCGATGCCGGTCATCGCGTCCGGAGCATATCGACCTGGGACGGCGTCGAGTGCGACCTGATGATCGCGCTTCACGCGCGCAAGAGCCACGACTCGATCGCGCGCTTCCGTGCGCGCTTCCCCCGGCGCCCGCTGATCGTCGTGCTGACCGGCACCGATCTCTACCGCGACATCCGCGTCGACGCCGCGGCGCAGCGCTCGCTGGAGGCCGCTACCCTGCTGGTCACGCTCCAGGACATGGGAGCGCTCGAGCTCGCGCGACGCCTGCGACCCAAGGTGAGACCAGTCTATCAATCGGCGCGCGTGTCACGCCGTGCGCAGGCGCCACGGCGCAGGTTTCGGGTCTGCGTCCTCGGGCATCTGCGCGACGAGAAGGATCCCTTCCGCGCGGCGCTCGCCCTGCGGCATCTCCCCACTGCCAGCCTCGAGGTGCTGCACGTCGGCGCGGCGCTGGCGCCCGGCATGGCCAGGACGGCCGCCCACCTGATGCGCGCCGACGCCCGCTACCGCTGGATCGGCGGCGTCCCGCACTCGCGCGCGCTCGCGTGGCTCGCGGCGAGCCATCTCCTCGTGGTCAGCTCGAAGATGGAGGGTGGCGCGAACGTGATCTGCGAAGCCGCGCGCGCCGGCGTGCCGGTGCTCGCCTCGCGCATCCGCGGCAACGTCGGGATGCTCGGCCGGGACTATCCGGGCTACTACCCGCTCGGCGACGAACGTGCGCTCGCGCGCCTGGTGGACCGCGCCCGGTCCGACCCGCCGTTCTACCGGCGGTTGAAGGCCGCCGTCGCCGCCCGGCGGCCGCTCTTCGCGCCCGCCGCCGAGCGCCGGGGACTGCTGGCGGTGGTGCGGGAAGCCTGCCGCATCACTGCGGCTCGAGGGGAAAGAGCGCGCCCTGCTCGCCGCCACTGAGCAGCGCACGGACCGGCGCGAAGCTTCGCCGGTAGACCTCGCAGGGACCGAAACGGCGTAGCAGCACCAGATGCTCCGGCGTCGCGTAACCTTTGTGGCGCTCGAACCCGTACTGGGGATAGCGCGCCCCCAGCCGGACCATTTCCGCGTCGCGCGCCGTCTTGGCGAGGATCGAGGCGGCCGAGATCGCCTTGACCTTCGCGTCGCCGTCGACGATCGCCCGCGCGCGGATCGGCAGCCGCGGACAATGCAGTCCGTCGATGAGCGCAAGCTCCGGCAGGACCGCCAGCGCGGTCACCGCCCGGTGCATCGCGAGCAGGGTGGCTTGCAGGATGTTGAACGCATCGATCTCCTCCACCGACGCGCTTGCGACTGCCCAGGCGAGCGCGCGCGCCCGGATCTGCTCCGCGAGCTCGAGCCGCACGTCCGGCGCCAGCTGCTTCGAGTCGTCGAGGCCCCGAATCCGGCGCGCCGGATCGAGGATCACCGCCGCGGCGTAGACCGGACCGGCGAGCGGTCCCCGGCCCGCCTCGTCGACGCCGCAGGCGCGCCGCGCGATCCTCAACCGCCCTCCGGGGCGAGCAGCGGCATCAGCGCGTCGGCGGCGCGCTCGGCAGAATCACAGCGGAGCTCCTGGTGCAGGCGCTCGAACCGATGCTCGATCCGGCGCCGCACCGGCTCGTCGGCAAGGAGGTTGGCCACTGCCTGAGCGAGGTTCTCCGGCGTGGCGTCGTCCTGGAGGAATTCGGGCGCCACCGCCTCGCCGCACAGGATGTTCGGCAGCCCGATGTGCGGCACGCGGACGAGCCACCGCGCGATCCTGAAGGAGAGCGGTGCGACGCGGTAGGCGATGACCATGGAGCGATGCGACAGCGCCGCCTCGAGCGTCACCGTGCCGCTCGCAGCGAGCGCGACGTCGCAGGCCGCGAGCGCGTCGCGCGCGTGTCCGAAGAGCAGCGTGAGGGGCAGCTCGCGCGCGTTACACCGGTAGACCGCCTCCTCGAACATCGCCCGCGTTTCGCGCGTCACCAGCGGCACGAGGAAGCGCACGTCCGGCGCGGCGCGGGCGACGAGCCGCGCCGTCTCGATGAAGACCTCGGCCATCATCTCGATTTCGGACTGCCGGCTGCCCGGCAGCATGGTCACCACCCGCGCTCGCGCCGGCAGGCGCAGCTCGACGCGCATCGCCTCGCGGTCGATTGTCTCCGGGATCTCGTCGGCGAGCGGATGGCCGACATAGGTCACGCCGATGCCGGCGTCGCGATACAACGCTTCCTCGAACGGAAACAGGACGAGCAGCTGCGACACCGACCGCCCGATGCTGTGCACGCGCCCCCGCCGCCAGGCCCACACCTGCGGGCTCACCATGTGGGCGGTGCTCACGCCGGCCGCCTTGAGGCGTCGTTCCAGGCCGAGGTTGAATTCGGGCGCGTCGATCCCGAGAAAGAGCCGCGGCCGCTCGGCGAGGACGCGGCGGGTGAGCTCGCGCCGGACGGCGAGGATCTCGCGGAGGTGGCGGAGCACCTCGACGAAGCCGCGCACCGCGAGCTTCTCCTGCGGGAACCACGACTCGAAGCCGGCCGCGACCATGCGCGGCCCGCCGATGCCCACGAAGCTCGCCGCGGGGATGCGGCGACGGACGGTCTCGATCAGCCGGCTGCCGAGCAGGTCGCCGGACGCCTCGCCCGCGACCATCGCGATGCGGACGGCGGCCATGGCGAGCCTCCTACCGCACGATGCCGCGCGTCGCGGCCTCGAGGAACTCGACCAGCGCGGCGATCTCCGGCCGGCCCGCCGCCGTCCGCGCGAGCTCGGCACGCGCATCGGCGAACGACAGTCCGGCGCGGTAGAGCGTCCGGTAGGCGCCCTGGATCGCCTCGATCGCCTCGGGCGTGAACGCGCGCCGTCGCAGGCCTTCGCTGTTGACGCCGAACGCCTTGGGCGGATTGCCGGCGACGGTGACGTACGGCGGCACGTCCTGCCGCAGCATCGTTCCCCCGCCGATCATCGCATGCGCGCCGATCCGCACGAACTGATGCACACCGGTGAAGCCGCCGAGGATCGCCCAGTCGCCGATGTGGACGTGGCCGGCGAGCTGGGTGCTGTTGGCCAGCACGGTGTTGCTGCCGATCTGGCAGTCGTGGGCGAGGTGCACGTAGCCCATGATCCAGTTGTCGTTGCCGACGCGCGTGACGCGCGAATCCTTCGTCGTGCCGCGGTTGAACGAGCAGTACTCGCGGATGGTGTTGCGGTCGCCGATCTCGAGGCGGGTCGGCTCGCCCCGGTAGCTCTTGTCCTGCGGCGGACCGCCGAGCGCGGTGAAGCTGCCGATCCGGTTCTCCCGGCCGATGCGCGTCGGACCCTCGATGATCGTGTGCGGCCCGATCTCGGTGCCTTCCCCGATCTCGACGTGCTCGCCGACGATCGAGTAGGCGCCGATGCTCACGTCCGCGCCGAGCGCCGCTTGCGGGTGGACGATCGCGGTCGGATGGATCATCCGCGGACGGCGAATCAGGCGTCGCGCAGCGCGCACATCAGCTTCGCCTCGGCGGCCAGCCGCTCGCCGACGCGCGCCTCGGTCGAGAACTTCCAGATGCCCTTGAGGTGGCGGTCGATCCGGGCGTGGAGCAGCAGCTGGTCGCCGGGCCCGACCGGACTTTTGAACCGCGCCTCGTCGATGCCGACGAAGTACACCACCGAGTTCTCGTCGGGCATGCGCTCGCCCGACTTGAACGCCAGGATCGCCGCGGCCTGCGCCATCGCCTCGATCACCATCACCCCGGGCATCACCGGGTGATGCGGGAAATGTCCGGGAAAGAACGGCTCGTTGATCGTCACGTTCTTCAGGGCGAGGATCCGCTGGCCCGGCTCGATCTCGAGCACCCGGTCGATGAGGAGGAACGGGTAGCGGTGCGGCAGGTGGTCCATCACCGCCTTGATGTCCAGCGCGTTCATCGCTTCCGCTCCAGTCCGGCGAGTCGACGCTCCAGGTCGCCGATCTTCTCCGACAGGCGACCCAGTCCGCGTATGAGGGCGACCGTGCGGCGCCACTCGCGGACCTCGGTGGCCGGGATCACGGCGGCGTAGGTGTCCGCCCGGGCGATCGACTTCGTGACCACGGTGCCGCCGGCGATGATCGCACGGTCGGCGATCGACAGGTGCCCGCCGATCATCGCCGCGCCGCCGATCATGCAGTGCCGCCCGATCGTGGTCGATCCGGCGATGCCGACGCATCCGGCCACGGCGGTGTGGGCGCCGATCCGGCAGTTGTGGCCGATCTGGATCTGGTTGTCGAGCTTGACCCCGTCCTCGATCACCGTGTCGTCGATCGCCCCGCGGTCGATCGAAGTGTTCGCCCCGATCTCGACGTCGTCGCCGATGACCACGCGGCCGGTCTGCGCGATCTTCACCCATTTGCCGTCCTCGGGGGCGAACCCGAACCCGTCCGCGCCGATCACCGCGCCGGAATGGACGATCGCCCGCGCGCCGATGACGCAGCCGCCGTAGACGACCGCGCGCGCATGCAGGCGGCTATCGGCCCCGATCGCGGCGCGTTCGCCCACGTAGCAGCCGGCGCCGAGTACGACGCGCTCGCCGAGCGTCACGCCGGGTTCGACGACGCAACCCGCGCCGACGCTCGCGCTCGCCGGGACGTTCGCGTCCGGAGCGACGACCGCGGTCGGGTGCACGCCGGGGACGACGGCCGCCGGCGGATGGAAAAGCTGCGAGACGTGCGCGAAGTACGCGTACGGGTCGCGGCAGAGGATGCGCGGAAGCGGCGTCGCTTCGCGCTCTGCCTGCGGCAGGATCACCGCCGAGGCCCGCGTCGCGGCCAGGTCGGGCAGGTACTTCGCCTGTACGAGGAACGACAGATCGCCGGCCTGCGCGCTCCGCAGCGTCGCCACGCCGCGGACCTCGATCGCCGGGTCGCCCACCAGCTCGCCGCCCAACCGGCCGACGATCTCGGCGAGCCGGAACGGGCCTTGCGCCATTCTCGCGTGTCCGCGCCGCCGCCTACTTCTTCGTTGCCGCGCCGTCGTCGAGCGCGCGGATCACCTTGTCGGTGATGTCGATGCGCGCGCTGGCGAAGACAGCCTCCTGGAAGATGATGTCGAACTTCTCGGCTTCCGCGATCTGCCGCACCACGCGGTTCGCGCGCTCGAGGATCCCCGACAGCTCCTCGTTGCGGCGCTGGTTGAAGTCCTCGCGCAGCTCGCGCTGCTTGCGCTGGAACTCGCGGTTGGTCTCCTGGAACTCGCGCTCGCGCTTCACGCGGTCCGACTCCGACATCGTCATCGCGTTCTTCTCGAGCGTCTCCTGCAGGCGCTTGAGGCTCTCGGCCGTGCGCGCGAGCTCCTGCTCGCGCTTCTGGAACTCCGCTTCGAGCTTCTTCTGCGCCCGCACCGCGGGCCCCGCGTCGCGCAGGATCCGGTCGAGGTTCACGAACCCGATCTTGCTTTCGGACTGGGCCTGGCCCGCGTTCGCCGCGACGAGGAGCGGCAGCACCGCGATGAGTTGCACGATCTTCAAATCTGTCTCCCGACTTCTCGCGATCCCCGCGCGCTAGAACTGCTGCCCGAAGACGAACTGGAATTTCTGCAGCCGGTCGCCGGGCTGGTTGTTGAGCGGGAACGAATAATAGGCCCGCAGCGGCCCGAACGGCGAAGTCCAGGCGAAGATCGCGCCCGTAGAATACCGCAACGAAAGGTCGAGGGTCTGGAGCTGGCCGTTCGAGTCGACGAAGGTGGTCTTGTCGCCGAGTCCCAGGCCCGGCTGGTCGAGCCACACCTGGCCGGCGTCGACGAACCAGCCGATGCGGAGCGACTTGTCCTGGCCCATCCCCGGGAACGGCACCAGGACTTCCGCGGTGCCGAGGACGCTCCGGCTGCCGCCGAGCACGCCGTTCGAGTCCTGCGGGCCGAGCGTCGCCTGCTCGAACCCGCGCACCGAGTTCGTGCCCCCGGCGTAGTAGTTCTTGAAGAACGGCAGCTCCTTCCCGGAGTACCCACCGCCCCATCCGATGAGCCCGCGCAGCATCGTGGTGATGTCGCGCGTGACCGGGTAGTACCAGGAGGCGTCGTAGGTGATCTTGTAGTACGTGAGGTCGACGCCGGGCAGCGCGACCTCGCCGATGAGTCTCTGGAGCGTGCCTTCGGTGGGCAGGAGCGCGCTGTTGCGCCGGTCGCGCACCCAGCTGAGCGTCAACGGCAGCGCGACCGGGTCGCTCCCGTTCTGGGCGACGAAGGTGGCGAGGCGCGGCGGCGGGTTGTCCTCGAGGTCGATCTTGGTTTGCTCGACTCCCAGCCCGACGCTGATCCGGTCGAGGTCGGTGATCGGGAAGCCGGCGGAAACGCCCGCGCCCAGCGTTTCGGTGGTGTAGTTGCCGAGGTTGAGCGCCGCGGCGTCGAACCGCCGATCGTAGATGTTGAACCCGGCGCTGACGCCGTCGACGGTGAAATACGGGTTGGTGTAGGCGAGGCCGAGGTTGCGGTTGACCTTGCTCGTGTTGGCGTTGAGCGTGATCGCCTTGCCGCTGCCGAAGATGTTCGCCTGGCTGATCGAGCCCTGCACGATCAGCTTGTCCGAGCTCGAGAAGCCGAGGCCGAACAACACCGCCCCGGTCGGCTTCTCCTTCACCTTCAACGTGACGTCGACCTGGTCGGTCGTGCCGGTGACCGGCTCGGTCTCGAGCTCGACGCCGTCGAAGTAGCCGAGCCGGTCCACGCGCTTGCGCGAGTCCTGGAGCTTCTGGCCGTCGTAGAACGCGCCCTCCAGCTGGCGCAGCTCGCGCCGGACGACCTCGTCCCGCGTCTTGGTGTTGCCGACGACGTTGATCCGCCGCACGTACACTCGCCGCCCCGGGTCGATCATGATCGTGAAGGCGACCGTCCGCTTCTCCTTGTCCACGTCGGGCACCGCGTTCGCGTTGGCGAACGCGTAGCCCTCGTTCCCCAGCCGCTCGGTGATCTGCTTGCTCGACTCGGCGAGCTTCTCGCGCGAGAACGGTTCGCCCGGCTTGATCGTGATCAGGCGCATCAGCTCGGGCTCGGGCAGGAGCAGGTCGCCGCCGAGCTTGACGCTCGAGACCGTGTACTTGTCGCCCTCGGTCACGTTGATCACGATGTAGATGTCGCGCTTGTCGGGCGTGATCGACACCTGCGTCGAGTCGATGTTGAAGTCGAGGTAGCCGCGGTTGAGGTAGTAGGAGCGGATGGTCTCCAGGTCCGCGGACAGCTTCTGGCGCGAGTACTGGTCGTTCTTCGTGTACCAGCTGAGCCAGCCCGGCGTCTGGAGCTGCATGAGCTCGAGCAGCTCCTTCTCGCTGAACGCGTGGTTGCCGACGATGTTGATCGCCCTGATCTTCGCCACCTCGCCCTCGTCGATGGTGAAGTTCACCGCCACGCGGTTGCGGTCGAGGGGCGTGATCGTCGTCGTGACCGTGACGCCGTAGCGCCCGGAGGCGAGGTACTGGCGCTTGATCTCCTGCTCGGCCTGGTCGATCAGCGCCTTGTCGTAGGTGCGACCTTCGGCGATCCCGTTGTCGCGCAACGCCTTGCGCACCTTGTCGGCGGGAAATTCCTTCATCCCGACGAAGTCGATCTGCGCGATCGCCGGCCGCTCCGCGACCACCACCACCAGGACGTTGCCTTCGACCTCCACGCGGACGTCGGTGAAGAGCCCGGTGGCGAACAGCGCGCGGATCGCCTCCGCCGCGCGTTCTTCGGTCATGGTCTCGCCGACCTTGACCGGGAGGTAGCCGAAGACGGTACCGGCCTCGACGCGCTGGATGCCTTCGATGCGTATGTCGCGGATGACGAAGGGCTCGAACGCGAACGCGAATCGAGCGAGGCAGAGCCCGAGCAGTGCCACGCGCCAACGCTGCATCATCGAATGAGGCGTCAGCCCGTGAGCAGGCGATTTATGTCGTTATAGAAAGCGAACGCCATTAAAAAGAGTAGAACCGCGAGGCCTGCGCGCTGACCGATTTCCATAGCGCGCTCCGACACGGGACTGCCCTTAAGCACCTCGATCGTATAGTACATCAGGTGTCCGCCGTCGAGTAAGGGGATCGGCAGCAGGTTGAGCACGCCGAGGCTGATCGAGATCAGCGCGAGGAACGCGAGATACGGCGCGAGGCCGAGGCTCGCCGACTGGCCGGCGTAGTCGGCGATGGTGACCGGCCCGGAGAGGTTGCGCCACGACACTTCGCCGACGATCATCTTGCCGAGCATCCGCAGGCTGAAGATCGACATCTCCCACGTGCGCGCCACCGCCTTCGCTGCCGACTCGACCGGGCCGTAGCGGACCTCGAAGTAATAGGCCTTCATCGCCTCCGGGTCGACCTGGGGCGCCGCGCCGATGCGGCCGATCGTCTCCGTTCCTTGCGCCGCGCTCTCGGGCACGAGCTCGACTCGCCGGGTAGCGCCCGCCCGGTCGATCTCGAGCACGAGCGCACGGCCCGGGCTCGCGCGGACCTTGGCGACGAGCTGTTCCCAGCTGGCGATCCGCTCGCCGTTCACGACGGCGACCCGGTCGCCGGCGGCAAGTCCGGCGCCGGCCGCCACCCCGCCTGCGATCACCTTGCCGATGACCGGCGGCAGGTCGGGCCGGTACAACCGCATCCCGAGCTTGGCGAGGAGATCGCCCTCCACTTCCTCCGCCGCGACGCGGGAGAGATCGAGGGTCCGCCAGTCGATTGCGCCGCGGCTGTCGGCGACTTCGATGCGCGCCTGCTTCCGGTCGAGCGCGAGCTGGAGCAGCCGCCAGCGCACGTCCTGCCAGCCCGCGACCGGCTCGTCGTTGATCGCCCGGATCGTGTCGCCCGCCCGCAGGCCTGCCTGCGCCGCGGCGGTCCCGACCTCGGGAGCGGCGAGGATCGGTTTCGCTTCCTGCACGCCGGACAGGAAGAGGCACCAGTACAGGGCGATCGCGAGCAGGAAGTTCGCCGCCGGACCGGCGATGACGATCGCAAACCGCTTCCACACCGACTGGCGGTTGAAAGCCCGCGGCAGGTCGGCGGGCGCGACGTCCCCCTCGCGTTCGTCGACCATCTTCACGTAGCCGCCGAGCGGCACCGCCGCGATGACCCATTCGGTCTGGTCCGGGCCGAGGCGGCGCGCTACGAGCGCGCGGCCGAAGCCGACCGAAAACCGCAGCACCTTGACGCCGCACCAGCGCGCGACGACGTAGTGGCCGAGCTCGTGCACGACGATCAGCAGACCGAGCGCGACGACGAAGGAAGCGATAGTGTGGCAGCAGGCTCATGTGGTGGTGGAGAATGTTCGTCCGAGCGCCTCGCGCGCAGCGGTCCGAGCGGCGCGATCGGCTTCGAGGACGTCGTCGAGGGAGCGCACCCGGCCGGCCGGGATGCGTGCCAGCGCCGCCTCGATGACGTCGGTGATCCGGTTGAACGCCAGGTCGCGCGCGAGGAACGCCGTCACCGCGACCTCGTTGGCGGCGTTGAAGACCGCCGGCGCGGTGCCGCCCGCGGCGAGCACGTCGTAGGCGAGCGCGAGCGCCCGGAAGCGCGCGAAGTCGGGGGCTTCGAAAGTGAGCCCGCCGATGCGCGCGAGATCGAGGGCGGCGACGCCGGCGTCGATGCGGTCGGGATGCGCGAGCGCCTGGGCGATCGGCGTACGCATGTCGGGGTTGCCGAGCTGCGCGATCACCGATCCGTCGGCGTAGGACACCATCGAGTGGACGACGCTCTGCGGGTGGACGAGCACCTCGATCGCGTCCGGGCTCGCGCCGAAGAGCCACGCCGCCTCGATGATCTCGAGCGCCTTGTTCATCATCGTGGCGGAGTCGACCGAGATCTTGCGGCCCATGTTCCAGGTCGGGTGCGCGCACGCCTGGTCGGGCGTGACCGCCGCGAGGTCGGCCAGCGGCCGCGACCGGAACGGGCCGCCGGAGCCGGTCAGCACGATCTTGCGGACGCCGCCCGCGGCGAGGCCGCCCGCTCGTCCCTGCGGCAGGCACTGGAAGATCGCGTTGTGCTCGCTGTCGATCGGCAGCAGGGTGGCACCCGCGTCCCGGACCGCGGCCATGAAGACCGGCGCCGCCATGACCAGTGCTTCCTTGTTCGCGAGCAGGATCTTCTTGGCCGCGCGCGCCGCGGCCAGGGTGGGCACGAGCCCGGCGGCACCCACGATCGCCGCCATCACCGCGTCGACCTCGGGATGCGCTGCGACCGCGGCGAGCGCTTCCGCCCCTGTCAGCACCTCTACCCCACACCCGGACGCTGCGAGACGCGCGCGCAAGGCCCGGCCTTGCGCGTCGTCGGTCAACACCGCGAACCGCGGCCGGTGGCGGACGGCGAGCTCGAAGAGGTCGTCGGCCTGGGTGTGTGCCGTCAGGGCGAACGCGCGGAACCGGTCGGGGTGGCGGGCGATGACGTCGAGCGTGCTGCGGCCGATGGAGCCGGTCGCGCCGAGGATCGCCACGTTCTGGATCGAGCTCATACCATGTTCACCAGCGCGGCCGTCGGCAGGACCGGCGTCAGCGCGTCGATGCGGTCGAGGATCCCGCCGTGCCCCGGCAGGAGGCTGCCGCTGTCCTTCAGGCCGGCCTGCCGCTTCATCGCCGATTCGAGCAGGTCGCCGAAGACGGAGAGGACGGCCAGCACCTCGACCAGGGCGATCATCCACACGGCGCTCCACGCCAGGTCGCGGACCGCCGCGGGGATCGCGCCACGGAAGAGGCCGATCCAGGCGGCAGCGTACACCGCCGTCGCGGCGAGCGCACCGTAGAAACCCGCCCAGGTCTTCCCCGGGCTGACCTTCGGGGCGAGCTTGCTGCGGCCGAACTTCCGGCCGAAGTAGTACGCCGCGATATCGGCCACCCAAACGATGGCCATGAACGCAAGCAGCATTCCCGGCCCGAAGTTTCGCAGCTGCACCAGCGCGAGAAACGTCGGCAGGAGGACGATCCAGCCGACCGCAAGCACGAGCGGCGCGGGCGGCGCGGCGGGCTGCCGCGCGAGCCAGAGCGGCGCGCCGATGACCCAGAACGCGAGGGCGAGGCCGTAGAGCGGCGTGAGCGCGAGGACGCCCACGCCCCCTTCGGCGAGCCCGGTCCCGAAGGCGGCCGCGAGACCCACGCCGGCCGTGGCCAAGGCATAGAGCATCCGGCTGCCGCGGCCGGCGCGCGCGAAACCGGCCCACTCCCAGGCCGCAGCGGCGAGCGCGGCGGCGGCGAGCGCCGTCCAGCCGAGCGGCGGCAGCCAGAAGAGCGCCGCGAGCAGCGCGGCGACGAGCACGATCGCAGTGACGACCCGGTCGCGAAGCATCGCGCGGCCCGCGGGCTAGGCCAGCTTGCGGCGCGCGTCGGGCAGGTCGACGGTGGCCGCGGCCGTCGCTGCCTCGACGAGCTGCTCGCTCGTCCGACCGAAGCGCCGCTCGCGGAGGCGGTACGAGGCGATGGCGGCGTCCAGGGCGGCCGCGTCGAAGTCGGGCCACAGGGTGTCGGTGAAGTAGAGCTCGGTGTATGCGAGCTGCCAGATGAGGAAGTTGGAGATCCGCTGCTCGCCGCCGGTGCGAATGAAGAGATCCGGTTCGGGCGCGTAGCTCATTGCCAGATGAGGCGTGAGGTCGCGTTCGGTGTAGCTGCCCGCGCGCTCGGGATGCGCGCGCGCCATCGCGTTGATCGCCTGCAGCAGGTCCCAGCGGCCGCCGTAGTTCGCGGCAATCGTGAGCGTCAGCCGGCGGTTCGCGGCGGTGAGCGCCTCGGCACGCCGCACCAGGTCGACGATCGTTTCGCCGAACGGCGCGAGGTTGCCGATCACGCGCAGACGGATCCCCACTTCGTTCAGCTTGCTCACCTCCTGCTCGAGCGCACCGCGGAAGAGCTGCTTCAGGACCGAGACCTCGTCGGCCGGACGGCGCCAGTTCTCGGAGCTGAACGCAAAGAGGGTCAGGTACTCGACGCCGCGCTCGCCGCAGGCGCGGACAGTGGCGCGCACCGCTTCCTTGCCGCGCTGGTGGCCGGCGACCCGCGGCAGGAACCGGTTCTTCGCCCAGCGGCCGTTGCCGTCCATGATGATGGCGACGTGCCGCGGGACGGCGCCGGTCTGCGGGATGGTCTGCGTGGTGCTCTCGTGCATCGGGGCGGGGTGCGCGTGCGGACCTTGGCCTACACGTGCATCAGGTCGGCTTCCTTCTGCTGCAACAGCTTGTCGACCTCCGCGATGTAGCGGTCGGTCAGTTTCTGGACGTCGTCCTGGGCGCGGCGCTCCTGGTCCTCCGGAAGCTCGTGCTTCTTCAGCATGTCCTTGAGATGGGTGTTCGCGTCGCGGCGCAGGTTGCGGATCGCCACGCGCGCGTTCTCGCCCTCGTGGCGCACCACCTTGGTCAGCTCCTTGCGGCGCTCCTCGGTGAGCGCCGGCATCGGCACCCGAATCAGCTCGCCCTGGGACGCCGGGTTCAGGCCGAGATCGGACTCCCGGATCGCCTTCTCGATCACCGCGGCCATCTTCTTTTCCCACGGCTGGATGCCGATCGTCCGCGCATCGACCAGCGTCACGTTCGCTACCTGGCTGATCGGCACCGCCTGGCCGTAGTAGTCGACCCGGATGTGGTCGAGGAGGCCGGTGTGGGCGCGGCCGGTCCGAACCTTGGCGAGGTCCGCCTTCAGCGCCTCGATCGACTTCTTCATCTTGTCCTCGGCCGTCTTCTTGATCTGTGCGACGTCCATCGCGGTGTCCTCCTAAAGGTGCACCAGGGTACCTTCGTCCTCGCCCAAGACGACGCGCTTGAGCGCGCCGCGCTTGTAGAGGCTGAACACGATGATCGGCAGCTTCTGGTCACGGCACAGCGCGAGCGCGGTCGTGTCCATGACGCGCAGGTGCTGCGCGATCGCCTCGTCGAAGGAGATCCGCTGGTAGCGCTTCGCGTCGGGATGCGTCTTCGGGTCGGCGCTGTAGACGCCGTCCACCTTGGTCGCCTTGAGCACGACCTCGGCGCCGATCTCGCTGCCGCGCAGCGCCGCCGCCGTGTCGGTGGTGAAGAACGGGTTGCCGGTGCCGGCGGCGAACACCACGACCTTGCCTTCCTCGAGGTAGCGGATCGCCTTCGGCCGGATGTAGGGCTCGACGATCTGCTCGATGTTGATCGCCGACTGGACGCGCGCGTTGAGCCCCTTCTGGCGCATCACGTCGGCCAGGGCGAGCGCGTTCATGATCGTCGCCAGCATGCCCATGTAATCGGCGGTCGCCCGGTCCATCCCCGCGGCGCCGAGCGCGACGCCGCGGAAGATGTTGCCGCCGCCGATCACCGCGCCGATCTCGACGCCGAGCGAGGCCACCGTGGCCACCTCATCGACGATCATCTCGATCGTCTGGCGGTTGATGCCGAAGGGGTCCTCCCCCATCAGCGCTTCGCCGGAGAGCTTGAGGAGGACGCGCTTGTACTTCGGTTGCGGCATCGCCCTAGCGCGCGGCTCCCGCCTGGGCCATCACCTCGGCGGCGAAGTCGCTGCTTTTCTTGTCGATGCCCTCGCCGACCACCAGGAAGCGGTACCCGCGCAGCTTGGTCTTTTTCTCGGCCAGCGCCTTCTCGACGGTGAGCTTGTCGTTCACGACGAACGGCTGGCCGAGCAGCGCGATCTCGGCAGCGAACTTGTTGAGCGCCCCCTCCACCATCTTCGCGGCGATCTCGGGCGGCTTGCCCTGCTCCTTCGCCCGCGCCTCCTGGACCGTGCGCTCGCGCGCGAGGACTTCGGGCGACACGTCGGCCTTGGAGAGGAACTGCGGCTTCGCGAACGCGACGTGCATCGCGATCCCCTTGGCGAGCTCGTCGTCGCCCTCGTAGTCGATGAGGACGCCGATCTTCACGCCGTGCACGTACTGCGCGAGCCGCGCATCCGTCTGGAGCCGCGCGAACCGCCGGATGGTCATGTTCTCGCCGATCTTCTGCACCAGTTTCTGACGCTTCGCTTCGATGTTCTCGCCACCGATCTCGAGCGCCGCGAGCGCGGCGATGTCGGTCGGGTTCTGCCGTGCGACCGACCTCGGCGAGACCGCGGGCGAACGCGAGAAAATCCTCGTTCTTCGCCACGAAGTCGGTCTCGCAGTTGACCTCGACCAGCGCGCCGAGCTTGCGGTCGGGCGCGACCCACGCGCCGATGACGCCTTCGGCGGCGATGCGCCCGGCGGCCTTGCTCGCCTTGGCGCCGCTCCGCACGCGGAGCAGATCCTCCGCCTTCTTCAGGTCGCCGCCCGCTTCCTCGAGCGCCCGCTTGCACTCCATCATGCCGAGCCCGGTCAGCTCGCGCAGCTCCTTCACCAGGGCCGCGGTGATTTCTGTCATGCCGTTACTCCTGTTCTCTGTCCCCGCCGAGCACGCTCGGGAGGCTTGCATCCTGCCGGACCTGAAAAAAGGGGGCATCGACGCCCCCCGCACGCAACCGGCCCGCGCGCCACCTCACGCCTCGCCCGCCTCCTCGACTTCGACGAACTCGTCGGCCGAGGCCGCCACGACCTCCTGCAGCGACTGCGACTTGCCTTCGAGCACCGCATCGGCGATGCCGCGGGCATAGAGCCGGATCGCTCGGCTCGAGTCGTCGTTGCCCGGGATCACGTAGGCGATGCCGTCGGGCGAGTGGTTGGTGTCGACCACGGCGACGATCGGGATGCCGAGCTTCTTCGCCTCGGCGACGGCACCCTTGTGGTAGCCGACGTCGATCACGAACAGCGCATCCGGCGGGCCGTCGAGCGTCTTGATGCCGCCGAGGCTGCGCTCGAGCTTGGCGCGCTCGCGCTGGAAGTGCAGCGCCTCCTTCTTCGGCATGCGCTCGACGCTCCCGTCCTCGACCTGCGCCTCCATCTCCTTCAGGCGCTTGATCGACTGCTTCACGGTCTTGAAGTTGGTGAGCATTCCGCCGAGCCAGCGATGGTCGACGAACGGCATGCCGGAGCGGATCGCCTCCTCGCGCACGATCTCGCGCGCCTGGCGCTTCGTGCCGACGAAGAGGATCACGCCCTTGTTGGCGGCGAGCTTGCGGACGAACTTCGCCGCCTCGTTGTAGAGGGCGAGCGTCTGCTCGAGGTTGATGATGTGGATCTTGTTGCGGTGGCCGAAGATGAACGGCGCCATCTTCGGGTTCCAGTAGCGCGTCTGGTGGCCGAAATGAACGCCGGCCTCCAGCATCTGGCGCATCGTCGTGGTCATGCACGTTCTCCGTCTAGGGTTGATCACTGACGCACTGCCCGCACTTACCCCTTGGCTCGACGCTCGAGCGTCCGAGGCACCCTGACCGGACAGGCGCGAAATTTCGCGGGCTCGCCGTCGTGTTCCATCGGTCGATCTCGCGGGGTCTGCTGAGACGCGTGGCCACTGCTGAAGGCGCAATGGCCGCCGCTTGTTCAGGCAAACTAGCCGGCGAGTGTATCACGTGGGTCGGCTACGGCTCAATATTTTCCTTGCCAAACAGCGAATTAACCGGGCAGGACAGGGACCGTGGCGGCGGGCGCGCAGGTTTGCCCTGCCCTGGGCGTTCCACTATCCTCACGGCTTTTTTGACATCGACATGGCGGTCGTTCTAAAGGGCGCGGAAGAGATCGAGCGGATGCGGATCGCGGGTCGCCTCGCGGCCGAGGTCCTCGACTTCATCGCGCCGCACGTCAAGGCCGGCGTCACCACCGCCGAGCTCGACCGCCTGTGCCACGAGTACATGCGCGAGGTGCAGCAGACCGTCCCGGCGCCACTCAACTACGCCCCGCCCGGGTACCCGCCGTTCCCGAAGGCGATCTGCACCTCGGTCAACCACCAAGTCTGCCACGGGGTGCCGGGCGACCGCGTGCTGAAGCACGGCGACATCCTCAACATCGACGTCACCGTCATCAAGGACGGGTTTCACGGCGACACGAGCCGGATGTTCTACGTCGGCGAGCCCTCGATCCAGGCGCGCCGGCTCTGCGAGGTCACCTACGAGGCGATGTGGCTCGGGATCCTGGCGGTGCGTCCCGGCGCGTTCCTGGGGGACATCGGCGCCGCCATCCAGCGCCACGCCGAGCACCGGGGCTACAGCGTGGTGCGCGAGTTCTGCGGCCACGGCATCGGCCGCAGGTTCCACGAGGAGCCGCAGGTCCTGCACTACGGCCGCCCGGGCACCGGACTGCGGCTCCAGCCGGGGATGATCTTCACCGTCGAGCCGATGATCAACGCCGGCAAGCCGGCGATCCGCGAGCTCGCCGACGGCTGGACGATCGTGACCAAGGACCACAGCCTGTCGGCGCAGTGGGAGCACACCGTGCTCGTCACCGAGTCCGGCTACGAGGTGCTCACCCTGTCCCCCGGCGCGCCGCCGATGCCGCAGTCGCTCGAGGCGGCATAGGAGCCTCGGGCTTGGCCTCGGTCCCCGCCGGACGCCTCGAGGCGCCGTCGCACACGTCCGAGCTGCGCCAGCGGCTCGCCCGCGAGCGCACGGCGCTGGCCCGCGATTCCGGGGCTGACGCGGACGCGGCGCGCTTCCTGCGGCGTCATCGGCAGGTCGTCGAGGCGAGCCTGCGGGAGCTGTGGCGCGAGTCCCGCCTGCCGCGCCAGCTCGCGCTGGTGGCGGTGGGCGGTTTCGGCCGGGGCGAGCTGTATCCGCATTCGGACGTCGACGTCCTGTGCCTCCTCCCCCGCGCGCTCGATCCGGCCGAGGCGGCCCGGGTCGAGGCGTTCATCGGCCGGCTGTGGGACGTCGGGCTCGAGCTCGGTCACAGCGTGCGCACGGTCGAGGAATGCCGCGACGAGGCGGCGAAGGACGTGACCGTGCAGACCTCGCTCCTCGAGGCGCGGCTGATCGCGGGCAGCCGGACGCTCTTCGGCGAGCTCCACGATCGCATCCACGACGGGTTCGACCCGCAGGCGTTCTTCAAGGCGAAGCGGCTGGAGCAGGAGCAGCGCCACGCGAAGTTCCAGGACAGTCCCTACAGCCTCGAGCCGAACCTGAAGGAAGCGCCGGGGGGCCTCCGCGACCTGCAGGTCGTGCTGTGGGTGAGTCGCGCGAGCGGGCTCGGCCGCGACTGGCGCTCGCTCGCGGCCCGCGGCCTCGTCACCCGGGAGGAGGCGGTCCAGCTCAAGCGCCACGCGGACTGGCTGGCGCGGGTGCGGATACGACTGCATCTCCTTGCCGGGCGGCGCGAAGACCGCATCCTGTTCGACTACCAGGACGCCCTCGCCAAGGCGTTCGGCTTCGCCGCGACGCCCACGAAGCGCGCGAGCGAAGTGTTCATGCAGCGCTACTTCCGGACCGCCAAGGCGGTGACGCAGCTGAACACCACGGTGCTGCAGAACCTCGGCGCGGCGATCTTCCCCGCCTTCGACGTCCCGCCGGCGCCGATCAACGAGCGGTTCCAGGCGGTGCGGGAGCTGCTGGACGTCCGCGATCCGGCGCTCTTCGAGCGCCAACCCCACGCGATCCTGGAGAGCTTCCTCCTGCTGCAGCAGCACGCCGAGCTGAAGGGAATGACCGCGCCTACGCTCCGCGCCCTGTGGCGCGCGCGGCGGCGGGTCGACCGCACCTTCCGCGCCGACCCGGCGAATCGCGCGACGTTTCTCGAGATCCTGCGGCAGCCGCGGGGCCTCGTGCACGAGCTGCGCCGCATGAACCAGTACGGGATCCTCGGCCGCTACCTCACCCCGTTCGGGAAGATCGTCGGCCAGATGCAGCACGACCTGTTCCACGTGTACACGGTGGACCAGCACATCCTGATGGTGGTGCGCAACCTGCGGCGGTTCACGATGGTCCAGTTCGCGCACGAGTATCCGTTGTGCAGCCGGCTGGCCGCGAACTTCGAGCGCTACTGGCTCCTCTACATCGCGGCCATCTTTCACGACATCGCCAAGGGCCGCGGCGGCGATCATTCGCGGCTTGGCCGGATCGACGCACGGCGGTTCGCGCGCGCCCACGGGCTTGCCGCCGAGGACGTCGCGCTCGTCGAGTTCCTGGTCGAGCACCACCTCACGATGTCGGCGGTCGCGCAGAAGCGCGACCTCTCGGATCCCGACGTGATCCGCGAGTTCGCGCGCGCCGTCGGGACGGAGCGCCGCCTGGTCGCGCTCTACCTGCTCACCGTCGCCGACATCCGCGGCACGAGCCCGAAGGTGTGGAACGCCTGGAAGGGCAAGCTGCTCGAGGACCTGTTCCGGCTCACCCGCCGGATCCTGCGCGGCGCCTCGGTCGGCTACGACCAGGACGTGCAGGCGAAGCAGAGCGAAGCGCTGCGGCTGCTGCGCCTGTACGCGCTGTCCGATACGGTCGGCGAGGCGCTGTGGCGCGAGCTCGACGTCGCGTACTTCCTGCGGCACGAGCCGCAGGAGATCGCCTGGCAGACGCGCACCCTCCACTACCGCGTGCACACCGACCGGCCGGTCGTGAAAACGCGGCTGTCGCCGATCGGCGAAGGGCTCCAGGTGATGATCTACGCCCGGGACGAGCCCGATCTCTTCGCGCGCATCTGCGGCTACTTCGAGTCGATCAACTACTCGATCGTCGACGCGAAGATCCACACGACGCGTCACGGGTACGCGCTCGACACCTTCCTGGTGCTGGGGACCGGCACCTCGCACCACTACCGCGACATGATCGGGCTGATCGAGCACGAGCTCGCCGAGCGGCTCGAGCGCCACGCTCCGCTCGGACCACCGGCGCGCGGACGCGTGTCGCGCCAGCTCAAGCATTTTCCGATCACCCCGGAGGTCCACATCCGGCCCGACGAGAAGGGGCAGTACCACCTCGTCTCGATAGCCGCGGGCGATCGGCCCGGCCTCCTCTACGGGATCGCGCGCGTGTTCAGCCAGTACCACGTCGACCTTCACACCGCGAAGATCGTGACGCTCGGCGAGCGAGCCGAGGACGTGTTCGTGGTGTCCGGGGAAGCGCTGGCGAAGCCGAAGACGGTGCTGCAGCTCGAGCAGGATCTGCTGGCCGCGCTGCAGTGACCCAGCGAGAGAATCGCCGCCGCGGGGGCGGTGATTTCCCCGAATTCGGGGAGCACGAGGGGCTTGCCCCTCGTAGCCTCATGACCGGCGTTCAGTCCTCGGCGATGTCCTCGCCCGGGAACAGCGCCTCGATGAACCCGAACTTCGAGAGGTCGCGGATCCGCATCGGATAGAGGATGCCGTCGAGGTGGTCGACCTCGTGCTGCACCACGACGGCGTGGAACCCGTCGACGGTCCGGTCGATCATCCGGCCGCGCTCGTCGAAGCCCCGGTAGCGAAGCCGCGTGTAGCGCGGCACGAGCCCCCGCATCCGCGGGACCGAGAGGCATCCTTCCCAGCCCTCGCTCATCTCGTCCCCGATCGGCTCCAGGACCGGATTGACGAGCACGGTGTCGGGCACTTCCTCGGCGTCGGGATAACGCGGATTGCGATGGACGCCGAAGATCACCACCCGCAACCCCACGCCGATCTGGGGTGCGGCGAGCCCGGCGCCGTTGAGGTGCGCCATCGTGTCGCGCATGTCGCCGAGCAGCGCGTGCAGCTCCGGCGTATCGAACGCCTCCACCGGACGCGCCTTCTCGAGCAGGCGCGGGTCGCCCATCTTGAGCACGTCGCGGATCATTCGATGACCGCCACCTCTTCGACGATCCGCCGTGCCCGGCCGATGGTGGCATGCAGCATCTGCTCGATGCCCTCGAGCCGGATGCCGCCGCGGCTCTCGCCGCGTCCGGCGGCGTGGTTCACGACCACCGCGATCGCCGCGTAGGGAAGGTCGAGCTCGCGCGCGAGCGCGGCCTCCGGCATGCCGGTCATGCCGACGATCTCCGCGCCATCACGCTCCAGCCGGTCGATCTCGGCGGCCGATTCGAGCCGCGGACCCTGCGTCGCGGCATAAACGGCCCCGTCGACGACCGTTTCGCCGCACGCGCGGGCGGCCGCGAGGAGCTTCCGGCGCAACAGCTCCGCGTACGGCGCAGTGAAGTCGATGTGCGTCACCGGGACGTCGCCGCCCTCGAAGAACGTCGAGCGCCGACCCCAGGTGTAGTCGATGATCTGGTGCGGGACGACGAGCGCGCCCGGGCCGAGGTCGGCGCGAATGCCGCCGACCGAGGCTACCGACACGATTTCCGTCGCCCCTTCTTCGCGCAGAGCCCAGATATTCGCGCGGTAGTTGACCTCGTGCGGCGGAATGGTGTGGCCGTAGCCGTGGCGCGCGAGAAACATCGCCTTCCGCCCGCGCAGGGTCCCGAATGTAAGCGCCCCCGAGGGCTCGCCGTACGGCGTGCGCACCGCCTTGCGCGCGGTTACGTCGAGGCTCGAGAGCTGGGTGAGTCCGCTCCCGCCGATGATCGCCAGCATCTAGGTTTGCCTCAAGGCGTAGATCGCCGGCAGGTTCCGCCAACAGCCATAGGCGTCGAGCCCGCACCCGAAGACGAACTTGTCCGGGATCCGCAGGCCGACGAAGTCGGGCCGGATCGGCTTGGGTCCCGGCTTGATCTTGTCGGTGAGCACTGCGACCTTGCACGATGCCGCGCCCCGCTCCAGCACCTTCGCCTTGATCGCCGCCAGCGTGTCGCCCTCGTCGAGGATGTCGTCGAGAACCAGGACCGCGCGCCCGCGCACGCCCTCGCCCGGCTCGACCTTCCAGCGCACGTGACGCCCGTCGATGTCGTCGCCGTAGCGCGTGGCGTGAACGTAGTCGAGGTGGAGCGGGAAGCGCAGCAGCGGCAGGAGCTGGCCGCAGAAGAAGAGCGCGCCGTTCATGACGCTGAGGACGAGCGGGTACGCGTCCCGGAACTCCGCCGTGATCTCGCCGGCGACGCGCCTGATCGCGCGCTCGACCTCCTCGGCGGGGCAGACGAGCTCCGCTTCGTCGAGCATCCTCCAGGCTTCGGCGGCGGTCAGCATGTGTCGGAGAGCTTCGTCGGCGCCGCGCGAGTATAGATCAGGGGCCGCCGACCGCCGCGGTCAAGCCGCTCCGCCGGCGAGCCAGTCGTCGAATGCACCGCCGACCTCCGCGTGCTTGCGCCCGAACGCGACGGTTGCCTGCAGGTAGCCGAGCTTCGATCCGCAGTCGTAACGCGTGCCGCGGAACCGGTACGCGAGGACGCGCTCCTCCTTCAGCAGCGCCGCGATGGCGTCGGTCAGCTGGATCTCGCCGCCCGCGCCCGGCGTGACCCGCTCGAGGATCGCGAGGATCCGCGGCGTGAGGACGTAGCGGCCGATGACGGCGAGATTCGACGGCGCCGCGTCCGGTCGCGGCTTCTCGACGATCGCCTCGACCGATTCCAGCCGCTCGTCGATCCGCGTCGCCTTCACGATGCCGTAGGACGCGGTGTGCTCGCGCTCGACCTCCTGCACGCCGAGCACCGACCGCCCTTCCCGCGCGAACACGTCGACCATCTGCTTCATCGCCGGCGGATCGCCGTCGATCAGGTCGTCGGCGAGGATCACCGCGAACGGCTCGTCGTTGATCACCGGCCTGGCGCACAGCACCGCATGCCCGAGGCCGAGCTGCTCGGACTGGCGGATGTAGATGCAGGTCACCTGGCGCGGCAGGATTCCCTGCACGAGGTCGAGGAGGTCCTGCTTGCCGCGACTGGCGAGCTCGTTCTCGATCTCGTACGCCTTGTCGAAATGGTCCTCGATCGCGCGCTTGTGGCGGCCGGTGACGAAGATCATCTCGGTGAGGCCGGCCGCGACCGCCTCCTCGACCGCGTACTGGATGAGCGGCTTGTCGACCACCGGCATCATCTCCTTCGGGCTCGCCTTGGTCGCCGGCAGGAAGCGGCTGCCGAAGCCCGCCACCGGGAACACCGCTTTCGTCATCGCTCGCATCAGTCTCACCCCTCCAGCAGCCGACGCAGACCCGCCTCGTCGAGCACCGCCACGCCGAGCGCCTCGGCCTTCGCGAGCTTGGATCCCGCCTCGGCCCCGGCCACGACGTAGTCGGTTTTCTTCGATACCGAGCCGCTCACCTTGCCACCCTGGGAGAGTATCAGCTCGGTCGCCTCCTCCCGGGTCATGCCGGCCAGGGTGCCGGTCAGGACGAAGGTCTTCCCTGCCGCCCGTCCCTTCGGGGCCGCGCGCGGCGCCCCCTCGTCCCAGGTCACGCCGGCCTTGCGCAGCGCGCGGATCACGTCGCGATTGTGCCGCTCGCGGAAGAACCCGCCGATCGAAGCGGCGACCACCGGGCCGACGTCCGGCACCTCCTGGAGCGTTTCCTCGTCCGCATCCATGAGCGGCTCGAGCGCACCGAAGTGCGCCGCGAGATCCCGCGCCGTGGCTTCGCCGACGTTGCGGATCCCCAGCGCATAGATGAATCGCGCGAGCGTCGTGCGCTTCGAGCGCGCGAGCGCGTCGAGGAGATTCTGCGCCGACTTCTCGCCCATCCGCTCGAGACCCGCGAGGTCCGCGAGCGTCAGGCGGTAGAGGTCCGCCGGGGTGCGGACGAGCTCGCCGTCGACGAGCTGGTCGACGATCTTGTCGCCCAGCCCGTCGACGTCGAGCGCACGGCGCGACGCGAAGTGGAGCAGCGCCTGCTTCCGCTGCGCCGGACAGAAGAGACCGCCCGTGCAGCGCGCCACCGCTTCGTCGGGGAGCCGGACCACGCCCGAGCCGCAGACCGGGCAGCGCGTCGGCATCCGGAACTCCGGCGCCCCCGGCTGGCGAGTGCCGGGCACCGCGCGGACGATCTCCGGTATGACGTCACCGGCCCTCCGCACCACCACCGTGTCGCCGACGCGGATATCCTTCCGCCGCAGCTCGTCCTCGTTGTGGAGCGTGGCGTTGGTGACCGTCGCGCCGCCCACGAACACCGGCTTAAGGCGCGCCACCGGCGTGATGGCACCGGTCCGGCCGACCTGGACCTCGATCCCGACCAGCTCGGTCGCCGCCTCCTCCGCCGGAAACTTGTGCGCCACCGCGAACCGCGGCGCACGGGCGACGAAGCCGAGCGCGCGCTGCTGGTCGAGCCGGTTCACCTTGTAGACGACGCCGTCCATGTCGTATGGCAGGGACTCGCGCCGCTCGGCAAGCCGGCGGTAGTAGCCGAGCAGGCCGGCCGCGCCGTTCGCAGCGGCGCGCTCCGGCGAGACCGGAACCCCCATGCGGGCGAGCGCATCGAGGAGCGCCGACTGCGTCGCGGGCTCCTCGAACCCCTGCGCATCGCCAACGCCGTACCCGGAGAACCGCAGCGGCCGCGCCGCGGTGATGCGCGGGTCGAGCTGGCGCAGGCTCCCGGCCGCGGCGTTGCGCGGGTTGGCGAACTCCTTGTCGCCGCGCTCCCGCTGGCGCGTGTTGAGGGCTTCGAAGTCGCGCTTGTACATCAGCACTTCCCCGCGCACCTCGAGCAGCTCCGGCGGCCGGGCCGCGCGCAGGCGGAGCGGAATGCCGCGCACGGTCCGCAGGTTGGCGGTCACGTCCTCACCCGCGAAGCCGTCGCCCCGGGTGGTGCCCTGGACGAAGGCGCCGCGCTCGTAGGTGAGATTGATCGCCAGCCCGTCCAGTTTCGGCTCGCAGCTGTACTCGACCGCTTCGACGTCGAGCGCCTCGCGGACGCGCCGGTCGAACGCCTCGACCTCCGCGTCGTCGAAGGCATTGTTGATCGAGAGCATCGGCACGCGGTGCCGGACGCTCGCGAACTCCTTCGTCGGTGCGGCGCCGACCCGCTGCGTGGGCGACTCGGGAGTGACCAGCTCGGGATGCGCGGACTCGAGCGCCTGGAGGTCGCGGAACAGGCGGTCGTACTCGGCGTCGCTGATCGTCGGCGCGTCGAGCGCGTAGTAGCGATAGTTCGCCTCGTCGATCGCCGCGCGGAGCGCCTCCGCGCGCTGCACGATCTCGCGCGCCGCCATCTACGAGAAGAGGCGGAGCGCGAGCGGCCCGCCCGCGGGGATCCCGCGCGCGGCCATCGTCTGGTGGATGCTTTCGAGCTGCTGGCCGATCGCCTCGAGCGCCGCCTGGCCGATCGGCTTGCGGTTGTCGTCCACCAGCACGCCGCCGAGCGCCTGCTCGAGCTGGTGGGCGAAGTCGATGAACCGGCGGAACGCCGATGGGCTCGCGCTCACGCGCGGCACGTCGAACAGCGCGGTGACGCCGCGGGTCTGCAGCGTCTTCATCGTCTCGGCGTGGAACGGCATCGGCTCGAGGTTGGAGAGCGAGAAGAGCTCGGTCCCGTCCTCGGCGTGGCGGTGGAACCGGCCGTCGCGGCCGATCGTCATCCCCGCGCTCTCGGCGAGCGAACGCACCTTGCTGCCCGGGAAGGCGTGCGATTCGCTGCCGATGACGCTGAGGCCGATCTGCACGTCCACCGCGGCGCAGAAGCGGTCGAGGTCCTGCGCCAGGGCGACGGCCGCCTCGGTGTCCGGAAAATCCGCCTGCGCGGCGATGGCGAGCGCGACCTCCTGCACGTCGCCGCAGAACGCGAGCAAGTCGTCGTCGCCCAGGGGGCCGGCACGGTTGGTGAGCTGGATGCCGACCCTGAGCCGCGGGTAGCGGCTCTCCGGGCTGACCGGACGCCAGGCCGCACGCGCTTCGTCGTATCCCTCCCAGTGCACCGGCCGCACCAACGCCTCGTCGAGTAGCGCCTGGGCGTGCCGCGCAAGGTCGGCCCCGGGGACGGGCTGCGCGCAGTCGAGCTCCACGATGTAGTCGACCTTCGGGTCGAGACCCGCAGCGGTCAGCGGGGTGGCCGGCTCCTCGCGCGCGGCGGCGGCGATGGCGCGTCGACCACAATCGTGTGCTCGATGGTGCGATCGACCTGGGCCGGTTCGGCCGCCGGCGCGCGTGCGGGCGGCGCGGGCACGGTGGTCCCCTCGCCGCCGAGCAGGGCATCGCGGTGCCGTCCTGCGAACGCGCCTTCGGTGCGGCGCCGGAGCCGCGCTTCCTGCCACCGGTTATAGGCGATCACGCCGGCCACGACCGCGACGCCGATCGCGAGGAGGCCGAGCTGCAGGTCGCTCATGCGCGGGGCTCCAGTTGCTCGTCAGGCCGCTTCCCGGATGCGGAGCGCCTCCTCGATATCCACCGCCACGACGCGCGACACGCCTTGCTCGGGCATCGTCACGCCGATCAGCTGGGAGGCGATCTCCATGGTGATCTTGTTGTGGCTGATGAACAGGAACTGGGTTTCGCCGGCCATCTTCCGGACCAGGCTGCAGAACCGCTCGGTGTTGGTGTCGTCGAGGGGCGCGTCGACCTCGTCGAGCAGGCAGAACGGCGCCGGGTTGAGCTGGAACAGCGCGAACACGAGCGAGATCGCGGTCAGCGCCTTCTCGCCCCCCGACAGCAGGTGGATCGTCGAAGTGCGCTTGCCCGGCGGCTGCGCGCGGACCTCGATGCCCGCGTCCAGGATCTCCTCGCCGGTCATCTCGAGGCGCGCCTCCCCGCCGCCGAAGAGGGTCGGGAACAGCTGGCCGAAATGCCGGTTCGCCTCCTCGAAGGTCTGCCGCAGCATCTCGCGCGTCTCGCGGTCGATGCGGCGGATCGCGTTCTCCAGCGTCTCGAGCGCGGTCGCGAGGTCGGTGGCCTGGGCGTCGAGGAAGCCCTTCCGCTCGGTGGCGATCGCCAGCTCCTCGAGCGCGGCCATGTTGATCGCCCCGAGCTCCGCCATCGCCTGCTGCAGGCGCGCGATCTCGGCCTGGAGCGCGGTCGGCCGGGACTTCGCCCCCGGCGCCTCCGCGAGCGCCGCCTCGTCGGCTCCGGCGTCGGCGAGTTGCTGCGCGAACTGCTCCACCGCGAGGCGCGCCGCCTGCTCCTTGAGCCGGAGGTCGCCGGTGCGCTCGCGGAGTGGCGGGAGCTTCTGCTCGCAGGCGACCCGTTCCTCGTCCGCCGCCCGCAGCCGTTCGCCGACCTCGTCCTGTCCCGTGCGGGCCACGGCCAGCCGCTGCTCGCGTTCGACCCGGACGCCGAGCGATTCCTGGAGGGCCAGCCGAACGCCTTCGTCCCTCAGGCCGGAGAGCTCGGCCTCGGTCCGCACCCGATCCGCCTCGCCTTCCGCCAGTTGCTTAGAAACAGCTTCAACTGATCTCTCTATCTCATTGATTTTTCCAAGACATTCTCGCTCTGAAAATGCCGCCTCCTGGACATCACGGGCAGCGACCTGCACCGCCTGCCGGTGGTCCTCGAGCGCCGCCTGGGCCTCATCGTGCTCCGTCTGAGCCGATTGGAACTCGCTCGAACGGCGGGTGATCTCCAGTCGATGACCGTCCAGCCGGGACTCGGCCTCGGCGCGGGCGGCGAGCTCCTGCGCCCGCTGGCGCTCGATCTCCGACCGCTCCTCGGCGATCTGCTGCGCCCGTGCCCGGACCCTGGCGATCGCCTCGGTCAGCCGGACGTGCTCGAGCTGCTGTTCGTGGCGCTCGCGGTTCAGCTCCGACTCCCGGTCCTGCAGCGACGCCACCTGCTCGCGGCGGGCGGCGAGCTGCCGCTCCGCCCCGGCGTGGACCTCCCTCGCCTCGCCCGTGCGCGCAGCGAACTCCCGGACTTCGTCCGCCAGCCGCTCGATCTCCCGCTGGCGGGCCAGGATCCCGGCATCGATCGAGTCCGGTCCGTGGAAGCTCACCGCGTACCGGCTGAACTGATGGCCCTCGCGGTTCACCAGGATGGTCCCGCTCGCCAGGCCGAGGCGGGTCGTCAGCGCCGGCACGCCCTCGATCGCAAAGCAGCCCGTCAGCCACTCCGCCACGAGCGGCCGGGCGGTGTCGTCGGCGAAACGTATGAGCGATCCGAGCGGCCGGAACGAAGTTTCGGGCGTACCTGGCGCCGGGGACGTGCTCGGCGTGAACAGGCTGACCCTCGCCGGCGGCGGGTCGTCGAACAGGCGCGTCATCGCCTGCGGGTCGGCGAGCTGCAACGCGTGCAGGCGCTCGCGGAGCACCGACTCGACCGCGGTCTCCCAGCCCGGCTCGACGGTGATCATCTGCCACAGCCGCGGGCGATGCTCGAGCGAGTGCCGCGCCAGCCAGTCTGTGATCTCGGTCCCCTCTTCGACCTGCTCCTGGATCCGCTTGAGGGTGGCGACGCGTCCGGCGCGGGTGTTCGCCTCGCGCTCGAGCTCCTGCAGCCGGGCGAGCGCCGCCGCGCGCGCCGCCTCGAGCACCGGCAGATCCTCCTGCAGCTCGCGGATGCGGGCGGTGCAGGCGGCGGCGTCGCCTTCCGTCGCCGCGATTCCGCGCGCGATGCTCTCGAGCCGGGCGGAGTCGGGCTCGGCGAGCTCGCCCCGCTCGGCCTCCAATCGCTCGGCCCTGGCATGGAGACCATCGAGGGTGCGGCCGGCATGGGCGACCTGCGCCTGCTCGAGCCGGAACGCCTGCTCCGCGGCGGCAATCGCGTCGCGCGCCCCGGCGAGGCGTTCCTGCGCACCGCGGTACGCTTCCTCGAGCTCGGGCATTCGCGCTTCCTGCGCCGCAAGGTGCGATTGCGCCGCGGCGATCCGCTCCGCGGCCTCCGCCCGGCGGTGCAGCCACATGCCGGCTGCCTCGCCGAGCTCGCCGCGGTTGCGCTGCCACTGCTCGATGTGCGCGGCGAGCTGGCTGCGGCTCGTCTCCAGCCGCTGGCGGGTCTCGGTCATGAAGCGCAGCTCCGCTTCGAGCCGCGATACCTCGGTATTCACCTCGTAGAGCGCGCCCTGCGCGGCGTTGACCGCGTCGCCGGCCGCGTAGTGGTCGACGCGCGCCTGCTCGAGGCGCCGTTCGATCTCGCGCAGCCGCGCGGTCTCGGCCTCGAGCTCGGTCGCAACCCGGCCGATCTCCCGCCCGACGCGCTGGGCTTCGTTCTCGGCGTCGCGCTTGCGCAGCCACCACAGCAGGCTCTGTTTGTGCGCGGCCTCGGCCTGCAGCGCCTTGTACTGGCGCGCGATCTCGGCCTGACGGGTGAGCTTCTCGATCTGCGTCTCGAGCTCGCGCTGGATGTCGTCGACGCGCGCCAGGTTCTCCCGCGTGTCGGCCAGGCGATGCTCGGTCTCGCGCCGCCGCTCCTTGTACTTGGAGACTCCGGCCGCCTCCTCCAGGAAGATGCGCAGCTCCTCCGGCTTCGCCTCGATCACCCGCGAGATCATCCCCTGCTCGATGATCGCGTACGCGCGCGGGCCGAGTCCGGTGCCGAGGAAGATGTCGTGGATGTCGCGGCGGCGGACCTGCGTGTTGTTGATGTGGTACGACGATTCGCCGTCGCGCTGCAGGACGCGCTTGACCGAGATCTCGGCGTACTGCGACCACTGGCCGGCGGCCTTGCCGAGGCTGTTGTCGAACACGAGCTCGACGCTCGCCCGCGCCACCGGGCCGCGCTGCGCCGAGCCGTTGAAGATCACGTCCTGCATCGACTCGCCGCGTAGCGCGCTCGCCCGGGTCTCGCCGAGCACCCAGCGCACCGCGTCGATGATGTTGGACTTGCCGCAGCCGTTCGGACCGACCACGCCGACGAGCTGGCTCGGGACATCGATGGTCGTCGGGTCGACGAACGACTTGAATCCGGCCAGTTTGAGGTGCGTGAGGCGCAAGCTTCGCGACGATAGAGTGGTGGCCGTTGCCGGTGAAGCGCTCGGGTCGTCAAAAAACGGCCCGTATAATACCGCGACTGCCGCTCCGGGGACGACGAATTTAGCTGCGTCGGCCCGCACCGGATGAATCCCGACCTCGCCAAACTCCAGCCGTACCCGTTCGAGAAGCTGCGGCTGCTCTTCGGCGGCGTGACGCCCGAAGCGAAGCTCGCGCCGATCAGCCTGTCGATCGGCGAGCCGAAGCACGCGACGCCGGCGTTCATCATGGAGACGCTGACGCGCAGCCTCGGCGGGCTCGCCGCGTACCCGGCGACGGCCGGGCTGCCGCCGCTGCGCGAGGCGATCGCCGCGTGGCTCGCGCGGCGGTACCGGCTGCCGGGCGTCGATCCGGCGACGCAGGTGCTACCGGTCAACGGCTCCCGCGAGGCGCTATTCGCGATCGCTCAGGTGATCGTCGACCGCACGCGCGATGCGGCCGTGCTCTGCCCCAACCCCTTTTATCAGATCTACGAGGGGGCGGCGCTGCTCGCCGGCGCCACGCCGGTGTACGCGAACGCCACGCCGGCGCGGCGGTTCGGCGTCGACTACGCCGCGGTGCCGGAGGCGCTCTGGCGGCGCGTCCAGCTCCTGTACGCATGCTCGCCGGGCAATCCGACCGGGCACGTCATGACGCTGGACGAGTGGCAGGAGGTGTTCGAGCTCTCGGACCGCCACGGCTTCGTCGTCGCCTCCGACGAGTGCTACTCGGAGCTGTACTTCGACGACGCCCGGCCGCCGCTCGGTGCGCTCGAGGCCGCCCACCGTCTCGGCCGGGAGGGGTTCCCTCGCCTCATCGTGTTCTCCAGCCTGTCCAAGCGCTCGAACGTCCCGGGGATGCGATCGGGCTTCGTCGCCGGCGACGCGGCGCTGATGAAGTCGTTCCTGCTGTATCGGACCTATCACGGCAGCGCGATGAGCCCCGCGGTCCAGGCGGCGAGCGAGGCGGCGTGGCGCGACGAGGTGCACGTCGCCGAGAACCGGCGGCTCTACCGCGACAAGTTCGCCGCCGCCCTCCCGCTCGTGCGCTCGCCGCTCGCGACGGCGATGCCGGACGGCGGGTTCTATCTCTGGATCCGGACGCCGATCGACGATGCCGCGTTCGCCCGGGAGCTGTACCGCAAGTACAATGTGACGGTGCTTCCCGGGAGCTATCTCGCCCGCGAAGCGAACGGCGTCAATCCCGGCCACAACCACGTCCGGGTCGCGCTCGTGGCGGCACCCGAGGAGTGCCTCGAAGGTGTCCGCCGGATCGCCGAGTTTGCGGGTGGAATCACCGGCTGAAACCGACGAGGACCGATGCAGGGCACCCAGGAAATCATCGAATCGGCGTGGGAGAACCGCGCCAGCCTGTCGTCGTCCTCGGCCGACGCCAAGCTTCGCGCAGCGGTCGATGCCGCGCTCGCCCGGCTCGACCGCGGCGAGCTCAGAGTCGCCGAGAAGATCGACGGCGAGTGGCACACCCACCAGTGGCTCAAGAAGGCGGTCCTGCTCTCGTTCCGCCTCCAGGACAACCAGGTGATGCCGGGGGCCGCCACGCAGTACTACGACAAGGTGCCCACGAAGTTCGCCGGCTACAGCGCCGCCGACTTCGCCGCCGGCGGCTTCCGCGTCGTCCCGCCGGCGGTCGCACGGCGTGGCGCCTACGTCGCGAAGAACGTCGTGCTCATGCCCTCGTACGTGAACATCGGCGCCTACGTCGACGAGGGCACCATGGTCGACACCTGGGCGACCGTCGGGAGCTGCGCCCAGATCGGCAAGAACGTCCACCTGTCGGGCGGCGTCGGCATCGGCGGCGTGCTCGAGCCGGTCCAGGCAAACCCGACGATCATCGAGGACAACTGCTTCATCGGCGCACGGTCCGAGGTCGTCGAGGGCGTGATCGTCGAGGAGAATTCGGTCGTCTCGATGGGCGTCTTCATCGGGGCGAGCACGCGGATCTACGACCGCGCGAGCGGCGAGATCCTGTATGGCCGGGTGCCGGCGGGATCGGTAGTAGTTCCTGGAACGCTCCCCTCGGCGGACGGAAAATACGGCCTCTATTGCGCAGTGATCGTCAAGCGGGTCGACGCGAAGACGCGCGCCAAGACCGGCATCAACGAGCTGCTCCGGGGCGACTGACGACGCGGGCTCCGAGGGAGAAACCACCATGGCGATGAAGCGGCTGCTCGAACTGATGGCCGAGAAGAAGGCCTCGGACATCTTCATCTCGGTCGGCGCGCCGATCAGCATCAAGATCAACGGCCTCACCATGCCGATCAACCAGCAGATCGTCACCCCGGACACCGTCCGTGCGCTGATGGCGGAGATCCTGACCGAGCGGCAGCTGAAGGAGTTCAACGACGAATACGAGCTCAACACCTCGTATCCGATGCCCGGCCTGGGCAGCTTCCGGGTCAGCTGCTTCATGCAACGGTCGACCCCGGGCGTGGTGGTCCGGTTCATCCCCGGCGAGATCCCCCAGTTCGACACGCTCGGGCTGCCGCCCATATTGAAAGAGGCCGTGCTCGAGAAGCGCGGCCTCATTCTGATGGTGGGCGCCACCGGATCCGGCAAGTCGACCTCGCTCGCGGCGATGATCGACTACCGCAATGCGAACACGCCGGGGCACATCATCACGATCGAGGATCCGATCGAGTTCCTGTTCAAGCACAAGCGCTCGATCGTGAATCAGCGCGAGCTCGGCACCGACGCGAAGTCCTACCACATCGCCCTGAAGAACGCGTTGCGGCAGGCGCCGGACGTGATCCTGATCGGCGAGATCCGCGATCGCGAGTCGATGGGCATGGCGATCGCGTACGCGCAGTCCGGCCACCTCTGCCTGGCGACCCTGCACGCGAACAACAGCTACCACGCGCTGAACCGGATCATCAGCTTCTACCCGCTCGAGAACCGACCCGCCCTGCTCTCCGACCTGTCCGCGTCACTCAAGGTGATCGTGTCGCAGCGTCTGGTCAAGAACACCAAGGGTGGCCGCTGCCCGGCCTGCGAGGTGCTCCTCAACACCCGCCACGTCGCGGACCTGGTCGAAAAGGGCGAGGTCAACGAAATCAAGGAAGCGATCGACAAGAGCCTCGCGCCGGGGTCGCTCACGTTCGAGCAGTCCCTGTTCAAGATGTACCGCGACGGGACGATCACGCAGGAAGAGGCGCTCGCCAACGCCGACTCGGCGAACAACCTGCTGTGGCTGATGAACAACGCGGATGCGAGCCTGACCCAGCCGCAGACGATGGCGCCCAAGCCGGCGATCGAGCAGAAGGTCGAGACCGCGCCGAGCGGCGCCTCCTTCAGCGAGTTCAAGCTCTCGCTCGACGACGAAAAGGCGGCCTGAGCGCGCGCTCGCCGGCCGTCGCCGGTAGACTTCGCGCCGTACAATCCGGCGCGAACGATGCCCTCCCGCATGCTCCTCCCCGATGAGTGAAACGCTGGCACTCGCGCGCGAGCTCATCGCCCGCCGCTCGATCACGCCCGAGGACGGCGGCTGCCAGGAGGTGCTCGCCGCCCGCCTCCGCCCGCTCGGCTTCCGGTTCGAGACGCTCGCGAGCGCCGGGGTCACCAACCTGTGGGGGCGACGCGGCACCGCCTCGCCGCTCGTCTGTTTCGCCGGGCATACCGACGTCGTGCCGACCGGTCCGCTCGACCGCTGGCTGTCGGACCCGTTCGCGCCGACCGAGCGCGACGGCAAGCTGTTCGGCCGCGGCGCAGCGGACATGAAGACCTCGCTCGCCGCCATCGCGGTGGCGATCGAAGGATTCGTCGCCGCGCACCCGTCGCATCGCGGCTCGATCGCGGTGCTCGTCACCTCCGACGAAGAGAGCGTCGCGACGGACGGCACGGTGAAGGTCGTCGACCGCCTCGAGGCGCGCGGCGAGCGGATCGACTACTGCGTGGTCGGCGAACCGACGTCGGTCGACCGGCTGGGCGACATGATCAAGAACGGCCGCCGCGGGTCGCTCTCCGGGCGGCTGGTCGTCAAGGGCGTGCAGGGGCATATCGCCTATCCCCACCTCGGGCGCAACCCGATCCACGAGCTCGCGCCGGCGCTGGCGGAGCTCACGCGCATCACCTGGGACAACGGCAACGAGTACTTCCAGCCGACCACCTGGCAGGTGTCGAACATCCACGGCGGTACCGGCGCCACGAACGTCATTCCGGGCGAGCTCGAGGTGCTGTTCAACTTCCGCTTCTCGACCGCGAGCACGGCCGACGGATTGCAGTCGCGCGTCCGCGAGGTTCTCGATCGTCACCGGGTCGAGTACGAGCTCGAGTGGACGCTCGGCGGCGAGCCGTTCGTCACCCCGCGCGGCGAGCTGGTCGCGGCTGTGGCCGGCGCCATCAAGGAAGTAGCGGGCGTCGAGACCGAGGTCTCGACGACCGGCGGCACCTCGGACGGCCGCTTCATCAAGCGCATCTGTCCGCAGGTCGTCGAGTTCGGTCCGGTCAACACCTCGATCCACAAGCTCAACGAGCACGTCGAGCTCGCCGCGGTCGAACCGCTGCGGCAGATCTATCAGCGCGTGCTCGAGAAGCTGCTCGCTTGAAGCGGCGAGCGAGCGGCCTGGTTGCGCCGCGGACCGTCGGCGAGTGGTACCGGGAGATCGAGCGCCGCTTCGCCCGCGCCCGGTTGTTCTACGGTCACGGCACGCACGACGCCGGCGAAGAGGCGGCTTGGCTCGTCTGCCACGTCCTCCGCATCCCGTTCGAAGCTGCTGAGCGATGCGTCGAGTCGTCCGGTTGCCGCGAGGCCGGCTCGCCGTCTCCGCCGGCTGGCCGACCGTCGCATCCGCACGCGCGACCCGCTCGCCTACGTCCTTGGCGAAGCGTGGCTGCAGCATCGCCGGTTCCACATCAACCGTCGCGTGATCGTGCCGCGGTCGCATATCGCCGGGCTGCTGTTCGACGACCTCGCCGTGTGGCTGCCGGAGCGAGGTCCGAAACGGGTGCTCGATCTGTGCACCGGCTCGGGCTGCCTGGCGATCCTCGCGGCGCAAGCCTTTCCGCGAACGCGCGTGGATGCGTCGGACATTTCGTCGGCGGCGCTCGCGGTCGCACGCCGGAACGTCGCGGCGTACCGATTGCGCCGCCGAGTCCGCATCGTGCGCTCCGATCTCTTCGACGCTCTCGCCGGCGCGCGGTACGACCTCATCCTCTGCAACCCGCCATACGTGCCCGCGGGTGAGATGCGGCGCCTTCCGCACGAGTACCGGCGCGAACCACGGCTCGCGCTCGCAAGCGGCCGCGACGGACTCGATTTCGTGCGTCGCCTGCTCGCGGAGGTGCGCTCCCGCCTCACGTCGCGCGGAGTCCTCGTAGCCGAGATCGGGGACGGCCGGCGAGCGCTCGAGCGCGCGTTCCCGCGACTCCCGTTCACGTGGTTTGCGGCGAGCGGTGGCACCGACTCGGTCTTCGCGATCACTCGCGAAGAGCTGCCGAAATGAACAGGCCGCCAGTCGCGGCGGCCTGTTAGGTGTTGGGGTGGCTAGTGGGTATCGAACCCACGACCCTTGGAATCACAATCCAATGCTCTACCCCTGAGCTATAGCCACCATTGTCCGGCCGAGAGTCCCGGGCGCGCGGAAAGACTGGCGTGCCCGACAGGACTCGAACCTGTAACCCCCAGCTTAGAAGGCTGGTGCTCTATCCGGTTGAGCTACGGGCACTCCCCCGGGCGAAGCGCGCGCCGGCGCGCACCTGGAACTGGTCGGGGTGGAGAGATTCGAACTCCCGACATCTTGCTCCCAAAGCAAGCGCGCTACCAGGCTGCGCCACACCCCGCAAAAGAGTGGCGTAGTTTACGCGCCGCCGGCGAGGGGGGTCAACGCGGCGCAGCACCGCCTGCCGGCGGGCACTTTTGCGCTTGCCCCACCCCCCTCTTTCTGGCATAAAAACGCCTTCCGTTCGGGTCGGAGGGGACTCGGGGCAAACATGTCGGTCGATACCCTGCGTAAGCAGTTCCCGCCCTATGCGCCGAAGAGGGGCGAGGACTACATGAACTCCCAGCAGCGCGCGCACTTCAAGCAGGTGCTGGGTGCGCTGCGCGAGGAGCTGTCGGCGGACATCGAGCGCACCGTCCACACGATGCAGGACGAGGCGACCGTGTTTGCCGATCCGAACGACCGCGCAAGCCAGGAGTCCGACATCGCGCTCGAGCTGCGCAACCGTGACCGCGAGCGCAAGTTGATCAAGAAAATCGACGAGACGATCATGAAGATCGACGCCGACGACTACGGCTTCTGCGAGAGCTGCGGAGCGGAGATCGGACTGAAGCGCCTCGAAGCGCGGCCGACCGCCACGCTGTGCATCGACTGCAAGACTCTCCAGGAGATGCGAGAGCGCCAGGTCGGCAAATAGGCAGGACCGCACCGCCGCGCAAGCACCCTCGCGGCGGGCTGTTAAGGCCCTGTCGCAGATTCCGGGTCCGTTCGAGCCGTCAACGCAGAGACGATGCGATAAAAAAGGGGCGCCGCGGCGCCCCTTTTCGCTGGTGGAGGAGATCGCTAGGACTGCGACGCCGTCTCGGCCGCCGGCGCCGGCTGTTCGGTCACCGCCTTCATCGACAGCCGCACCCGGCCCTTCTCGTCGGACTCCAGCACCTTCACCTTGACCTGCTGGCCTTCCTTCAGGTGATCGGCCACGCTGTTCACCCGCTGGTGGCTGATCTGCGAGATGTGCAGCAGGCCGTCCTTGCCAGGCAGCAGGCTTACGATCGCGCCGAAGTCGAGCAGGCGCAGCACGGTGCCGTTGTAGACCTTGCCGACCTCGACCTCGGCGACGATCTCCTGGATCTTGCGCTTGGCCGCCTCGCCGCCTTCGCTGCTCACCGACGCGATGCTGATCGTGCCGTCGTCGGCGATCTCGATCGTGGTGCCGGTCTCCTCCTGGAGGGCTCGGACGACCACCCCGCCCTTGCCGATGACGTCGCGGATCTTCTCGGGGTTGATCTTGACCTTGATGATCCGCGGCGCGTAGGTCGAGATGTCGGCGCGCGAACCGGTCAGCGCCTGCTTCATGTGCTCGAGGATGTGGAGCCGGCCTTCGCGCGCCTGCGACAGCGCGATCTGCATGATCTCCTTCGTGATGCCTTCGATCTTGATGTCCATCTGCAGGGCGGTCACGCCGTTCTCTGTGCCGGCGACCTTGAAGTCCATGTCACCGAGATGGTCCTCGTCGCCGAGGATGTCGCTCAGCACCGCGAACCGGTTGCCCTCCTTGATGAGCCCCATCGCGATCCCGGCGACGTGGGTCTTGATCGGGACGCCGGCGTCCATCAGCGCGAGGCTACCGCCGCAGACGCTCGCCATCGACGACGAGCCGTTCGATTCGGTGATTTCGGAAACGACCCGGATCGAGTACGAGAATTCCTCCGGTGGCGGCAGCATCGACACCAGCGCCCGCTTGGCGAGGCGCCCGTGGCCGACCTCGCGCCGCTTCGGCGGGCCGATGCGGCCGGTCTCGCCGGTGGCGTACGGCGGCATGTTGTAGTGGAGCATGAAGCGCTCCTTGTACTCGCCCTGCAGCGCGTCGATGATCTGCTCGTCGCGGCCGGTGCCGAGCGTCGCCACGACCAGCGCCTGCGTCTCGCCGCGCGTGAAGAGCGCCGAGCCGTGCGTGCGCGGCAGCACGCCGGCGCGCGCGGTGATCGGACGGACGGTGCGGGTGTCCCTGCCGTCGATCCGGGGCTCGCCGTCGAGGATCTGGCCGCGCACGATCTTCGACTCGAGGTTGAAGATGATGTCCTTGATGAGATTCGTATCCGGCGCCGCGTTTCCCGCCGGTTCGCCGGCGGCCAACGTGTCGAGCACATGCCTGCGGATCTCCTCGAGGCGGGCGTTGCGCGCCTGCTTCTGCTTCATGCCGAACGCCGCCCGCAGATCGCTCTCCGCGAGTTGCGAGATCCGGGCGACGAGCGACTCCTCCTTCGTCGCTGCCTGCCAGTCCCACGCCGGCTTGCCGGCTTCGTCGGCAAGCTCATTGATCGCGTTGATCGCCGCCCGCATCTCGCGGTGGCCGAAGACGACCGCGCCGAGCATCACCTCCTCGGACAGCTCCTGCGCCTCGGACTCCACCATCAGCACGGCGTGCTCGGTGCCGGCGACGACGAGATTGAGCTGCGATTCCTTGAGCTGGGCGGCGGTCGGATTGAGCACGTACTCGCCGTTCAGGTATCCGACCCGAGCGGCCCCGATCGGGCCGTTGAACGGCACGCCCGACAGCGCGAGCGCCGCGGAAACGCCGATCATCGCCGGAATGTCGGGATCGATCTCCGGGTTCACCGACATCACCGTCGCGACGACCTGGATCTCGTTGTAGAAGCCGTCGGGGAAGAGCGGCCGGATCGGCCGGTCGATCAACCGCGAGGTGAGCGTGTCCTTCTCGGACGGCTTGCCCTCACGCTTGAAGAAGCCGCCCGGGATCTTGCCGGCGGCGTAGTACTTCTCGATGTAGTCGACGGTCAGCGGCAGGAAGTCCTTGCCGGGCGCCGGCTGCCGGGCGGCAGTGACCGCGCAGAGCACGACCGAGTCGTCCATGTTGACCAGCACTGCGCCGGTCGCCTGGCGCGCGATTTCGCCCGTTTCGAGCGTCACCTGATGCGCGCCGTAGGTAAAAGTCTTTTTCACTGGGTTCAATGCCGTCTCCTTGCGGGTCGGAGCGTCTGTGGGCCGCCCCACAGCGGACGGGGCGGGCAACAGATGGAAGCCTGGAAATCGCAACGCCCACTGGCAGGGCGTCGTGGGCGTCGGTCGTGTCTACTTGCGGAGGCCAAGCTGTTCGATCAGCTTGCGGTAGTTGTCGGCGTCGGTGCGCTTGAGGTAGTCGAGCATCTTGCGCCGCTGGCTGACCATCTTGAGCAGGCCGCGCCGCGAATGGTGATCCTTGACGTGGCCCTTGAAGTGATCGGTGAGACCGTTGATGCGGGCGGTGAGGAGCGCCACCTGCACCTCCGGCGAGCCGGTGTCGCCGGCCTTGCGCTGGTGCGTCTGGACTAGCTTCGCCTTTTCGGCGGTCGTAACGGCCATTCATCTCTCCTGAGAAACGGCGAATTCTAGCTCGGAATCAACGATCTTCACAAGGTTTTCGGGACCGCGACGCAACTCGCCGCCGCATCGCCGGTGCGCAATAGCCGCCGCGGCCGCAGCCGTCCGTCCGGGCCCGCCACGCCGAGACCGAGGAACGTCCCGTCCGGGCCGTAGACCCGGGTGCGCCCCGCGGCGCGGCCCGGGGACTCGGTCGCGGCGCCCTGCGCGAACTGTCCGGCGGCGGCTTCCCCGAGGCTGATCGCCGGGAGATGCCCGACGAGGGCATCGAGTGCCAGCAGACGCGCGTCGCGGGCGCCGGCGTCGAGCAGGCCAAGCGCGTCCACCGTCAGCGCGTCCGCGACCGAGAACGGCCCGATCGCGAGTCGCCGGAGCTGCGCAAGATGGGCGCCGCAGCCAAGCGAGCGCCCGATGTCCTCGGCCAGCACGCGGATGTAGGTCCCCTTGCTGCAGCGGACGGTCACCGACAGACGCGTGCCCTCGAACGCGTCGAGGGTGAGCTCGTCGATCCGGATCGGCCTGGCCGGTCGGTCGACCGTCAGCCCGGCGCGCGCGTACTCGTACAGCGGGCGACCGTCGCGCTTGAGCGCGGAGTACATCGGCGGCACTTGCGCGCTTTCACCGCGAAGCCCGGCGAGCACGCGCTCGACCTCCGCGCGCGCGGCCATGACTTCACGGCGCTCGACCACCTCCCCCTCGGCGTCGCCGGTCGTCGTCGTCGCCCCGAGCGTGATCGCCGCGGCGTAGGTCTTGTCCGCCTCGAGCAGCTCGCCGCCGAACTTCGTCGCCTCACCGAACAGCACCGGCAGCAGGCCGGTGGCGAGCGGATCGAGCGTACCGGTATGACCGGCCTTAGCGGCGCGATACAGCCGCCGCGCCGCCTGGAGCTCGGCGTTCGAAGTAACTCCGGCAGCCTTGTCGAGCAGGAGCACCCCATCGACCGGGCGCCACCTGGTGCGTTCACGACCGCCGTTCATGCCGCAGCGGCGCCCACCATAGCGTCGGCTCGGTCAACGCGCCCGGCGCCGCCGCGTGGGGGTCGCGGGACGCGCAGAGACGCGGGCCACGTCGCTCGCGACCGCCGCGTCAATCAGGTGACTCAGGCGGATCCCCGATTCCACCGATTCGTCGTAGACGAAATGCAGCTCCGGCGTGTTGTGAAGCTTGATCCGCGCGCCGAGCATGGACCGCAGGAATCCCGCTGCCCGCTCGAGGCCGGCGAGGGTCGCTGCGCGTCCCTCCGCATCGCCGAGCGAGGTGAAGAAGACCTTCGCGCGCGCGAGGTCGGGCGAAACCTCGACGCCGGTAAACGTGACCATTCCCACCCGCGGGTCCTTCAGCTCGCCGCGGACGAGCCCCGCCAGCTCGCGCTGGATCTGGTCGGCGACGCGGCGGAGTCGCTGCGCGTTGGCCACTACAGCGTCCGCGCGACTTCCTGGATCTCGTAGACCTCGAGCTGGTCGCCGACGTTGACGTCGTTGTAGCTGCGGAGCGAGAGGCCGCACTCGAAGCCGGCTTTCACCTCGCGGACGTCGTCCTTGAAGCGCTTGAGCGAGTCGAGCTCGCCGTCGTGGATCACGACGTTGTCGCGCAGCACGCGCACCTTGGCGTTGCGCCGCACCAGCCCCTCGGTGACGTAGCAGCCGGCGACCGTCCCGACCCTCGAGATCCGGAACACCTGGCGGACCTCGACCAGACCGAGAGTGTTTTCCTTCTTCTCCGGCGCGAGCATCCCCGACAGGGCCGCCTTCACCTCGTCGACCGCCTCGTAGATGATGTTGTAGTAGCGGATGTCGATCCCCGACGACTCCGCCAGCTTGCGCGCGGTCGCGTCGGCGCGCGTATTGAAGCCGATGATGACCGCTTTCGCCGCGAGCGCGAGGTTCACGTCGGACTCGGTGATGGCACCGACCCCCGCGTGCACGATGTTGACCTTGACCTCGTCGGTCGAGAGCCGCGGCAGGGCCTGCGCGAGCGCTTCCTGCGAGCCCTGGACGTCGGCCTTGATCACGAGCGCCAGGACCTTGACCTCCTCCTCCTTCATCTGCTCGAACATGTTCTCGAGCTTGGCGGCCTGCTTTTTCGCGAGCTTCACGTCGCGGAACTTGCCCTGGCGGAAGAGCGCGATCTCGCGCGCCTTACGCTCGTCGCCCAGCACCATCAACTCGTCGCCGGCGTTGGGCACGTCCTGCAGCCCCTGGATCTCGACCGGGATCGACGGGCCGGCTTCGGTGGACGGCCGGCCGTTCTCGTCGAGCATCGCCCGTACGCGGCCGAAGACTGCGCCGGCCAGCACCACGTCGCCGCGCTTGAGCGTCCCGCTCTGCACCAGCACGGTCGCGACCGGACCGCGCCCCTTGTCCAAGCGCGCCTCGATGACCGCGCCCTTCGCCGGCGCGTCGGCCGGCGCTTTCAGCTCGAGCACCTCCGCCTGGAGGAGCACCTGCTCGAGCAGGTCGTCGATGCCCTTGCCGGTCTTCGCCGAGACCGGGACGAACGGTGACTCGCCGCCGTACTCCTCGGGGACGACGCTCTGCGTGACTAGTTCCTGCTTAACCCGGTCGGGGTTCGCCTCGGGTTTGTCGATCTTGTTGAGCGCGACCACGATCGGGACGTTCGCCGCCTTGGCGTGCGAGATCGCTTCGATCGTCTGCGGCATCACCCCGTCGTCGGCGGCGACCACGAGAATCACCAGATCGGTGATCTTCGCCCCGCGTGCACGCATCGACGTGAACGCTTCGTGGCCGGGCGTGTCGAGGAAGGTGACGGTGCCGCGCGGCGTGGTCACGTGGTAGGCGCCGATGTGCTGCGTGATCCCGCCCGCCTCGCCCGCCGCGACCTTGGTGCGCCGGATGTAGTCGAGGAGCGAGGTCTTGCCGTGGTCGACGTGTCCCATCACCGTGACCACCGGCGGACGTGCCAGCGCTGCGCCCTCCTGCTGCACCGGCGCCTCGTCGAGATACGCGTCCGGGTCGGTGAGCTTGGCGGCGGCGGCCTTGTGCCCCATCTCCTCGACGACGATCATGCCCGTCTCCTGGTCGAGCACCTGATTGATCGTCACCATCTGGCCGAGCTTCATCAGCACCTTGATAACCTCGGCCGCCTTGACCGACATCTTGTGGGCGAGGTCGGCGACGGTGATCGTCTCCGGGACGTGGATCTCGCGCACCACCGGCTCGGTCGGCCCGGCGGCGGGTTTCACCGCCTCGTCGGCGTGCCGGTGCCGCCCGCCTTTCGGCGTGTGCCAGCCGGTCCCGCCGGTCGCGTCGCCGCGGGTCTTGATGGCCCGTTTCTTCGCGGTCTCGTCGCGCCAGACGGTGACCTGCTTGGCGGGCTTCTTCGCCTTCTTCTCCGCCGCCTCGGCGGTCTTGGGCTTGTGCAGGGTGGTGTCCGCGGGGGCCGGCTGCGCGGCTGCTCCGGCGGCCGCCTGCGCCGCGGCGCGCGCCGCTTCCTCCGCCGCGCGCTGCTCGGCCTCGCGCTTCTCCAGCTCGCGCCGTTCGCGCTCCTGCCGCTCCGCAAGCTCCGCCGCCTGCCGCGCGGCGAGCTCGGCATCGCGCCGGCTTTCCTGCTCGCGCAGCTCCACCTCGCGCACGTCGACCGCCGGCGCCGGCGTCGGCGCCTCGACCACTACGGGCGCCGGTCCCTCGCCCGCTTCGCGCTTGACGAAGACGCGCTTCTTGCGGACCTCGACCTGGATCGTCCGCGCCTTGCCGGAGGAGTCGGCCTTCTTGATCTCGCTCGTCTGCT
>CAWHBL010000021.1:0-148448 GCA_963827555.1 uncultured beta proteobacterium
GAACAGCGCCTGCGCGAACGTTTCGCCCGGGATGTAAGACGGGTGCTTGATGCGCCCGGGCACGTCGCGGTAAAGGCTGGAGAGCAGCGGATGGTTCACGACGCGGAGATAGATCCACCGGTCGGGCAGCAGGCTGAGGAGCCCGAGGCGGAGAAAGCGCCCGCGCGTGCCGACCTTGTGCGCGACGAGCTCGATCAGCCCGGAGCACAGCGTGCTCACCAGGAAGTAGACGAGCGCGAGCCCGATCGCGACTTCGGCAAGCGTGAGGAGCGTCCGCTTCCTCCTCAGCTCGACGGACCTGGAACATCCCGGTACGCGAGTAGACGGTGTCCTCCTCCAGGTCGGCGCGGCCTGCGTGCGCGAGGTTGTAGGGGCAGGTCAGCGGATCGGTCGACCACTTCATCCGCGCCGACTCGTCGATCGACTCGTTCACCCCTCTGATCTGGATCGGGCGGAAATGGCGCCGGAACAGCTTCGCGACCTGTACAGCCCGTACCCCATGTCGCCCCACGAATCCCGAACCGGCGACAGGTGCTCGTCGCCGCGCAGCTTGAACTCCTCGGGCAGCGCGGCCTTGCAGCGTTGCTGCTCGATGTCGGCCGGCACGCCGCTCTGGACGAGACAGCCCGCGCTTCGCCGCCTCCTCGGCGACCACGTCAGCGGCCGGTCGGGCAGCGTGTCGTCCTCGTACCCTCCGCCGACGTGGAGTCGCGCCCGGGAACCAGCGCTGCTCGACCGTCTGGTGCGGATGCTGGAAGTCCACAGCGTGACGTCGTACTCCTCGCGGTTCTCGTCGATCGCGACGGCGTGGAACGCGTTCTCGACCACCTTGCCGAGCCCGGTGTCGTGGAACTCGTACTTGCCGCGGTTCAGGCCGAGCTTGTCGACCGAGCGGGGAATGCCGAGCGCGCCGACCGTGTCCCAGACGCCGAGGAACTTGATCGCGACGTCGGCGTCCGGGCACGAGTACTTGCGGCGGAACTCGATGCACTCCGGCGCGTCGCGGGAGGTCGCGTTGGCGTACGGCGGCGCCTCGATGTGGGTGCGGTACAGCGCCCACGCCTCCTGCACGATCGGGTCGTCGGGCGTGATGAGCCGCCGTCCGCCGCGCTCGCGGAAGAGGTCCTTCTTCAGGATGCCGCAGCGGTTGATCATCCCGCCGAGCGAGCGCGCCGTGAACGCGCCGCGGCTGAATCCGAACAGGAAGAGCTCGTCCGGCCCTTCGACCGGATCCTCGCCGTAGCGCGACTCCTCCTTCCAGGTCTCGCCCTTCTGGTGATAGTTGTTCACCAGCCAGCAGTAACCCTCGAGGATGTTACGGTCGAGCCCGCGTCCGAGCGTGCCACCCCGCACCCGCTCGCCGACGACGGTGCCGACGCCCTCGTCGTAGAACTTGAGCTGGCCGCGGCAGCCGGCGTCGCGGTCACCGATCGCGGCGTACAGCCGGGATACGTTGGTCTGGTCCTCGGCCGTGTTCCAGGTGCCGTCGAAACAGACCACCAAGCGTCCGCGCATGCGAAATCCTCCTGCCCCGGGGGGCTGTCCAGCGGGTAAACTAGTCTCCAGCCGTGTCGCTGTGAATCGCACTAATGGTCTAAAGCACGGCTTAGAACCGCCGTGGATCGTCAGTTTTTCACGCTACCCGCACCGCAGCTCCCGTGAGCAGGATGCCTTGGTCATCGCCCCCCGGTGACGCGATCGAGCGCGGCGAGTCGTTCGTCGGCTCCGACCGGAGCGCCGCGGAAGAGCGCCTCCTCTGCCGGGAGGACCTGGTCGACAACGTGCTGCGGCGAGCGCTCGAGCGCTCGCCGTGCGCCGCCGAGCTCCTTTCCGAGCAAGCGCTGGAGGAGTCGCTCCAGGCGGTCCTCGGCGCGGCGCACCGTCAGCCGGACGTATGGATCTTCGCGTACGGGTCCCTGATCTGGAACCCGGTGCTCGACTTCGACGAGCGGGTGGTCGCCACGGTCCACGGCTATCACCGCAGCTTCTGCCTGTGGTCGCGCGTGAACCGCGGCACGCCCCAGCGCCCCGGGCTGGTGCTCGGGCTCGACCGCGGCGGCCGCTGCACCGGCATCGTGTACCGCATCCCGGAGCGCGTCGCGGAGGACGAGCTGCGGCTGCTCTGGCGGCGCGAGATGCTGCTCGGCTCGTATGCGCCGCGGTGGACGGTGGTCACGCACGGCCCGCGGACCTTCCGCGCGCTCGCCTTCGTCGTCAATCGCGACCGCTCCGGCTACGCCGGGCGACTGCCGGCGGAACAGGTAGTCGAGCGCCTCATCCACGGCCGCGGCACGATCGGCACCGGACTCGACTACCTGCGGCGGACGATCGACGGCCTCGCCGCGGCCGGGATCCGCGACCCGCATCTGGTGAACCTCGACGCGCTCGTGAGGCGGCGCCTGGGCGAGGACGAGCCGCACCGGCCGCGCGCCGATCTGCAGCTCTAGCGCGCCAGCACGAAGTCCCGCACCACGTCGATCTGATCGTCGTTCATCAGCCACGGCGCGTGGCCGATGCCCGGGAACTCGACTACGCGCGCCTTCGGTCCGCGCTCGGCCATCTGCTTGGCGGTCGACTCGAGCAGCAGGTCGGACTCCGTGCCCCGCAGCACGAGCGTCGGGCACTTGATCGTTTCCCACACCGGCCACAGGTCGACCCCGAGCAGGAAATCGCCGCCGAACTCGAGGCCGCTGTTGTTGCCGCGCCGGAGCGCGCTGACGATGCCGGGGTCGTACGCGAGGCTCCAGGTGCCGTCCTCGTTCCGGTGCGCGCTGTGGCGGGTGACGTGGCGCCATTTCGCGTCGTCGAGCGGGCCGAACGCCGCGCACGCGACGCGCAGGTGGCGCTCGACCTCCGGCAGATCCTTGAACTTCGCGTTCAGCCCGGAGTGCACGTTCTTCAGCCGCACCAGGCCCGACCACGGCACGAGCGGGCCGATGTCGTTCACCACCAGGCGGCCGATCGGCGAGCCGGGTTTGGCCGCCATCATCATCCCGATCAGTCCGCCCATCGACGTGCCGACCCAGTCGACCCGGTCCGGCCGGCCGCCGTGCCGCAGCACGCGTGCGAGGTCGTGCCGCGTCCCGCCGGGATGCGCGAGCACGTGCGCGAGCAGCGTCGCCGCGTCCGACTGATAGAGGGCGAAGCCGTAGTCGGACTTGTCGGCGAGCCACTCGCTCGCGCCGCGTCCCGGGACGTCGATGCAGACGACGCGGCAGTCGGAGGCGAGGCGCGCGGCGAGATAGTCGAAGTCGCGGCTGTTGCGCGTGAGCCCATGCACGCAGATCACGACGTGCGGGTTGTGCGGGCTGCCCCACTCGGTGTACGCCACGCGGTGGAAACCGTGCGGACCGAGGCTGGGGAACTGCCGGAGGCGGGGATGGGCCATTGGGAGGCGCGCCGCCGGGCGTCGGCGGAGCGACCGGGGATTGTGGCCGCGCGACATGACGGCGGCAAGTGCGACGAATGCGGAATAATTCCCGGATGTCCGGCCGGACACCTGTCAACCCGAAGCGGCGGGGGATCGTTCCCCCGGGCATGTCCCTGACGCGCGAGGACCTCGAGAACGGACGGATGCGACAGCTGCTCGCGGCCTCCGGGCACGGCCCCCGCCCGCTCACCGACGAGGAGCTCGATGCCTCGATTCGGTGCGTGCTCGCGGGGGTCCGCACCGGCGAGGACGTCTGGATCTTCGCCTACGGTTCGCTCCTCTGGAACCCGCTGCTCGAGCACGACGAGCGCCGGCCGGCCACGCTGCGCGGCTTCCACCGCCGGTTCTGCCTCTGGTCGCGGATGGGTCGCGGCACGCCGGACACGCCCGGCCTCGTTCTCGGTCTCGACCTCGGCGGCAGCTGCCACGGGCTTGCCTATCGCCTGCCCGCCGCGCAGGCCGCGGCGGAGCTGCGCCTGCTCTGGCACCGCGAAATGGTGAGCGGCTCCTACACGCCGCGCTGGGTGCGGATCGAGGCCGCGCCGTGCACGGCGAGCCACGGCGCCAGGGAGGAGCTCCGCGCACTCGCATTCGTGGTGAACCGCGAGCATCCGAACTACGCCGGCCGGCTGCCGGTGGACGTCGAGACCCGCGCGCTCGCCGCCGGCTGCGGGCACATCGGCACCTCGGCCGAGTACCTCCACAACACGATCGACGCGCTCGCCGCGCACGGCCTGCGCGACTCCTACCTCGAGCGCCTCCGCGACCAGCTCACCACGGTCACCGCGCGAAAGTAGGCGGCCCATCTCCGTCCAGGGGCGACGTTTGGGCGGTCTACACCGACTTCATCTGGATTGCGCAGCGCCACGGCATCAACGGCGGCGACCGGAAGCCGCTCGAGACCGCCTCGGGCGTGATCGCTTCGATCACGTCGAGCGTGAAGGGAAAGTACCGGGTTGTCTTGAACCGTCGGTGTTGCGGCGCAGGCAGTACCTGCGCCGCAACACGTCCAAGTTCTTCCTTCTATCCTTCCTTTCCGCAGTCGCGCGGAGTGATGCCCTTCTCCTTGGCGTACTTCGCCGCGGATTCCTCGATCATCGGCCGCACGATCGACTGGTCGGACGGGATCCAGTCGGTGATCACCTTCCACTCCCTGCCGTCCCACTGCTGGAACTTGACGGCGCCGCCGCCTTCGTGGTCCATGCACGACACCTTCAGCGGCTGCATGAAGCCCGCCGCGCCGAGCTCCTTGAGACGCGCGTCGTCGATCCGCAGGTTCTCCAGCCCCCAGCGCACCTGCTCGCCGGTCATCGGCTGGCCCTTGCCGAACTTCGCCTGCGCGGTGCGCACCGCCTCGGTCGTCAGGATCGCCCAGAGCACGCCGCGGTTGTAGTAGATCGTGCCGATGCGCGTCTTGTCGTCGAGCTCGCCCTGGCCCTTCGCGTAGACGTACTTCTGGATCTCCTTGACCACCGGGAAGTTCGCGCCGGGTGCGTTGAAGCCGGCGGCGATGTAGCCCTTCGCCGCGTCGCCCGCCGGGATCACGTCCTCCTCCGCCCCCGACCACCATACCCCGAGCACCTTGTCGCGCGGGAAGCCCACCTTCGCCGCCGCCTTCAGCGCCGTCGGGTTCATCACCCCCCAGCCGCGCAGGATCACCCAGTCGGGGCGCACCTGGCGGATCTGGAGCCACTGCGCCTGCTGCTCGTTGCCCGGGTGCGGCACCGCGATGTGCGTCACCTCGAAGCCGTACTTCTTCGCCTGGATGTCGAGGACCGGGATCGTCTCCTTGCCGTAGGCCGAGTCGTGATAGAGGTTCACGATCTTCTTGCCCTTCAGCTTGTCCATCCCGCCTTCCCTCTGGCCGATGAACTTGATCTTGGCGGTGTTCTGCGACCAGTAGTTGGTGATCAGCGGGAAGACGTACGGAAAGACGCGCCCGTCGGAGGCGTCGGTGCGGCCGTAGCCGATCGACACGATCGGGATCTTGTCTACCGTCCCCTTGTCGATCAGCGAGTAGGTGATGCCGGTCGAGAGCGGGTGGATCAGGGTCGCGCCGGTCGGGCCCTTCTTCTTGGTGCGCTCGTAGCACTCGACGCCGCGGGCGTTGTTGTACTCGGTCTCGCACTTCTCCCAGCTGATCTTGACGCCGTTAATGCCGCCGTCGCGGTTGTTGAGCAGCTTGAAGTAGTCGATCATCGCGCCGGCGATCCCCGAGCCGCCCGCCGCGTACGGCCCGACCCAGTACGAGTTCACCGGCACGAACTGCTCCTTCGCCTGCGCTGCCGCTTCGCCCGCGAAGCCGGACGCCGCGATCGCCGCGATCGCCAGGGCGATCTTCGTGTGGTTCATGGCGCTCTCCTCTCTCCTAGTGGTGGCCAAGGGGCCAGCGCCCATTCTAAGTGCACGATACGAGGGGGCAAAGCCGCTTTGCGGCGCCCCCTCGTGCACCCCGAAGTCGGGAAAGCGCTACCTCCGGCAACGGTTTCCGCTTGCGCACGGCGCGGCCCCACGGCATCGCTGCAGTGCAGCGTGCGCGCTAGGACTCACGCGGTCTCAACGGCACGCTGGAGCTTGGCAAGCAGCCGGTCGAGCTGGCGCCGCTCCACCGGGGTCAATCCGGCGAGCAGTGTCTGCTCGTGGGCCCGGGCATGCGACGCCGCGCGGCGGTAGAGCGCGCGACCCCTGGCGCTGAGGCGGAAGAGCGTCCGGCGGGCGTCGAAGGCGTCGTGGATGCGCTCGAGGTAACCGCCCCGGGCGAGGGACTGGAGCGAGCGGGCGGCCCGGGCGGGGTCGAGCGCGCTGCGGGTGGCCGTCTCGGCGGCCGAGCGTGCGGCGCCGTCACCGAGCGCCGCGAGGACGCGCCATCCCGCCACGTCGAGACCGAAGCGCTCGGCCGGGCCCCGCGCTGCGCGGGCACTGAGCAGCCGCGCGAGCGCAGCGAGCCGCTCCACGAGGAGCGCCGGCGCCGGGCGCGGACGAGGATGGCGCGGCGCGCTCGGGCGCCGGCCGCCGGGCTTTCGCCGGGCGCTCATCCGAGGTGCCCGAGCGGCAGCGCGGTCGTGTCCTTGATCCGTTCCAGCACGAAGTTCGACTTCACGTCGATCACCCCCGGCTGCTTCAGCAGCCGGTTCATCATGAAGCGCGAATAGTGCTCGAGATCCTCGACGTGGACGCGGAGCAGGTAGTCGGTGTCGCCGGTCATCGCGTAGCAGGCGACGACCTCCGGCCACGCCTGGACCGCGCTCAGGAAGTCGTCGATCGGGAGGGTGCCGCCCTTCTCGAGCTTGACGTTGGCGAAGGCGAGGAGCCCCAGCCCGACGCGTCCAGGGTCGACCAGCGCCACGTACTCCCTGATCACGCCGCCCTCCTCGAGCGCACGCACCCGTCGCAAGCAGGGACTGGGGCTGAGGGCAATCTTGGCGGCGAGCTCCACGTTGGTAAGCCGGGCGTCGTGCTGGAGCAGTTCGAGGATCCTCCGGTCGGTCCGGTCGAGCGAGATCGAGGGCATGTTCGACTCTTAATGCGGTAGGTAGAGCAATATTATTGCGCACCTAGCTGCTTATCGGGGCGCATTTGATATCAAATGGCCCGCCCTCTTCCCTACAATGCCCAACCATAGGTTCGACCACCAGGAGACACGCGAATGCCCGACCTCTGGGACAACCCGATCGCTACCGACGGGTTCGAGTTCGTCGAGTACGCGGCGCCCGATCCGCAGGCGCTCGGGGCCCTGTTCGAGCGCCTGGGGTTCAAGGCGGTCGCGAAGCACCGCCAGAAGGACGTGACACTCTACAAGCAGGGCGACGTCAACTTCATCATCAACGCCGAGCCGGGCAGCTTCGGCCGGAACTTCGCCCGCCGTCACGGCCCTAGCGTCTGCGCGATGGCCTTCCGCGTGAAGGACGCGCCCGCGGCCTACCGGCGGCTCGTCGACCGCGGCGCGTGGGCGGTCGAGGGTCACGCCGGCCCGATGGAGCTCGTGATTCCGGCGATCAAGGGTATCGGCGACTCGCTCATCTACCTCGTCGACCGTTACCCCGAGAACGACTACGGCCACACCATCTACGACGTCGACTTCCGGCCGCTGCCGGGTTACGAGGCCTTCTGGGCCGGGAAAGCGCCGCCGCCCGGCGGCAGCGGGCTCACCTACGTCGACCATCTCACCCACAACGTCCACCGCGGCCGCATGAAGGAGTGGGCGGAGTTCTACGAGACGCTCTTCAACTTCAAGGAGGTCCGGTACTTCGACATCGAGGGCAAGCTGACCGGCCTCAAGTCGAAGGCGATGACCAGCCCGTGCGGCAAGATCCGCATCCCGATCAACGAGTCGTCCGACGACCGTTCGCAGATCCAGGAGTACCTCGACGAGTACCGCGGCGAAGGCATCCAGCACATCGCGCTCGGAACGCGCGACATCTACGCCACTGTCGACTCGATGAAGGCGCAGGGCGTCGACTTCCTGGATACGCCCGGCACCTATTACGACCTGCTCGACAAGCGCCTGCCCGGCCACGGCGAGCCGCTCGCGGAGCTACGCCAGCGTGCGGTCCTCGTCGACGGTGGACCCGCCGGCGGCCTGCTGCTGCAGATCTTCACCAAGACGGTGATCGGCCCGATCTTCTTCGAGATCATCCAGCGCAAGGGCGATGAGGGTTTCGGCGAGGGCAATTTCAAGGCGCTGTTCGAGTCGATGGAGCTCGATCAGATCCAGCGCGGCACCCTGAAGCCGGCAGCCTGAGGAGAGGCGAGGAAATGGAGCGATCGATCCTCACTGCCGTCAGCAACGCCTCGCAACCGGCCCTGCGCGGCAACTACTCGCGCACGCGCCCCGACCACACGATCGAGCAGGACTGGTCCGCGTACACCGCGGCGGAGCACGCCTTGTGGCGCAAGCTCTACGACCGGCAGATGCGGCTCGTGCCGCAGTACGCGTGCGAGGAGTTCCTGCACACGCTCGACCGCCTCGACGCGAGCCGCGGCATCCCGCGCTTCGACGAGATCTCGCGCAAGCTCCGCCGTGCGACCGGCTGGGAGCTCGTCGCGGTACCCGGCCTGATTCCCGACCTCGCGTTCTTCGAGCATCTGGCGAACCGCCGCTTTCCGGTCACCGACTGGCTGCGCCGGCCGGAAGAGGCCGAGTACGTCGTCGAGCCCGACGTGTTCCACGACTTCTTCGGCCACGTGCCGCTGCTCTTCGACCCGGTGTACGCCGACTACATGGCGGCCTACGGCGCCGGCGGGCTGAAGGCGGCGCGGCTCGACTCGCTGAAGCACCTGGCGCGGCTGTACTGGTACACGGTCGAGTTCGGCCTGATGCGCACGCCCAGGGTCTGCGCGTCTACGGCGCAGGCCTCCTCTCCTCCGCCGGCGAGATCCTGTACGCCGCCGAGAGCGCCGAGCCGCGCCGCGTGAAGTTCGATCTCGAGCGGCTGCTGCGCACCGAGTACCGCATCGACCGCTTCCAGGACACCTATTTCGTGATCGACGGCTTCGAGCAGCTGATCGCCGACACCGCGGCCGACTTCGCGCCGGTCTACGAGCGGATCCGGCGGCTGCCGCCGATCGCGCCCGACGAGGCAACCTGGGACGACGTGGTGGTGCGGCGCTAGTCCGCGCACGCCTCGCGTCCCGGCTTCGGCGCCGGCGGCAGCTCGACCTTGAAGTGCCGCCGGAGGACGTCGGCCTCGCGATCGCCGAGAAGGTCGTGCTCCATCCGGGTCGGAGTGGTCATATCGAAGCTCTCCTACTTGAGTAGTACAGGGGATCAGGCCTGGCGCGATGACGGGCGACTGGTAGGAATTGCGGGAAACGCCGACAGAAGTTCACGTGCCTCCTTGCGCGAAGCGGTGTCGGGTTCTCCCTTGTCGTGTCGACGGCGGGGTGCCTACTCTTCCGGCAATCCGAGCGCCTCGAAGATCGTCTCGAGCTGCGGGCTCATCGGCAGCGCGAGGTTCTCGCCGCCGAGGAGACGGCGCTGGAACCAGCGGCGGTAGATCCAGCGCAGCTCCCTGCTCTCGGCGAGCTGGCGGAACGTGCGCTCGACGACCGCGGCGAACTGCGGGTCGTTGCGACGGAACATGATGCCGTACGGGTCGTACGACAGGTACTCGCCCACGACGATGTACTCCCGCTCGGACTTCGTGCGCGCGATCCAGCCGTAGAGGAGGACGTCGTCGGTGGCGAACGCGTCGGCCTGCTTCGCGGTCAGCATCTTGAACGACTCGTCGTGGTCCTTCGCGGTGACGAGCTTGATGCCGAGCTTCTGCTTCTCGTTGAACGCCCGCAGCGCCTGCTCGTTCGTGGTCCCGGCGGTGACCACGACCGTCTTGTCGCGCAGATCGCGGTACGAGCGGATCCGGTCGGCCCGGCGCACGAGGAGCTTCGTTCCGCTCACGAAGATGATCGGGGAGAACGCGACCTCCTTCTGGCGCGTGGTGTTGTTGGTCGTCGACCCGCACTCGAGGTCGACCTCGCCCGAGGACACTGCCCGCATCCTCGTCTCCGGCGTCACCGGGCGGTACCGGATCTGGACGAGCTTGCCGTCGAGCTCGACGCCGATCTCGTCGACGATCGCCTGGCAGAGCTCGAGCGAGTAGCCGAGCGGCGTCTTGCCCGGGCCGAGGTAGGAGAACGGGAACGAGTTCTCCCGGAAGCCGATCGTGACGACGCCGGAGTCCCGGATCTTCTTGAGCGTGCCGGCGAGCTTGCCGGCGTCCTCATCCAGGCGTTCCTGCCCGACGGCCGGGAGAGCCAGGGAGAGCGCGGCGAGCGCCGCGCCCAAAGCGCTGAACAAGCGGTTCGACATGACAGCCTCCTCGATTGCGAGGATGCCGCCGGGCCGGGCCGACGCCCGGCCCGGCGGCCTACATGGACTGAGCGTCAAGCCATCGCGGGCTGCAGGCCCGGCCGCTCCTCTTCCTCGGGCGGCGGCTTGAGCTCGCCTTCCCACTTCGCGACGACCGCGGTCGCGACGCTGTTCCCGATGACGTTGGTCGCCGAGCGTCCCATGTCGAGGAACTGGTCGATGCCCATGATCAGCAGCAGTCCGGCCTCGGGGATATCGAACGTCGCGAGCGTCGCCGCGATCACGACCAGCGAGGCGCGCGGCACGCCGGCCATGCCCTTGCTCGTCACCATCAGGATCAGCAGCATCGTGACCTGCTGGTAGACCGTCAGTTCGACGCCGTAGGCCTGCGCGATGAACAGCACGGCGAACGTGCAGTACATCATCGACCCGTCGAGGTTGAAGGAGTAGCCCAGCGGCAGCACGAAGCTCGAGATCTTGTTGTTGACGCCGAACTTCCCGAGCTGCTCCAGCGTCTTCGGGTAGGCGGCCTCGCTCGAGGCGGTGCTGAACGCGAGCACGAGCGGCTCCTTGATCAGGCCGAGCAGCCTGAAGACGCTGGGGCCGAGGAAGACGAAGCCCGCGAACGCGAGGAGGACCCACAGGATGACCAGCCCGAAATAGAACTCGGCCATGAACGTCCCGTAGGTCACGAGGATGCCCAGGCCCTGCGTCGTGACGACGGAGGCCATCGCCGCGAACACCGCGACCGGGGCGAACAGCATCACGGCGCCGGTGATCTTCAGCATGATGTGAACCAGGTCCTCGATCCACGCGACGATCGTCTTGGCCTTCTCCCCGAGGCTCGCGGCGGCAACGCCGAAGAAGATCGAGAACACGACGATCTGCAGGATCTCGTTGGTTGCCATCGCCTCGATGACGCTCCTCGGCACCAGGTGCGCGATGAACTCCTTGAGCGAGAGCGAACCCGTCTTGAGGTTGGTCGACGCGGCCGCGTCCGGCAGCGGCAGGTTCAGGCCCACGCCCGGCTGCATGGCAGTTCACCAGCGCCATGCCGAGCAGCAGCGACACCAGCGAGGCGATGACGAACCAGCCGATCGCCTTCAGGCCCACGCGGCCGACCGACTTCGTGTCGCCGAGGTGGGCGATCCCGACCACCAGCGTCGAGAAGACGAGCGGCGCGATGATCATCTTGATCAGCCGCAGGAAGATGTCGGTCAGGAGCGAGATGTAGCCCGCCACGGTCTTTGCCGCTTTCGCGTCGGGAATCATCTGGTTGCACATGTAGCCGACGATGATGCCGGCGATCATGGCGATGAAGATCCACGTGGTGAGCTTCTGCGAGCGCATGGGTTCCCCTTTCGACGTCGTTGGCATCCCCCCGTCGCGCGCGCCACTGTCCGTCGCGCGTGGCCGGTCGACGGAGCGGGCGTCAGCCTAGCACCAACCGGCCACCGCGACCGCGCCCGCGCGGGCATGCGTCGCGCATCGAGAACCTCGTCAGGCGCCGACGCGGGGCCCGAGATCTTCGGCACGGTGCGCGCATCCAAAGCCGCGCGGCCCTCGTACCCGGCGCTCGCTTCGCGCGTGACAGTGTGGAAACTACTTAGGTCGGCGCCGTCCGCGCGGAATTCTTCACGCGCCGCCCGCAGCCGCGCATCCGTGCCAACCACACCCCCGTAATTGCGGTCATGCGGGCGCGACGAACGCTCACTGGGGCACAAGTCCCAGCCCGCAGAGTGTAGGTGAGTCATCGAATGATTAACTTTTTCTCTACTGAAAGGAGTCTCACAATGAAGCGCATCGTTATCGCCCTCGTGGCCCTGCTCGGCTTCTCCGGCGCCGTGTTCGCCGACATGATCGACGTGACCACGCAGAATGGCCGCGCGAAGTTCTCGAGCGTGGAAGCGACCAGCTACGTCGCGTCGCACGCGGACCAGGGCCAGTACCAGGTCTTCAACCCGTAAGGCACCTGGCAGTTGCAGTACCGGGGCGGTCGGCGGTGATGACTCACCGTCGGCCGCGCCGTCTATTCTTCCGCGGCGCCCGGCGCCGCCCTTGAAGCCGCGGCGCGCTGATCGCCGCGCCCCGGCGGCGCGCACCGCCGCCGCAATCCCGCCCTCCGAGCCCGCGTCCAGCGCCGCGCCGTAGCCGAGCGCGACGAGCGCTAGTACCATCGCACGGTCAGAGTCGCGATGCCGGGACACGCCCCGGCGCGAACCCCGCCGGCGTGCGCCCGCGGGGCGTCCAGGAGCCCACGATGCCCACGACCATCCAGCCCGAACGCAAGGCGGCACGAGCGGGCGGTGCGTCCGCCGCCCCCGAGTACCAGTCCGGGCTCGCGAACGAATTCGCCACCGAAGCGCTGCCCGGAGCGCTGCCGGTCGGGCAGAACTCGCCGCAGCGGTGCCCCTATGGCCTCTATGCCGAGCAGATCTCGGGCACCGCGTTCACCGCGCCGCGCCATGCGAACCGCCGGACCTGGTTCTATCGCATCCGGCCGGGCGCCCATCACAAGCCGTTCAAGCGGATCGACAACGGCCTGCTGACGAGCGATTTCGCCGCCACTGTCGCGACGCCGAACCAGCTCCGCTGGGATCCGCTGCCGATCCCGTCGAAGCCGACGGATTTCGTCGAAGGACTCGTCACGATGGCCGGCAACGGCGGCCCGGAGGCGCAGGCCGGATGCGGGATCCACATCTATGCCGCCAACCGCTCGATGAGCGACCGGTTCTTCTCGAACGCCGACGGCGAGCTGCTGATCGTTCCGCAGCAGGGACGCCTGCGCCTTGCAACCGAGATGGGCCTCGTCGACGTCGAGCCGCAGGAGATCGCGGTCGTTCCGCGCGGCGTCCGTTTCCGCGTCGAGCTTCCGGAGGGCAGCCGCGCGCGGCTACGTGTGCGAGAACTTCGGCGCGCCGTTCAAGCTGCCCGACCTCGGGCCGATCGGCTCGAACGGCCTCGCCAATCCGCGCGACTTCCGCACGCCGGTCGCCTGGTACGAGGACCGCGAGGGGAAGTTCGAGCTCGTCAACAAGTTCCTCGGCAATCTGTGGTCGGCCGAGCTCGACCACTCGCCGCTCGACGTCGTCGCGTGGCACGGCAACCACGCGCCGTACAAGTACGACCTGCGGCGCTTCAACGCGATCGGCTCGACGAGCTACGACCACCCCGACCCGTCGATCTTCCTCGTGCTCCAGTCGCCGTCCGACACGCCGGGCGTCGACATGATCGACTTCGTGATCTTCCCGCCGCGGTGGCTGGTGATGGAGCACACGTTCCGGCCGCCGTGGTTCCATCGCAACGTCGCGAGCGAGTTCATGGGGCTCGTCCACGGCGTCTACGACGCCAAGGCCGGCGGCTTCGTCCCCGGCGGCGCATCGCTCCACAATTGCATGACCGGGCACGGCCCCGACGCCGAGACGTTCGAGAAGGCTTCGACCCGCGACGTCTCGCAGCCCGACCGCATCGCCGACACGATGGCGTTCATGTTCGAGACGCGACTCGCGATCCGGCCGACGAAGTTCGCGCTCGAAGCGTCGCAGCTCCAGCACGACTACTACACGTGCTGGCAGGGCCTGGCGAAGCACTTCGACCCGAGAAAGCCATGAGCGCGCCGGGCCGCCCCAAGCGCGAATCCCGAGCGCTGTGAAGCGCGAGGGTAGTCCAATGACCGCGCCGGGCCGCCCCAAGCGCGAATCCCGAGCGCGAAGCGCGAGGGTAGTCCGATGACCGGGCTGAACGAGACCCACGACGTCGCGCTCCGGAGCTGGGTCGAGTCGGCGAACGCGGGCGAGACGGACTTCCCGGTCCAGAACCTGCCGCTCGGCGTGTTCCGCCGCAAGGGCACGAACGAGGCATTCCGCGGCGGGGTCGCGATCGGGAGCGAGATCCTCGATCTCGCGGCCGCGCACAAGGCCGGCGCATTCGCCGGCGAAGCGGCCGGGGCGGCGGCGAACTGCGCCGGGCCCGCGCTCAACGCTTTCATGGCGATGGGACCGACGGCGTGGTCGGCGTTGCGGCTCGCGCTCTCGCGCGCGCTGCGGCAGGGCTCGCCGCTCGCCGAGAAGCTGCGCGGCGCGCTCGTGCAGCAGGCGCACGCCGAGCACGTCGTGCCGGCCTGGATCGGCGACTACACCGATTTCTACGCCTCGGTGCATCACGCGACGACAGTCGGGAAGATGTTCCGCCCGGACAACCCCCTGCTGCCGAACTACAAGTGGGTGCCGATCGGCTATCACGGCCGCGCCTCCTCGATCGGCGTGAGCGGGCAGACCTTCCCGCGCCCGCTCGGCCAGACGATGCCGCCGGGCGCCGCCGAGCCCGCGTTCGGACCGTCGACGCGCCTCGACTACGAGCTGGAGGTCGGCATCTACGTCGGCGTCGGCAATGCCCCGGGCGCGCGGATCGCGATCGGCGACGCCGAGTCGCACGTCTTCGGGCTGTGCCTCCTCAACGACTGGTCGGCGCGCGACATCCAGGCCTGGGAGTACCAGCCGCTCGGGCCGTTTCTCGCGAAGAGCTTCGCGACGACGGTCTCGCCGTGGATCGTGACGCTCGAGGCGCTCGCGCCGTATCGCGTCGAGTGGACGCGGGCGGCCGGCGACCCGCAGCCGCTCCCCTATCTCGATTCGCCGGACACGCGCGCGCGCGGCGCGATCGACGTCGGGCTCGAGGCGTGGCTCGAGACGGCGCAGATGCGAGCCGCCGGCGCAGCGCCGGTGCGCCTGTCGCGCACGAGCTTCCGACACGCCTACTGGACGCTCGGGCAGATGGTCGCCCACCACTCGGTCAACGGCTGCAACCTGCAGCCGGGCGATCTCCTCGGCACCGGCACGCAATCCGGCCCGGCGCCGGAGGAGGCGGGGTCGCTGCTCGAGCTTTCGTCCGGCGGGAAGACGCCGGTGAAGCTCCCGAACGGCGAAACGCGCGCCTTCCTCGAGGACGGCGACGCGGTGATCCTGCGCGCGGCGGCGGAGCGCCCGGGCTTCCGGCGCATCGGCTTCGGCGAGTGCCGGGGGACGGTGCTGGCCGCATCGTAGGACCGCCCGCAGGACCGCCGGCCTCGTAGACACCCGATCGGCGGGCTGTTCAAGCGTTCGAGGGCCGCGCGCCTCGCAAACACCCGATCGGCGCGCTGTGCGAGCCCGGGCAGCCCACCGGGTACAATCCGCGCCTTTCCGCGGGCGCACCCGGATGAAGCTCGGCACCCTCAAGAACGAGACGCGCGACGGCGCGCTGTGCGTGGTCGCGCGCGACCTCAAGGTCGCCACCGTCGCCTACGACGTCGCGCCGACGCTCCAGGCCGCGCTCGACGACTGGGACTTTTGCGCGCCGCGCCTCGAGACCCTCTACCGGCAGGCGAACTCGGCCCCGCTAGGCTCGCGCTGGTTCGAGGTCGACTTCGCGAAGTTCGCGGCGCCGCTGCCGCGCGCCTATCAATGGATGGACGGTTCCGCGTACCTGAGCCACGCGGAGCGGCTGCGCAAGGCGCGCGGCGCCGACGGCGGAGGAAAGGAAGGGGACCCCCGCCTCCATGCCGATGGCAAGGAGTTGCGCGAGGAGCCGATGATGTACCAGGGCGCGTCCGACTCGTTCCTCGGCCCGCGCGACGACATCGCTGTCGAGCGCGAGGGCTGGGACATCGATCTCGAAGGCGAGATCGCGGTCGTCGTCGGCGACGTGCCGATGGGCCTGAAGCGCGAAAAGGCGGGCGAGCACATTCGCCTCCTGATGCTCGCCAACGACGTCAGCCTCCGCGGGCTGGTCGCGGCCGATCTCGCGAAGGGATTCGGCTTCCTGCATTCGAAGACGTGGACCGCGTTCTCGCCGGTGGCGATCACGCCCGAGGAGCTCGGCGCGGCGTGGGACGGCCGCAAGGTCCACCTCCCGCTCCTCGTTCACGTCAACGACAAGCTGCTCGGCCGCCCCGACGCGGGTGCGGACATGGCGTTCGACTTCCCCCGGCTCGTCGCGCACGCGGCGCGGACGCGGCCGCTGGGCGCCGGCACCATCGTCGGCTCGGGCACGGTCTCGAACAAGGACGCCAAGGTCGGCGTGTGCTGCATCGCCGAGGCGCGTGCGCTCGAATCGGTACGCGGCAAGGACCCGCAGACGCCGTATCTCAAGTTCGGCGACCGCATCGAGATCGAGATGCGCGACGCCGAGGGCCGTTCGATCTTCGGCGCGATCGAGCAGCGGGTGAGGCATCACGAGCACCGTTGAGGCCGCGGCGCCGCCGGCGCGGCCGATCGGCCACCCCTCGCGGCCGCCGGGAAGAGCGGTCGTCGCCTTCGTCGCCGCGCTCTTCTCGCTGCTCGCGATCTCGAGCGACCTGTACCTGCCGGCCCTGCCTTCGATCCGGCGCGACCTCGGCGCGACCGACGCGCAGGCGCAGCTCACGCTCTCGGCGCTGATCATCGGGTTCGCGCTGGCGCAACTCGCCTACGGTCCGCTGTCCGACCGGTTCGGCCGCCGGCCGATGCTGCTCGCCGGGCTCGCGATCTTCGCCCTCGCGTCGATCGGGGCGATGCTCGCCCCGTCGATCGAGGCGCTCGTCGCCGCGCGCTTCCTGCAGGGCGTGGGCGCCTGCAGCGCGACCGTGATGGGGCGGGCGATCGTCCGCGACCTCTTCGACCCGGCGCGCGGGGCCCGCGCCCTCGCGCAGGTATTCTTCCTGCTCGGGCTCGCGCCGATGTTCGGCCCGCTTCTCGGGGGCTACCTCACCATATGGTTCGGCTGGCGGGCCACCTTCGCCGTGCTGCTCACCGCCGGCGTCGTGCTGTGGCTCGCGAGCTGGCGCCTGCTCGCCGAGACCAACCGGCATCTCGACCCGACCGCGACCGACCTCGCGACGCTCGCGGCCAATGCGCGCCGGATCGTCGCCAACGGGACGTTCGTCGGCTACGCCGCCTGCTTCACGTTCACCTACTGCGGCCTGTTCGCGTTCCTGTCCGCCTCGGCGTTCGTGCTGATCGAGGTCCTCGGCGTGCCGCCGGAGCGGTACGGGCTGTGGTTCATGCTCGCCGTCGCCGGCAACATGACCGGCGCCTATATCTGCTCGCACCTCACCCACCGCCTGTCGCTGCGGCGGCTGCTGGCGATCGGCGCCACCGTCACGGCGGGCGGCGGGCTCGCGATGCTCGCGCTCGCGCTCGGCGGGGTCGTGCATCCGCTCGCGGTCATCCTGCCGATCACCGCGTACCTGTTCGGACATGCGTTCGTCTCCCCGGTGTGCATGGCGGCCGCGGTCGGGCCGTTCCCCAGGATGGCGGGGCTCGCCTCGGCGCTGCTCGGCTTCGTCCAGCTCGCGACCGGGGCAGTGGCCGGGCAGATCCTCATGCGCCTGCACGACGGGACGACGCGGCCGCTGGCGACCGGGGTCGCGCTGTTCGGCTGCGGCGTGCTGATCGCCTACCTCCTGCTGGTGCGGGGACGGCGGTAAGATCGCGCGCCATGGTCGACTTCAGCGAGATCACCAGCTCGCCGCTCTTCCTCGTCGGCGCCGCCTTCGGCCTGATCGGGCTGCTGCAGATGGCGGCCGGCTTCGTCGTGCTGTTCCGGCGCCAGCCGGTGGGATTCCTGGTCCGGATCCTGATCGGGCTGGCCGTCACCGCGGTGGGCCTCGCGGCGGCGACCGTCGCGGTCGGGATCCGCGGCTACGAAGCCTTCACGCGCGAGACCGTCGCGGCGAAGATCTCGGTCGCGCCCAGCGGGCCGCAGCGGTTCGACGCCCGGGTGAAGTTCCCCGACGGGCGCGAGACGGGTTTCGTGATCGCGGGCGACGAGCTCTACGTCGATGCGCACATTCTCAAGTGGAAGCCGCTCGCGAACGTGCTCGGGCTGCACACTTCCTACGAGCTCGACCGCATCGCGGGCCGTTACCGGGCGGTGGAGCAGGAGCGGAAGGGCATCCGGACGGTCTATCCGCTCGCGGCGCCGAAGGTGGTCGACCTCGCGAGCCTCCGGGGCAAGCACACCTGGCTCGGGCCGCTCCTCGACGCCGAGTACGGCTCGGCGAGCTACGTGCCGGTGACGAAGCCGGCGGAGCTGGAGGTGCGGGTGTCGACCACCGGCCTGCTGATCCGCGAGGTCGAGAAGAAGGACTAGCGGGAAACGGGGCGCCCGAGGGGCTGACTAGCGTTTGGCGATGTGGGCGAGCTCCACCTTCTCGCCCCCGACCTCGATCACCGCGCCGTCGCGCAGCAGCTGCCAGCCGTCGACGATCGGCTTGCCGTCGACCTTCGGCGGCTTGCCGGTCACGCGCGCAAGGGCGAAGCCGTCGGGCCGGCGGAATACCGCGGCGTAGTCCCGTCCGCGCTCGCCGACGGCAGTGAGCGGGTGGTCGAGCGCGATGGTGCCGCCGGCACGCGGACCGGCGACGCCTTTCAGCACCGCCACCGGCAGCACGACCTCCAGCGTCCGCGCGTTCGCGAGCGGTCCCTTGCCGTCGCCCGCGGGCAGTAGGGTGCCCTCGGCGCCGCGCGTGAAGAACATCGTGCGATCGCCGTCGGAGGAGACCACGCTTTTGTGATCGACGTATTTCAGCTCGAAACCGAGGATATCGATCGCGTCGCCGTGGCGCAGGAGATGCCGCATCACGCGCGTGCCGTTGACGAACGTCCCGTTCGAGCTCTCGAGGTCGAGCAGGATATGGTCGACGCCCATCACCTCGATCGACGCGTGCTGCTTGCTGACCGCGGCGTCCTCGAGCCGGATGTCGACGCCTTCGGCGCGGCCGATGACGAGGCGCCTGTCGTCGATGAACCACGAGCCGAGGTTGGTGCCGCTGCGGGTGACCATCAGCTTCGCCACCGGGCCTACCCCCTCACCTTCGACTTGAGCCAGCCGAAGAAGCCGTGCGGCGGCTCCGGTTCCGGCGCGCGCTCGGTCTCCGGCACGATGCGTCGCTTCGCGCGCACCAGGATCACCGAGATGTTGTCGCGGCCGCCGCGGTCGTTCGCCATCGCCACCAGCGTGGCCGCGGCGAGCTCGAGGTTCGGCTCGAGCACTTCCAGTGCGTTGGCGACGTCGGCGTCGTCGACGAGGTCGTGCAGGCCGTCGGTGCAGAGGAGGAGAAGGTCGCCGGCGAGCACCTCGTGCTCGCCGAGATCGGGCGCGACCTGCTCCTCCGCGCCGAGCACGCGCGTCACGAGATGCCGGCTCTTCGATGCCCGCGCCTCGTCGCTCGTCATGTGGCCGGCGGCGAGCTGCGCCTGCACGAACGAGTGATCGGTGGTCAGCCGCTCGAGCCGTCCGCCGCGCCAGCGGTACACGCGCGAGTCGCCGACGTGCGCGATGCACACGCGGTCGCCGCGATACCAGGCGGCGGCGAGCGTCGTGCCCATCCCGGCGAGCGACGGATCGGTGCGCGCGCGCTCCCGGATCGCGCGGTTCGCCGCGGCGAACGCGGCGTGCGCGGCGGCGCGCGGGGCGATGTGCTGCGCGGTCGCGAGCTGCCCGAGCAGGGTCTGCGTCGCGAGCGACGCGGCGAGGTCGGCGCCCTTCGCCGCGGCCATGCCGTCGGCGAGCGCGACGAACCCGCGCCCCGCGTCGGCGGCCAGGCTGTCCTCGTTGAACTTCCGGACCCGGCCGATGTCGGTCCGGGTGGTGACTTCGAGCTCGTAGCGCAGCAGCACGGTTGCCGTACGTTCTATGACGTTGACATAACAGGGCTTTTTTGGCGGCGCGCTGCCGCGCCGGACCCCGGGCCTCCATAATGGTAGGGCACCGGCGGCCCCCGGGAAAAGAAATAGTTTGGATTTAGGCGTTTACCGTAGGCCGGTTCAAGCGTTTTCGTTTGTAAGAATGGAGCCTGGACAGGCCCCCCAACGCGGCATGGCGACCAATCGTCTCGGGCGGTACGAGATCCTCGGCGAGCTGGGCCGGGGGGCGATGGGCGTCGTCTACCGGGCGCGCGACCCGATCATCGACCGGGTCGTCGCGCTCAAGACGATCAACCTCGCGCTCACCGGGGCGGCGCTCGCGAGCTTCGAGGAACGCTTCTTCCAGGAGGCGCGCTCCGCCGGCCGCCTCAACCATCCCAACATCGTCACCATCTACGACGCCGGCAAGGCCGACGGCGTCGCGTACATCGCGATGGAGTTCCTCGAGGGGACGTCGCTCCGCGAGATCCTCGACGAGCACCCGCCGCTCTCGATCCCGCGGATCCTCGAGACGGTGGCGCAGGTGGCGCGCGGGCTCGCCTACGCGCACGAGAACGGCGTGGTCCACCGCGACATCAAGCCGGCGAACGTCATCGTGCTCCGCAACCGCCGGCCGAAGATCACCGATTTCGGCATCGCCCGCCTCGGCGAGGCGGACGGCGTCGGCAGCGAGCGCGCCGGGTCGCCGAAGTACATGTCCCCGGAGCAGATCCGCGGCGACGTCACCCTCGACGGCCGCTCCGACGTCTTCTCGCTGGGGACGGTGCTGTACGAGATGCTGACCGGCAAAGCGCCGTTCGCCGGCGAGACGGTGACCGACATCATGCAGTCGGTGCTGGAGTACACGCCGCCCGTGCCGAGCGTGGTCGACGGGCACGTGCCGCCGGAGCTCGACGGCGTCGTGATGCGGATGCTCGCGAAGCGGCCCGACGACCGCTATCCGAGCGCGCGGAGCCTGTTCCGCGAGCTGCGGCGCGTGGACGAGAACTTCACCGCCCGCGCCGAGCATGCGCCGCCGGAGCCCGAGACGCGCGTCGAGCCGGATGCCCTGCTTCCCGTCGCCGCCCAAGACGCCGGCCGGACCGGGCGACAAGACACTCGTGATCGGGACCGCCCCGGCGCGGCGCGCGACCTGGCGGCGCGCCGCCGCCTTCGGCGCAATCGCCGCCGCCATCGCGGTGATCGCGATAATCCCGCTCAAGCTCCAGTACAACGATGCGAACGCGACGCGCGACGCGGCGGCGGGATCACCGCCGGCCGTCGCCGCAGCACCCGCGCCCGAGCCGCCCGCGGCCGAGCCGGTCGCGCCGGCGCCCGAACCGCCGGCAGCCGCCCCGGCCCCGCCGCCGCCGCCGAAGAAGGCCGCTGCGCCGCGCCCCGCGCGCAAAGCGGCGCCCGAGCCGCCCCCGGTCGTCGTCGCCCCGCCCCCGCCACCGCCGCCGGTCGTCGTGGCAGCGGCTCCGCCGGCCCCGCCGCCGCCGCAGACGGCGACGCTCCTCCTCACGGTCTCGCCGTGGGGCGAGGTCTACGTCGACGGCAAGCGCCGCGGCCTCGCCTCGCCGGTCGCGACGATCGAGGTGCCGCCGGGCAGGCATCGCGTCGAGATCCGCAACGCCTCCCAGCCGTCGTACCTCGCCAACGTGACGGTCCAGGCCGGCGACACGCAGCAGATCACCCACCGGTTCGACTAGGTCCGCGGTTGAAGGCGGCACGCGGCACGGGTTAGGCTGCGGGCCGATGGACACGCTGACTCACGCGCTGAGCGGTGCGCTGCTCGCCCGCGCGACCGCCCCCGATCCGGCGCGCGCCCGGATCACCACTGCGGCGCGCATGGCCGCGGGGGCCCTCGCCGCGGCGTTTCCCGACACCGACTTCTTCCTCGCCTACGTCTCGCCGGTCGCATACCTGACCGGGCACCGGGGCATCACCCATTCGATCTTCCTGCTGCCGATCTGGGCGCTCATGCTCGCCTGGCTCCTCTCGAAGACAGTCCGCGGCCGAGGCGCGACCTGGCGTGACTGGTTCGGCGTCTGCGCGCTCGGCATCGGCGCGCACATCGTCGGCGATCTCATCACCTCGTTCGGCACGATGATCTACGCGCCGTTCTCGGATGCGCGCGTGGCGTGGAGCACGACGTTCATCATCGACCTCTGGTTCAGCGGCATCATCCTCGCCGGCCTCGCGGCATCCGCGGTCTTTCGCCGCTCGCGGGTGCCGGCGATCGCCGGCCTCGCCGTGCTCGCGGGCTACGTCGGCCTGCAGGCGTTCGCGCATTCGCGCGCGATCGACTTCGGCGTCGAGCACGCACGCCGCGCGGGGTTCCAGGCGGCACGCGTGTCGGCGATCCCGCGGCCGGTGTCGCCGTTCAACTGGACGGTGATGGTGACCGAGGGCGACCGCTACCACTACGCCGACGTCAACCTGGTGCGCGACGCCGCGCCGCCCGACACCGGGGGGTTCATCTCGCGGCTCGACGCGCAGTACGCGCCGCTCGCGCTGGCGCGCTGGGTGGCGGTGGAGAAGTACGGCGCCGGCCCGGCGCAGCGCGAGCTCGCCACGCGCGCGCTCGGCGATCCGCAGCTCGGCGTTCTTCCGCTGGTTCGCCGACTACCCGGCCCTGTACCGCATCGACCGCGGGAACCCGTCGACCTGCGTCTGGTTCCAGGACCTGCGGTTCGTGATCCCGGGGCGCGACGCGAACATCTTCCGCTACGGCCTGTGCAAGGAAGAGGGCGACGCGGACTGGCGGGCGTTTCGCCTCCGCGACGACGGCTCGCTCGAGCCGGCGGGCTGAGGCGGTTCTGCCGCTACCGGCACGCGCGCGCCGACCGCCGCCTCCTGGGCCGCGATGGCGTCGGCCCGTTCGCCTTCGCTCAGGTAGCGCAGGTTGCCCTTCTCGTCGGCGCCGGCCGAGATGCGCCGTACGTTCCGCAACTGCGCGAGGCGCGTCCGCTCGCGCTCGCACTGCTGCTTCGCCTTCTCCGCCGCCTTCTGCTCCCGCGCCTCCTTCTGCTCGCGCTCCATCCGGCGACGCTGGAAGTCGCGCTCCTGCTGCGAAGCGTCGGGCGCGGCCTTCGGCGCCGCCGTTCCGGGCGGCGCGGCGAGCTTGTCCTCCACCGGGCTCGCCTTCGCGCCGCTTGGCGGCCGCTCGCCGTAGTGCACCTTTCCCTGTTCGTCGACCCAGCGATAGACCTGGGCGTGCGCCGCCATGGCGGCAAACAGGACGGCGAGTCCGATCGTGCGGCGCATTGGGTGTGAAAAAACCCAAAAGATCGAGGATTTCACTGTACGCGATTCCTCACGGCGGGACGGTCGGCCTTCGGTGATAATCGCGCGCCAAACATGACCAAGTACTGGTTCGAGGACTTCACGCCGGGCTGGACCTTCGAGAACGGCCCGCGCACGCTCACCGCGTCGGAGATCGTCGCCTTCGCGCGCGAATGGGATCCGCAGGCGTATCACACCGACGAAGCGCGGGCGCGCGAGTCGCCGTACGGCGGGCTGATCGCGAGCGGCTGGCAGACGGCGGGCGTCGCGATGCGATTGATGTGCGACGGCTATCTGCTCGAAACCTCGTGCGTCGGCTCGCCGGGGATCGACGAGCTGCGTTTTCTCAAGCCGGTACGGCCGGGCGATGCGCTCCGCTTCCGCTCGACGGTGGTCGACGCGACACCATCGAAGACCAAGCCGAACCGCGGCACGGTGACCTTCCGCTGGGAGATCGTCAACCAGCACGGCGAGGTGGCGCTCTCGATGCTCGGCAAGCAGCTCTTCCTCAGGCGCCCGGCCGAATGACGACCGACAACTCGATCGTCAGCCATCGCATCCACGTCCTCGGCAAGAAGGAGGACCTCGACGCCATCCGCGTTCCGGGCAAGGTCGCGATCGTGCTCGACGTGCTGTTCGCGACGTCGACGATCGTCACCGTGCTCGCCAACGGCGCCTCCGCGGTGACGCCCGCGCCCGACGCGGCGGCGGCGCGCGCGGCGGGCGAGCGACTCGCGCCCGGCTCGTTCGTGCTCGCCGGCGAGCTGTACGCCGAGACGCTGCCGGGATTCGCGCCGCCGACGCCGCTCGCGCTCGTCGACCACGGCGTCGCCGGCAAGCATGTCGTCTACTCGACGACGAACGGCACGGTGGCGCTTCGCGGGGCGGCCGGGGCGGAGGACGTCTATGCCGCGGCGCTCCTGAACGGGCGGGCGGTGATCGACCACGTGCTCGCGCATCATCCCGACCGCACGATCCTCATCGTGTGCTCGGGCTCGATGGGGAACTTCAACCTCGAGGACTACTACGGCGCCGGCTACCTGGTCGAGCTCCTCGCCGAACGCCTCGGCGAGGCCGCCGATTTCTCCGACGCCGCGCGGGTCGCCCGCACGCTCTACCGCTCCGGCGACCCGGTGCCGACGCTCACCAACTGCCGGGTCGGGCGGATGATGCTCGCGCGCGGGCTGGCGCACGAGATCGCGTACGCCGCGCAGCTCTCCCGGCACGACGTCGTGCCGCGGCTCGCGTCGGGAACGCTCGTACCCGCCCCGGGCGGGCGGGCGTAGAATGCCGCCGCCCGTCACCCTCAAGGAGAAGAAGATGCGCCCCCGCCTCGCCATCACCGCAGGCCTCGTGGCAGCCGCGCTGGCGGTGCCGGCCGCCGCCCAGATCGCCGTGTCCGCGAACGATCACAAGGCCCGGCTCGTCAACGGGGTGAACCAGGTGCCGCCGAACCCGACGCCGGACACCGTCACGCTCATCGACCTGAAGACCAACCCGCCGACGGTGATCGCCGAGATCAACGCGCCCGCCAGCGTCGTCGGCCCGCCGGTCTCGGTCGCGATCACGCCCGACGCGTCGCTCGCGCTCGTCACCTCGGCGACGAAGATCTCGCCCACCGATCCGACGAAGACCGTGCCGGACAACCGCATGTCGGTGATCGACCTGACGACGCGGCCGCCGCGGGTGCTCACGGTGCTCGAGGCGGGGATGGGCGCGGCCGGCGTCGCCATCAACCGCGCCGGCAACCTCGCGCTCGTCGCCGACCGTTCGGCGGGCACGGTCTCGGTCTTCACGATCGCCGGCAAGACGGTCACGCCGGCGGGCAAGGTCGATTTCGGGGCGCCGCAATCCGGCCCGAGCGGCATCGCGATCACTCCGGACGGGCGCACCGCGCTCGTCAGCCGCGACGGCGATCACAAGATCTCGGTGCTGACGATCGACGGCACGAAGGTCGAGTACACGAAGCGCGACCTCAACGCCGGGCTGCGGCCGTACGGCATCGACATCTGCGCGCCCGGCGACATCGCTGTGGTCGCGAACATCGGCATCGGCCAAGGCGACCACGACACGATCAGCGTCATCGACATGACCCTCAAGCCGCCGCGCGTGGTCGAGACGCTCACCGTCGGCCAGACGCCCGAGGGCATCCGCTGCTCGCCCGACGGGGCGTTCGTCGCCGTCGTCCTCCACGACGGCAGCAACAAGGCGCCGAACTCGCCCTTCTACGCGCCGAACGGGCGGCTGGTCATCTTCCAGGTGAACGGCAAGCGGCTGGAGCGGTTCGCCCAGGCGCCGATCGGCGGCTGGTCGCAGGGCATCGCCTTCGGCGGCGGCCAGGTCCTGGTCCAGAACATGGTGCAGCAGCAGATCCAGGTGTTCCGGCTCGACAAGTCGGGGCTGTTCGACACCGGGCACAAGCTCCAGATGAAAGGCGGGCCGGCCGGGATCGCGTTCTCGAACCCGTAGCGCCGGGCGAGGGGGCCCTGCCCCCTCGCATCGCCGCCGCTCCTATTCGATCCGCGCGCCGGAGAGCTTCACCACCTCGCCCCAGCGCGCGTACTCCTCGGCGAGCTTCGTCGCGAACTCCGCCGGGCCGCCCGCGAGCGGCTCGGCGCCGATGTCGGTGAGGCGCTTGCGGAACGCCGGGTCGGCGAGCATCTTCGCCACCTCCGCCTGCACGCGGTCGACGACCGCTTTCGGCGTGCCCTGCGGTCCGACGATGCCGAACCAGACCGACGACTGGAGCTGCGGCATTCCCGCCTCCGCGGTCGTCGGCACGTCGGGCAGCGCGGAGGAGCGCCGGTCGGAGAGCACCGCGATCGGCCGCACGTTGCCGGCCTTGACCTGGCCGACGATCCCGGTCATCAGCTGGAACATGAGCTGGGTGCGGCCGGCGACGAGGTCCTTGGTCGCCTCGCCCACGTTCGCGTACGGGACGTGCTGCATCTGCGTCCCGCTCAGCTTCTTGTACAGCTCGCCCGAGAGGTGCATCGAGCTGCCGTTGCCCGACGAGCCGAAGTTGAGCTTCCCCGGATTCGCGTTGACGTAGTCGGTGAACTCCTTGAGCGTCTTCGCGGGGATGCTCGGGTGCACGACGAGCACGTTCTGAACGTCGCCGACGAGCGCGATCGGGGCAAGGTCCTTGAGCGGGTCGTAGGGCATCGCCTTGTAGAGGTGCGGGTTGATCGCCAGCATGCTCGATGCCGCCATGCCCAGCGTGTAGCCGTCGGGCTCGGCCTTCGCGACCGCGGCAAGGCCGGTGTTGCCCTGCGCGCCCGGTCGGTTCTCGACGACGAACTGGTGCCCGAGGTCCTTCGACAGCGCATCGGCGACGACCCGAGTGAGCGGATCGATCGTGCCGCCCGGCGTCGCCGGGACGATCATGCGGACCGGCTTCGAGGGCCAGCTCTGCGCCTGGGCGGTAGCGACCGCGAGCACCGCGGCGGCGGCGCGAGACAAACGGATGACAGGAGCCTCATCTTTCTCTCCGACGGGGAAATCAATGCGCGCGCGCGACGCGCGCCGCGTCGACGGCGGCGCGGATGTGCGCGTCCGGCGTCGCGACGAGGAGCACGCAGCCCGGGCCGATCATCAGGCGGCGACCGCCGGTCTGGGCGATCGCGTCGCGCACCTCGGCGCGGATCGCGTCGGACGGCCCGTTCGTCAGCGTGCGGTTCTCCTCGACGCCGCCGACCAGGAGCTTGGGGAAGCGCTTGAGCGCATCGCCCAGGTTGGGCGCGGTGAGACGGTCGTGCCAGTTGACCAGTCTCACCGGGTAGTCGGCGAGGAGGTCGAACATCACGTCCTCGCCGTGCACGTGCAGGAGATCGAGCCGGGTCCGGCCCTTGAGCGCGGCGAAGAACTCGAGGTCGAAGCGCTTGCCGAAACGCAGGTACTCGGCCTCCGTCGCCACGCGATAGCTCGCGCACTGCGTGGCGAGGAAGAAGCCGTGCGCGCCCGCCGCCAGCGAAGCGAGCGCGAATTCGATCGTGACGTCGGTGATGATCCGCAGGCCCGCTTCGAGCGCCTCGGGCTGGCGACGCATGTCGGCGAAGACCCGTTCGCCGGCGAGCTTGCGGGCGGTAGTGAGCGGGCTGAAGACGGTCTGCAGGATCGGCGCGCCGCCGCCGAGCTCGCGCGCGGCGAGCCGCAGCGCCTCGACCTGCTGCCCGAGCACGCCCTTGCGCGGATCGAGCCGCGCGAGGCGCGGCCAGTCCTCGGTGCGGGCGAGGCCCGCCTTCACCACCGCACGAGCGCCGTTCACCGCGCCCTGGTACGCAGTGACCGCGCCCCAGTCCTCGACGCCGTAGGTGCCGGACGGCATGAACTTTACGAGGTCGAAGTCCCACTCGCGCTGCCACGCCACCATGTGGCCGGCGAGCCTGGCGGAATCGAGATCGTCTTCGGGGAAATGCCGCCACAGGCTGATCGGCAGCCGGTCGACCGGCTCGCCCGCGGCGGCAGCTTCAACGCGCTGCCAGTGGTCCATGAGCGGGAGTTTACTGGTAGAGGGCGGCGATCGCCTGGACCCCTACCCACCCGCTTGCACTATCGCGACGCTGTGTCCGGCCGGTGGTGCCACTGAAACGTTCGCGCCGCGCGCATCCTTCGCGGTCGCGTCTTCGATACCGATCTGCGTGGTCGTGGGCCCCCTGGGCGATCACCCGGAACCGCACCTGCGCCAGCGCGGCGGCGCCGCCGAGCTCGACCGCCACGCGGCCCCCGTCGCGCGAAGGCGCCGCGTACCTCATCGGGTTGCCTACTCGACTCCCAGATTTTTTGATCTTGGCGGGTCGACGCTATGGCCGCAGACCTCTAAGGCACCAGAAAACTAAGGCGTCGTGTCGGGAGATGCTTCTCGCCTCTCACGGTGAAGTCTGTGCCCTCGCTTTACCCACAAGCGGGGACTCTCAACCGGCCGGGGTTTCACAGGATTTTGCGTCTTGCGCGGCGAGTGCGAACCTGCAGATTGCAGTTCGGGACTTGGTCGATGCTAGACTTCCGCCAAAGAAGAGAGAGAACGACTATCAGTAGGGTACTGTGAGCGAGGTTCACTGAGCACAAACCTTCGGGAGGGGGGCATGAGTGACTCGGGAAATCTAGGAAGTACAAAAGGTTACGAGCACCGCTTTTGGCTCTGTTTCGTTGCTCTTGCCTTCATCCTTGCTGCCGGCTTGCCTGGCCTGAGCCACGGCGCCCCGCCATCATCATTCGTTCCCTGGATCCACGGGTCCAATTCGCCAATCGCGCACACGCAGTGCGCTCGCCCCTCGAGGGGGGACGCAATCGAGTGCGCGTGCCAACGCCAGGGTGCGTCGGTCTGCGTGCTTGGTGGTGCCACGGTGCTGAAGTGTGGACCTACGTGCGACGCCACCAACACCATTGTGACTCTCGTACCCGAGTGCGACGGCAGCCTTCAACGTCAATCCCTGCCCGCACCGGGCGCTGACCCCTATTCGCATTACTACACTTGCAAGCCTGCGGGCACGCCACCGCTCGGAGAGAACGTCGGGGTGCCCGGCTTCTGCCCTTCCGCGAATCCGGTCAATCCCAGGACCGGCAACAAGATCCAGGTCGAGACCGACTACATGGGCACCGGGCGCTATCCGCTTCGGTTCGAGCGGATCTACGGCAGCGACGACGCGACGATGGCGACGACTATCGGCGCGCACTGGCGGCATACGTACGACCGCCAGGTGGTATCCGTGTCCGGCGGACCCGCTCCGAGCGAGCAAACCGCTGAGGTCTTCGTTCGCACATGGGACGGCAAGATCCTGCGGTATCAGCTTATCGGCCCAGTAACGTATCGTTCGCTGGCGAATCCGGCTGAACTCCTCACGCGCCTCGAGTCGGCCGGGGCCACGACCGGATGGGAACGGCGTACCGCGGTGGACGACCAGGTGGAGGTATACAGCGCCGATGGTCGGCTCACGGGCATCCGATATCGGGCTGGAGTGCAGCTCACCCTCAGTTACGACGCGAGCAACCGGCTGCAGATGGTTTCCGACCCGTTTGGCAGAGCGCTCACGCTTACCTATTCGCCCACCGGTCAGGTCGCCGCAGTGCGCGACCCCGGCAACAACTCGGTCGAGTACACCTACCAGACGGTGGACTTCAGAGAGCGGCTCGTAAGCGTGAGATACCCGGGCGATGCGATCCGAATCTACCACTATGAGGACGACCGCTTCCCCTTCGCGTTGACCGGGATCACCGACGAGAACGGAGATCGGTACGCGAGCTGGACCTACGACGCGAACGGACTCGTGCAGGAGTCCAAGCACGCCGGCGACGTCGACCGATATCAGTTTTCGTACGAACCGACGCTGGACCAGACTTTCGTCACCGACCCGCGAGGTACGACTCGAACGCACAAGTACGAAACGATCAACAGCACCGTGCGGATGACCGGGGTGTCCGGAGCCGCAAACGCACCGTGCGGCAATCCGCCGATCGCGGCGTACTCAGGCAGCCTCTACCCAGCGTCGGTAGACGGACTACAACGGCAACCTCACGACGTTCGAGAGAGCTGACCCATACGGCCGGCCGGACTTGGAGACCCGCCGCACGGAAGCTTCGGGCACGCCAGAGCAGCGAACGATAGCCACTGAATGGCATCCGACTTGGCGTCTGCCGCTGCGCGTCGCCGAGCCCTTGCGGATCACGACCTATGTTTACGGCGACCCCGGTGATCCGAACCCGGGCAACCGCGGGAGCGTGCTTTCACGGACGGTGCAGGCAACTGCCGACACCAGCGGGGCCCTGGGCTTTGCCGCAGTTCCAGTCGGGGCGCCGCGGACGTGGACCTACACTTACAACCCGAACGGTCACGTGCTGACGATCGACGGACCGCGCACCGATGTCGCCGACGTGCTGAGCTACGTGTATCACGCCGACGACGACCCGGACTTCGGCAAGCGCGGAAACATTGCCGCTATCACCAATGGCGCCGGCCACGTCACCCGGATCAGCGCTTACGACTCGCACGGGCAGCCGCTGGCGATCGTCGATCCGAACGGGCTGACTACCACGCTGACCTATGACTCACGCCGGCGCCTTACGTCGAGAACCATCGGCGGCGAGACGACGAGCTACGAACATGATGGTGTCGGGCAGGTGACCAGGGTGACGCTGTCCGACGGCTCGTTTCTCAGCTACACCTACGACGCGGCGCACCGGCTGACCGCGATCGCCGACGACCTGGGCAACCGGATCGCCTATACCCTGGACGTGATGGGCAACCGCGCCCGAGAAGACGTATTCGATCCAGCGAACCAGCTCGCACAGACACGAAGCCGCGTCCACAGTGCGCTCAACCGCCTGGACCAGGAGATCGGCGGAGCGAATCCGGCGACCCAGATCACCCGCTTCGCCTATGACAACCAGGGCAACCTGACCAGCATCACCGATCCGCTGAACCGGGTGACCGCGAACGCCTACGACACGCTCAACCGGCTCAAGGAGATGACCGATCCGGCCAGTGGCGTCACGCGCTACGGCTACGACGCGCTGGATCAGCTCACCTCAGTTACCGACCCGCGCAACAACGCAACCACCTACACCCTCGACGGACTGGGGAACCTTGCCGCGCAAGCGAGCCCGGACACCGGGCACACAGCAAACACCCAGGATGCGGCCGGAAACCTGCTCTCCTCACCGACGCGAAAGGCCAGACGACGAGCTACAGCTACGATGCGCTGAACCGCGTGATCCGGGTCGTCTACAGCCAGGCGGCGGGGCACGCAGCTCAAGCAGGTCGACTATAGCTACGACCGGGCACCAACGGCATCGGCCGGCTCAGCTCGATCACCGAGACCTCGGCCGCGGGCGCGGTCCTCCAGACCACGACCTATGCCTACGATCAGAGAGGGCGGGTGACGTCGGAAGCGCGCGCGATCGGCGGGACGACCCACACCACCGGCTACAGCTACGACGCCGCGGGCCGCATGACCGGGATGACCTATCCCTCCGGCCGGACGATCGCCTACGGCCTCGATGGCCTGGGCCGGATAAGCCGCATCGAGACCACCGGCGGCGGGACGACGCAGGTCGTCGTCCAGGATGTCGCCTATCAGCCGTTCGGGCCGGCGAAGGGCTTCACCTTCGGCAATCTTCTGACCAGCACCCGGACCTTCGACCTCGACGGGCGGATCGCGACGCACTCGCTCGCCGCTCAGACCAAGACACTCAGCTTCGATGCGGCGAGCCGCATCACCCGCATCGAGCAACAGGGCGTGTCGACGAACTTCGCCGACTACGGCTATGACGCGCTCGACCGGCTGACGAGCACGGTGCTGCCGACGTCGACCTTCTCGTTCGGCTACGACGCGGTGGGGAATCGCGTCTCGAAATCGATCGGGGCAAGCAGCGATGCCTACACCTACCCCGCCACGAGCAATCGGCTCGCCGCGATCGCCGGATCGTCGCCGCGGAGCTACAGCCCACGATGCGAACGGCTCGATCACTGGCGACGGGGTGAAGACGTTTGGCTACGACGCACGCGGGCGACTCGTTTCATCGACCTCGGCCGCGGGCAGTGCGAGCTACCAGGTCAATGCGCTCGGTCAGCGGGTGAGGAAGATCTCCGCGCTCGGGGACACGGTCTTTCACTACGACGGGCAGGGCCGGCTGGTTGCCGAGTCATCGCCGAGCGGCGTCCCGATCCGGGAGTATCTCTGGCTCGACGATCAGCCCGTGGCGGTGGCCGCCTACAGCCAGGCGGTCGGAGGCTGCCCGGCGAACCCGGCTCTTGACTCGTCCAACACGTTCGTCGCCTTCGCGCGGCGCGAGCGCATGGAGGTGCACGGCGGCCGTCCCGGCGAAAAGGGCTGGGAATGGGGGCTCGGCACGAACACGCGGAACTTCGCCGCCTCGGCCCGCGCCGATCTCGACTGGGTGTCGGGCAAGCCCTATGGCTTCGTGCTGACCTATGACGGGGCGGGGAACGCGCAGGTGACAGTGCGCGACGGTGCGAGCGAGCTCTTTACTCTCAACTGGTCGGGCGGGATGGACGTCGGCAACGCGCTGAAATTCGTCGTGCGCTCGCCGGCGGGGATCGGCGTGGGAAACCGGATCTCGGTCTCGATCACGCGCATCGACGGACAGCCGGTGTCGGAGGTGCTCGCCACCGCGGGCGACGATGAGCTTTCCGAAGTAGCGCGGGTGTATGCTGGGTTCGTCACTGCAGAACGGCTACAGCGTCGAGGGGACGGTGACCTTCACCTTCACGCGGAACTACCCGCCGCGCGGGAACCGGCTCGATTTCACGGTGACGGCGGGAAGTGTGACTTGTCAGGGGCAGGCCCAAGCCGGATCGCCTGTTCTCTACTACGTGCATGCCGATCACTTGAACACCCCTCGCGTCGTCACCGATCAGCAACACCGCGTTGTGTGGCGCTGGGAGAATCAGGAGCCGTTCGGCAATAACCCGCCGGAGGAGAATCCGAGCGGGCTCGGCGACTTCGAGTTCACCGCTGCGGTTCGCTGGGCAGTATCACGACAAGGAGACCGGGCTCTTCTACAACTACTTCCGCGACTACGATCCGCAGACGGGACGATACGTTCAGATCAGATCCGATCGGGCTCGCGGGCGGGCATCAATCCATACCTCTACGTCTTTGGAAACCCGCTCATCAATCGGGATCCGTTCGGACTTGATGTCGATGTTTGTTTTTATGCCGATGCAGCTGCGGGTTTTGGGCACGTCGGTTTTGGTCTCCCCGGAGAGACCAGGACTTCAGGTTTTTATCCGACGGGCAATCCGGTAAGCAGTCCTGGTCAAATAAAGCGAGACGCGCAAAGGGATCAGCAGTGCAAGGCGATCGAGTCCTCGCCGGACCAGGATCGCTGCATGTTGAACTGTCGGCTGCGACGCCAAAACAATCCGGGCCTCTATCAGGTCGCCAGTCGACAATGCACTAACTTCGTCCGTGAGTGTCTCCAGGAATGCGGGCTTGCGGCAGGTGACTATTCTGGTCCAAGGCCGTTCCCCTTCTTCCAAGGGCTGCCCAACAACGCGCCACTGCTGCCCCGCATAAGTCCGAATGCCGAGTCCGGCGACGTCGTCGATTACACGTACCGCTAGCCAACCTGTAGGAGCGATCCTCGATGCGCGGAGTCCGGATTGCCATTGTGACGTTCGCAGTCTCAGGCTTGATCGGTCCACTAGTACGGCTCGCCACATGGCCTCCATCGAAGCTTACGAACGAAGCTTCAACTTCCGCAAGCTTCGTCTATGACTTGGTGTTCCTGCTATGGCCAGCGCAATTGCTCGCGGTTGCTGAAGCAAGCATAGGGCAAGCGGCGGCCATCGTCGTGGCGGTTGGAACAAACGTTATCTTGTTCGCGCTCATTGGAATAGCCGTGGGACTCGTCGCAAAGAAGCCCGCCGCGATCGGCACTCTCTACGCGCTCTTGGGAGTATCGCTTCTGCTGTTTGGTCTGTGGGGGGCGGGTTTCAGTCCCGCTTACCTCAACTGGCTCGCGTTCGCGGTGGCGTTATTGGTCTATGCAATTCCGTTCTGGGTAGTAACTCGAATCGTTGGGAAACCACTCGACCCGAGTGACCCAAGACTCCGACTGTCAGGGACGAAATAGGACTCCCCGGCCAGTATCTGGACAAGGAGACCGGGCTCTTCTACAACTACCTCCGCGACTACGATCCGCAGACGGGACGGTACGTCCAGTCAGATCCGATCGGACTCTCGGGTGGGATCGACCCGTATCTGTACGCCGAAGGCAATCCGACTTCCAACTCAGATCCCTCCGGGCTGCAAACGCTGCCACCGCCCAGACCGGGGAGCTGGGTAAATCCGCTGCCGATTCCTGGCCAAGGGCCTCCTTCAATCGTTAAGAATGAGGAGGCGTGTACCGCGCGGTCCGCGCGTTAAAAGATCTGCCTACCAACGCACCCTCCGAGGGGGAGTGGCCGGGCATCAATGTCCCGTGGAGCATGCCGCGAGGAATTCCCAACTCTACGCCGTGGTGCTCATGGGATTGTCCTAGGAACGCGAACATGTGTTCCGCGGACGATCCTATCCCGCTATCGAGCATTCCTCCGTTCTTCGCTCCGCAACCTGGATGCGTTTGGCGCTGCAGGCCAGGACCTTTCTTGGGGGCACGATGACGGGACGGTTTAAAGCGCTGGTTGTGGCTGCGTCCTTGGCTCACGGGATCGTGTTGTTTGTGCTGCCGAGGTTTCCTTCTTATCTAGCAGATGTTACGGATCTGATGAAGTACGGTGGGCACGGCGTCCACGTCGCGATGAATCACCCGATTGTCCTCGCGCTATATCTAGTACCGTTCCCGGCCTTCGTCGGACTCTATTTGCTCCGCAATTGGGGACGCTATCTGCTCCTCCTCTCGATCGCGTTGTTGGGTTCATTCTTCTTTGGCGTATCAGTATCAGGGCTACCTGAGACCTTCTTTGGCTATGCTGCATCACTGTTGGACGGAGCCATCATAGGTTTGGCGTTCCTCTCGCCACTGAGGGACAAGTTCTCGAAGTCATCGGATGTCGTTGATCTGAAACCAGTGAAGCGGCCCCGTATCTCCTTGAGAACAAAGTTGGCGATTGCAGCAGTGTTTCTCGGCGTTGCTTTGCTAGGATTCTTCGTTGGCAATCCCATCTCCTATTTCCGAGCGAGCGAAGAACAGGCGTGTCGTGATCGATGTGCCGCTAGGAGAATGTCCTGGCGCCTCGTTTCTCAAAACCCAGTCGGCTCCGTAAATCAAGGCGGATACGATGGGCCTTGGCGGTGCGAGTGCTATTGAAGTGCAGATGCAGGGAACTCTGTGAACCAAGGAGCTGCTTAACGCGGTAGGCAACGGGCTCCGTGCGGACCTTGCTTGATCTTTGGACGGTGAAGAGAGTCCGTGCGGGGGAGGTCGATTCAGATACTGCCGGGCCAGTATGCGGACAAGGAGACTGGGCTCTTCTACAACTACTTCCGCGACTACGATCCGCAGACGGGGCGATACGTTCAGAACGATCCGATTGGGCTCGCGGGCGGGATCAACACGTACCTCTACGTCAACGCGAATCCCCTTAGCTACGTGGACCCACTTGGACTTGACGTCACAGTATCGCGCTACTCGGGCGCGGGCGGATTCGGACATATCGGGATCGGAGTGAACACGCCTAACACCTCCGGCTTTTATCCGAGGGAGAATGCACCAGGTAGTGCGCTTGCGGGCAAACCGGGGATTGTCCAATCTGACGACCCGGCCAAGCGCCTCGAGAGCATCACGATACATACGACGCCGGAGCAGGATCGACGGATTCAGCAGTGCGTCAGTTACCGCGCTGAACTTCCGGGGGTCTACACTTTCACGGATAGGAACTGCAGACAGTTTGTCGAGCAGTGCCTCAGCGCAGGTGGCGTGCATGCGAGTGGTCCTGGGCCTGGTCCGATTCCGTACTTCAACGAGCTAAGGTCCCGCTATGGATCGCCTAGATAAGCAATCCGAGATCGAGCCCACCTCAGCCACGATGTCGATCGTCCTGAGGTTCGCGTTGATCGGCGGAATTGGTCTTCCGGTGTTCTTCCTCGCGGCTTGGCAACTTATCGAGCGAGCTGTTCCGATTGCCTGGAATGGAGTGATGCTCGCCAGGCTCCACGAGTTCCAAGTAATGCTCTGGCCGTCGTCGCTCCTCATGCTCGCGGCCCCACAGCACTATCTGGACGTGATTTATCTCTCGGTTGCGCTTGCGGCAAACATCGTCCTCTACACTTTCATTGGACTTCTAGTTGCCAAAGCGCTTCGGTCTACCGCGCTTTTCTACGCGATTGGGTTTCTACTTTTGTGCGGATTTCTTTTCCTTAATCGCTTCTGGAGTGGGCACGTCAGCAGTTTCATTCTCGTTGGACTTGTCTTCGCCGCGATGCTCTTCTACATCAGGGGCCTCAAGAGGCAACAAACCGCTTGACGAACGACGTGTGACCCGTCGTCAACGCCGGTCCTCTATGGGCAGTTGGTCCCTTACAACCACTTCCGCGACTGCGATCCGCAGCCGGGACGCTACGTCAGAGAGCGATCCGGTCGGACTCAGTGCCAACGCTTCCTTTCAGTGCTTCCCGCCGTACCCGAACCAGCCGATGAAGAACCGCGCGACGCCGTATGCGATCCAGATCCGCACCCGCTGATGGAGCGGCTGGCGCCGCCAGCGCGCCCGCGCCACCGGCCGCGCGCCGTCGACGACGAGCGCGAACAGGCTCTCGCGCAACTCCTGCGCGAACTTGCGGTCCTCGACCACGACGTTCGCCTCGCGCGCGAGCAGCAGGCTGAACGGGTCGATGTTCGACGAGCCCACGGTCGCCCAGCGGCCGTCGACCACCGCGACCTTCGCGTGCAGGAAGCTCTTCGTGTACTCGAAGATCTGGACGCCGGCGTCGAGCAGCGCGCCGTACAGCGCGCGCGACGCGTAGTGCAGCATCACGTACTCGACCCGCGCCTGGAGGATCAGGATCACGCGCACGCCGCGTGCCGAGGCCGTCACCAGCGCGCGGCGGAACCGGATGCCGGGGAAGAAGTACGCGCTCGCGAGGACGATCTCCTCGTTCGCCTGCTCGATCGCCGCCAGGTAGGCGTCCTCGATGTCCGAGCGGTGGCGAAAGTTGTCGCGGATGAGGAACGCGGCGCGCTGGAACCCGCGCGGCAGGGTCTCCGCCGCCGGCGGCGGCGGGGGCACGTCGGTCCACTGCTGGAAGTTGGAGAGTGCGACCAGCCGCCACAGCCGGTCGGCCTCGGCGCGGATCGCGCCGACGAGCGGCCCCTCGATCCGCACCGCGTAGTCGTAGCGGGGCGGGACGTGCCCGGGCGTGTGCATGTCGTCGATGACGTTGATGCCGCCGACGAGCGCGATCCGCGCGTCGATCACCGCGACCTTGCGGTGCAGCCGCCGCAGGCGCCGCGCGCTGAAGTCCCACGGCGAGATGTCGGGCCGGTAGATGAGGAACGACACCCCCGCCGCGAGCAGCCGCTCGCGCAGCTTGCCGACGTAGCGCTTCACCGTCATGCCGTCGACGACGACGTTGGTGCGCACGCCTTGCGCGGCCGCCTCGGCTAGCGCGCGCGCGATGCGACGCCCGGCCGCGTCGTCGGCGAAGATGTAGGTCTCGAGATAGATCTCGTGGCGTGCGCCGGCGATCGCCGCCTCGAGCGCCGGGAAGAACTCGGTCCCGGTCCGCAGGAGCTGCAGGCGGTTGCCGTCGACGAGCTCCATCCGGAGCGGCGCCGGTCAGTACAGCGCGAGGCGCGCGGTGAGGAGCGCGTGGTCGGAGATGCGCGACCACGCGTGCCCGTGGTGCACCTGGGCGTGGTACACGGAGAAGCCACGCACGTAGATGCGGTCCAGCCGGAACAGCGGCAGCCGGCTGGGGAAGCTGCGCGCCGGGCGGCCGCGGTGATCGCGGAACACCTCGATCAGCCCGAGCTCGTGCGCGAGCCGGTGGCCGGCGCGGTTGCGCCAGTCGTTGAAGTCGCCGGCGACGACCAGCGGCGCGTCCTCGGGCACGAGCTCGAGGATGCGGTCGATCATCGCGTGGAGCTGACGGCGCCGGCCCTGCTCGACGAGCGCGAAATGCACGCACAGGCAGTGCACCGTGACCCGCGTGTCGGGGATCCGCAGCTCGCAGTGAAGCAGCCCGCGGCTCTCGAACGGATGCGACGACACGTCGAGGTTCTCCGCCGCGACGATCGGGAAGCGCGACAGGATGGCGTTGCCGTGGTGGCCGTGATCGTAGACGGCGTTCCGTCCGTAGGCGAATTCGCCCCAGACCGCATCGGCGAGAAACTCGTACTGCGGCGAGTCGGGCCAGTCCTGGAAGCGGTTCGCGTGCCGCTCGTGCTTTCCCTGCACTTCCTGCAGGAAGATGATGTCGGCGCCGATCGCGCGCAGACGGTCGCGCAGCTCGTGCACCACCATGCGGCGGTTGAACTGGCTGAAGCCCTTGTGGATGTTGTAGGTGGCGACGTGCAAGTCCATGTGCCCGGTTCGGATGTGAAGGCGCTCGGTCAGGCGCGGCAACCCGCCGCCGCAAGGCGGTCCGGGAGCATCAGGATCGCGTCGCGGTTCGACCAGGAGAAGCACTTTTCGGCCGCCTCCCGCCACGGCAGCCAGAGGTAGCGCGAGTGCTCGGCCGGCGCGAGCACCGGCTCGACCGGCGCCGGCACCGTGAGCCCAAACACGCGCTCGACGTTGTGGGTGACGCCGGGGGCGTACCGCGAGCGCCACTTGCGGTAGATCTCGTAGCGATTGTCGATCCCCCAGTCGGCGAGCCGGTGGCGCGTGGCGTCGATGCCGGTCTCCTCGCGCACCTCGCGCACCGCCGTCTCGCCGAGCGGCTCGGCCTCGCGCGCGACGCTGCCGGTGACCGATTGCCAGTAGCCCGGCCACGGCGCGCGCTCGAGGAGCAACACCTCGAGCGCCGGCGTGTGGATCACCACCAGCACGGACCGCGGGATCTTGTACATCGACGGGGACGGCCGGGGCCCGCTCGCGAGCGTCAGTCCTCGTTCCTCCCCATCACCGGCAGGTCGAACGCCTTGGCGTCGACGCCGTCGACGAGCACCCAGAACGGAATGTCCTCGTCGTAGCAGCTCTCGGCCACGCTGTCGAGCACCTCGAGCGCGGTCTCGAACGTCTCCGCATCGGCGGCGGCGAGGTCGCCGCAATGCTCGAGCGTGAGCACGATCCCGCGCGGCTGCTCCCACGCCTGCTCGCCGAGGACGTCGTTCAGCGCGTCCCAGTTGCGGCCGAACCAGTCGGGGAACCCGAGCCGCTCGGCGAGCCGCCCGAGCAGCTCGTCCTTGGTGCGCACGCCGGCGATATCGACGGTCCAGCGCGCGAGCCCGGCCCGTTCCGCCGCCGCGTCGAGCGCTTGCGCGTCCTCCGGACGGACGAAGATCCCGGCCTCGCCGGGGTCGGTCAGCAGCTGTTCGTATTCCTCGGAGGTCACTCGGGTGTCCGTACGATCACTCCCGGATCCGCCGGAAGCTGCGATAGTGATCGTCAGTGTAATAGAACTCGCCCGCGGCGCGGTCGCCGGCCACGATCCGCCGCGCGCCGCGGTCGCGCGCGCCCGGCGTCGGGACGGTGTACTCGCGATAGTAACCTCGCCCCCGTAGCGGCAGCCGCTTTTCGAAGTTGCCGAAGGTGGCTCCGTCCTTGCGGTACGGAAACGGCCCGCCCTGCCTGACGAGCGCGAGCGTCTCGCGCGCCTCTTTCGGCAGCTCGGCGGCCGCGATCTCCGGCATCGCCTGCGGCGCCGGCTCGCGCGCCGGCGCGGCGAGCGCGACACCCGCGAGGGAAGCGAGGAAAAAGCGCCGCAACCACACGCGCGTCATGCGGGACGTTCGCGCGTCAGGCCTTCGGCGCTTCGCGGAGGCGGATGTGCAGCTCGCGCAGCTGCCGCTCGTCGACCGGCGACGGCGCCTGGGTGAGCAGGTCCTGCGCGCGCTGTGTCTTCGGGAAAGCGATGACGTCGCGGATCGACTCCGCACCGGCCATCAGGGCGGCGATGCGGTCGAGGCCGAACGCGATCCCGCCGTGCGGCGGTGCGCCGTATTGGAGGGCGTCGAGCAGGAAGCCGAACTTCCGCCGCGCCTCCTCCTCGTCGATCCCGAGCGCGCGGAATACCTGCGATTGCACCTCGGCGCGGTGGATCCGGACCGAGCCGCCGCCGATCTCCCAGCCGTTCAGCACGACGTCGTACGCCTTCGCTAGCGCGCTCCCGGGGTCGGACTCGAAGCGCTGCTCGTGGCCGTCCTTCGGGCTGGTGAACGGATGGTGCATCGCCGCCCAGCGCTTCGCCTCCTCGTCGTACTCGAACATCGGGAAATCGACTACCCACAGGGGCTGCCAGCCGCCCGCGGCGAGGCCCTTCTCGTGGCCGATCTTCGCGCGCAGCGCGCCGAGCGCGTCGTTCACGATCCTGGCGCGGTCGGCGCCGAAGAAGATGACGTCGCCGTCCTGCGCCGCAGTGCGCTCGAGGATGGCCCCGAGCGCGCCGGCCGACAGGAACTTGACGATCGGCGATTGCAGCCCTTCCTCGTTCGGCTTCGAAGCGTCGTTCACCTTGATGTAGGCGAGACCCTTCGCGCCGTAGATGGCGACGAACGCCGCGAAGTCGTCGATCTCCTTGCGCGTGAGGAGGCTGCCGCCGCCGGGCACGCGCAACGCCGCCACGCGTCCGTCCTTGAGCGCCGCGGCCTGCCGGAACACCTTGAAGTCGACCTCCCGCACGACGTCGGTGAGCTCGGTGAGCTCGAGCGGCACGCGCAGGTCGGGCTTGTCCGAGCCGTAGCGGCGCATCGCGTCGGCGTACGTGAGCACCGGGAACGGGTCCGGGAGATCGACCGCCAGCACCTCCTTGAACACCGTGCGGACCATGCCTTCCATCAGCCGGCGGATCTCGGCCTCGTCGAGGAACGAGGTCTCGACGTCGATCTGGGTGAACTCGGGCTGGCGGTCGGCGCGCAGGTCCTCGTCGCGGAAGCAGCGCGTGATCTGGTAGTAGCGGTCGAAGCCCGCGATCATCAGCATCTGCTTGAAGAGCTGCGGCGACTGCGGCAGCGCGAAGAACTGGCCGGGGTTCACCCGCGACGGCACCAGGTAGTCGCGGGCGCCCTCGGGCGTCGACCGGGTGAGCATCGGCGTCTCGATGTCGAGGAACCCGAGCGAATCGAAGTAGCGCCGCACCGCCATCGCCACGCGGTGGCGGAGGATGAGGTGCCGCTGCATCACCGGCCGCCGCAGGTCGATCACCCGGTGCGTGAGCCGGACGTTCTCGTTCAGGTGCTCCTCGTCGAGCTGGAACGGCGGCGTCACCGCCGGGTTGAGGAGCTCGATCCCGTGCGCGAGCACTTCCACCTCGCCCGAGGCGAGGTCCGGGTTCTCCGTCCCGGCCGGGCGGCGCCGGACCTTGCCGGTCACGCGGAGGACGTACTCGTTGCGGATCCGCTCGGCGGTCGCGAACGTCTCGGCCCGGTCCGGGTCGCAGACGACCTGCACGAGGCCCTCGCGGTCGCGGAGATCGATGAAGATGACGCCGCCGTGGTCGCGCCGGCGGTGGGCCCAGCCGCAGAGCGTGACTGCCTCGCCGACGAGCGTCGCGGTGACCTGGCCGCAGTAGTGGGTTCGCATGCTTGGGGCTGGGGAGTGAAGGGAATGCCTAGAGCGGCGGGGCGTGCAGCGCCGCGGGCGTGCGCTTCCGCGCGGCCGCGAGCGGCGGCGGGGCGACGCCCATCGAGATGATGTACTTGAGCGCCTCGTCGACGCTCATGTCGAGCTCCACCACGTCCTTGCGCCGGAGCATCACGAAGTAGCCCCCGGTCGGGTTCGGCGTGGTCGGCACGTAGACGCTCAGGTAGTCGCCGTCGAGGTGGTTCGCGACGTCGCCGCCCGGCTGCCCGGTCAGGAACGCGATCGTCCATTGCCCGGCCTGCGGCCACTGCACGAGCAGCGCCTTCCGGAACGCCTGCCCGCCGGGCCGGAACAGCGTGTCGCTCACCTGCTTGACCCCGCTGTAGATCGAGTTCACCACCGGGATGCGGCGGAGGATCCCCTCCCACAGGCGCAGCAGCCGCTCGCCGATGATGTTCGACGCGAAGAGGCCGGTGAGGAACACGACGACCACGGTCAGCACCAGGCCGAGCCCGGGGATCTGGCGTCCGAACAGCGTCTCGGGCTGGAGTTGCGGCGGGAGCAGCGTGAGCACCTGGTCCATCGACGACACGATCAGGTGCAGCACCCACAGGGTGATCGCGAGCGGGATCCAGATGAGGAGCCCGGTGATTAAGTATTTCTTCATGATGCGGGCGGAGCGTTGCGCGGGGATCGGGCGCGGCCGGTGCGAAGCCGCCGGGTGCGCCGCGCGCGTCCCGCGCGGGAGATCCGCGCGTCCGTCGCTAGGAGTCCGCCGTCGAGGCGCCCGCGGTGGTGGTGGTGGTGCTCGAACCCTTCGACTCCTTGGCGTCGCCCGCGGGCTTGGCGTCGCCGGCCGGCTTCGCGTCGCCCGCCTCCTTCTTCTCCGCCGGCCCCGGTGCCGTGCCCTTGCCCTTGAAGTCGGTCGCGTACCAGCCCGAGCCCTTCAGCTGGAACCCGGCGGCGGTGACGAGCTTGTTGAACGTCGCCTGTCCGCACTCGGGACAGACCGATCGCGGCGGGTCGGAGACCTTCTGCAGGTACTCGCTCTGAAACCCGCACGACGCGCATCGATATTCGTAGATCGGCATCCCGCACACCTCGCACCTTCACCGGGGGATGTACCGCTCCGTGGTCGAACCGGCTAGCGCGCGTCCCGCCCCCGAGACAAGGCCGCGGATTATACCGGAACGACCCGGTTTTCCCGAGAGAAATCGGGGCCTTGCGCGGGTTTTCAAGCCCCGGGCCGGCGGCGCTCGCGCCGGGCCGGGCGCGTCGCTTGTCGCGATGTCGACTCGCGCGCGCCGGTCGTCGACCCGCGCTTGACGCCGCCCGACGATTGCGGCTTAATGCCAGCGTCATTTATGACGCTGGCATAGACCGGCGCGGTCACCAACAACAACCCGAACATCGCGCGGTTCGCGACGCGCGACCTGGGGTTCCTCGCGTAACCGGAAGGCGCCGTTCAGGGAGAGACGGGCGACCGGGCCGCGCGCCGCGCGGCCCGGTTCAGCCGAGGCAACGACTGGGCGAGCGGCGAGAGAGGAGCGGAAGGATGACTGCGACGCGCACACCCGGCCACGGCCACGGCTTCACGCTCATCGAGGTCATGGTGGTGGTGGTCATCCTCGGCCTGCTGGCGGCGATCATCGTGCCGCGCGTGATGAGCCGGCCGGACGAGGCGCGTGTCGTCGCGGCGCGGGCCGACATCGCCGCGATCAACCAGGCGCTGAAGCTCTACCGGCTCGACAACACGTTCTACCCCGCCACCGAGCAGGGTCTCGCGGCGCTCGTGCAGCGCCCGACCACGCAGCCGGTGCCGCCGAACTGGAAACAAGGCGGATACCTCGACCGCGTGCCGAAGGATCCGTGGGGACGCGAGTACCAGTACCTCAACCCGGGCGTGCGCGGCGAGATCGACGTCTTCAGCCTGGGCGCCGACGGCGCGCCGGGCGGCGAGGGGAACGGCGCCGATGTCTTCAACTGATTCGCCGATGCGCCAGCGCGCCTTCACGCTGGTCGAGGTACTGGTGGTCGTCGTGATCATCGCCCTCCTCGTCGGGGTGGTAGCGGTGCGGATCGCGCCGGACGCGCGCCAGAGCCTGCGCGAGGAAGCGGCACGGCTCGCGGCGCTGCTCGTGCACGCTCGCGACGAGGCGATCGCCACCGGCGTACCGCTCGCGTGGCAGGGCGCGGACTCGGGCTACCGGTTCGTCCGGCGCGCGGCGGACCGCACCTGGCAACCGCTCGACCGCGACACGGCGCTCCGCGCGCGCGAGCTGGCCCCCGGCGTGAGCGTTGCCGCGATCGAGACCGCCGCGCGCGCCGACGGCCCGGTGCCGGTCATCGTGCTCGCGCCGACCGGGCTCACCGAGCCGTTTCGCATCACGCTCGCGCTCGGGCCGCATCGCGTCCGCGTCAGCTCCGACGGCGTGAACACGCCGGTGATCGAGGACCTGGGGCTGTGATGCGTCACACGCGCGGCTTCACGCTGATCGAGATCCTGGTCGCCCTCGCGATCCTCGCCGTCGCGCTCGCGGCGGCGGTCCGCTCCGCCAGCATCGCCGCCGACGGCACGCTCGATCTGCGCGAGCGCCTCGCCGGGACCTGGGTCGCGCAGGACCGGCTCGCCGAGTACACCGCGCGACCGCTCTGGCCGGACATCGGCACGCGCGGCGGCAACGCCGAGCAGGCCGGGATGCGGTTCGCGTGGCGGGAGACGGTTTCCGGCACGCCGAACCCGCGTTTCCGGCGCGTCGAGGTGCAGGTGTTCGCGGCGCGGGCGCCCGATCACGCCGTCGCCACGCTGGTCGGTTACGCCACGCGGAGCGAGCAGCGATGAGGAGCGCGGATCGCCGCATGCGCGGCCTCACGCTCATCGAGCTGCTCGTCGCGGTCGCGATCTTCGGCATCCTGTCCGCGTTCGCTTACCGTGCGCTCACCGTCGTGCTCGAGAGCCGCAGCCGCATCGAGCAGGAAAACCGCAAGTGGCGCGCGCTCGCGCTGTTCTTCGCGCGCTTCGAGCAGGACGTTGCGACCGCCGTGCCGCGGCCGGTGCGCGACCCGGGCGACGTGCTGTCGCCGGCGCTCGCCGGGAGCGCCACCGGCGTGCGCATCAACGAGGGCGCGCTGATGCTGACGCGCACGGCGCTCGCGCCCGAGCCGGGCGCGGTCGAAGCGCCGCGGCGGCTCGGCTACCGTTTGCGCGGCACCGTCGTCGAGCTGCTCACCTGGAGCGTCCTCGACCAGGGCCCGCGCACCGAGCCCCGCGTCGTCGCCGTCCTCGACGGGGTGAAGGCGATGGAGCTCCGCTACCTCGACCTGCGCGGCCAGTGGCATCTCCTCTGGCCGCCGGTGCAGGCGGCGACCGCGCAGGTCGCGCTGCCGGCGGCGGTCGAGGTGCGGCTCGAGCTCGTCTCCGGCGAGCGGATCACGCGGCTGCTGCCCACCGCCGCGAGGACGAAGCAGTGACGCCCGCGCGCCGGCAGCAGGGGGTCGCGGTCGTCGTCGCGGTGCTCGTGGTCGCGCTCGCGACGAGCACCGCCGCGTACATCCTCTGGGACCAGTCGCTCTGGCTCCGGCAGGTCGAGAACATCGCCGAGCGCGCGCAGGCCGACACGCTCGCGCGCGCGGCGGCGGCGTGGGCGGCCGCGATTCTCGCCGAAGACGACCCCGCGATCGACCATCTCGGAGAAGTCTGGGCGCGCCGCATGCCGCCGTTCCCCGCCGAGCGCGCGGAGCTCGCGGGCGCGATCGCCGACGAGCAGGCCAAGTTCAACGTCAACAACCTCGCCGGCGAAGGCGGCGCGAACCCGCGCGAGCTGGTGGCGTTCCAGCGCCTGCTCGACGCCGTCGGGCTGCCGGCATCGCTCGCCGACGCCGTCGTGGACTGGCTCGACGCCGACAACGGGGTGACGGCGCCGAACGGCGCCGAGGACCAGTACTACCTCGCGCTCGATCCGCCGTACCGCGCCGCCAATCGGCGCATCGCCGACATCGCGGAGCTCGCGCGGATCAAGGGCTTCGACGCGCGCCTCGTCGCGAAGCTCGAGCCGTTCGTGACCGCGCTGCCCGTCGAAACGCCGGTGAACGTCAACACCGCCCCGCCGGCGGTGCTGCGCGCGGTCCTGCCCGGCCTCGGGCCGGAGGACGTCGCGCGCATCGTCGAGCGGCGCCGGCAGCATCCGTTCGCTAGCCGCGACGAGTTCGTGCGGGTGCTCGCCGCAGCGGGCCGCCGCGTCGGTCGACCTCGAGATCGACGTGCGCAGCCGCTTCTTCCGCGCCGACGCGACGGTGCGCCTCGGCCGCGTGACCACCGGCTACCGCGCGCTCTTCGAGCGGCCGGAACGCGACGACCGCGGCACCCCCACGCTCCTCGCGCTGACCCTCGTCACCATCTAGGAACCGCCGATGAAGTCCGCCGCGAGCGTCCTCCAGCTCCATCTCCCGGAGCACTTTCCCGAGCCGGCCGCGCCCGACGAGCTGCGGCTCCGCTGGGCCCTGCGGGCGGGCGGCCGCGTGGAGGACGGCGCCTCCCCGATCGCGGATTTGCCGCGGGCGGAGGAGACCTGCCTCGTGCTGCCGGTGACGCGGGTCGCGTTCGTGCGCGCCGCCCTGCCGCCGGGGCCCGCCGCGAAGCTCGCCAAGCTCGCGCCGTTCGCGATCGAGGACGCGATCGTCTCCGCCCCGGAGGACGTCGTCGCGACGGTGCTCGACGACGTGTACGACGGCGAACGCCTGGTCGCGGTGATCGACCGCGCGTGGCTCGAATCGGCGCTCGCCGCGCTCGCCGCGCACGGCATCCGGCCGGCGCGGGCGATCGTCGAGAGCGCGCTCGTCGGCGTGCTGCCGGCCACCTGGACCGTCGTCTGGTCCGGCGCCGCCGGCTTCGCCGCGCTCGGCAGTCTCGAGGCGATCGCGCTCGATGCGTCGACCGACGGCCGCCCGCCGCTCTCGCTCAAGCTCGCTATCGACGAACGGCGCCGGCGCGGCGACGCGCCGAAGGCGGTGCGCGTGCTCCTCGCCGGCGGCGCGGACGCGCCGGACACCGGGCGCTGGGCCGAGTCGCTGCACGTTCCGGTCGCGGTCGTCGGCACGTGGCTCCCGCAGGAGACCGACGCCGCGGCTGCCGAGTGCCCGGACCTGCTGCCCGGCGCGAGCCGCGGCGGATGGAACGGCAAGGACCTGGCGGCACGGTTCAGACCGGCGGCGATTCTCGCCGTCGGGATCCTCGCGGTGCACGGCGTCCTGACCGTCGCGGACTGGTCGCGGCTCGCGTACGAGGCGCGGGGCCTGCGCGGCGACATGGAAGCCGCGTTCCGGAAGAGCTTTCCCGACGCAAAAGCGGTGGTCGATCCCGCGCTGCAGATGCGGCGCAACGTCGCCGACCTGCGGCGCGCCGCCGGCGAGCCCGACGCGACCGATTTCGTGCCGGTGCTCGCCAGGCTGGCACCGGCGCTCGCGGCCGCCGGGCTGCGGCCGCAGTCGCTGCGCTACGAGCGCGGCGAGCTCGCGCTCGACCTCGCGGTCGCGCCCGACGACACCCGCGAAAAGGTCGCGAGCCGGCTGCGGGTGCCGGGGCTGCGGGTGCAGGTGGAACGGATCGCCGCGGGTGCCGGCGGTCCGGTCGCGACGGTGCGTATCGGAGTCGCGTCGTGATCGAGCGCGCGCAAGCCTGGTGGCAGGCGCGGGCGCCGCGCGAGCGGCTCGTCTACGGCGCCGGCGCCGGCGCGCTCCTGCTCGCGTCGCTCTGGGCCTACGTGTGGCTGCCGGTCCAGGACGGCCGCGCGCGCCTCGTCGCCGCGGTGCCGACGCTCAGGGCGGCGGCGCAGGAGACGGCGCGCGAGTCGGCCGAGGTCGAGCGCCTCCGGGCTGCCGCCCGCAAGCGCGGCGCGGTGCCGCAGGCCGCGATCGAGGAGGCGATGAAAACGGCCGGCTTCGGCGAAGCCTACGCCGGCGTTTCGTCGCTCGGCGAAGGCCGGGTGCAGGTGAACCTCCGCACGGTGCCGTTCGACGACCTGGTGCGCACGCTCGCCGCGCTCGGCGAAACCCACGGCGTCGCCGTCGAGTCGGTGGCGCTGAAGGCCGCGGGCGAAGGGAAGGTTCAGGTGGAGTCGCTCGTGCTGCGCGCGGCCCGCGGAGGATGAGATGAAGGGCGGAACGACGGGATTGCGCTGGTGGCACGCCGTGCTCTTCCTCGCTGCGTTCGCCGTCTCGCTCGCCCCCGCCTTCCCCGCGCGCTGGGCGGGCACCGCGGTCGAGCGCGCCACCGACGGCCGCGTGCGCGTCGCCGCCGCGGCGGGCAGCCCCTGGAACGGCCGCGGCGAGATCTGGCTGCGCGCCGACGGCGGCGAGGTCGCGCTCGGGCTCGCCACCTGGCGCTGGCTGCCGGCGCGCGTGCTCGCCGCCGAGCTCGCCTTCGAAGTGACGCTCGCCGGCGGCGCGGCGCCCGGCCGCATGATCGTCGCGTGGGGCCCGGGCGGGACGGCGCTGCGCGGTGCCGACGGGAGCCCCGGATGAAAGACTTCGCCGCCGCGGTCGCGCGCGTCGCGCCGACCCTCGCCACGCTCGCCCTGCTCGTGCTCGGCGGCTTCCTCGCGGCACGCTGGGTGACCTACTTCGCCGCGCCGTCGGGCGAGGCGCCGCCGCCGGCGCGCGAGCGCCCGCAGCTCGGCGCCGCGGCCCAGGCGCTGGCCGGCGCGCACCTCTTCGGCGTCGCGCCGGCCGGCGAGACCGTGAGCAACCTCAACGTGAAGCTGCGCGGCGTGTTCGCCGGCGGCGGCACCGGCACCGGATACGCGATCGTGAACGCGGGCGGCCGCGACCAGGCCACGCGGATCGGCGGCGAATGGTTCCCGGCGTCACGCTCGAGTCGGTGCACGCCGGCCACGTCGTGCTCCGGCGCGCGGGCGCGCTCGGAGCGCGTCAACCTCGAGGAGCGCACCAGCGCGCAGGCGCCGGCCGCCGCGCCGCCGCGCTACGCGCAGGCGACGCCGCCCGCGCCGCGACCGGCCGCCTGCGACCGGCGCACCGCCCGCGCCGCAGTCGTCCAACCTGGGTGCACGCTTCCAGCGCCCGGAGCCATACGCGCCGGTCGGCGACGTCGCGACCGAATCCCAGCCGCCCGCTCCCGCTTCCGCCCCGGCGCCCAGAGACACCGGCGCCGCGGCCGCTGTCGAGTGGATTGTCGCAGGGGCTGGTGATCCAGGACGTGCCGCCGGGCAGCCTGCTCGAGCGCATCGGGCTGCAGCCGGGCGACGTCGTGCGGTCGGTGAACGGCGAGGCGGTGACGAGCGAGGCCGACGTGGCGCGCGTGCTCCAGCAACGCGGGATGCAGGGCTCGTTCACGGCGGAAGTGCAGCGCGGCGGCATGACCGTGCCGATCGCCGTGAGCAGCCAGCGATAACAAAGCCCCAGCGCAACGCGCTGGACGAGGACTTGGGGGAAGCGATGCGATTCGACTCGAGGACGTTCGCCGCGTTAGCGGCTGCCGCGGCGCTCGCGCTCGCGCCCGGTGCCGCGCAGGCGCAGCAACCACAGGCGCCTGAGTCGCCACAGCCGCCACAGCCGCCGGCGGCCGAGGACACGGTGACGCTCAACTTCGTGAACGCCGACATCCACGCGGTGGTGAAGGCGGTGTCGGAGATGACCGGCCGCAACTTCCTCATCGATCCGCGCGTGCAGGGCACGGTGAACATCGTGGCGCCGCGGCCGGTGCCGCGGAACATGGTGTTCCCGATCCTGCTCTCCGCCCTGCGCGTGCAGGGCTTCGCCGCGGTCGGCGGCGACCTCGGCTACGTCAACATCGTCCCCGAGTCGGACGCGAAGTTCTACGCCGGGGCGCGCGAGGCGCGGCGCGCGCGCGGGGACCAGGTGGTGACCGAGGTGTTCCAGCTCTCGCACGAGTCGGCGCAGGCGGTGGTGCAGACGCTGCGGCCGCTCGTCACGCCGAACAACGTGATCAACGCCTTCCCGGCGACCAACAGCATCGTCATCACCGACTACGCGTCGAACCTCGAGCGCCTGCGCAAGGTGATCGCCACCGTCGACCAGCCGCAGCCGGCGCAGCTCTCCACGATCAAGCTGCGCTACGCCGCCGCGGTCGACGTCGGGCAGGCGGTGCAGCGGCTCCTGCCGGAGGCCGCGCAGCCGCCGGGTCCGGGCGCGCCGCCGCGCGTCGCCCTGAGCGTCGACGCGCGCACCAACAGCCTGCTCGTTCGCGCGGAGAACCCGGCGCTCGCCAGGCGCATCCGCGAGCTCGCCGAAGGCATGGACCTGCCGAGCGCCGCCGGCGGGAACATCCACGTCGTCTACCTCAAGAACGCGCAGGCCGATCGCCTGGCCGAAGCGCTGCGCGCGATCATCTCCGGCCAGCCGGCCGCGGCGCGGCCGGTCTCGCAGGTCTCGCCGGCGCCCGGCCAGGTGGGTGCGGCCCCGCCGCCGCCGCCCGCCGCCCGGCGCACCGCCGCCGGCAGTGGGCGCCTCGCCGGCGGCGGGCAGCGTCGGGCCTCCGCTCGGTGCGCTCGCGCTGGCCTCGGTGCAGGCGTACCCGGAGACCAACTCGCTCGTCATCATCGCCCCCGACAGCGTCTACAACGCGCTGCGCGGGGTGATCGAGAAGCTCGACGCGCGCCGCGCACAGGTGTTCGTCGAGGCGCTGATCGTCGAGATCGCGGCGACCAAGGCCGCCGAGTTCGGCATCCAGTGGCAGGCGACTGCCGAAGACCGGACATCGAACACCGGATTCGGCACCCAGAACTTCAACAACTCACGCCCGGCTCGAACATCGGCCAGATCGCGCGCGACCCGGCCGCGATCGGACAGGGCCTGAGCCTCGGCTTCATCCGCGGGCGCATCACCCTCGGCGGCGTGCGAGATCCTCAATCTCGCGGCGCTGCTGCGCGCCCTGGAGCAGGACTCCACCGCGAACGTGCTCTCGACGCCGACGCTGCTCACGCTCGACAACGAGGAGGCGAAGATCCAGGTCGGGCAGAACATCCCGATCGTCACCGGCAGCTTCACCCTTGCCGGGGCGGGCGGCGGGGTGGTGAACCCGTTCCAGACCTTCGAGCGCCGCGACATCGGGGTGACGCTCAAGATCCGGCCGCAGATCGCCGAAGGCGGCGTGGTGAAGCTCGCGCTCTACCAGGAGGTGTCGAGCATCTTCAACGCGCAGAACCCGAGCGGCATCATCCTCAACAAGCGCTCGCTCGAGTCGCAGGTGCTGGTCGACGACGGGCAGATGATCGTGCTCGGCGGGCTGATCTCCGACGACGTGCAGACCGGCACGCAGGCGGTGCCGGGGCTCGGCCAGATTCCGGTGCTCGGGGCGCTGTTTCGCTACGACACGCGCAAGCGCGAGAAGATCAATCTGATGGTGTTCCTGCGCCCGGTTGTGGTGCGCGATGTGCCGATGAGCGCCGGCCTCACCGCCGACCGCTACGACATCATCCGCGGCATCCAGGGCCGGGCCCAGCCGCCCGATCAGTTCCCGCTGCCGCCGATGCACGGCCCGCAGCTGCCGCGAGCAGCTGCCGCCGCTCGCGCCCGGCCAGCCCCCGGCGCCGCCGCTCGCCCCGGCCGCGAGGTGGTGCCGCAGCGGGAGGCGCCGTCCGCGCCCGCTGCCCCGCCGCAATCGTCGCCGTCGCAATGAGCACCCAGGCCCCCAACACCGTCTTCGCCGCGCAGCTCGACAGCGGGTTCGTCCGCACGCTGCCGTATCACTTCGCCCGCGCAAAGGGCGTGATCGCCGCCCGGCGGCTGCCCGATGCGGTCGAGCTGTGGGTGCGCCCGGGGGTTACCGCCGGGGCGATCAGCGAAGCGCGGCGCGTGCTCGGCGCGCCGGTGCGCACGCTCATGCTCGCGCCGGAGCTCTTCGAGCGGCGCCTCGCGCAGCTCTACACGAGCGATGCGGGCGGCGCCGAGCAGCTGATCGACGACCTGTCGGAGCACGTCGACTTGAAGAGCCTCGCCGAGGGGCTGCCCGAGGTGACCGACCTCCTCGACGCCGAGGACGACGCGCCGGTCATCCGGTTCATCAATGCGCTGCTGACCCAGGCGCTGCGGGAGCGGGCGTCCGACGTCCATATCGAGGCGTTCGAGGGCCGCTCGCTGGTGCGGCTGCGCATCGACGGCACGCTGCGCGACGTGCTCGAGCCGCCGCGCGCGCTGCACGCCGCGCTCGTGTCGCGGGTGAAGGTGATGGCGAGCCTGGACATCGCCGAGAAGCGCCTGCCGCAGGACGGCCGCATCACGCTGCGCATCGCCGGCCGCCCGGTCGACGTGCGCGTCTCGACGCTGCCGACCGGGCACGGCGAGCGCGTGGTGCTGCGCCTGCTCGACAAGCAGCAGGGCCGGCTCGACCTCGGCTCGCTCGGCATGAGCGAGGAGACGCGCGCCCGGGTCGACCACCTGGCGCGGCAGGCGCACGGCATCGTGCTCGTCACCGGGCCGACCGGCTCGGGCAAGACGACGACGCTGTACGCGGCGCTGTCGCAGCTCGACTCCGGCAAGCAGAACATCATGACCGTCGAGGACCCGATCGAGTACGACCTCGACGGCATCGGCCAGACCCAGGTCAACCCGGCGATCGAGATGACGTTCGCCCGGGCGCTGCGCGCCATCCTGCGCCAGGACCCCGACGTGGTGATGATCGGCGAGATCCGCGACCTGGAGACCGCGCGGATCGCGGTGCAGGCGAGCCTCACCGGCCACCTCGTGCTCGCGACGCTCCACACCAACGACTCGGCGGGCGCGGTGACGCGGCTGATCGACATGGGCGTCGAGCCGTTCCTGCTCGCCTCCACGCTGCTCGGGGTGCTCGCGCAGCGGCTGGTGCGCAAGCTCTGTCCCGACTGCCGCAAGCCGGGTGCGCTCTCGGCCGCCGAGCGCGAGGCGGTGCCGGCGAGTCTGCGCGGCCGGCCGGTGTACGCCGCCGCGGGCTGCCCGCAGTGCAAGTGGAGCGGCTACCGGGGCCGCACCGGGATCTACGAGCTGCTCACCGTCGACGACGAGATGCGCCGCCTCATCCACGACGCCGCCGCGGAGAGCCTGCTGCGCGAGCGCGCGATCGCGCGCGGCATGCAGATGCTGCGCGACGACGGCCTGCGCTGGGTCGAGCGCGGCGAGACGACCGTCGCCGAGGTGCTGCGCGTGAGCCGCGCGGCGGACGAGTGATGCGCGAAGGGGTGATTCTCGCTTTGGGGAGCGCGAGGGGGTATGGCCCCTCGCGTCGTGACGAGTCGCCATGTCCGGCTACCGATACGTAGCGCTTACGCCCGACGGCAAGCGCGAGCGCGGCGTGCTCGAGTCCGACAGCCCGCGCCAGGCGCGGCTGCGGCTGCGCGAGCAGGGCTGGCTGCCGGTGGAGGTCGAGCCGATCGCGGGGAAAGCCCCGGGTGCGGGGCACGGCTTCGCGTTCGGCCGCCGGCGGCTCGGCGCCGCGGCGCTGGCGCTCCTCACCCGCCAGCTCGCGACGCTGCTCGCGCGCCGGCCTCACCATCGAGCAGGCGCTGAACGCCGCGATCGAGCAGGCCGAGCGCGACGGCGAACGCCAGCTCCTCGCCGGGGTGCGCGGGGACGTCCTCGCCGGCCAGTCGCTCGCGCGCGCGCTCGCCCACCACCCGGCGGCCTTCCCGGAGGTCTACGTGACGCTGGTCGAAGCGGGCGAGCGTTCCGGCCGGCTCGCCGAGGTGCTCGGGCGGCTCGCCGACTACACCGAGGACCGCGAGCGGCTGCGCGGCCAGGTCGGGCTCGCCTTCATCTATCCGGCGCTGGTGACGATCGTCGCGGTCAGCGTGGTGGTCGGCCTGCTGGTGTACGTCGTGCCGCAGGTGGTGCAGGTGTTCCAGAACACCAGCCAGAGGCTGCCGTTCCTGACGCGGGCGCTGATCGCGCTGTCGGATTTCCTGCGCGTGTACGGCGGCTTCGTGGTGATCGCGCTCGCCGGCGCCGGCATCGCGGCCCGGGTCGCGCTCGCGGTTCCCGCGACGCGCGAACGCTGGCATCGCACGCTGCTCCGCCTGCCGGTCGTCGGCCCGCTCTACCGCGGGCTCAACTCGGCACGCCTCTCCGCCACGCTCGCGATCCTCGTCGGCAGCCGCGTGCCGCTGCTCACCGCGCTGAGGGCGGGCACCGGCGTGGTGTCGAACCTCCCGCTGCGGCGGGCGCTGGCCGAAGCCGCCGCCCGCGTGCAGGAAGGGGCGAGCCTCGCGCGCGCGCTCGGCGCCTCGCGGCTCTTCCCGCCGCTCATGGTGCACATGATCGCCAGCGGCGAGGCGAGCGGCCGCCTCGGCGAGATGCTCGAGCGCACGGCGACGCAGCAGGCGCGCGAGCTCGAGCGCCGGATCGGCGCGTTCGTAGCGCTGCTCGAGCCGCTGCTGATCCTCGCCATGGGCGGGATCGTGCTGGTGATCGTGATGGCGATCCTGCTGCCGATCTTCGAGCTGAACTCGATCATCCGCTGACCGACCGGCGTGGGCGCGAGGCGCTTGCCAAACCGCCGCGGTTATATGACAATGGCATCGGCGGCAGTGGTGCGGAGGTGGGCTATGAAAGACCCGTCCGGACTCGACCTGCTCGTCGCGTTCCTCGGAACGCTGGGCGCGCTGCTGCTGCTCGTCGCCGCGTTCACCGCCGCCGCCCAGGAGCGGCCCCAGACCACCGACCGCCTCATCGTCCGCCTCGCCGACTGGGCGGAGGGCGACCGCGCGCAGCCGATGGGCGCGGATCGCGCGCGCTCCCTCAGCGCCGCCGCGCGCACCCGGATCGATCCGCTGCGCCGCATGTCGGGCGGGGCCCAGGTCGTGCGGCTCACGCACCCGATGGCGCTCGCCGACGTCGAAGGTGTGGCGCGTAACCTGATGGCCGACCCCACGGTGCTGCACGCCGAGCCCGACCGCCGCAAGTTTCCGCTGCGCGTCCCGACCGATCCCCTCTTCCGCAACCAGTGGAACCTCTTCGAGCTGGCCGGCGGCATCGACGCGCCGGCGGCGTGGGACATCACGACCGGCTCGCCGGCGGTAGTGGTCGCGGTGATCGACAGCGGCGTGCGCACCCTCAACGCCGATCTCGCCGGGCGCCTCGCGCCGGGCTACGACTTCATCCGCGAGGACGCACCGGGGCTGTCGACGACGGCAAACGACGGCGACGGGCGCGACGCCGATCCGTCCGATCCGGGCAACTGGATCAGCGCCGAGGAGGCGGGCCGGCCCCCCTTCACCGGTTGCCCGGAGGCCGAGGCGAGCACCTGGCACGGCACGCACATCGCCGGGATCATCGCGTCGAGCGCGAACAACGCTTACGGCGTCGCCGGCATCGCCTGGGAAGTACGCGTGCTGCCCGCGCGCGTGCTGGGCAAGTGCGGCGGCTACACCTCCGACATCATCGACGCCGCGCGCTGGACCGCGGGCCTCGCGGTCCCGGGCGTTCCCGCGAATGCCAACCCGGCGCAGGTCGTCAATCTCTCGCTCGGTGCCCCGGGCGCGTGCAGCGTCGAGGAGCAGCGTGCGGTCGACGACGTGCTCGCGACCGGCGCGACCAAAGCGGTCGTCTCCGCGTCCGGCAACGACGGTGGCGACGCGACGCGCATCGCCCCGGGCAACTGCCGCGGCGTCATCGCGGTCACTGCCACCGATCGCTTCGGCGCACGCGCGCCCTACGCGTCGATCGGGGCGAACGTCGCGCTGGCGGCGCCGGGCGGCGCGTTTCCCGCGAACGCGACGAGCGGCGAGAACGGCATCCTCTCGCTTTTCAATGCCGGCCGCACCGGACCTGCGGCGGATGCCTTCGCCTTCGCGGTGGGCACGAGCGAGGCCGCCGCGCACGTCTCCGGCGTCGCCGCGCTCGTGCTCTCGGTGAACCCGGGACTGACCGCGGCCGAGTTGCGCGCGCTGCTTCTCCGCACCGCGCGCGCGTTCCCCAACGTCAGCTGCACACCGCTCACCTGCGGCGCGGGCATCGTCAACGCCGCCGCGGCGGTGCTCGCCGCCGCCGCCGCCGCGCCTCCTCCGGCGCCTGCCGCGCCCGCGCCGGCCCCCACAGCGCCCCCGCCGCCGGCGATGACTGCCGACATGACGATCGCCGCGCCGGGCGCGGCCGCGGCGGAGGGAGCGAGCGGCGGCGGTGGCGGCGGCTGCACCTTCGCGCGCGACGGCGCGCCCGAGGTGGCGCTCCCGCTCGCCCTCATCTGGGCGATTGCGATGATCCTCGCTCGCCGACGCGATGCACGCACCCTCGATCTCCCGTCTCGCGCATGACCGGCACTTCGCCGCGGCGCTCGCGGCGGCCCCGGTCGCCTGGATCGCGCTCGCGGCCGCGCTGAACGTCCCGCCGAACCCCGCCTGGATCCTCGCCGACCCGGTGCGCGCGCTCAGCTTGGTCGTGGCCTGGCCGCTCCTCGAGGAGGCGTTGTTTCGCGGCGGCATTCAGCCGGCCCTGCTGCGCACGAGTTGGGGCGCGCGCGAGGCCTGGGGCGTGACGACCGCGAACGTCGCGGCGAGCGTGCTGTTCGCCCTCGCGCATCTCGCGACCCAGGCGCCGGAGTGGGCCGCGGCTGCGTTCGCGCCCTCGCTCGTCTTCGGCCACTTCCGCGACCGCTACGGCTCGATCGCGCCGGGCGCCGCGCTCCACGTCTTCTACAACGCCGGATATTTCCTCCTCGTCGCGCCGCGGCCGCTGCCGGCGTGAGAAAAGGCGCGGACGCAAGATCCCCGCCGGACTAGCCTGCGACGGGATCCCGTCATGCGCATGCCCCGCTGGCTCAAGTACGCGCTCGCCGGGCTCGCGGCGCTCTTCGCGCTCGCGGCCGTGGCGATCGCCGTGCTCGTCCACACGATCGACGTCGACCGCTACGCCCGCCTCGCCATCGCGGAGGTGAAGATCGCGACCGGCCGCGAGCTGGCGATCCGCGGCAAGCTGGACATCAGCCTCTTCCCGCGGCTCGCCGTGCGCGCCGAGGACGTGTCGTTCGCGAACGCCGCGTGGGGTTCGCGACCCGACATGGTCAAGGCGAAGCGGGTCGACGGCGCGGTGGCGCTGCTGCCGCTGCTGCGCCGGAAGGTGGAGATCACCCGGCTCGCGGTGACCGATCTCGACCTCCTGCTCGAGAAGGACGCGAAGGGGGTCGGCAACTGGGTGTTCAAGCCGCCGGCGGCCGGCGCCGCACCGCCCGCGGAGCGCAAATCCGATTTCGAGCTCGACATCGGCGAGCTCGTCGTCGATCGCGGCGCCTCGCGTGGCGGAACGGCGCTTCGAAGGACGCGCTGCGGCTCGCGGTGCGCCGGCTGCGGCTGAAGGAGCGCGCGCTGAGCACCGACCGCGACGTGGAGCTCGACGCGTCCTTCCGCGACCAGCCGTTCGCGGTCAAGGGCCGGATCGGCCGGATCGTCGACCTGATCGCGAAGGCAGCCGACTGGCCGGTGGACGTAGTGGCGACGACCGACGGTGCGAGCCTGACGGCGAAGGGCGCGATCGACTGGAGCGCGGCGCTGCCCGCGCTCGACCTGGCGCTCAAGGCGGAGCTGAAGCACGCCTCCGGCGTCGCGAAGCTCGTCGGGACCCCGCTCGCCCTGCCGATGCCGGCGACGCTGACGGCGAAGTTCACCTCCGGCAAGGGCGAGCAGGTCGCCGATCCGCTCAAGCTCACGCTCGGCAAGAGCGCGATCGACGGCCGGGCCTCGCTCAGGACCGACGGCGCACGGCCGTTCCTGCGCGCGAAGCTCTCGTCGCCCGAGATCGACCTCGCGCAGGCGAACGGCGCGAAGCGCGAGCGGCGAAACGGGCGCGTATTCAGCGACGCGCCGTTCCCGCTCGACGGCCTGCGCAAGATCGACGCCGAGGCGGAGCTCGCGATCGGCCGGCTGGTGCTCCCGGACAAGCTGCCGCTGGAGACGGTGAAGGCGCGCGCCCTGCTCAAGGGAGGCAAGCTCGAAGTGCAGCCGTTCACCGCGACGGTCGGCGGCGGCGCCGGTCTCCGGCCGGCTGGCGCTCGACGCGTCGCGGCCGAAGGCGCCGACGCTCGCGCTCGCGCTCGACGGCAAGGGCATCAGCATGGAGCGCGTCGCGGCCGCGGTGGGGCACGCCGGCAGCGTGACTGGCGGTGCGACCGACCTCGCGATCCATCTCGACGGCCCGGGCGAGTCGCTCGCGCGCTTCGTCGGCGGCGGAAACGGCGAGCTGCGCTTCGTCATGGGGCCGGCGCGAATGTCGGGAGCCGCGCTCGACGCCGGTGGCGGCGCGCTCACGAGCATCCTCGACAAGGCGAACCCGTTCCGGCGGACCGACCCGTACACCGACCTTCGTTGCGTCGTCGTGCGCCTCCCGGTGCGCGACGGCATCGCCACCTCGCAGCGGACGATCGCCTACGAGACGGCGAAGGTGAACATGGTCATGGCCGGGACGATCAACCTGCGGACCGAGGGGCTCGACCTCGCCGTGAGGCCGACCGTGAAGGAAGGGATCGGCATCGGCGCCGGCGCGCTCTCGGAGCTCGTGCGGGTGACCGGCACGCTGTCCGATCCGTCGATCGGCATCGACACGCTGGGCTCGGCGCGCGCCGCGCTGTCGGTCGGCGGCGCGATCCTCACCGGCGGACTCTCGCTCCTCGGCGAGGCGGCGTTCTCGAGAGTAACCACCGACCAGCATCCGTGTCAGACGGCGCTCGCGGCGGGTGCGCCGGCGAAGAGCCCGGCCCCCGCCCCGAAGAAGGACGACGAAGGCTTCCTGGGTTCCGTGCGGCGCCTGTTCAAGTAGCGCCGTCAGCGCGCGCGCCCCGCCGCAGGGCGGCGGCGCGTCAGAACGGGATGTCGTCCTCCATTTCGCCCAAGCCCCCGGCGGGCGCCTTCTTCCCGGCGGGCTTGGCCGCGCCAGCGCCCGACCCGACGGCAGCGCCGCTTGCGGCTTCGGCAGGCTCGCGCTCGGGTCGCGGTTCCCCCGCGCCGCCGCGGCTGCCGAGGAGCTGCATGTTGTCGGCCATGATCTCGGTGGTGTAGCGGTCCTGCCCGTCCTTATCCTGCCACTTGCGGGTGCGGATGCGGCCCTCGACGTAGACCGGCGAGCCCTTCTTCAGGTACTCGCCCGCGATCTCCGCGAGGCGGGCGCGGAAGACGATCCGGTGCCACTCGGTCTCTTCCTTGTTCTCGCCCGACTGCTTGTCCTTCCAGCGGAACGTCGTCGCGAGCCGGATGTTGGTGATCGGGTCGCCGTTCGGCATGTAGCGCGTTTCGGGGTCCGCTCCCAGGTTGCCGACGAGGATCACTTTGTTTACCGAGGCCATTGGACTCCTCCATTCACGGATAGGTGCTTCATCGATGTCGTCAAACCTGCCCGGTTTCCGCGACCGCGCGGCTCGTCCGCGGCGGCGGGATGCGCATCCCCGCCGCGACCGCAGCCCACACCACCGCGAGCGCCGCAGCGGCCATGAACACGCCGTCGGCGCCGAAGTGCTTCGCGAGCCAGCCGCCGAGCGCGCCGCCCGCGAAGAGCCCGAACGCCTGCGTCGTATTGTAGACCCCGAGCGCCGTCGCCTTCGCCCGCGGCGGCGCGACGCGGGTGACGAGCGACGGGATCGCCGCCTCGAGCAGGTTGAAGGCGACGAAGAAGCCAAGCAGCCACACGGCGATGGTAACAAGGCCGGTGGCCCACCACGTGAGCCCGACCTGCACCGCCGCGAGGAGCGCGATCGAGCCCAGGAAGAGGCGCCGCGAGCGCCCGTAGCGCTCCGCGGCGAGGAGCGGGGGGATCATCAGCACGAACGAGGCGAGCACCACCGGCAGGTAGACCTGCCAGTGCGCGGCGACCGGCAGCCCGGCCCGCTCGACCAGCAGCGTCGGCACGACCACGAACATCGCCATCTGCATCATGTGGAGCGCCAGGATCCCGAAATTGAGCCGCAGGAGCTCGGCGTCGCCGAGCACGGCCGCGAGCGCCTTGCGCCCCATGTCGGGCGCGTGGTCGAAGTGGGCCACGGGCTCCGGCGGCACCACCTTGTAGAGGACCGCGATGCCGGCCAGCGTCAAGACGCCGGTGAGCACGAAGATCCCGCCCATCCCGATGGTGCGGTAGAGCTCGGGGCCGGCGACGAGCGAGAGCGCGAACACGAGCCCGATCGAGGCGCCGATCATCGCCATCGTCTTCGTCCTGTGCTCCTCGCGCGTGAGGTCGGCGGCGAGGGCCATCACCGCCGCGGAGATCGCGCCTGCGCCCTGGATCACCCGGCCCAGGATCGTCAGCCAGATGTCGTTCGCGGCCGCTGCGACGAAGCTACCGGCCGCAAACAGCGACGAGCCCGGCGAGGATCACGCGCTTGCGGCCGTAGCGGTCGGCCGCCATGCCGAACGGGATGTGCAGCATGGCCTGGGTGAGACCGTAGGCGCCGAGGGCGATGCCGACGAGCACCAGGTCGTCGCCGCCGCGGAGCGTGGGCGCGTGCACCGCGAACACCGGGAGGATCACGAACAACCCCAGCATCCGCAGGGCGAACAGCGACCCGAGCGAAAGCCCGGCGCGGACTTCCAGGGCCGACATACCGGTGGAATGCGGGCCCGGGCGGGAAAAATACTGCACTTGGACTGGCGTCGGGACCTTCGAGTCTCGTATAGTAGCGGATTGCCTTTCGCGCACCACGCTTCATGGACGCAATCCGCATCCGCGGCGCACGCACGCACAACCTCAAGAGCCTCAACCTCGATCTCCCGCGCAACCGCTTGATCGTCATCACCGGGCTGTCCGGCTCCGGGAAGTCGTCGCTCGCGTTCGACACGCTGTACGCCGAGGGCCAGCGGCGCTACGTCGAGTCGCTCTCGGCGTACGCGCGCCAGTTCCTCGAGCTGATGGAGAAGCCCGACGTCGACCTGATCGAGGGCCTCTCGCCGGCGATCTCGATCGAGCAGAAGGCGGCGAGCCACAACCCGCGCTCGACGGTCGGCACCGTCACCGAGATCCACGACTACCTGCGGCTCCTCTACGCGCGCGTCGGCACGCCGTACTGCCCCGACCACGCGCTCCCGCTCGAGTCGCAGTCGGTCGCGCAGATGGTCGACCACGTGGTCGCGCTGCCGGAGGACACGAAGCTCATGATCCTCGCCCCGGTCGTCGCCGACCGCAAGGGCGAGCAGACCGACCTCCTCGACGAGCTCCGCGCGCAGGGGTTCGCGCGGCTGCGCATCGACGGCGTCGTGCACGAGATCGACGCGCTGCCGAAGCTCGGCCGCACCACCAAGCACACGATCGAGGTGGTCGTCGACCGCCTGAAGGCGCGCGCCGACCAGAAGCAGCGCCTCGCCGAGTCCTTCGAGACCGCGCTGCGGCACGCCGACGGCCGCGCGATCGCGGTCGAGACCGAAAACGGGAAGGAGCACGTCTTCTCGGCCAAGTTCGCCTGCCCGGTGTGCGGCTACTCGCTGCCGGAGCTCGAGCCGCGCCTCTTCTCGTTCAACAACCCGATGGGCGCCTGCCCCGGGTGCGACGGCCTCGGCGCGATCCAGTTCTTCGACCCGAAGCGCATCGTCGCGCACCCCGAGCTCTCGCTCGCCTCGGGCGCGATCCGCGGCTGGGACCGGCGCAACCAGTTCTACTTCCAGATGCTCACCAGCCTCGCCGCGCACTTCCAGTTCGAGGTGGAGCGTCCGTTCCTGAAGCTGCCCGAGAACGTGCAGCAGATCGTGCTCTATGGGACCAAGGAGAAGATCCCGTTCTCCTACCTGAACGAGCGCGGCCGCACCTTCGTCCGCGAGCACGCGTTCGAGGGCGTGATCCCGAACCTCGAGCGGCGCTACAAGGAGACCGACTCGATCGTCGTGCGCGAGGAGCTGGCGAAATACCTCAACACCAAGCCCTGCCCGCAATGCGAGGGGACGCGGCTCAAGCGCGAGGCGCGCAACGTCAAGGTGGGCCCGGCGGGCGGCGAGCGCGCGATCTACGAGGTGAGCGCCCTCCCCCTGCGCGACGGGCTCCTCTTCTTCCGCTCGCTCGAGCTGCCCGGCGCGAAGCGCGCGATCGCCGAGAAGATCGTGAGCGAGATCGCGGCGCGGCTCACGTTCCTCGTCAACGTCGGCCTCGACTACCTGACGCTCGACCGCGCCGCCGAAACGCTCTCCGGCGGCGAGGCGCAGCGCATCCGGCTCGCCTCGCAGATCGGCTCCGGGCTGACCGGCGTGATGTACGTCCTCGACGAGCCGTCGATCGGCCTGCACCAGCGCGACAACGGCCGCCTGCTCGCGACGCTGAAGCACCTGCGCGACCTCGGCAACACCGTCATCGTCGTCGAGCACGACGAGGAAGCGATCCGCGCCGCCGACCACGTGGTCGACATGGGGCCCGGCGCGGGCGAGCGCGGCGGCGAGCTCGTCGCGCAAGGCACGCCGGAGGACATCGTGCGGAGCGAAAGCTCGCTCACCGGGCAGTACCTCGCCGGCAAGCGCTCGATCGCTATGCCCCAGCGCCGGGTCCGGCCCGACGGGAAGCGCGAGCTCAGCGTGCGCGGCGCGCGCGGCAACAACCTGAAGAACATCGACGTCGATCTCCCGGTGGGCCTGTTCGTCTGCGTGACCGGCGTGTCGGGCTCGGGCAAGTCGACCCTCATCAACGACACGCTCTACGCCGCCGTCGCACGCGAGCTGTACGGCGCCGCCGCCGAGGCGGCCGCGCACGACGCGATCGAGGGCCTCGGCCACTTCGACAAGGTGATCAGCGTCGACCAGAGCCCGATCGGCCGCACCCCGCGCTCGAACCCGGCGACCTACACCGGCCTCTTCACGCCGATCCGCGACCTCTTCGCCGGCACGCCCGCCGCGCGCGAGCGCGGCTACGGCGCGGGCCGCTTCTCGTTCAACGTGAAAGGCGGCCGTTGCGAGGCGTGCCAGGGCGACGGCGTCATCAAGGTCGAGATGCACTTCCTGCCCGACGTCTACGTGCCCTGCGACGTCTGCCACGGCCGGCGCTACAACCGCGAGACGCTGGAGATCCTGTACAAGGGCCGCAGCATCCAGCACGTGCTGGAGATGACGGTGGCGCAGGCGCTCGAGTTCTTCGACGCCGTGCCGGCGGTGCGGCAGAAGCTCGCGACGCTCGCCGACGTAGGCCTCGGCTACATCAAGCTCGGCCAGCCGGCGACGACGCTGTCGGGCGGCGAGGCGCAGCGGGTCAAGCTCGCGCTCGAGCTCTCGAAGCGCGACACCGGGCGCACGCTCTACATCCTCGACGAGCCGACCACCGGCCTGCACTTCCACGACATCGAGCTCCTGCTCGGCGTGCTCCACCGCCTGCGCGACCACGGCAACACGGTGGTCGTGATCGAGCACAACCTCGACGTCATCAAGACCGCCGACTGGATCGTCGACCTCGGCCCCGAGGGCGGCGACGGCGGCGGGCTCGTGATCGCGCAGGGCACGCCGGAGCAGGTGGCCGCCGTCGAGGCGAGCTATACCGGCCGCTACCTGCGCGGCGTCCTCGGGAAGCGCGCGCCGGCGCGCAAGGTCGCCGCGCTGCAGAACTGAACACGCGACCGCCGTCATTGCGCGGCGGTCGCGATCGGTGCTACAAGAACCGCAACCCCGGGACAGGGGCCATCGTTTCGACCAGAGCGAGGAGGAAGCAATGAAACCCGTCACGAAACAGCGGACGCACGTCCTTTATTCCACGCTCGCCGCGCTCGCGCTCGCCGCCGGCGGCGCCGCGGCCCAGACCTACCCCGACAAGCCGGTCAAGATCATCAGCCCGTTCTCGGCGGGCGGACCGGCCGACATCTACGCGCGCTACCTCGGCCAGCGGCTCGAGAAGTCGCTCGGCCAGCCGATCGTGATCGAGAACCGCGTCGGCGGCGGCGGGATCATCGGCGCGGACGCGGTGGCGAAGGCGGCGCCCGACGGCTACACGCTGCTCGTCATGTCGAACACGCAGACGGTGAACGAGTCGCTGAGTGGCGAAGAAGCCGTACAAGCTGATGACCGACCTCGCCCCGGTCTCGCCGATCAACTACTCCGACCTGCTGCTCGTCGTGCACCCGTCGGTGCCGGCGAAGAACCTGCAGGAGCTGATCGCTCTCGCGAGGGCGAACCCGGGCAAGCTCAACTACGCCTCGTCCGGCCCGGGGACGCCCTACCACATGGCGGGCGAGCTCTTCAAGTCGATGGCCGGCGTGGACATCGTGCACGTGCCGCACAAGGAGAGCTCGGGCGCGCGCACGAGCGTGATGGGCGGACAGGTGGAGATGATGTTCGACGCGATCACCGTGATGTCGAAGCTCGCGGAGGCCGGCAAGGTACGCGCGATCGCCTCCAGCGGCCAGACGCGCTCGGCGGTCATGCCCGACGTGCCGACGGTGTCGGAGGCCGGCGTCCCCGGCTACGACGCGGTGATCTGGCTCGGGATCATGGCGCCCGGCCGGCACGCCGAAGCCGATCGTCGACCGGCTGAACGCCGAGATCCAGAAGGTCCTCGCGCAGCCCGAGGTAAAGGCCGACTTCGCCAAGCAGGGCGCGGTGCCGATGCAGATGAGCGCGGACGACTTCGGGCAAGTTCCTGGCCCAGGACATCGAGAAGTGGGCGAAGGTCGTGAAGGCCTCGGGCGCGAAGGTCGACTGACCGCGCCCGGGTCGCGCGGTCTAGCGGCCGAGCACCCCGAGCGCCGCGATGCCGGCGCCGAACAGCGCGCCGAGGATCACCGGCACGCCGAACGCGAGCACGATCACCGCGACGACCAGCCCGCGCGAGTACTGCGCCTGCACCAGGACCACGGTGCCGGCGATGTAGTCGTGCAGCGCGCGCTTGCGCGGCGTGAACGGCTGCATCAGATAGCCGATCATCAGCAGGAAGGTCGACACGAAGCGGCCGATCCAGCGCGCGCTGGCGCGCCCGAATCCGATCCGCGTGAGATCGTCGGCGCCGAGCACCTGGAGGTGGAACGCGCGCTTGCCGTAGGTCGCGCAGTGCGGGCCCGACTCGAGCAGCGCGAAGTACAACCAGCTCAGCGCGAACCCCAGCACGTTCGGCCAGAAGTTGCCCTCGAGCGCCGTCCCCCGCACTCCGATCGCATTCAGCACGATCGCGGCGCCGGCCCCGATCGCGACCGCCACCAGCAGGATGATCAGGGCGTCGAGGAGCGACGCGGCCAACCGCACCCAGAACCCGGCGTAGGTGATGTTGCCGAGCGCGAGCTCGGCGAGGTCGTCGACGCGCGCGCCCGGCGGACGGTAGGGCGACGCCGCGGCCCGCCCCGACGCGAGCGGCGCGAGCGTGAGCGGCGGCCTGGAGGGCGGCGCCGCGCCGAGGTTCGCGATCACCTCCGCGATCGGCACGCCCTCGCGCATGCCTTCCACCCAGAGGAGGTCGTTCGGGCGCACCGTGCCGAGCTCGACGCCCTCGAGGACGTCGCTTTCCTCGTACGGCCCGCGGCGCTCGCGGCCGCGAATCACCCAGTACTGCGCCATGCCGAGCCCCCCTGGGCGCGAACTCTACATCGACGCGCCCCGCGATGCCATCGCGTTGGTCGCGCTATCCTACGAACGGAACGCGATGAAGGAGTATGCGATGGCACGCAAGGCGCGAGCGGTGCTCTGCCGCGAGCTCGGGAAACCGGTCGTCGTCGAAACGATCGAGGTCGCCGCGCCGCGGCGCGGCGAAGTGACGGTGAAGATCGCCGCGTGCGGCGTCTGTCACTCGGACCTCTCGGCGACGAACGGCACGATCCAGATGAAGCTGCCGCTCGTCCTCGGACACGAGGCGGCCGGCGTCGTGGCGGAGGTCGGCGAGGGCGTGACCGACTTCGCCCCGGGCGATCACGTGATCAGCTCCTTCGTGTACATGTGCGGGAAGTGCCGCTGGTGCACGACCGGCAAGCCGCATCTGTGCGACATGGCGGCGAAGGCGCTCCACACCCTGCCCGACGGGACGACACCCACCCGCGATGGCGCCGGCAATCCGTTGAGCGTTTTCTCTGCCTGCGGGGTGATGGCCGAGTACGCGACGCTCGCCGCCGACAGCCTAGTGAAGATCGACAAGGACATCCCGCTCGACCGCGCCGCGCTCGTTTCCTGTGGCGTGATGACCGGCGTCGGTGCGGTGTTCAACACCGCGAAGGTGGAGCCGGGCACGGCGGTGATGGTGATCGGCACCGGCGGGGTCGGCCTGAACGTCATCCAGGGCGCGGCGATCGCCGGCGCGAACCCGATCGTCGCGGTCGACGTCGCCGAGGCGAAGCTCGCGCTCGCGCGCGAGTTCGGCGCGACGCACACGATCAACGCCGCGACCGAGGAGAATGTCGTTAAGGCGGCGAAGAAACTCACCGGCGGCGGGCCCGACTACTGCTTCGAGTGCATCGGCCTCGGCAAGACCGTCGAGCAGGCGTTCCGCAGCCTGCGCAAGGGCGGCAAGGCGGTCGTCGTGGGGGTCGCCCGCGGCGACGAGTCGGTGCCGGTGAAGCCGGTCTCGCTCACCTTCGAGGAGAAGACGCTCACCGGCAGCTACTTCGGTTCGGCGCGACCGCGCGAGGATTTCCCGCGCCTGCTCGCGCTCTATCGCGCCGGGCGACTCAAGCTCGACGAGCTGATCACGCACCGCTACCGCATCGAGGAGGCGCCGCAGGCGTTCGCCGACCTCGAGGCGGGGAAGAACGCGCGGGGCGTGATCGTGTTCGACTGAGCGCCCCGGCGCGCCGCATTCAGGTACCGATCTCCCCGCCGTCCTTGCGGCGGATCACGACGGTGGCCGAGCGCGGCCGGCCGTTCGGGATCGAAGTCCGGCCAGTTCGAGTTCGCGTGCGGGAAGTCCGGATCGTTGATCTCGCCCGGGTTCTCGCCCGGGTGCTGGATGTTGACGAATGCCGTGCGGTTGTCCGGTGTCGTCGTGAAACCGGTGATCTCGCAGCCGCGCGGGCCGACGAGGAACCGCCGGAACTCGCCGGTGGCGGGGTCGGCCGCGAGCATCTGGTTGTTGCCGAGCGGCGCGAAGTCGCCGCGCAGGAGCACCGGTGGGCGAGATGTCGGTCTGCACCCAGAGCACGCCGCGCCGGTCGAACCAGAGCCCGTCGGGACAGCCGAAGGCGTCGCCCTTGAACCGGCCGCGCTTCGCCGGGTCGGCGTTCTCCGGCACGCCGCCGAGCGCGAAAATGTCCCAGCGGAAGCGCGTCGCCGCGACGTCGTCGCCGTCCTCGCGCCAGCGGATGATGTGGCCGAACACGTTGTTCGCGCGCGGGTTCGCCGCGTCGGGGCCGGGCTGCTTGTCGCGGCCCCGCGCGCTGTTGTTGGTGAGCGTCATGTACACCTCGCGCGTGACCGGGTGCACCGCGCCCCACTCGGGACGGTCCATCGGCGTCGCGCCCACGCGGTCCGCCGACTGCCGCGTCTTCACCAGCACGTCGGCCTGGCTCGCGAACCCGTTCGCGGCGGTGAGGCCGTTCTTCCCGTGCTCGAGCGCGAGCCAGTCGCCGGTGCCGTCGGCGTTGAACCGCGCGGCGTAGAGGACGCCGTCGTCGAGGAGACTCCGGTTCGCCGCGCGGTTCGCCGGATCCCACGCGCGCGCGGTCACGAACTTGTAGATGTACTCGAAGCCCTCGTCGTCGCCCATGTAGAACGCGATCCGCCCGTCCGTCCCGACCGACGGGTGCGCGCCCTCGTGCTTCATCCGCCCGAGCGCGGTGCGCTTCACCGGCTTCGACTGCGGCTCGTACGGATCGATCTCGACCACCCAGCCGAAGCGGTTCGGCTCGTTCGGGTGCTTCGCGGCGTCGAAGCGCTCGTCGTGCGCCTCCCAGCCGTAGCCGCGGCCCTTGCCGACGCCGTAGCGCCGCTGCTCGGGCGAAACGCGCCCGGTGTTCACGAAGAAGAAGTTCCAGTTCTCCTCGCAGGTGAGGTAGGTGCCCCACGGCGTGTAGCCGTTCGCGCAGCCGTTGTAGGTGCCGAGCACCTCGCGACCCGCCCGGGTCGAACGCGGTCCGCATCGCACGCGGACCCGGCGGCCGGCCCCGAGATCGCGCAGGGCGTGTACGCGGTGATGCGGCGCGCGTAGCGCGACGGCCGCACGACTTCCCAGCGCGCGCCCTGGAGCCGCACCTCGATCACCGAAACGCCGACCGAAGCCTGGGCTTTGCGCACCTTCTCCGCGCTCCACGTCCGCCGGCCGTCCGGGTGCAGCAAGCCGTCGTCGAGGTACTCGTGGTTCATCGCGAGCAGTCCGTGCGCGGACGCGCCGGACGCGTACGGCAACGGGTAGAAGAACATGCCGTCGTGGTGCATGCCGGCCTGCGCTTCCTGCTCGGCGGCGGTGTTGGACGCGTCCATCCGGAACGCCGGCATGTTGCCCGGGATCCCGACCGGATCGCCCCAGCGGTAGAGCACGATCGCGTCGTATTCCGGCGCGATCTTCAGCGCGTCGTCGGGGGACGGCGGGATCCCGGTGAACCCGATTGCCACCGGCCGCGCCTCGGGCGCGGCCGTGCAGCCCGCGAGCGGGAACGCCGCCGCGACGGCGGCGGCGAGCCCGCCCTTCAGGAACTCCCGGCGCGCGAGGCGCGCCTCGAGGATGGCCGAAAAGGGGGTGGCGGCGGGACGGTCGGACATGGTGCGGCTCCCTGGATGGGGGCCGGTAGTGTACGTCGCCGCCCGTTACGGCTTTTGGACAAGCCCCCGCCGCCCACATAGAATCCCATCCGTCTCGGCCCGCCCGAGCCAAACCCCAAGAACGCGCCCGCCGGATCCCCGGGGAGCGCGCCACACAGGAGACCCAAGACATGCGTCATATCGCAATCGCCACCGCCGCGGCGTTCACGCTTCGCCGCAGCGCTGCCGGCCGCCGCGCAGGACAGCGGCACGCTGAAGAAGATCAAGGACAGCGGGACGATCACGCTCGGCCACCGCGACACCTCGATCCCGTTCTCGTACTACGACGACAAGCAGCAGGTCGTCGGCTACGCGATGGACATCTGCATGCGGATCGTCGACGCGGTGAAGGCGGAGCTCAAGCTCCAGAAGCTCGACGTCAAGCTGAACCCGGTCACCTCCGCCACCCGCATCCCGCTGATGGCGAACGGCACGATCGACCTCGAGTGCGGCTCGACCACCAACAACCTCGAGCGCCAGAAGCAGGTCGCGTTCACGATCACCCACTTCGTGACCGCGAATCGCTACGTGGCGAAGAAGGCCTCCAACGATCGACAAGCTCGCCGACCTCAAGGGCAAGACGGTCGTCTCGACCGCGGGCACGACCAACATCAAGTGGCTGACCGAGGAGAACCAGAAGCAGAACCTCGGCATGAACATCATCGCGGCGAAGGACCACGCGGAGTCGTTCCTCATGGTCGACACCGGGCGGGCGGCGGCGTTCTTCATGGACGACATCCTGCTGTACAGCCTGGTAGCGAGCGCGCGGAACCCCGGCGACTGGGTGATCGGCACCGAGGCGTACACGGTCGAGCCGTACGGCATCATGATGCGCAGGGATGACCCGGCATTCAAGAAGGTCGTCGACGGCGCGGTGACCCAGCTCTACAAGAGCGGCCAGATCAACCCGATCTACGAGAAGTGGTTCCAGAAGCCGGTGCCGCCCAAGGGCGATCAACCTCAACGTGCCGATGAGCCCGCAGTTCAAGAAGGTGGTCGCGAACCCGACCGACTCGGGGGATCCCGCCACCTATAACTAGTTGTCACGGCATCGGAGATGCTGCAATAACTGCGCGGATTGGAGCGGCGCAAAAGGCGCGCCGCTCGATCCGCGCGACGGGCGCGGAATCTGGCCGCGCCCGCGATGCCTGGGGGAGGACGAATGAAATACAACTGGAACTGGGGCATCTTCTTCCAGCCGGCCGCCGACGGCAGCGGCACCTGGCTCCACTACGTCCTCGTCGGCATCGTCTGGACGCTCGGCACCGCGCTCGTCGCCTGGGTCATTGCGCTCGCGATCGGCTCGCTCGTCGGCGTGATGCGCACGACGCCGAAGCCGTGGGCGGTACGCCTCGGCAACGCGTACGTCGAACTCTTCCGCAACGTCCCGCTGCTCGTCCAGATGTTCCTGTGGTTCTTCGTGCTGCCGGAGCTGCTGCCAAAGGGCCTGGGCGACGCGATCAAGTCGATGCCGCCGCCGTGGAGCGCCTATCTGCCGGCGGTGCTCTGCCTCGGCTTCTACACCGCCGCGCGCGTCGCGGAGCAGGTGCGGGCCGGGATCCAGTCGCTGCCGCGCGGCCAGCAGATGGCCGGCACCGCAATGGGGTTGACGGTCGCGCAGACCTACCGCTACGTGCTGCTGCCGCAGGCGTACCGGATCATCCTGCCCCCGCTCACCTCCGAGTTCCTGAACATCATCAAGAACAGCGCGATCGCTCTCACGATCGGCCTCATGGAGATCACCGCCCGCGGGCGGTCGATGCAGGAGTTCACCTTCCAGGTGTTCGAGGCGTTCACCGCGGCGACGGTGCTGTACCTCCTGATCAACGTCGTCGTCGTGTTCGGCATGCGCTGGGTCGAGAAGCGGCTCGCGGTGCCGGGGCTGATCGCGGTCGGCGGCGCGCCGCTGGCGGGGCACTGAGCCATGACCGACGCGTTCGATTGGGACGTCATCTGGCGCAGCCTCCCCTACCTCTTCAAGGAGGGGATGACCTTCACGATCACGCTGACGCTCCTCGCGATGACGCTCGGCATCATCTTCGGCACGCTGCTCGCGATGATGCGGCTCTCGAGCATGAAGGCGGTCTCGCTCGTCGCCGGCGCCTACGTGAACCTGATGCGCTCGGTGCCGCTGGTGCTGGTGATCTTCTGGTTCTACTTCCTGGTGCCGTGGATCGGCGGCTGGCTGATCGGCGCCGGGGAGCCGATCAAGGTCGGCGCCTTCATGTCGTCGCTCATCACGTTCGCGATGTTCGAGGCGGCGTACTACTGCGAGATCATGCGCGCCGGCATCCAGTCGATCCCGCGCGGGCAGGTCTGGGCAGGCTATGCGCTCGGCCTGAACTACTGGCAGACGATGGGCAACATCGTGCTGCCGCAGGCGTTCCGCAACATGATGCCGGTGCTGCTCACGCAGACGATCATCCTGTTCCAGGATACCTCGCTCGTGTACGTGCTCGGGATCAGCGACTTCCTCGGCGCGGCGAGCAAGGTCGCGCAGCGCGACGGCCGGCTGGTCGAGATGTACCTCTTCGTCGCCGTCGTGTACTTCATCATCAGCTACTTGCTGTCCTACCTCGTCAAGCGGCTGCAGGCCCGCATCGCCGTGCCGGGCAAGATCTAGGAGCCTCCCCGATGGCCATGATCGAAATGAAAGGCGTGAGCAAGTGGTACGGCACCTTCCAGGTGCTCACGAACTGCACGACGAACGTCGACAAGGGCGAGGTGGTCGTCGTGTGCGGCCCGTCGGGCTCCGGCAAGTCGACGCTGATCAAGTGCGTCAACGCCCTCGAACCGTTCCAGAAGGGGAACGTCGTGGTCGACGGCATCTCGGTTGACGACCCGAAGACCGACCTGCCGAAGCTGCGCTCGCGCATCGGCATGGTGTTCCAGAACTTCGAGCTCTTTCCGCACATGAGCGTGACCGACAACCTCGCGCTCGCGCAGGAGAAGGTCCTCGGCCGGCCGCGCGAGGAAGCGACCGAGCGGGGCATGCGGTACCTCGACCGCGTCGGCCTGAAGGAGCACGCGCACAAGTATCCCGGGCCAGCTCTCGGGCGGCCAGCAGCAGCGGGTCGCGATCGCCCGCGCGCTGTCGATGGACCCGATCGCGATGCTCTTCGACGAGCCGACCTCGGCGCTCGACCCCGAGATGATCAACGAGGTGCTGGACGTGATGGTCCAGCTCGCCCAGGAAGGCATGACCATGATGGTCGTGACCCACGAGATGGGCTTCGCCCGCAAGGTCGCGCACCGCGTGATCTTCATGGACAAGGGCGAGATCGTCGAGGACGCGAAGAAGGACGACTTCTTCGGCAAGCCGCGCTCCGACCGCGCGGTGCAGTTCCTGTCCAAGATCCTGCACCACTGACGGCGGGAAGACGGCGCGCGCCGGACGGCAGGCGCGGCGTCGATCAGGCGCCGAATTCCATCCGGCGCTGGTCGATGCGAAACACGTCGGCCAGCCAGTCGATCATCAATTCCTGGCCGAGCGTCGGGTTGTCGTGCTGGCAGTGCTCGGCGCCGGTCTCCTCGGCGCTCGTGAGCCGCAAGGTCACCGGCACCCCCCTGGATTTCGCGTATTCGTAGACGGTCTGCGAGTTCTCCACGCCGAGCACGTCGTGGCCCCCATGCAGCACCAGATACGGGCAGCGCATGCCGTCGAGCACGCCCTCCAGCTTGAAAGGCTTCGCCTTCGCGATCGCCTCGGCCATGCTCTTCGCGCCGAACACCCACTTCATGTGGTTCGCCAGCGCATGGTTCTCGCCGCGGTCGCGGAAGCGCTGCTCGACGTCCCAGATCGCGCCGTGCGAGATGCACGCCGCGAGGCGGTGCTCCCTCGAGCCGGCGCGCGCCGCGTAGTAGCCGCCGAGGCTCGAGCCGCTCACCGCGATGCGCGAGGCGTCCACGTCGTCGCGCGCGCTCAGCCAGTCGACGCATCGCCCCACCGGCACCTCGTAATCGTAGCGCGTCGGGATCCCGTGGCGGCGCAGCGTGCCGCCCTGCCCCGGGCCGTCGACCATCAGCGCCGCGATGCCGCGCTGCACCGCTCCGCGGCCGGTCATGAACCACAGCTCGTCCTTGAACGAGTCGAGGCCGCCGAAGGAGATCAGCACCGGGGCCGGCGAGGAAGTCTTCGGCTTGACGAAATAGGCCGGGAGCGACACGCCGTTTTCGTAGGGGATCTCCACGGCTTCTCCCCCGATGTAACGCAGCCACTTCCGGCTCGCGCGCTCGCACTTGTCGAAGGTCGCGAGCCGCCGCGGGTCGTCGGGCAGCAGCCAGAACTCGGCCGAGCGGTAGTAGTCCGCGGCGCGCAGCCAGCAGTTCATGGCGGTGCGGATATGCCCCGATGCTTCCTCGCTGTCTCCCCGGCGATCATTGCGCTCGGCGACACGCAGCCATTCGACGTGCCAGCTCTCGGCATCGCCCGGCTTCATCCGGCTCGCCGCCTGGAACACTTCGCTCACCGCGCCACCGCCTTCCTGCGTCTCGCCCAGGGCGCGGCGGAACTGATACGACATGAAGAAGTGCTCCGGCCAGTGATGCCAGCCGAAGGGCTCGTAGCGCGGCGCTTCGCTCATTGGGGAACGAAGCCGATGTCCTTCACCAGCTTGCCGTACTTCGCGAAATCGTCCTTCAATAGCGCGGCAAAGAACTCGGGCGATTCGGTCACGACGATCAGTCCCGCCCCGACCAGCTTCTCGCTCACGTCGGGGCTCGCCATCGCGCGATTGATCTCGTCGTTGAGCTTCAGCACGATGTCGCGCGGCGTGCCGGCGGGCGCGATATAGCCGAACCAGCCGCCGGACTCGTAACCGGGCACGTCCTCGGCGGCCGCCGGCGTGTCGGGCCACAGCGCGACGCGCGTCTTGTTCGTCACGGCGAGCAGCCTCAGCCGGCCCGAGTTGACGTGCGGCGTCATCCCGGTGATCCCGTCGATGCCCGCCTGCACCTGGCCGCCGATGATGTCCGTCGCGATCGCCGCCGAGCCCTTGTACGGCACATGCGTGTACTGAAGCTCGTCATGCTGCGCAGGTGCTCGAACGCGAGGTGCGGGAAGCCGCCTTCGCCGTTCGTCGCCACGGTGAGCTTGCCGGGGTTCGCCTTCGCGTACGCCACCATCTCGCCGACCGACTTGAACGGCGCCCCGGGGTTGGCCACGATGCCGAGATAGTTCGTCGTCGACACCGCGATGGGCAGGAAGTCCTTCAGCGCGTCGTAGGGAATGTTCTTGCTGGTGTGCGGCAGCACCGCCAGGGTCCCGCCCTGGCCGGCGCCGATCGTGTAGCCGTCGGGCGCCGACTTGGCGACCATACCGAGGCCGAGCATGCCGCTCGCGCCCGGGCGATTCTCGACCACCACCTGCTGCCCCATCCGCTCGCTCATCTTCGGGGCGATCAGCCGCGACATGATGTCGATCGTGTTCCCGGGCGGGAACGGCACGATCAGCTTTATGGGCTTGGACGGATAAGGCTGGGCATGAGCGAGCGCGAAAAAGCCCAGCGCCAGAACTCCGACAATCAGCTTCTTCATGTCAGCTCTCCGGTATTACCGGCAATAGGAGAAATGGCTTCCTGTCGAAGTGCAGGGTGACCTTGCCGCCGAAGGTCTCCGGCGGCCGGTCGGTCGGGTCGTCGTGCACGAACGGTCCGCAGCCTTTCATCGGATTCTTCATGTTCGACAGCGTCGCCGCCTCGCCCTCGTGCTCGTAGTCCCGGCCCCGGATGCTGAGCGCGATGCGGTAGCCGGCCGGCACGACGATGCAGGTCGGCCAGATCTCGATATCGAGCTCCACCGCTTCGCCCGGGCTGCAGTTTCTGCAGCTCATCATGGGAATGGTACGGACGATAGGGAAGGCTGAGCTCCGGATCGAGCCGGCGATGCGAGGCGCGCAGCCAGCCCTGCCCGACCGGCGTCTTCGGATCGAGCGCACCCTGAAACAGGCACTTCCGCGCCCTGCCGGTCGAATACGCGCAGCACGACGAAGAGATCGGCGTCGGACGTAGACGAGGACACGAAGAGCTTGAGCGCCGACGGGCCGGTGATCTCCATCGGCTCCTCCAACGGCGGCATGGAAAACGTCACGCCGTTGCCCATCGCGTCGTACGAGACGGTTCCCTTCCCGTCCTCTTCCGCTTTCGTGTCCAACCGAAGATCCTGGTGAAGATAGAAGCGCGTCCACCTGGTGCGTGCGAGCGGCCACTCGTTCTCGGACCGCGGCACGAACTTTTCTCCCGGATGGCGGATGTTCAGCAGAACGCGCGGCTGCGTGTCCCAGCCGTTCTGCTCGCCCTTCAGGAAGTAGCCGAAGAACTTCTTCTGCAGCGCGACACCGTAGTCGGTGTAGAACGGCGCCCAGTGCGACCCGCCGTGCACCTCGAGCCACTTGTCCTTCGATGAAGACCGCGCGAAGCCTTCGAAATTGCCGCGCGTGTGCAGCCCCTGCCCGCCCCAGTTTGCGGCCGAGAGCAGCGGCACGTTCACCTTTGCAAGATCGGCGCTGCGCTCGCGGTAGTACGGCCCGTCCAGTTCGCGCGACAGGAGCTCGCCCCACATGTTCTCGCGGTTCCCGACCAATTCCTCCTCGGACAGGACCTCCGGGCCGCAGACCGGCTCGCCGGTCACGGCGCTCTTTGCGCCCTTCGCGTAGCCGTGCTGCACCGTCTTCACCTGCATCTCCTGCCAGTTCTTGCGGAAGCTGCAGATGATGCCGCCGTGCCGGGCGCCGTCCCGGTACGCGTCGTTCCAGCCTTCCCAGGCGCACATCGCGGCGAGGTGCGGCGGCTGCGTGGCGGCGGCGCGCCACTGGTTGCTCGCGTAGTACGAGATGCCGTTCATGCCCACCTTGCCGCTGCACCAGGGCTGCGCGGCGGCCCATTCGATGCACAGATGGATGTCGCGCGTCTCGCGTGCGTTGTTATGGCACAGGTATCCCGGCGAGCGCCCGGCGCCGCGCGAGTCGATGCGGATCACCGCGTAACCGTCCGGCACCCATTTCTCGGGGTCGACGACTTCCCAGTTCTGGTACCGGTTCGAGGAGCCGGAGAGCGCGTCGGGATTCTCGCGCGCCATGATCTCCCACGCCGTCTTGTAGCCGTCCTGGAAGGCGAGCCCCTTGCCGTAGGGGCCGTAGCTGAGGATCGCCGGGTAGCGCCCGGCCTGCGGCGGCAGGAAGACGTCGGCGCGCAGCACCAGGCCGTCGTCCATGCGGATCGGAACATCCCATTCGATTCTCATGAGATTGGCCCTCGAAGGCCCCGAAGCCTACATCGATCGGCGCGTGTACGGTGGCAGGCGTAGCGGGGTACGATGCGCTTCAGTCGGTAACAGACTTGGAGAGACGGCGGTCTTTCTCCATCGCGCCTGCGTCGCCTTACCGACCGCCAGTGGGAGCATCAACCAACGTTTGGAGGTGGATCATGGCAACATTTATCACCCTTTGTAACTTCACCGATCAGGGAATCCGCAATGTCAAGGAATCACCGGATCGATTTGCAGCGTTCAAGGCGATGGGCGAAAAACTGGGGGTAACGGTCAAGGGCGTCTACTGGACCGTGGGGCACTACGACATCGTCGTGGTCGTAGAGGGGTCCGATGAGGCCGTAACCGCCGCACTCTTGAAGGTGGGCTCGCTCGGCAACATTCGCACGGAGACGCTGCGTGCGTTCTCCGCGGATGAGATGAAGAAGGTCATCGGCACCGTGCCCTGATGGGAGCTCGGAGCATTGCGGCAGCCGCATAGCATCGAGGTCGAGCGGAGCGCCAAGGAGCGGCGCTCCGTTCGCCTGTCGGCCGGCCACCTCACTCAAGTTCCCCGGCAGTGACCGGCAGCGTCAGCGCCCGAGCGCGCGACATAGACGATCGCCTCCCGCGTCGACCCGGAGCACGCCCGCAAGACACCCATGGCCGTCCCGCACTGCGGCTTGCAATGCGCGGTCGCCGCCTATAGTGTTGCCGCGCAAGTTCGAACAAGCCCTTTCCGGCGATCGTCCCCAAGGAGGAGTGGCAGATGAGCAGGCTCAGTGTTTCTGTCGGCATCACCGCGCTCGCGGCGTGCCTTCTCGGCGACCTTCCCCGCGCGGACGCGGCCGAATTCAAGCTGAAGATCGGCGCCGGGCACCCGCCGGTCGGGCTCTGGGTCGCGACCATCAAGGACGTCTACATGCCGCGCGTGACCGAGCGCGCGGCCAAGGCCGGGCACAAGATCGAGTGGACCGAGGCCTGGGGCGGCGCGGTGTGCAAGCTCGGCGAGTGCCTCGAAGCGGTCGAGGCGGGCCTGCTCGACATCGCGGACGTGCATGCGCCGACCGAGCCCGCCAAGCTGCTCGCGAACAACTTCACCTTCTTCGCGCCCTTCGGCACGCCGGATCCGCGGATCGCGGCGAAGGTGGTCTGGGACGTCTACCAGTCCACGCCCGCGCTCAAGAAAGTGCTGGAAGACCGCTACAAGCAGGTCTTCATCGCCAACGGCATCGTCGGCAACTACGGCCTGGTCACCAACTTCAAATGGGCCAAGGTGCCGGAGCTCAAGGGCCGCAAGCTCGCCGCCATCGGCCCGAACATCCCCTGGCTGCAGGGCACCGGCGCGGTCGGCGTGCAGTCGACCCTGAACGAGGCGTACACCTCGATGCAGACCGGCGTCTACGAAGGCTGGGTGATGCTCGCGGATCCGATCCTGGCGTTCAAGCTGAACGAGGTGTCGAAGCAGTACGTCGACATGGATTTCGGCTGCCAGGCGACGCCGCTGCTCACGATCAACCGCGATACCCTGCGGTCGATGCCGCCGGACCTGCAGAAGATCATGCTCGACGCGGGCAAGGACTACAACGAGGCGATGGGACAGGTGACCTACGAGAAGCAGGTCGCGGCGGTCAAGCGCATGAAGGAGCTCGGGCTGGAAACGCGCCAGGCCGACGAGGAGACCAAGCGCGCCTGGGCGAAGCAGCTGCGCCAACATCCCGAAGCAGCGCTTCGAGGAGATCAACAAGGCGAAGCTGCCCGGCGAGGTCGTCTACGTCGTACATCAAGGCGCTGAAGGCCGCGGGCCACAAGTTCCCGCGCGACTGGGAGGCCGAGCGCTGACCGGCGCCTGAGCGGCGCCGCCATGGTGAACCGGCTGTTCGGCGGGCTGCTCGCGAGCCTCAACACGTTCGCGAGCCTCTGGATCGTATTCCTCGTCGGCATCATCACGGTCGACGTCATCGGCCGGACGGCGTTCAACGTTCCGCTGCCCGGCGTGCCCGAGATCACGCGCCTGTCGCTCGTCGCCGTGTTCTGGCTGCAGGTCGCGCACACGCTGCGCACCGGCGGCCACCTCCGCACCACCACCCTGCTCGACCGCATGGGCGAGGGCACCCGCCGCAGCGTGCTCGTCGCCAACGCCGTCTGCGGGGCCGTGCTCCTCGGCGCCATCGCGTACTGGGGCTAGTTCGACGCCGTGCGGGCCTGGGAGACCGCGGAATTCGAGGGCGAGGAGCCCGTCCGCGTGCCGACGTGGCCGCTGTGGTGGGCGCTGACCGTCGGCGCCGCCCTCACCTCGCTGCAGTATCTGATCTTCGCCTAGCTCGGTGCGCGGTACGGCTACATGGACCGCGACGACGGCACGCTCGCCGGCCGCATCGAGTAGCCATGGACCCGGTCCTGATCGGCGCCGTGTCGGCCGTGCTGGTCTTCGTGCTGATCCTGGTCGGGATGCACGTCGGCGTCGCGCTCGCGCTCACCAGCGTGCTCGGCATCTACCTGATCTCGGGAAAATGGAGCGTGGCGTTTCGCCTCCTCGAGTCGACGTCCTACAACGGGCTCAACGACTACGTGTTCGCCGTCATCCCGCTCTTCATCCTCATGGGCGCGTTCGCGACGGTCTCGGGGGTGATGCGCGAGCTGTTCGAGTCGATGGAGGCGGTGCTGCGGCGGGTGCGCGGCGGACTGGGCATCGCGACGGTCGGCGGCAACGCGGTCTTCTCCGCGATCACCGGGGTCACCGTCGCCTCCGCGGTCGTGTTCTCGCAGGTCTCGATCCCGGAGATGAAGCGGCTCGGCTACGACAAGAAGTTCGCGCTCGGCATCGTCGCCTCGAGCGCGCTTCTCGGCATGCTCATCCCGCCTTCCATCCTGATGGTCGTGTACGGGGTGATCACCGAGGAGAGCATCGGCAAGCTGTTCGCGGCCGGAATGGGACCGGGGCTCGTCGTGTCGGTCGCCCTCTCGCTCGCCATCGTGGTGATGATCCGGCTGCGCCCTGCGCTGTGCGGACGTCGAAGGACGGGTCGCGCCCACCGGGCCCGTCCTGTCGCGGCGGCAGATCATCGTGCGGCCGTGGGCGGTCTACGTGCTCGTGCTGCTCGTCCTCGGCGGCATCTACGCGGGCTGGTTCACGCCCACGGAGGCGGGCGGCATCGGCGCGCTCGGCGCCTTCATGCTCGTGGTGGTGGAAGCGCAAGTTCGGCTTCCGGACGACCTACGAGCTGCTGCTGCAGACCGGCTCCGCCACCGCGACCATCTTCTTCCTCCTGCTCACGGCGCAGATGTATTCGCGGATGCTGAGCCTCTCCGGCCTGCCGGAATACCTGACGCGCCTGATGGTCGGCGGTCGACGTCCCGTCGATGGCGATCGTGCTGTTCTTCGTCGTCATCATGCTGGTCCTGGGCACGATCCTGGACAGCACCTCGATCATGCTGCTCACCATGCCGATCATGGTGCCGGTGGTCCTGAAGCTCGGCTACGACAACCTGTGGTTCGGCATGGTCTCGATCCTCGCGATCGAGCTGGGGCAGCTCACGCCGCCGTGCGGCATGGTGGTCTACGCCATGAAAGCCGCGATGCCCGCCGAAACGACGATCGACGAGATCTTCAGCGCCTCCAGGCCGTTCTTCGTGGTCCTGCTGGTCGCGCTCGCGGTGATCATCGGGTTTCCGCAGATCACCCTGTGGCTGCCGAAGGCGATATTCTGAGCGGCGAGAGGGAGTTGCCGGCGTAGTTGCAATGGGGCATCCTGCCGGAGTCACGCGAAAGGAGGCCGGGGAAATGAGCGCAAATCTGAACGCGCATCGCTGGCCGTTCGACGTCCGGCCGCTGACGCCGAAGCTCGGCGCCGAGATCCTCGGCGTCAGCCTTGCGCGCGGCGTGGACGATGAGCTGTTCCGCTCGATCCGCGAGGCCTTCCTGCAGTACCAGGTGCTGCTGTTCGGCCCGCAGGACCTGCCGCCGGGACGGCAGGTGGAGTTCGCCCGCCATTTCGGCGAGGTGCAGATCCACGTGATGAACCAGTACCACGCCGACGGCTACCCCGAGCTGTACCGCCTCTCGAACCTCGACGAGAACGGCAATCCGAACGGCAAGCACCCGGACAAGGGCACGCTCGCGTGGCACACCGACGGCTCGTGGCGGCGCGTGACCGGCCAGGCCACCATCATCTACGGCGAGGTCTGCGCCGGCGAGGGCGGCGAGACGCACTTCTGCGACATGTACGGCGCCTACGAGCGCCTGAGCCCGGAATGGAAGGCGCGGATCGCGAACCTCCGCGCCGTGCACAACCTCGATTTCTCGCGCACCCGCCGCCACGGCGAGGACCCGATGACCGAGGCGCAGCGCCGCGAGGTGCCGCCGGTGGACCACCCGGTCGTGCGCACCCATCCGGAGACCGGGCGCAAGTGCCTGTTCCTCGGCGATCACGCCGAATACATCGTCGGCATGGGCTACGAGGAAGGCCGCGCGCTGATCGAGGAGCTGAACGCGCTCGCGGTGCACCCGGACCTCACTTACGAGCACCGCTGGACGCCGGGCGAGCTGATCGTCTGGGACAACCGCTGCCTGATGCACCGCGCCACCGAGTACGACCCGGCGGTGCAGCGGCGCGTGGTCCGGCGCTGCACCGTGCTGGGGGAAGTTCCGCGCCAGTGACGCGCGGGCGCCGGCCCCGTCAGTCCGGCTTGATGTTGTTGTCCTTCACCACCTTGCCCCAGCGCGCCATCTCCCCGACCAGGAACTTCTGCGTCGCCTCGGGGCTGGCCGCGACGATGTCCATCCCGAGCGTCTCGGTCAGGGTCTTCCGCACGTCCGGCATCGCCAGCACCTTCTGCAGCTCGGCGTGGAGCTTGTCGAGGATCGGCTTCGGCGTCCCGGTCGGCGCGAAGATGCCCCACCAGGCGAGCGCCGAGAAGCCCTTGAAGCCCTGCTCCGCGAGCGCCGGGACGTCGGGCATCGACTGCGAGCGCTTGTCGCCGGTGACGGCGATCGCGCGTAGCTTCCCGCCTTTGACGTGCGGCGCGATCACCGCGACCGAGCCGACCGCGAGGTCGATCTGGCCGCCGAGCGCGTCCTGGGTCATCGGCCCGCCGCCCTTGTAGGGCACGTGCACGAGCTGCGCGCCGGCGGCCTGCTGGACGAGGATCATGGTGAGGTGGCCGAGGCTGCCGTTGCCGATCGAGCCGAAGGTCACGCTGTCGGGCTTCGCCTTCGCCGCCTTCACCACGTCGCCGAAGTTCTTGTAGGGCTTGGACGCGTTGGTCGCGATCGCCATCGGCGCGGTGCCGACGAGCATCACCGGCACGAGGTCCTTCGCGGTGTCGAACGGCAGGTTCGGGATCAGCGTCGGGTTGACCGCGTGCGTGTCGAACACGACCACGAACGTGTAGCCGTCGGGCGGCGACTTCGCGGCGAACGCGGTGCCCATCGAGCCCGACGCGCCGGGTTTGTTCTCGACGATGAACTGCTGCCCGAGCAGCTCCGACAGCTTGCTGCCGAGCAGGCGCGCGAGCGGGTCGACCGAGCCGCCGGGCGGGAACGGCACGACGAGCCGCACCGGCTTGGTCGGCCACTGCTGCGCGGCGGCGGGCAATGCGAAAGCGGCCGCGAGAGCGAAGCAGGCGGCGCGAACGAGCGCGGATGTCATCGAATTCCTCCTTGGTTGATGCCGCGCACTAGCGCTTGAGCGCCTTCGCGCGCAGCGCGTCGAGCGTGGTCTGGGTCGTGATCGCCTGCGGATCGATCCGGATCTCGATCAGCGCGGCCTTCCCCGACGCGACCGAGCGTTCGAACGCCGGCCCGAACTGGGCGGTTTCCTCGACCAGCTCGCCGTGCGCCCCGAACGAGCGCGCGTACGCGGCGAAGTCGGGGTTGCGGAGGCCGGTGCCGTACACCCGGCCCGGGTACTCGCGCTCCTGGTGCATGCGGATCGTGCCGTACATCCCGTTGTTGACCACGATGAAGATCACCGCGGCGTCGTACTGCACGGCGGTCGCGATCTCCTGCCCGTTCATCAGGAAGTCGCCGTCGCCGCTGAACGAGACCACCGTCCGGCCCGGCGCGGCGATCTTCGCCGCGACGCCCGCCGGCACGCCGTAGCCCATCGCCCCCGAGGTCGGCCCGAGCTGGGTCCGGAACCGCGGATGCGGATAGAAGCGGTGCACCCAGCCCGAGAAGTTGCCGGCGCCGTTGGTGAGGATCGCGTCCTCGGGCAGGTTGCGCTTGAGCCAGTCGACGACGTCCCACATCTGCACGCGGCCGGGGTTCTCCCGCCGCACGGTCCATTCGCGGTAGTCGGCGTTGATGGCGCGCGTCCACTCGCGCCGGCGCGCGGCGTCGACCGGCTTCATCGCCGCGAGCGCAGCGGCGATCTGCGGCATCCCCGAGTTGATCAGCAGCTCGCCCTGGTAGACGCGGCCGAGCTCCTCGGCGCCGGCGTGGACGTGCACGAGGCGCTGCGCCGGCCGCGGCGGCGCGAGCAGCGTGTAGCCGCCGGTCGTCATCTCGCCGAGCCGCGGCCCGATCGCGAGCACGAGGTCCGACTCCCTGATCCGCTGCGCGAGCTTCGGGTTGATGCCGATGCCGACGTCGCCGGCGTAGTTCGCATGGCGGTTGTCGAAGACGTCCTGGAAGCGGAACGCGCAGCCCACCGGCATCCCGTTCGCTTCGGCGAAGCGCTGCAGGTCGGCGCACGCAGCCGCGGTCCAGCCGCTGCCGCCGACGATCGCGATCGGCCGCTCGGCCGCGGCGAGCAGCGTGCGCAGCCGCTCGATGTCCGCGGCGGCAGGCGACGCCTGGACCTCGCGGAACGGATCGGTGTCGGCGACCGCCGCCGTCTCGACCAGCACGTCCTCGGGCAGCGCGAGCACGACCGGCCCCTTGCGGCCCGACATCGCGCAGTGGAAGGCGTGGCTCACGTACTCGGCGGTGCGGTCGGCGCGGTCGATCGAGGCGACCCACTTCGCCATCTGCCCGAACATCCGCCGGTAGTCCATCTCCTGGAACGCCTCGCGCTCGACGAAGTCGGTCCCGACCTGCCCGACGAAGAGGATCATCGGCGTCGAGTCCTGGAACGCGGTGTGGACGCCGATCGACGCGTTGGTCGCGCCCGGGCCGCGCGTGACGAAGCAGATGCCGGGCTTGCCGGTGAGCTTGCCGTACGCCTCCGCCATGTAGGCCGCGCCGCCGTCCTGGCGCGCGACGACCAGCTTGATCGCGTCCTGCGCGTCGTGCAGCGCGTCGAGAACGGCGAGATAGCTCTCCCCCGGGACGCAGAACGCGGTGTCGACGCCGTGGACCTTCAGCTGATCCACCAGAATCTGCGCGGCGGTGCGCGCCTTGAGCTCGTGCTTCATAGGGTGATGAACTCGTCGCAGAAGACCTGGTAGCTCTGGGTCTTGGGTTGGTCGCCTGGTCCTCGGGCCGCACGTAGCGGATCGAGGATTTCCCCTTCAGCTCGCGCGGCAGGATCATGACCCGCGCGAAAGCGGTCGGCGTCCGGTCGGAGGCGAACGCGAGCACCGGGTCGGGCCCGGCCTCGAACCACGCTTCGCCGGGCTTCACCGCGTGCGCGTCGCCGTTCACCTCCACCCGGATCTCGCCCGCGAGCAGGCAGCGGATGCCCGGTCCCCGGTGCGTGTGCGTGTACGCGATGCCGCCCGGCGGGAAATCGACGCGGTCGCAGCGCATGAGATAGCCGCCGGGATCGGCGAGCTCCACCGTCCTGCGCCAGCGTCGGCTCGCCGACCGGCGTCGGGCCGAGCTCCCACCGCAGGAGCGTCGCGCCGTTCCCACCCGCAGCGACCTCGCAGCCGACCGCGCCGTGCCACGCGCTGTTCGCCGCGAGCGTCGCCGCCTGCCCGCCGGCGCGGACGGTCGCGTCGCCCTCGCGCACGTAGATCACGCGGTTCCGCGCTGCGAGCGGCGCGGGGAGCGCCGCCTTCGGCGCGAGCCGGTCGGTGTAGAGCGCGAGGACGAACGCCGCCATCCGGATCAGACGGCCGGGCTGACGTACGACGTCTTGACCGCCGTATAGAACTCCGCCGCGTAGCGCCCCTGCTCCCGCGGCCCGTAGCTCGACCCCTTCCGGCCGCCGAACGGCACGTGGTAGTCGACGCCCGCCGTCGGCAGGTTGATCATCACCATGCCGGCGGCCGAGTTGCGCTTGAAGTGCTCGGCGTGCTTGAGCGACGTGGTCGCGATCCCCGACGAGAGGCCGAACGGCGTGTCGTTCGCGATCGCGAGCGCCTCGTCGTAGTCCTTCACGCGGATCACCGAGGCGACCGGCCCGAAGATCTCCTCGCGGTTGATCCGCATCTGCGGCGTGGTGTCGGTGAAGAGCGCCGGCTGCAGGTAGTAGCCCTCGGTGCCGCGCTTCAGCCGCTCGCCGCCCGCGGCGAGCTTCGCGCCCTCCTTCCGTCCAACGTCGAGGTACTCAGGTCCTGTTCGAGCTGCTTCTCGTCGACGACCGGGCCGATGTCGGTGCCGTCCTTGAGGGCGTCGTCGACCTTGAGCGTGCCCATCTTCGCGGTCAGCGCCGCGACGAACCGGTCGTGGATGCCCTGCTGCACGACCAGCCGGCTCGCCGCCGTGCAGCGCTGGCCGGTGGAGAAGAACGCGCTCTGCAGCGCGACGTTCACCGCCGTGTCGAGGTCGGCGTCGTCGAGCACCACCTGCGGGTTCTTGCCGCCCATCTCGAGCTGGACCTTGGCGAGCCGCGCCGCGCACTGCTGCGCCACGCGCTTGCCGACGTCCACCGAGCCGGTGAAGCTGATCGCGTCGATCTCGGGGGTCGTCGCGAGCACCTCGCCGACCACCGATCCACGCCCCATCACGAGGTTGAACACCCCCTTCGGGATGCCGCTGCGCGAGATGATCTCCGCGAGCGCCCACGCGCAGCCCGGCACCAGGTCGGCGGGCTTGAACACCACGCAGTTGCCGTACGCGAGGGCCGGCGCGATCTTCCACGCCGGGATCGCGATCGGGAAGTTCCACGGCGTGATGATGCCGATCACCCCGACCGGCTCGCGCGTGATCTCGACCCGGATCCCGGGGCGCACCGAGGGCAGCATCTCGCCCGCGAGCCGCAACGTCTCGCCGGCGAAGAACTTGAAGATGTATCCGGCGCGCGCCGCCTCGCCGATCCCCTCCGGCTTGGTCTTCCCTTCCTCGCGCGCGAGCAGCGTCCCGAGCTCGTCCTTCCGGGCGAGGATCTCGTTGCCGATCTTGTCGAGCGCGTCCGACCGCGCCTGGACGTTGCCCCGCGACCAGGCGGGGAACGCCGCCCGGGCGGCCGCGATCGCCGCGCGGACCTGCGCCTCGTCGGCGCGCGCGTACTCGCCGATCACGTCGGCGACGTTGGACGGGTTGCGGTTCGGGGCGGCCGCGGGCGCTGCCGCCCATTCGCCGCCGATGTAGTTCTGGTGAGCTTGCATGGAGGGCTCCGGAGAGAAGTGTGGGCCGGGGGCCGAAGTATGCCCCGACTCGGGCCACCGGGCCGCTCCAAAGCAGAGACGGGGCGCCCGTGGCGCCCCGTCCGGGGATGTTGCCGGGTCCGGCGCCGGCCGGGCGGGAGCTCCGCGCCGACCGGTGCCGTCCCTACGTCTGCGCGAACACCAGGTACTCGATCAGCGACACGCCGCCGAAGCCGCCGAACGGGATGAGGAGCGCCCGGATCGCCGGCTGCTGGGTGAGCGGCAGGAACGCGGCTTCGCGCGTCGTCTTGATGCGGTCGACCAGCGTGCCCACCGCGCTCGCCAGGCGCCCCGACTCCTCGCCGGGTGCGGCCGCGCGGAGCCGCAGGCACTCGTCCTCGTAGGACGCGATGATCTGGCGCCGCGCCTGCTCGGCCGCCCGCCGCAGGCTGAGCGCGCAGAACGTGGCGTAGAGCGCCGCCGTGGCCAGCAGCACGAGCAGCGGCAGCGGGAAATCCCACGCGTCGAAGACCGTGCTCCGCGAGACGATGAGCAGCAGCAGCACGGCGAACGGGCAGTAGATGAACCGCGTCACGCCGCGGGTGAGCGCGACGATGAACTCGAAGTCGATCCAGCCTTCGAGCAGCCGCGCCGGCACGCCGGACCGCGCCTCGAAGCGCGCGAGCGTCCGCCGCGGCCAGTGGGTCGGACGCTCCGAGAGCGCGCGGATGAGGCCGGTCGACATCCGCGTCGCGTCGACGACGGAGAAGATCAGAAACACCAGCACGCTGACGCTCGCCCCGCGGAGCAGCTGGTGCGTCCAGTACGCCACCTCGCCGCGCGCCGGGACGCTCGGCGGGTCGAGGTAGAGCACGAGCGCGCCGGCGGCGAACGCGAGCGCGACGCCGGTCGCTATGCGTCCGGCGCTCGGCCAGAACCCGGTGCGGCGCCGGTAGCGGTGCCACAGGCGGGCCGCGTTCACGCGCGCCGTCCCGCAGCCTTCCGGGCGGCCGAAGTAGTCGTGAGCCGGCGGGAAGCCGCTCGCGAACGCGCGCGCGATGCGCCGCAACGCCGCCATCGCCGGCCGCGCGGCGCACGGCGAGGCGCCGTCGCGGCGGCGCAACGGCACGAAGAACGCGCGCTGGATCTCGTCCGCCTGGCGGCGCAGCGCCGTCCAGCCGTAGACGAGGAGCGCGAGCCCGAGGATCGTGGCCGCGAGCCGCAGGTACTCCGTGGGCCAGGTGCTGACGCCCTCGAACCATTCCATCGGCTCGCCCATCCCCGCTTTCGCGTGCACGAGCCCGACCGCGGCGGCCGCCGCCGCGCCCAGCACGAGCACCGCCGCGACCGCGGTCCGCCGCGGCACCCGCGCCTCGAGCACGAGGTGGGCGAGCCAGGTCCCGCACGCGGTGCCGATGGCGACGATCACGAAGCCGAGCTCGCGCAGGTAGGGCGCTTCGCTCCCGGCGACGTCGAGCTGGATCACCCACCGCAGCGCCGCGGCCGCGGCCGCGACGACGCCGACGGCGGCGACGATCCGCTGCCAGTTCTCGCGCACGGTGCGGCTGGTGAGGAAGAGCAGCAGGAACGCCGCCACCGCCCCGCCGGTAAAGAGCCACGCCTGCGGCTGCGAGAGATCGGGGCCCATCGTGCTGCGGTCGCGTTTCGGGTGCACGTTGCGGCACTCCGCGAGGTGGCCGCGGTCGCAGCGGCCCCGCGCGCTGGCGCCGTTCGCGTCCAGCTCGACCGCGCGCGTGCGGCCGATCTCGAACAGCCGCTTGCCGGCGAAGGCCCGCGGCCGCGCGGCCGCGTCGTAGTCGAACGCGCCCTCGCCCGCGCGCTCGGCGACGGTGCGCGCGAAGCTGCCGGCGAGCCATTCGTTGACGACCTCCTGGCCCGGTGCCTTCGGCTCCGGCACGAGCGCCATCATCGTGCCGAGGAACGCCGCGGTCTGGTAGCCATCCCGGAACGGCGGGACGTCCCGCTGCAGCCCGGAGTGGAGCGCGAGCCCGTAATGGGACGCGACGATCAGGTTGCGCGCCCAGGCGTTCTGGTCGGGGTGCGTGAGCCGCGCGTCCATGTCGGTGGTGAAGAAGATCACGTCGGGAAACATCGGCCGCAGCGCCTGCAGCACGAGCAGCTTGTCGTACACGTCGCTGCCGAGGACGCCGATCGCGCGCACGCCCGGGCGCCCCTGTCCCTTCTCGTCGCCGTCGAAGAGCCGGATCCGCTCGCCGATGCGGCGGAGGTAGTCGAACTGGCTGCGGCCTTCGGAACGGTCGCGCGGCACGCCGTTCGAGAACAGCTCCTCGGCGTCGATCGGGTCGCGCGGACTTCGCGTCGCGCTTGCGCGCGCTCTCACCCTGCGCGCCGGGGAGCGTGCCGTCGAGGCCGCGCAGGTAGCTGAACCACCACACGGGCGCCTGGTTGCGGCAGCGCGCGGCGATCTGGTCGCGCAATGCGCGCGGCAGCGAGCGGCCGTAGTCGGTGTCCCACTCGGATACGAGCACGACCCCGTCCTGGCAGTCGGCCTTCCCTTCCCGCGGCGCCGGATTGATCCGGCGGAGCGCGAGCTCCTCCACGAGCGCCTGGGCGAGGTCGTCGTCGCCGCCGATCGTCCGCAGGATCTCGAGCTTCCCGCGCCACGAGTCCGGCACGTCCTCCAGCTTCTGCTCCTCCAGCTTCCCCTTCGGCACGGTGGCGAAAGCCGAAACAAGCTGGAGCCCGAACTGCCCCTCGCGCGGGCGGTGCCTTGCGCGCGTCCGCGAGGAGCGCCTTCAGCGTGCCCGATCCCGCCGGGCCGAGGATGCGCACCGGCGCAGCGCCTTCCGGGCGACGGCACGGCGCTTCGCCATCGCCGCACGCGACGCGCGCCACGACCGCCGAGAGTCCGCGCAGCGCCTCCTCGCCGAAAGAGTCCTCGTCGAGCCAGAGCACGAGCAGCTTGTCCTTGCGCGGGATCTCTTTTTGCGGGATCTCCTGCTGCGCGATCTCCTTGAGCCCGCGCCGGTGCGGCTCGGCGGTGAACCACTCGTAGGGCACGACCTCGGGCATCCGCGGCCGACCCGCACCGGCGCCGGTCGCGTGGAGGTCGGTGACGCCGCTGTCGGTCCAGACGTAGCCGAGCGCGCCGGGGCTGTCCGGCACGTAGCGGCGGGCGGCGAGGCCCGACAGGACGGCGTAGCGCATGCGACGCCGCGATTCGACGTCCTCGGCGTACGGCGAGCCGAAGACCATGACGCCGAGTATCGTCACTTTGCCGCCGTCTCCTGCCCGCTGCACCTGCGCGGCGAGCGACCCCGGCCCGTGCAGCGGGTCCGCGGCGATGCGCGCGGCCCGCTCTTGCGGCGACTCGCGGCGTGCGGGTCGCGGGACGGCCTCGAACGGGTCCTGCCAGAGGCGTGCGCGGACGTCCTGCTCGCCGATCGCGGTGACCGCCGGCGGGGCGGCGTCGTGGGGCCGCGCGCTCTCGAGCGGGAGCGTGCGCACGAGCACGCCCGCCGCGAGCAGCGCGACCGCCACCAGCGGCAGGGGATTCGAGATCAGGTCTTTGGTTTCAGACGACACCGGGACCACTCTGCGGATATCGAGCCAGCCCGCAGAGTGGGCGCGTTCTTCGCCAGCGGGAATACGTCTGTCGCCCTAAGCCGGCACCCGGGCCCGCGGCTTAGTTCACGGGCGCGCGAGCGGCAGTCGTAGGGCTTTCGGCCGAGCGGCTCCGGCCGCGGCAGTTTTCACCAGAGGAGCGTGCGCAAATGCCGCTACGCCGCCGCCGACCGCGTCGGTGCGCGCTCGGCTTCGATCAGCTTCCGCAGCGTGCATGCAGCGGCGATTGCCTTCGAGGCGGCTGGAGAGCTTGGCGCCGCGGTGCCCGCAGCGGTTGTCGAGCGCGACCGGCTGGCGGCCGCGCCGGATAGAATACGCCCGAAGCCCCGGATCCCTCCACGATGGTCGACGACATCCCCGGACTGCGCCGCATTCTCGCCACGAGCAAGGTCATCGCGGTCGTCGGGCTGTCCGCCGACTGGTTCCGTCCGAGCTACTTCGCCGCGAAGTACCTGCTCGAGCACGGCTACACCATCATCCCGGTGAACCCGCGCTACGACGTGATCCTGGGGCAGCGATGCTACAAGTCGCTCCGCGAGCTCGCTGGAACAAGCGCAGCGACGGTCGACATCGTCGACTGCTTCCGCAAGACCGCCGACATCATGCCGATCGCCGAGGACGCGATCGCGATCGGGGCGAAAGTGCTGTGGCAGCAGCTCAGCGTGACGAACGCCGAGGCCGCGCGCAAGGCGGAGGCCGCCGGGCTCGAGACGGTGATGGACCGCTGCGTGAAGATCGAGCACGCGCGGCTCTTCGGCGGCCTCAACTGGGCGGGCGTCAACACCAAGGTCGTCTCGGCGAAGCGGCCGAAGTACATCGCGAACTGATGCCCGACCGCAAATTCGGCTTCGAGACGCTCGCGCTGCACGCCGGCCAGATCCCGGACGCAGCCACCGGCGCGCGCGCGGCGCCGATCTACCAGACGACCTCGTTCGTCTTCGACTCCGCCGAGCACGCGGCGAGCCTCTTCAACCTGCAGACCTTCGGCAACGTCTATTCCCGGATCTCGAACCCGACGGTCGCGGTCCTCGAGGAGCGCGTCGCGGCCCTCGAGGGCGGCCGCGTTGCGCTCGCCACGGCCACCGGCCAGGCGGCCGAGGCGGTGGCGATCATGACGCTGCTCCAGGCCGGGGACCACGCGGTCTCCGCCTCGACGCTGTACGGCGGCACGCACACGCTGCTCGGCGTGAACCTGAAGAAGCTCGGCATCGAGGCGACGTTCGTCGATCCCGACGACCCGGAGAACTTCCGCCGGGCGCTCCAGCCCAACACCCGGCTCCTCTACGCCGAGACCCTCGGCAATCCGTCGATCAACGTCGTCGACATCGCCGCGATCGGCGCGATCGCCCGCGAGGCCGGCGTGCCGTTCGTGGTCGACAACACCGTGCCCTCGCCCTACCTCTGCCGGCCGCTCGAGCACGGCGCCGACATCGTCGTGCACTCGGCGACGAAATACATCGGCGGCCACGGCACCACGATGGGCGGCGTGATCGTCGAGTCGGGCAAGTTCCCGTGGGGCAACGGCAAGTTCCCGGGCATGACGACGCCCTCGCAGGGCTATCACGGGGTGATCTTCCACGAGACCTTCGGCGACTTCGGCTTCATCATGCGCTGCCGGATGGAGACGATGCGCACGTTCGGCCCGTCGCTCTCGCCGTTCAACGCCTGGCAGCTCCTGCAGGGCATCGAGACCCTGCCGCTGCGGATGGAGCGGCACTGCGCGAACGCGCTCGCGGTGGCGAAGTTCCTGTCCGGGCACCCGCAGGTGTCGTGGGTGAACTACCCCGGCCTGCCCGACAACAAGTACTACGCGCTCACCCGCAAGTACATGCCGCAGGGCGCGAGCGGCCTGCTCTCGTTCGGGATCAGGGGCGGTGCCGCAGCCGGCGAGAAGTTCATCGACAGCGCGACGTTCATGAGCCATCTTGCGAACATCGGCGATGCCAAGACGCTGGTGATCCATCCGGCCTCGACGACGCATCGCCAGATGGACGAGGCGGACCAGGCGAAGGCCGGCGTCACGCCGGACATGATCCGGGTGTCGGTCGGCCTCGAAACGCTCGACGACATCCTGTGGGACATCGACCAGGCGCTGCACGCCGCGGCCGAAAGTCATAGGGAGAAGGGAGATGCTGAGCTACGACGTCGTCGAACACGGCAAGCCGCTGCAGCGCGCGGTGCGGGAAACGCCGCAGCCCAAGGGCAAGGAAGTGCTGGTCCGCGTCACGCGTTCGGGCGTGTGCCACTCCGACCTGCACATCTGGGACGGCTACTTCGACTGGGGCGGCGGCAAGCGCTTCTACGTCAAGGACCGCGGCTGCGTGCCGCCGTTCACGCTCGGCCACGAGCCGTACGGCGTGGTCGAGGCGCTCGGCCCCGACGCGAAGGGCGTGGCGGTGGGCGCGAAGCGGATCGTGTATCCGTGGATCGGCTGCGGCGAGTGCGCGGTGTGCAACGCCGGGCAGGACAACTACTGCCTCGCGCCGCGCTTCCTCGGCGTGATGCGTCCCGGCGCGTACTCGTCGCACGTCGTCGTGCCGGACGCCAAGTACCTGGTCGATGCGACCGGCGTCGACGAAGGCTTCGCCGCGACGCTCGCCTGCTCCGGCATCACGACTTACAGCGCCGATCCGCAAGCTGCCGGCGCTCGACCGAGCGCGACTGGGTGGTCGTGCTCGGCTGCGGCGGCCTCGGCCTGATCGCGCTCTCGACCCTGCGCGCGCTCGGCATCGAGCGGGTGATCGCCTGCGACGTCGACGACGGCAAGTTCCCCGCCGCGCGCGCCGCCGGCGCGCGGGAGACGGTGAACTCGCGCGACCAGCAGGCCGCGATCGCGCAGATCCAGAAGATCTCGGCGGGCGCGGTCGCGGGCGCGCTCGACTTCGTCGGCATGCCCGCCACGGCCGCCCTCGGCATCGCCGTCCTCGCGAAGGGCGGCCGCTACGTCGTCTGCGGCCTGTTCGGCGGCGAGCTGACCCATCCGCTGCCGCCGATCGCGCAGCGCGCGATCGGAATCGTCGGCTCCTATGTCGGCAACCTGCAGGAGCTGCGCGAGGTGGTGGCGCTGGCGCAGGCCGGCAAGCTGAAGGCCGACCCCGGTCGAGGTGCGGCCGATCAAGGAAGTGAACCGCACGCTCGACGAGCTCAAGGCGGGGAAGATCCTCGGCCGCGTCGTCCTCGACGTGAACGAAGCTGCCTGAGGGGTCATGGACTTCGCCCGCTACACCTCCGCGTACCCCACCGCCCGCCGGCCGACGATGGCCGCGAACGTGGTGTCGACCTCGCAGCCGCTCGCCGCGCAGGCCGGCCTGCGGATGCTGCTCGACGGCGGCAACGCGGTGGACGCCGCGCTCGGCGCCGCGATCGCGCTCACGATCGTCGAGCCGATCTCGAACGGCATCGGCTCCGATCTCTTCGCGATCATCTGGGACGGCAACGGCCTCGCCGGCCTGAACGCGTCGGGACGCTCGCCGGCAGCGTGGACGCCGGAGTACTTCGCCGGCGAGAAGTCGGTGCCGGTCCGCGGCTGGAACAGCGTGTCGGTGCCGGGCTGCGTGGCGGCGTGGGCCGAGCTCTCGGAGCGCTACGGCCAGCTGCCGTTCGAGAAGCTGTTCGAGCCGGCGATCGAGTACGCGTTCAACGGCTACCTCGTCTCGCCGTTCGTCGCCCAGCGCTGGGCGCAGCAGGTGCCGGAGCTCGAGAAGCCAGCCGGGCTTCGCCGCGGCCTTCCTGCCCGGCGGCCGCCCGCCGCGGGAAGGCGAGCGGTTCGCGCTGCGCGAGGCGGCGGCGACGCTCGAGCTGATCGCGGAAACGCGCGGCAAGGCCTTCTACGACGGCGAGCTCGCCGAGCGGATCGAGGCGCACGCGGCGGCGCACGACGGCGCGATGACCCGCGCCGACCTGGCGGCGCACACGAACGACTGGGTCGGGACGATCAGCCAGGATTACCGCGGCTACACGGTGCACGAGATCCCGCCGAACGGCCAGGGCATCGTCTGCCTGATGGCGCTCGGAATGCTGTCGCACTTCGACGTCGCGAAGCTGCCGGTGGACTCGGCGGACAGCGTCCATCTCCAGATCGAGGCGGTGAAGCTCGCGTTCGCCGACGCGCGGGCATTCGTGGCCGATTCCGCCGCGATGACCGGGGTGAAGCCTTCGCACCTCCTCGACCGGGACTACCTTGCCTCTCGCGCGCGACTGATCGACACGAAGCGCGCGCAGGATTTCGGCCACGGCACGCCGCCGCGGGGCGGGACGATCTACCTCACCGCCGCCGACGCCAACGGCATGATGGTGTCGCTGATCCAGTCGAACTACATGGGCTTCGGCTCGGGCGTCGTCGTGCCGGGCACCGGCATCAGCCTGCAGAACCGCGGCTACGGCTTCGTCCTCAAGCCCGGCCATCCCAACTGCGTCGCGCCGCGCAAGCGCCCGTACCACACGATCATCCCCGGCTTCGTGACGAGGAACGGCGTGCCGGTGATGAGCTTCGGCCTGATGGGCGGGACGATGCAGCCGCAGGGCCACACCCAGCTGATGGTGCGCATGATCGACTACGGCCAGGGCCCGCAGACCGCGATCGACGGGCCGCGCTTCCGCGTCATGACCGGCATGGACGTGAACCTCGAGACCGCGTTCCCGCCGGCGACGGTGAGCGAGCTCGCCCGCCGCGGACACCGGCTCGTCGAGCTGCCGGAGGGCTACATGGACTTCGGCTGCGCGCAGATCGCGCTGCGCGTCGACGGCGGGTACGTCACCGCGTCCGACCCGCGGCGCGACTCGCTCGCGGTCGGGTTCTGATTCGAGGAGGAGAAGAATGCGCCACGCCGTCCCGCTCTTCGTCGCCGCGCTGCTTGCCGCCGGCTGCGCCACCGCGCCCGAGCCCGCCCCCGGCGACGGCCGGGCCGCGCCGGGGGTCGTCCTGCCCGGATCGACGCTGCACCCCTCGGGCTTCCTCGGCGACTACAGCCAGATGCAGAAGGTGCCCGGCCGCCTCGACACGTGGCAGTGGGTCAAGCCCGGCGTCGACTGGAAGCAGTACACGAAGATCATGCTCGCGCCGGTCGAGGTGTGGATCAACCCGGGCGCGGACTACCCGGGCATCCAGCCGGCGATGTACAAGCAGATCACCGACGAGTTCCGCGCGGTCGTCATTCGCGAGTTCCGCGCCGGCGGCTACGAGGTCGTGGATGCGCCCGGGCCGAGCGTGCTCGTCATCCGGTTCGCACTCACCGGCATCAATCCGGAGCGGCCCGGCTTCACGCCGCTCAACCTGCTGCCGATCAAGATCGCGATGGACGCCGCGCGCTATGCGACCGGCACCGACAAGACGGTGATCGCGATGACGGGCGAGGCGGAGGTGCGCGACGGGGTGACCAACGAGCGGCTCTTCGCCCAGGTCACCACGCGCAAGGACGCGCACCTCTTCGTCGGACAGAGCATCACCTGGGCCGACGTGAGCGAGGGCGCGACCGCCTGGGCCGAGCAGGCGCGCGCGCGGCTCGACCGGGCGCGCGGCGTGTCGCGGTAGGGGTGAGGAAGACTGCCTGAGTCGGCCGGCGCGGCGCTTGCGCGCCCGCGGCGGCGGGTTTAGACATGACGCCGTCGACCGCGCCAAAAAGGAGGAACGACATGCGCGCACTCCGTCCGCTTCGATCCCTGATCGTTCTTGCACTGGTCGCCGGCGCCGCGCCGGACCTCGCCGCACAGGACAAGCTGCCGGCGAAGATGACCGGCAAATGGAGCGGCACCGCGCCCGGCAAGGGCACGCCGTTCGGCGGCGCGTGGTCGGTCGTGATCGACAAGCAGGAGCCGGACGGCTCGGTCGAGGGCAAGGCGACCTGGGAGGGGCGCGTGTGCGGGATGGACGACGAGCCGTTCACCGGGAAGCTCGACGGCTCCGAGCTGACGCTCGTGGTGCAGTTCCGCGACAAGTTCCCGAACGCCCGCTGCCCGAAATCGAAGGTGGTCCTGAAGAGGAAAGGGACCGGAAACGAGTTCGAGGGAACGATCCCGGGCTCGCAGTTCAACTACCAGCTTGACGCTCGGCGGCTCCTGAAGCCTAGCGCTTGACGACCGGCGCCGCGTCGCCGGTCGGCGTCCGCATCGCCGCGAGGATCGCGCGCATGTCGTCGATCGTCGCGGCCCGCGGGTTCATCCTGACCTGCCCGCTCTTCATCGCCCACTCGGCAAGCCGCTCGCGGTCGGCGTCGGTCCGGACGTAGCCGTCGAGGCTGAGGTCGAGACCCAGACGGCGTCGCAGCTTCGCCATCGCCTCCGCCGCGCTCCGGCCGCCGAAGAGCCGCGCGATGACCGCCCCTTTCGCCCCGAGCACCGGCTCGTTGAACGCGGTGACGTAGGGCAGCGCGAGCGCGTTGCCGAGGCCGTGCGCCACGTGCTGCTGCGCGCCGAGCGGGCCGGAAATCGCGTGCGCGAGCCCGAGGTTGGCACTGTTGAATGCGATCGCCGCCTGCAGCGAGGCGATCAGGCACGCCCCTCGCGCGTCGCGGTTCTCCGGCTCCTCGTACGCGACCGCGAGCCAGCGCCAGAGCAGCTCCATGGCGGACACGGCGTACGGGTCGGTCATCGGCGAAGCCATCCTCGACACGTACGCCTCGACCGCGTGCGTCACCGCGTCGTAGCCGGCGTACGCGGTAACGGTCGGCGGCGCACCGGCGGTGAGCGCCGGATCGAGCAGCGCGATCTGCGGCGTCATCTACGGCGAGCGGTAGATGAGCTTCGCGTCCATCCCCTACTTGCCGAGCACCGCAGATTCGGAGAACTCGCTACCACTGCCATGAGTCGTCGGCACGGCGAAGAGCACGATAGCGAGCGTAGAGAGCCGCTTGCAGAAGCAGGCGATCGCCTCCGCCGATCTGGGATTCGAGAGCAGCATACGCGCGAGCTTAGCTGTATACATCGCAGAGCTGCCTAGAAGAGAGAGGAAGAAAACTAGCGGTGAGGAAAACTGCCTGAGTCGGCCCGCGCGGCTGCGGCAAGGCCAACCTCGTGCTGAAGAGAGCGGGCGGTGGCAATGCCTTCGAGGGCGGTATTCCCGGCTCGCAGTTCAACTACCGATTGACGCTCGGCGGCTCCTGAAGCCTAGCGCCTGACGACCGGCGCCGCGTCGCCGGTCGGCGTCCGCATCGCCGCGAGGATCGCGCGCATGTCGTCGATCGTCGCGGCCCGCGGGTTCATCCTGACCTGCCCGCTCTTCATCGCCCACTCGGCGAGCCGCTCGCGGTCGGTGTCGGTCCGGACGTAGCCGTCGAGGCTCAGGTCGAGACCCAGACGGCGCCGCAGCTTCGCCATCGCCTCCGCCGCGCTCCGGCCGCCGAAGAGCCGCGCGATGACCGCCCCTTTCGCCCCGAGCACCGGCTCGTTGAACGCGGTGACGTACGGCAGCGCGAGCGCGTTGCCGAGGCCGTGCGCCACGTGCTGCTGCGCGCCGAGCGGGCCGGAAATCGCGTGCGCGAGCCCGAGGTTGGCACTGTTGAATGCGATCGCCGCCTGCAGCGAGGCGATCAGGCACGCCCCTCGCGCGTCGCGGTTCTCCGGCTCCTCGTACGCGACCGCGAGCCAGCGCCCGAGCAGCTCCATGGCGGACACGGCGTACGGGTCGGTCATCGGCGAAGCCATCCTCGACACGTACGCCTCGACCGCGTGCGTCACCGCGTCGTAGCCGGCGTACGCGGTAACGGTCGGCGGCGCACCGGCGGTGAGCGCCGGATCGAGCAGCGCGATCTGCGGCGTCATCTCCGGCGAGCGGTAGATGAGCTTCGCGTCCATCCCCTCCTTGCCGAGCACCGCGGATTCGGAGACCTCGCTGCCGGTGCCATGGGTCGTCGGCACGGCGACGAGCACGCTCGCGTGCGTCGCGAGCCGCTTGCCGAAGCCGGCGATCGCCTCCGCCGGTCCGGGGTTCGAGAGCAGCATCCGCGCGACCTTCGCCGTATCCATCGCCGAGCCGCCGCCCAGCGCGAGGATGAAGTCGGGGCGCGCCGCGGCGAGCGCCGCCGCGCACGCCTCGACCGTCGCGGTGTCCGGCTCGCGGGCGGGCGCGGCGTGTACGAGCGGCTCGGCGCCGGTCGCCTCCTTCAGCAGCGCGGCGACCCGCCCGCCGACCGGCGTGCGGGTGAAGTGCTCGTCGAGCACCGCGGCCGGCCGCTTCGCGCCGATCTCCTGCGCCAGCTCCGGCAGGCGGTCGAGCGCGCCCCAGCCGAAGACGACACGGCGGTTCGAGTGGACGAAGCTGAACGGTGTGAAAGCATCGGCCATCGTGTTCGTTCCTGTCATGCGCCGAGAAAGGCTTCCCGGATGCGCGGATTCTGCCGCAGCTCGGCCGCCGGCCCGGACTCGACCACGCGCCCGACCTGCAGCACGTAGGCGCGGTCGGCGACTTCCAGCGCCTTCGCCACGTTCTGCTCGGCGAGCAGCACCGCGGTGCCGCGCGCGACGATCGCGCGCACGCGCCCGAGCACTTCGGCGGTGAGGATCGGCGAGAGCCCGAGCGAGGGTTCGTCGAGGAGCAGCAGCCGCGGCGCGGTCATCAGCGCGCGGCCGATCGCGAGCATCTGCTGCTGCCCGCCCGACAGCTGCCAGCCGAGAGCGGCAGCCTTCTCCGCGAGCGCCGGGAACATCGCGTACACCTCGCCAAGTCGCTCGCGCGTCGCCGCGGCACGGTCGCGGCTCGCCACCTCGAGGTTCTCGCGCACCGTCATGCCGGGGAACACCCGCCGGCCTTCCGGCGAGTAGCCGATGCCGAGACGGGCGCGCGCCGAGACCGGGACGCCGGCGAGCGGCCGGCCGTCGTAGTCGATCCCGCCGGCGGCCGGCGCGACGAAGCCCATCACCGATTTCATCAGCGTGGTCTTCCCGGCGCCGTTCGCGCCGACGAGCGCCACCGCCTCGCCGGCGCGCACTTCGATCGTCGCGTCCGCGAGCGCGGTGATCTCGCCGTAGCGCGCGGTGAGGCCGGTCACCCGCAGCAGCGCGCTCATCCGGTTTCGACTCCGGCGCCGAGGTACGCCTCGATCACGCGCGGATGCGCGCGGATGTCGGCCGGCGCCCCGCTCGCGATCAGCCGGCCGTAGTCGAGGCACGCCATCCGGCCGGCGAGCGGCATCAGGAACGGCATGTTGTGCTCGATGACGAGCAGCGTCAGGCCGTCGCGCGCGAGCGCGCGCAGGCGCACGGCGAGATCGGCCTGCTCGGCGGCGTTCAGGCCCGCGGCCGGCTCGTCGAGCAGCACGAGCGCCGGCTCGAGCGCGAGCGCGCGGGCGATCTCGACCCGGCGCTTGAGGCCGTAGGCGAGCCCACCGCAGGGCTGCATGGCGACGTGCGCCACGTCGAGCCGCTCGAGGAGACCCACCGCGTACCCGCGCGCGCGCTCGAGCCCGTCGTCGCCGAGCGCGCGCCGCAGTCCGCCTTCGCCGAGTCCGGCGCGCGCGACGGCGACGTTGTCGAGCGCGGTCAGGTCGTCGACCAGGTTCACGCTCTGGAACGTGCGCGCGATGCCGCGGCGCGCGACCTCGTACGGCGCGAGGCGGGTCACGTCCTCGCCGCCGAACACGATCGCGCCCGATTGCGGCGTGTAGATCCGCGTCACGCAGTTGACGAACGTCGTCTTGCCGGACCCGTTCGGCCCGATCAGGCCGAAGATCTCGCCACGCTCGAGGGCGAGGCTCACGCCGTCCAGCGCGCGCACCCCGCCGAAGGCGATCGCGAGGTCGCTGACCTCGAGGAGCGCCCCGCCGCCGGTCCGGCGCTCGCGCGCGACGAGCGGCACCGCCCGCGGCGGCGGCGGGGGCGCCTCGCGGAAAAGCTGCGCGCGGAGCCGTGCGATCCCGCCGACGAGCCCCCACGGCGCGGCGATGATCATCGCGAGCAGCACCGCGCCGTACGCGATCAGGTAGTACTTGTCGAGGAAGCGGAACCACTCCGGCAGATGCACGAGCAGGAACGCGCCGAGGATGGCGCCGGCGACGCCGGTTCGCCCGCCGACCACCGCCATCGTGAGCGTCGCGACCATGACGTGGAACTCGAGCACCTCCGGCGAGATCACGCGGATCGTGTGCACGTACAGCGCCCCGGCGATGCCGGCGTACACCGCGGAGAGCAGAAAGGCGACAAACCGCAGGTGCCAGATGTCGATCCCGAGCGACATCGCGGCGATGTCGTTCTCGCGCATCACCGTGTACGCCCGCCCGAGGAGTCCGCGCGTCAGGCGCCACGCGAACAGCGCGCCGATCGCGACCAGCCCCCAGACGAACGCCGCCAGCGGCAACCCGCGCGGGACGGCCCAGCCGAAAAGCACGACCCCGGGCACCCCCGGCAGGCCGTTCGCGCCGCCGGTGAGCGACTGCCAGTGGACCGCGACGAGCAGCATCACCTGTCCTATCCCGAGGGTAGCGAGCGCGAAGTAGTGCGACTCGAGCCGCAGCACCGGTGCCGCGACGACCAGCGCCAGCAGGACCGGCCCGGCGATCGCGAGCGGCGCCGTCGCCGCGAAGCCCCAGCCGAGATTGAGCGCGAGCAGCGCGGCGATGTACGCGCCGAAGCCGAAGAACGTGCCCTGCGTCAGGGCGAGCGCGCCGGCGTGGCCGAAGATGAACTGGTAGCCGAGCGTGAGGAGCGCATACACGCCGGCGAGCGTGAACACGCGCAGATCGTAGCTCGTGCCGAACACCAGTGGCCACGCGAGGAGGATCGCGACGCCGGCGGCGAGCGGCAGCCGGATTCCCTGCGTTAGCGTCCGCATCTCTTGCGCCGCCGGTCCATGAGGCGAGCTTCGGCGACTCGCACGTACGCACGAACCGTGCAGCAGGCGGCGCGAGGGTGCGTAGCGCGCCGCCGGTCCATCACGCGCGCTTCTGGACGACTTCGCCGAACAGACCCTGCGGCCGGAAGAACAGGATCACCAGCACCACGGCGTACAGGATGATCGTCGACACCGTCTGCGAGAACGCTTCCTGCACCCAGGGCGCGTTCCGGTCGCCGAGCGGCAGGAAGAGCGGGAGCGACGGGTAGAGCACCTCGAACAGCGCGATCAGCAGCGCGCCGGCGACCGCTCCCGGCAGGCTTCCCCAGCCGCCGATCGTGACCGCGATATAGGCCTTGATGATGTAGTTGGTGCCGTCGGTCGGGCTGACGAAGAAGGTGTTGGCGAGCAGCAGCCCGGCCGCGCCGGCGAGCGCCGCGGCGAGCCCGAACGTGAACGCGATCATCCGGTTCACGCGGATCCCGATCGCCTCCGCGATCGGTCGGTCCTGCGCGGTGGCGCGCAGCTGGCGGCCGAGACCGGTGCGGGCGAAGAGCCACCATTGCCCGAAGATCAGCGCCGCGGCCACCACGATCACCGCGGCCGACTGCTCGGGCAGCGTCACCGGCCCGAGCACGAGCTGGCCCCCCGACAGGAGGGGAGGTGCGCCGCGCGGCGCCGCGCCGAAGATCGCGTTCGCCGTGTTCTGGAAGATGATCCCGAGCGCGATCGTCGAGATGAACACCGACACCGGCGGGCGGGACTTCAGCGGGAAGTACGCGACGAGCGAGAAGACGAGCCCCAGCACCGTCATCCCGACGATCACGAACGGGAGCAGCACGAACCCCGGCACCGGGAGCACGGCGGCGACCGCGATGGCCACGTACCCGCCCGCCATCACCATGTCGCCCTGCGTGAAGTTGACCGCGCTCGTCGCGTTCAGGATCAGGACGAAGCCCAGCGCGAGCAGCGCGTAGGCGCTGCCCAACGCAAGGGCGTTGAGCAGGATCTGGAGCACGTTCGCGCGCCGTCCGGCGGCCTGGGCCGCGCTCCGCGGGTGGCGCTACTTCGGCAGCACCCCGGTCAGGTTCTCGTAGCGCTTCACCGTCTTGGGGATCCGCGAGGTGCCGTCGTAGCAGATGATCACGCCGGAGTGCGCCATGTTGCCCTTGCCGTCGGACTTGTAGGTCATGCCGAGCCCCTTGTAGGGGCCGGCATGCAGCGCCCCGCGGATCTCGTCGGTCGTCTTCGCGCCCTTCGCAACCGCTTCCATCAGCATCTGCACGCCGTCGTACTGGCCGACCGCGAACCCGTCGGGCTCCGCGGCGAACTCCTCGCGGAACGCCTTGACGAAGGCGCGCAGCTCGGGCGTGTCTCCCGACACCGGGGACACGTTGGTCTCGCCGCACACGCCGGCGAGCTCCGCGGGCTCGAGCAGCGCCACCGTCGTGGGCTGATGGATGGCGGAGCCGGCGACGATCGGCAGGTTGAGCTTGGCCTGGGCGGCCGCGCGCACGAACAGCGCCGTCGGCTGGGAATGGAGGTGCAGCATCACGACTTCCGGGTTGGCCTGCCGGACCTTGCTGATCGTCGGCGACATGTCGCGCACCGTGATCTCGAGCGCCTCGACCAGCACCGGCTCGATACCGGCCTTGCCCAGCCGCTCGAGGATCTCGCCGCGGCCGCTCTGCCCGTACGCCGTCGTCTGGTGCACGAGCGCGACGCGGCGCTTCTTGAGCTCCTCCACGACGTACCGCACGTGAATCTCCTTCGCCAGCGCGTCGGTCGGGAAGAAGCGGAAGATCCACGGGTTGTTGAGCTCGGTTACCCGCGCCGTGCCCGAGGTCGTGAGCATCGGGACCTTGGCCTCGAGGCCGATCGGCAGCATCGCGAGCAGCTGGATACCGATCATGGAGGCGACCACCGCCTGCGGCCGCTCGCGCGCGATCGCGCGCTCGAACTGGCTGACCGCCACGTCGGGAGCGACGGCCGTGTCCGAAACCTCGGACTTGACGTTGACCCCCTTGGGTGCGCGGCGGGCGGCGAGCAGCGCGCCGTTGCGCTGCGCGGTGCCCTCGATCGCGAACACGCCGGTGACCGGCACGAGGATGGGGACGGTGAGGTCGGCGGCCCGCGCCGGCGTGCCGCAGGCGAGCACCGCGAGCGCGGTTGCAACGGAGCTGACGAGGGGCGCGGATCGGCGCGTCATGGTGTCCTCCTGGACGTTGGAATCGTTACCGCAATCGCGCGCCAAGATCGGGCTTGTCGCCTCGAGCCCCGCTTGAACGGCCTTGGCGAACAAATGTTCGACGCAGTATCATGGACATCGAGTTTGCCTGTCAACGCCTTCCGATCATCGCACGCGCATGCCGGCCTCCGAGATCATCGTCCTGCCGCGCACCGAGGAACATCTCGAGTCGCTGGAGCGCGGCCTGCGCGTGCTGGCGCTGTTCGGCGCCGACCGTGGCCACCAGTTCGCGATGATCGAGGTGGCCGAGGCGCTCGACATCCCGCGAGCGGCGGCGCGGCGCGTGCTCTTCACGCTGGAAACCCTGGGTTACGTGTCCAATCGCGGCGGGCTTTACTCGCTCACGCCGCGGGTGCTCACGCTCGGCTATGCGTACCTCGCCTCGCTCGGCTTCCGCGCGGTGGCCCAGCCGGTGCTCGAGCGGCTGGTCGAACGCACCGGCCACACCTGCTCGATCGGCGTGCTCGACGGCGGCGACGTCGTGTACGTCGTGCGCTCGGAAGCGCGGCGCCTGGTGCGGATCGACATCAGCGTGGGCACGCGCATTCCGGCCTGGGCGAGCTCGATGGGGCGGCTGCTCCTCTCGGCGCTGCCGGACGCGGAGCTCGACGCGCGGCTCGAGGCGGCGAAGCCGGTGCGCCTCACGCGCCACACCGTTACCGACAGGAAGCAGCTCAAGCGGGTCATTCTGGATGCACGCCGGCGCGGCTGGTGCACCATTGCCGACGAGGTCGAGGAAGGCATCGGCGGCCTCGCGGTGCCGCTGCGCGACCGCGACGGCCGGATGAGCGCCGCGACCAACATCAGCCTCGCCTTCCTGCGCACCGGCGCGGCCGAGGCACGGAAACGACTGCTCGCCGAGCTGCAGCTGGCGACGCGCGAGATCGAGCAGATCCTGCATTCCGAGGTGCCGCTGGCGTACCCCCGACCCGCCGGCGCGCACGAGACCCTGAGGCGAGGAGATGGCAATGACTGACCGCGTCGCCGCCGGACCTTATCCGCGGAACCTCTGGTATCCCTGTGCGTGGAGCCACGAGATCGGGCGCAGCCTGCTCGAGCGGTGGATCTGCGACGAACCGATCGTGCTGTGGCGCACCGAGGGCGGCGCCGCGGTGGCGCTCGCGAACCGGTGCGCGCACCGCTTCGCGCCGCTTTCCCGCGGCCAGCTGATCGGCGACCGGTTGCAGTGCGGGTACCACGGCCTCGAGTACGACGCCACGGGCGCGTGCGTGCGCATCCCCGGGCAGGAGCGGATCCCGGCGGACTGCGCGGTCCGTCGCTACCCGGTCGTCGATCGCCATCGCTTCACGTGGATCTGGATGGGCGATGCGGCGGCGGCCGACCCGGCGCTCGTCCCCGACCTGTGGTGGAACGAGCACCCGCAGTGGTCGGCGCCGGGGGACTCGCTCACCATCGACGCCGACTGGCGGCTGGTGCTCGACAACCTGATGGACCTCTCGCATCTCACTTATCTGCACGGCCGGACCATCGGCACGCCCTACGTGTCGGAAACGCCCTCGGTCGCGCGCGCGGCGAACGATCGCGTGCACGTGCACCGCTGGATGATCGACAAGCCGGCGCCCCCGATGTTCGTCAAGGTGGCGGGCTTCCAGGGCAACGTCGACCGCTGGCAGCTGATCGAGTGGAGCGCGCCGGGAAACGTGGTGATCGACGTCGGCTGCGCGCCCACCGGCACCGGGGCTCCGGCCGGCGACCGCTCCCGCGGCATCGAGGCGCGCTCGATCAACCTGGTGACGCCGATGACCGCGCGCAAGAGCCTCTACCTGTGGTCGTACTGCCGCAACTACGGCCTCGACAGCGAGGAGATCACCCGCGTCACCTACGGCGACGTCAAGCGCACCTTCGAGGAGGACAAGGAGATGATCGAGCACCAGCAGCGCATGATCGACAGCGACGCCGGGAGGACGCCGCGGCACGACATCCGCGTGGATGCCGGTCCCGCGCACGTGCACCGCATCCTCGACCGCCTGATCGACGCCGAGCACCGGTCCGCCTCGCGCGCCGCCTGAGCCACCAACACGAAGATCCGGACCAAGCGAGTCGCCATGCAACCCTCCCTGCTCGAAGAGCTCACCCCCGTTCCCAACCCCTACCCGATCGTCGCCGAGGAGGCCTATCCCGACGTCTGGCGCCTGTGCGAGCAGGCGCGCGACCTCGCCTGGGATCCGGCGAGGATCGATTTCTCGGACGTCGGAAACGCCGACCTCCCGCGCGAGGTGCGCGCGGCCGGCGCCGAGTGGTGGTCGCTGCGGGCGTGGATGGAGCACGGCGCGACGCCGTACGGCGCCGAGCGCCTGCGCGACGCGATCTTCGGCCACCAGCCGTTCGAGGTGAAGCAGCACATCGCCAACTTCATCATGGAGGAGCTGCGCCACCACGAGGCGTCGTTCCGCATCGCGCGCGCGATCGGCGCGGGCGCCTCGACTTACGAACCGACGCCGCGCGCCGACTACTTCCAGTCGATCATCCCGCGCTTCCACGACGAGAGGGACGAACGCGCAATGTCGTTCTTCGCCGGCCTCGCGGTGAACACGCTGTTCGAGCAGCTCTCCGGCGAGCTGCTCCAGGCGCGCTACGAGAACGCGCGCTACGAGTCGATCAGGGAGGCGTGCCGGCTGATCCTGCGCGACGAGGCGCGGCACATCCAGTTCGGGCGGATCATCATGCGCCGCTTCTTCGGCGACCTCGGCGAGACCGAGAAGGAGCTGCTGGGCACCAAGTTCTCGAAGAAGCTTCGCGGCAGCCTCCTGAACGGCGTCTACGCAGTGGTCAACCTGCCGGAGGACGAACGCCGGCGGTCGGCAACCAACCGCGCGCTCGCCGCCGAGTGGGGCCTCGGCGCGACGCATCCCGACAACGAGATCGCGATCATCCGCCGCGGCCTCGACAAGATCCGCGCCGACGTCGCACCGTACAGCGTGCCGATCCCGCGCATCCCCGAGATCGACGACGTTGCCGTACCCGCCTGAGGGAGGAAGACCATGGCCAAGTTCCACAACCCCAAGACGATCGCCGACCCGATCGGCACCTACTCGAACGGCGTCGAGGTGCCGCCGAACGCGCGCTGGCTGTACGTCGCCGGCCAAGTCGCCCTCCGGAAGGACGGCACCGTACCGTCGACGATCGAGGAGCAGACCGAGGTCGTCTGGCAGAACGTCGTCGCGATCCTCGAGTCGGCGGGGATGAAGGTGACCGACCTCGTCAAGATGACGCAGTACCTCGTGCGGCTCGACCTCTTCCCGGCCTACGCCGCGACGCGCGCGAAGTTCCTCGCCGGCCACCGGCCGGCGTCGACCGGGCTGATCATCTCCTCGCTGATCCGGCCGGAGTTCCTCGTCGAGGTCGAAGCGATCGCGGCCAAGGCCGCGCCGGCGGCCAAGGCGGCGAAGGCTGCGAAGCGGCCGGCGCGGAAGGCCGCCAAGCGGAAGAAGCGATAGCGCGATGCGGTTCGGGCTCGCGCTCTGCCTCGCCCTCGGCTGCGCGCTCGACGCCGCCGCCCAGACCTATCCCGCCAAGCCGATCCGCTTCATCGTGCCGTTCCCGCCGGGCGGCTCGGCGGACATCCTCGCGCGCGCCATCGGACAGAAGGCCGGCGAAGGGCTGGGCCAACAGCTCGTCGTCGACAACCGGCCCGGGGCAGGCACGGCGATCGGCGCCGAGGCGCTGGCGAAGAGCGCGCCCGACGGCTACGCGATCATGATCGGCACCGTCAGCTCGCATGCGATCAACCCGGCGCTCAACCCGAAGCTGCCCTTCGACCCGGTGAAGGACTTCACGCCGGTGTCGCTGGTCGCCTCGATCCCGTTCGCGATGATCGTGCACCCGTCGGTGCCGGCGAAGACCGTGCCGGAGTTTCTCGCGCTCGCCCGCGCCAAGCCGGGGAGCCTCAACTACTCTTCCGCGGGCAACGGGACGTCGAACCACCTCGCCGGCGAGCTGCTCAGGTCGATGACCGGGATCGACATCGTCCACATCCCGTACAAGGGAAGCGCGCCGGCGCTGAACGACCTCATCGCCGGACAGGTGTCGCTGATGTTCGACCTCGTGCTGACCGCGGCGCCCCACGTGAAGTCCGGCGCGGCGCGCGGCCTCGCGGTGACCGGCGCGCAGCGCTCTTCGGTGCTCCCCGATCTCCCGACCGTAGCCGAGTCCGGGGTCCCCGGCTACGAGGTGAGCGCGTGGTTCGGCATCTTCGCGCCGGCGGGCGTGCCGCAGCCGGTCGTGCAGCGGCTGAACGCCGAGTTCGTGAGGGCTTTGCGCGAGCCGGATCTCCGCCAGCGGCTCGCAAGCCAGGGCGCCGAGCCACTCACGAGCACGCCCGACGAGTTCGCCGCCTACCTCCGCTCGGAGATCGACAAGTGGGGAAGGGTCGTCAGGGCGGCGGGGATGAAGGTCGACTGACCTCGCTCGCGCGGCGGGCCGGCTAGAGAATGCCGTGCCGCCGGAACACGTCGGCGAGCTTCTCGCCGCGCGCGAGCGCCTCACGCGTCGCGTTCTCGCCCCGGACCTTGGCGAGCGCCGCCGCCACGACCTCGCCCTCCACGGCGCGCGGCACCACCACCACGCCGTCGGCGTCGCCGAACACGAGGTCGCCCGGCGCGACGCGCACGCCCGCGGCCTCGACCGGGACGTCGATCGCCATCACCTTGCCGCGGCCCTTCGAGTCGAGCGGGCCGATGCCGCCGGCGAACACCGGGAACTTCATCTCCCGGATGGCGCGCACGTCGCGCGTGAGGCCGTCCATCACCGCGCCCGCGGCGCCGCGCGCCCGCGCCGCGGTCGAGAGCAGCTCGCCCCAGGGCGCGATGCGCCCGGAGGCGCCGCAGGCGAACACCGGCACTTCGCCGGGCTTGAGGTCGTCCACCAGCTGGATCTCGAGCTCGTAAGGGTTCTCCCCCGCCGGGGCCTCGTACACGTCCATGTAGAGCGCGGTGCGCGCGCGGCCGCAGAGCACGAGCGAGTCGTCGAGCGGCCGGACGCGCGCGTGCATCGCCTGGCTGCGGTAACCGGCCGCGTCGAGGCAGTCCGACAGCACGGCGCTGAAGAGCGCCCGTCGCAGCTCGTCGAGTGAATCCGTCGTCACAGCGGCGTCACGCGCGCGTGCAGGACCGCGGCACGCCCGCCCCGCACGGCGGCGAGGCAGCGCCCGATCGCTCCCGGTACGGCGTCCGGGTCTTCGACCAGCTCGCCGTGCGCGCCGGCGGCTTCGGCGAGCTTCGCGAAGTTCATATCCGGGGCGAGCAGCGCCTCGTACTGGTTCGTCGCCTTCGCCTCGCCGTCCGGATACACGCGCAGGGTCGCCTCCTTCACCGCCGACCAGCCCGAGTTGTCGAGCACGACGGTGAAGATGGGCAGCCGGTACTGCTTCGCCACCGCGTACACCGACGCCGGGTTGCAGAAGTAGAAGCTGCCGTCGCCGCAGATCTGCACGACGGTGCGGTCGGGCCGGGCGAGCTTGACGCCGAGCGCCGTTCCGCCGGAGAACCCGAGACCGCCGCCCGCCAGTCCCACGATCGTGCCCGGCACGTTGCGCGGGATCTGGTTGAACACCGCCAGCGTATTGCGGATCGCCTCGTTCACGATGATGTCGTCCGGCCCGATCGCGCGGCCGACCTCGGCGCACAGATACTGCGGATTGATCTTCCCGCGCGCGCCCCGGTCCGCGGCGAGCTTCGCGAGCCCCGCCTTCCGTGCCGCGTGCTCCGTGGCGAACGCCTCGACGCGCTTCGCCGCCGCCGCCCGGAACGCGGGCGTCGCTTTCGCTTTCAGCGCGTCGACTACCTGCTCGAGGATCCGCCGGCTCGCGCCCTGGATCCGCAGGTTCGCGGCGAAGTCCCACATCGGGAAGCCCTGCTTCACCACGTCGACGTCGATCTGCGCCCAGAACGTGGCGGGATTCTCCGGCGTGTCGCGCGGGATCCACGGCACGTCGACGTCGAGCAGGATGCCGACGTCGGCCTCGGCGACGTGCTTGCCCGGGACGAAGCCCGCGCAGCACGGCGAGTCGGCCGGGATGTTGAGGTAGAGCGGGTTGAACTCGAAGACGCGGATGCCGGCGAGCCGTGCAAGCTCGTCCAGCAGCGCCGGACTCGACGGATCGCGACCTGCGTAGGCCGTCACGAGGATCGGGTTCCTGCGCCGCGATCAGCCGGTCGGCGAGCTGATCGATCGCCTGCGGATCCGCGCCTCCCGCCGCGGCCGCGCCGAACCGCTCCGGCGGGTACGACCGCACTGCGTTCTCGGCCCAGGTCTCGGCGAGCATCTCGCGCGGGAGCATCAGGTACACCGGCCCCTTCGGATCGCTCTGCATCATCGTGTGCGCGCGGCGCAGCGCCTCTTTCGCGATCACGCCCGAGGGGAGCGAATACTCCCACTTCACGTACGGCCGCACGATCGCCGCCTGATCGTAGGGCTCCTGCACGAAGTGCACGTAGGTGTCGCGCGAGCCGGTCAGCTCGCCGCGCTGCGTGAACGGAGCGCGGCCCGCCATCAGCAGCACCGGCGTCCGCCCGCGATAGGCGTTGTGCATCGCGACCGCCGAGTTCCCGGTGCCGACGTCGACGTGGACGAGGACGCCCTGCCCGCGCCCGGTCGCCATGGCGTAGCCCGCGGCCATGTGCATCGCGACGTTCTCGTGCGGGCAGAGGATCGTCTTCGGGAACGCGCGGCCGGTCTTCCGCCAGCGCGCCATTTCCTCGATCAGCGGTGCGTGGTCGGTGCCGTAGTTGCAAAAGAGGTACTCGAGGCCGAGCTCGTTCAACCCCTCGAGGAAGTAGTGCGCGGTGGCGTTGAGCCTGACTTGCGGCGACTGGTCCATGGCGATCCCCGGGCGCGGGCGCGAGCCGCATGATACCGCCTGCGCTAAGATCGGCGGCCGATCGGGAGGCCAATGCCGGAACAATCGAACACCGACCTCTGCTTCATGCCGGCGACCGAGCTCGTCGCGCGCTACGCGGCGAAAACGCTCTCGCCGGTCGAGGTGACGCGCGCGGTGCTCGACCGCATCCGCGCCCTCAACCCGAAGCTGAACGCGTATTGCCTCCTCGACGAGGAAGGCGCGCTCGCCGCGGCGCGCGCGTCCGAGTCGCGCTGGATGGCGGGCGAGCCGGCGGGGCCGGTCGACGGCGTGCCCGGCGTCGATCAAGGATCTCGTGCTCGCCAAGGGCTGGCCGACTTTGCGCGGCTCGAAGACGGTCGACCCGGCCGGGCCGTGGAACGATGACGCGCCCGCGACCGCCCGCCTGCGCGAGAGCGGCGCGGTGCTCCTCGGCAAGACCTGCACGCCGGAATACGGCTGGAAGGGCGTGACCGACAGCGCGCTGACCGGCATCACCCGCAACCCGTGGAACCTCGCGCGCACGCCCGGCGGCTCGAGCGGCGGCGCGTCCGCGCAGCTCGCCGCCGGCCTCGGCCAGCTCGCGGTCGGGACCGACGGCGGCGGCTCGATCCGCATCCCGTGCGCGTTCGCCGGCGTGTCCGGGATCAAGGCGCAGTTCGGCCGCGTCCCGGCGTGGCCGCTGTCGCCGATGGGAACGGTGGCGCACATCGGGCCGATGGCGCGCTCGATCGCCGACGTCGCGCTGATGCTGAACGTGCTCGCGCAGCCCGACATCCGCGACTGGCACGCCCTGCCCTGGGACGGCGCCGACTGGACCATGAGCCTCGGCTACGGGCTCGAGGGCCTGCGGATCGCCTACAGCCCGCGGCTCGGCTACATCAAGTACGTGCACCCCGAGGTCGAGGCGCGCGTGGCCGAGGCGGTGAAGACCCTCGCCGACCTCGGCGCGCGAGTCGAGCAGGTGGATCCCGGCTTTCCCGACGCACGCGACACGTTCTGGGTCCACTGGACCGGCGGTGCGTTCAACGCCCTGCGCAAGCTCCCGCCGGAGAAGTTCGCGCTGCTCGAGCCGGCGCTGCAGAAAGCCTTCGAAGTCGGCTCGCGCCATACGCTCGCCGCGTACTTCGACGCCGTCGCCGGGCGCATGGCGATGGGCGAGCGCATGAGGCGCTTCCACCTCGACTGGGATCTCCTCGCGACGCCGGCGCTAGCGGTGCCGGCGTTCGAGGTCGGCCGGATCGTGCCGGAGGAGCCGGCCGGCCCGGAGGACGACTGGACGTGGTGGACGCCGTTCAGCTACCCGTTCAATCTCACGCAGCAGCCCGCGCTCTCGGTGCCGTGCGGGTTCACGAAGGACGGGCTGCCGGTCGGGCTGCAGCTCGTCGCGCCGCCCTACCGCGAGGACCTCGCGCTGCGCGCGGCGCACGCGTTCCAGCAGTCGACGGATCATCTGCGGCGTCCGGGACTGTAGCGTCCGGAACCAACAACAGGAGGGAAACACATGCTGAAGATCTGGGGCCGGGTCAACTCGATCAACGTGCAGAAGGTCATGTGGGCGGTCGGCGAGCTGAAGATTCCGCACGAGCGGGTCGACGCGGGAATGGCGTTCGGCGTCGTCAACACGCCCGAGTACCGGAAGATGAACCCGAACGGCCGCGTGCCGACGATCGACTACGACGGTTTCGTGCTGTGGGAGTCGAACGTGATCGTGCGGTACCTGTACGCGAAGCACGGCCCGAAGCGCACGCTCGAGCAGGGCTACGGCGAGGAGAAGTGGATGGACTGGACGGCGAGCACCGTCGGCGCGCCGATCACCACCATCTTCTGGCAGCTCATCCGCACGCCCGCGGACAAGCGCGACATGCCCGCGGTCGAGGCCGCGCTCAAGCAGGCCGCCGACATCTTCAAGATCGCCGACGACGCGCTCGCGACCAAGGCCTACATGGGCGGCCGCGAGTTCTCGATGGGGGACATCCCGTTCGGCTGCTTCGTCAACCGCTGGTTCCAGATGCCGATCCAGCGCCCGGACCACGCCAACCTCGCTCGCTACTACGAGCGCCTGAAGTCCCGTCCCGCGTTCCGCCAGCACGTGACGGCGATCCCGCTCACCTGACCGGGGACGCTGCGATGACCGAAGACGCCCGGGGCCTGCGCATCCACTTCGTCGACGGCAGCACGCTCGCCGTCAGCTTCCCGAAGCAGAAGGACAACGAGATCGCGGCGGAGCTCGCGCGCGAGGCGATCCTGAAGGAGCGGATGATCGCCATCGAGGCCGACGGCTGCCTGCACTACGTGCCGTTCGACAACGTCAAGTACATCAGCGTCTACCCGGCCCCGGAGAAGCCCGGCAAGCACGTGATCCGCGGCGCGACGCTCCGCGACTAGCGCCGCACCCGCCGCGTGTCCGGCGCAACTCACGCCGACGAGGCCGGCGCGCCCTCCGCCGCGCGCCTCGTCGCGCTCGTCTTCGTCCCGTTCGCGGCCGGCTTCTTCCTCTCGTACTTCTTCCGCAACGTCAACGCCGTCATCGCCAAGGACCTCGTGCGCGAGTTCGCGCTCACGCCCTCGGACCTCGGCCTCCTCACCAGCACGTACTTCATGGCGTTCGGGCTCGCCATGCTGCCGGTCGGCGTGTTTCTCGATCGCTACGGTCCGCGGCGGGTGGTCGCGACGCTCCTCTGCATCACCGCGCTCGGCGCGTTCGTGTTCGGCGCCGCGGGCGGCTTCGGCACCCTCGCGGCGGGCCGCGCGCTGATCGGGCTCGGCGTGTCGGCCTGCCTCATGGGCGCGATAAAGGCGTTCACGCTGTGGTTCCCGCTCTCGCGCCTCGCGACCATCAACGGCTGGTACATCTTCATCGGCAGCATCGGCGGCCTCGCCGCGACCGCGCCGGTGGAGGCCGCGCTCGGGACGATCGGCTGGCGCGCGATGTTCTACGGCCTCGCCGCGGCGTCGCTCGCGGTCGCCGCGCTGATCGCCCTGTCGGTGCCGGAGAAGGCGCTCCCCGGCGCGGGTGCGACCTGGGGGCACCAGGTTCGCGGCATCGGCCAGATCCTCCGGCTGCCGCTCTTCTGGCGCATCGTGCTGCCGTTCGTGATCACTCACGGCGCCTACCAGGCGTTCCAGGGCCTGTGGCTCGGCCCCTGGCTCACCGACGTCGCCGCGCTCCCGCGCGGGGATGCGGCGCAGCTGCTGCTCGTGTGCGCGACGGCTTACGCGATCGGCTCGGTGGCCTTCGGCAGCTTCGCCGACCGGCTCGCCGCGCGCGGCTTCCCCCGCCTCGCGCTCTACAAGTGCGGTCTCGTTGCATCGCTCGGCGCGTTCCTCTGCATCGCGCTCGACCTCGCGCTCCCGCGCGGCGCGCTCCTCGCGACCTACGGCTTCACCGTGATGTCGGGCGCGCTCGTCTTCGCGGTGATCACGCCGTACTTCCCGGCCGCGATGTCGGGCCGCGTGATCACCGGGCTCAACTTCGCGATGTTCTCGACGTCGTTCGCGTTCCAGTGGGGGATCGGCGCGGTGCTGCGCGGATTCCCGGTCGTCGACGGGCGCTACGCACCGGCAGGCTATGCGGCGGCCCTGCTCGGGATCGCGGCGCTGCAGGTGATCGTGCTCGCGTGGGTGCTGCCGCTGCGCGAGAGCGCGGGCGCGAACCTAGCGGGTCATGAGCGCCGCGAGCGCCCGGTCGCGCTCCGGCTTCGGCAGCCGCGCCAGCTCCTTCACCGCCGCGTAGAACCGCGGCAGGTCGCCGCCCTCGCGGGCGAGCAGCGCGCGGAACGCCGGCACCAGCGCCTCATAAGTGGCGACCGACGCGAGGTGGGCGTTGTTCATGCCGCTGAAGAAGCGGTCGTAGCCGGCGAAACCGCGCCACTGCTTCGCCTTGAGCTCACCGTAGTCGGCGTCCAGCTCGGCGAACAGCCTGGCCTTCGCGGCGCGCTTGGCGTCGTCGGGCGAGCGGCTCGCGGTACAGCTTCGCGGCCCGCTCGCGATAGCCGAGGACGAGCCGGACGAAGTCGGCGCGGCGCGCGCGCGACGCCGCGTACGCCTCGCGCTCCGCCGGGGTCGCGTTCTGCGCCAGCCAGCGCCGCAGACCTTCCTCCTCGACCGCGACCGCGAACGACTCGTTGAACGTCGTGTCGCCCTTCACGTAGACGACCTGGTGCGCGAGCTCGTGGAACACGAGCCGCGCGAGCTCCGCGTCCGGGTAGCGGACGAACGTGTTCAGCACCGGGTCGTCGAACCAGCCGAGCGTCGAGTACGCGACCACGCCGTAGACGAAGACGTCGAACCCTTCCTTGCGCAGGCCGTCGCCGAAACCCTCCGCGCCCGCCTGCGCGTAGTAGCCGCGGTAACCGACGCAGCCGGCGACCGGGAAGCAGCTCTGGCGCGGCTCCACCGAGAACTCCGGCGCGGCGAACACGTTCCACACCACGAACGGCCGGCCGATGTCGGCGTACGACCGGTAGCTGCCGTTGTCGGGGAGCGCGAGCTCGCGGCTCGCGAACTCGCGGATCGCGAGTGCCCGCTCCAGCTTCGCCCGCAGCTCGGGCGGCGTCGCCGGGTCGGCAATCCGCTCGGGGATCGGCTCGGCGCGGCGCATCACCTCGAGGTGTCCGCCGATCGCCTGGCCGTAGTAGGAGAACGTCGAGCAGCCGGCGGCGGCGGCGACGCCCGCGCCGGCAAGCAACGCAAGCCACCACCGCCGCCTCACCGCGCGAACCTCCCGCTCTCGAGGAACGCCGCCGCCTGCCGCGCGACCGCGCTCGACACCAGCATCTCGCTGTGCGCCACCCGCATCACGAGGTGATCGGCGAGCTGCGGGTGCGCGGTCTCCTCGACCGCGACGACGCCGTCGTTCGGCAGCGGCACGTCGAGCCCGATCAGCCGGCCCAAGCCCAGCCGGCGCGCGCCGGCGATCGCGCCGGCCTCGACGCCCGGCGGGATCTCGAGGCGCGGCATGTCGCCCCACAGCGCGCGCGTCGTGCCGAGGAGCGGCGCACCCCAGCGCTTCGTCGCGAGGCTGCGCCCGCTCGCCGAGCCGGAGAGCGGCGCGCCGAGCAGCAGGACGCGGCGGACGCGCGGGTCGGGGCGGTCGCGGAGCGCGGCGAGCGTGACCACGCCGCCGAGGCTGTGCGCGACGACGTGCACGCGCGGCGCGTCGACCGCGGCGATCGCCGCGGCGACGAGGCGCGCGTTGCGCGCGAGGTCGTGCATCGCCGAGAAGTAGCCGACCGCGCGCGCGTCGAAGCCGTGGCCGCGCAGCCGCCGGCCGAGATACAGCATCACGACCCGGTTCATCCACAGGCCGTGGACGAGCAGGACTGCGTCGCCGGGCATGCGCGGGATTTTACCGGCGCGTCAGGAGCCGCACCGCGACCGCCGCCGAGGGGAGCGCGAACAGCCCGAACGCCCACGCGTAGCTCCCGGTCGCCCAGACCGCGGCGGCGAAGAGCGGCGGACCGGAGAGCGCGCCGGCGAAGGTGAAGAACTGCGTGCCGCCGGTGGCGGTCGTCACCATGCCGGGCGGCGCGACGCGGGCCACCTCGGCGAGATACACGCCGTTCCAGCCGACCGCCGAGGCCCCGAAGAGCATGCCGACGGCGATCACCGCCGCGACCGGCCACGCCGGGGAGAAGGCCGCCACGAGTAGCGCGCAGACCGCGCTGATCAGCCCGAGCACCGCGAGCATCATCCGCGGCGCGAGCCAGCGGTCGGCGACCGCGCCCCAGGCGATCCTGCCGACGATGCCGGCACCGTGGGCGCAGGCGTAAGCAAGGCCGGCAGTGACGAGGCCGTAGCCGAGCTCGAGCGCGAGATAGGACACGAAGTAGGTGATGAAGACGAGCTGCACCGCCGCGTAGCCGAACGAAGTGACCGAAAGCTCGCGCAAGGGGGCGCTCGAGAGCGCGACCCGGATCGGACGCCCCAGCCCGGCGAACGGGCCGCGGAGGCCGCCGCCCGCTCCCGCCGCCGCACCGCGCCGCTCGGCGAGCGTCGCGCGGGCCGGCAGCAGCAGGAACGCGCAGGCGATGCACGCCGCGGCGAGCACCGGCAGCGCGCCGGTCCAGCCGAGCGCGAGCGCGAGCGGCGGGGCGACGACGCCGGCGATCGCGCCGCCCACCGGGACGCCGGTCTGCTTGATCGAGAAGACGAGCCCCATCATCCCCGGCGGCGTGCGCCGCGCGAGGATCTGCGAGCTGACCGGATTCACGACGCCGTAGCCGAGGCCGATCACCAGCGCGGCGAGCGGCACGACGGCGGCGACGGCGAAGTAGCCGAGCGCCAGGCCGGCGCCGGCGAGCACGAGCGCCGCCTGGCAGACGGCGAGCGGACCGTAGCGCGCGGCGAAGCGCCCGGTCGCGAGGCCCGAGAGCATCGCGCCGAGGTAGGTGAGCGAGGCGAAGAACCCGATCGACTGCGGCGCGAGCCCGAGGTCGCGGGCCGCGACCGGCGCGAGCACCGACGGCGCGATCATCGCCATCGCGGTGAGCGTCTGGACGGCGAGGGTGACCGCGACCGCGACGACGACGGGCGTCATCAGCCGGCCGGCGCGAGCGTCGGCGGAGCTCAACGCCGCGCGATGATCGTCCGGCCGTCGCCGGCGCGCAGGACGAGCGCGCCGTCCTCCCGCAGGTCGAAGCCGCGGACGTTCCGGAGCACGTCGAGGAAGAGACTCTCCTGCTGCATGACGGCCTGCGTCGCACGCCATCATCGTCCCGGCCGCCTTCGCGACCGTGAGCCCTTCGCCGGTGAGCGTGTATTGCGCGGTGTAGTTGTTGCAGGACGCGTGTCCGTACACGCGGCCGTCGCCGCCGAAGTTCAGCGTGGCGCGCGAGCGCTCGACGAGGCCCTTGCCCGCGATGTCCGTCACGATCCACTCGCCGCCCTGCAGGAGGGTCGCCGGGTCGCCGCCGCAGCCGGTGAGCTTCCGGCCGGCGGACACCACCTCGACCGCGTTGGGGTGATGCATGCCCGTCATCGTGTCCTTGCAGCGGCGGTTGAAGATCGTCACCGTCAGGTCGGCGCCGTCGGTCCGCGCAGCGTAGCGCGTGAACGCGTCGGTGCGCTGCGCGGCCGGGGGCGGGGCCACGGTGCGCCGGGTGCCGTCCTGCATGGCGAGGGTCATCCGGTCGCCGTCGAGGTCGAGGCGCCAGCCGGGCTCGTTGCCCCGGGCAATGAACGGGCTCGCCGGCGTGCCCTGGATCGAAGCAGGTGCCGCCGCGGGCGCTGCGGGCGGCGCGGGACCATCCACGCCAGCGCAGCCGGCAAGCGCAGCGAGCGCGGCGAGCACGAAGGGAAAGCGGCGCATCGGGAGATCCCGCCATGCAGGGCGCCGCGGACTGTAGCACCCCGTCACTCGACCTCCACCGTCCCGTTGGCGCTGACCTGGACCATGCTCGTGCCGCCCTCGAACGACGGCGGCGGGACCGGCGACGAGGCCGGCGACGGCGCGCTCGGCCATCATCGGCCGCGGGCCGGGGACGAAGCCGCCGGTGTTGAGGCTGACGCGGCGGATCTTGTAGCTCCGTCCGCCGAGCGCCTTGGTGGCGATGTCGGCGCGGTCGCGGAACGCCGCGACGGCCTCGGTGAGCAGCTCGTTCTGCACCTGGCGGCGGACTTCCGGCGAGACGGTGAACTGCACGGCGCCGAGCTGCAGCGACGACTGGAGCCGGCCGATCAGCGTCGACATCGCCGCGACGTCCTTCGACTCGAGCCGGATCTCGCTGCGGCCGCGCCAGCCGGTGAGCTTGTTGGCGCGGTCGTACACGGGGAAGGTGTTGGTGAAGCCCGAGCGCGCCTTGATCGTCTTGAACTCGCCCGCCGTCTTCAGCGCCTCGGCGGTGAGGCGGTTCAGCTGGGCGGCGACCTGCGCCGCCGACGGGTCGTTCGCCTCGGCGACGAGCGTGGCGGTCATCAGGTCGTTCTGGACCTCGCGCGAGACCTCGGCCTGGAGGTCGACCTGGTTGAAGCGCGGCTCGGGGGCGGGTTGCGCGAGCGCCGCGGCGGCGGCGAGGCCCGCCGGCGAGGGCGAGAGCGGTACGCAGGATCATCTTGTCTCCAATGGATGAAATTGCAACGCCGTCCTTTAACGCGGCAGCCGGGCGGGCGGGGTTACCGCGGGTACCATCGGGGCGGCGATGAGAGGGAGCACTCTAATCCGGCGGTTTGCGGCGTGGCTGCGCCGCTGCTGGTCCTGCGGCGCGCCGCTCGGGCCGCGCGAGCGGCGCTGCTCGCGGTGCGGCGCCGCCCAGCCGCGCGAAGTCTAGCCCGCCCCGGCTACGCTAGGCGCCGTCCTCACGCGAGGTTCCTGAGCTCCCGCAGGCCGACCGAGAGCATCGCGAGGTCCGGCGCGGGCGCGGCGCGCAGCTCGCCGAGGAGCCGCGAAGCGCGCTCCATCGCGTCCCGGCTCGCGTTCTCCCACCGCCCGACGAGGGCGGCCGGATCCTCGCCGTCGCCGCCACCCCCGAGCACGTTGGCGGCGAGCGTGCGCTGGAGGCCGGCGAGGTCGTCGCGCATCGAGCTCTTGGCGAGCACCTGCCAGTGGCTGTCGCCGGGGATTTTGCCGATGCGGTCGCGCAGCCACGCGAAGCCGAGCTTCGACGAGAGCCCGAAGTACACGCCGGCCACGGTCGGCACCGGGCGCTTCGTCGCCTCGGCGACCTCGACGATGTCGAGCGCGGCGAACAGCGTGTCGAGCGCGGCGACGCGGCCCGCGATCTCGCGCGGCACGCCGGCCTGCGTCCAGCGCACCGCCTGGATGTCGAGCTGCGAGCGCGCCTGGGCGTCGAGGAGGCGCGGCAGTTCGCCGTGGAGCGTCTCGACGCCGGGCTGGAACCGCTCGATCGTCTGCTCCATCGGCTCGGCGAGGCGCCGCGAGCGCAGGAACCACGAGGTCGCGCGCACCGTCAGCCGACCGGCCTCGATCAGCATTTCGGACTGGGTCTGGTCGGGCACCTTGTTGTCGAGCGCCTCGATCGACTGCCACAGCGGCACGTAGCCGAAGATCTCGCGCTGGAGTAGGTAGGCGCGCACGATCTCGCGCGGCGTGCGCGCCGGTCGTCTCCATCAACCGGTGGACGAACGTCGAGCCGACGCGGTTCACCATGCTGTTCACGACGTGCGTCGCGATGATCTCGCGCCGCAGCGGGTGCCGCGGCATCACGCCGGCGTAGGCTTCGCGCAGCGCCTGCGGGAAGTAGCGGCCGAGCGCGGTCGCGATCCACTCGTCCTCGGGCAGATTCGAGTCGAGGAAAGCGTCCGAAAGCCACATCTTCGAGTACGCGAGCAGCACCGCGCGCTCGGGCGAGGTGAGCCCGATCTTGCCCGCGCGGCGCTCGGCGATCACCTCGTCGGACGGCAGGAACTCGAGCGCGCGGTCGAGCCGGCCGGCCTTCTCGAGGAACTGGATGAAGCGGTGCTGGGCGTCGAGCAGCGCGGGCGCGATCCGGCCGGCGACCGAGAGCGACTGGGTCTGGAAGTAGTTGTCGCGGAGGCACAGCGCGGCGACCTGGTCGGTCATCTGCGCGAGCAGCGTGTTCCGCTGCTTCTCGGTGAGCTCGCCGTCGGCGATCACGAGGCCGAGCAGGATCTTGATGTTGACCTCGTGGTCGGAGGTGTCGACCCCGGCCGAGTTGTCGATCGCGTCGGTGTAGACCTTGCCGCCCTTCAGCGCGTACTCGATGCGGCCGAGCTGGGTGAGGCCGAGGTTGCCGCCCTCGGCGACCACCTTGCAGCGGAGGTCCGCCCCGTTCACGCGGATCGGGTCGTTCGCGCGATCGCCCACCTGGCGCGTGGCTCTCCTCGGCCGCCTTCACGTAGGTGCCGATGCCGCCGTTGTAGAGCAGCTGCACCGGCGCCTTGAGGATCGCGTTGATCAGCTCGGTCGGCGGCAGGGTCTCGGCCTCGATGCCGAGCGCGCGCCGCGCCTCGGGCGAGACCGGGATCGACTTCGCGCTCCGCGGCCAGACGCCGCCGCCGTGCGAGATGAGCATGGAGTTGTAGTCGGCCCACGACGAGCGGGGCAGGTCGAACAGGCGCTTGCGCTCCGCCCAGCTCGACGCCGCGTCGGGATCGGGGTCGATGAACACGTGGCGGTGGTCGAACGCGGCGACGAGGCGGATGTGCTTCGAGAGCAGCATGCCGTTGCCGAAGACATCGCCCGACATGTCGCCGATGCCGACGACGGTGAAGTCGGTGGTCTGCGTGTCGACGCCCATCTCGCGGAAGTGGCGCTTCACCGACTCCCACGCGCCGCGCGCGGTGATGCCCATCGCCTTGTGGTCGTAGCCGGCCGAGCCGCCGGAGGCGAACGCGTCGCCGAGCCAGAAGCCGTACTCGGCCGAGATCGAGTTGGCGTAGTCGGAGAAGGTCGCGGTGCCCTTGTCCGCGGCGACGACGAGGTACGGGTCGTCGGGGTCGTGGCGGCGCACCTGCGGCGGCGGCACGATCTTGCCGCCGACCAGGTTGTCGGTGACGTCGAGGAGGCCGCGGAGGTAGTCCTTGTAGCAGGCGACCCCCTCCTTCATGTACGCCTCGCGATCGGTCATGGCGGGCGCGCGCTTCAGCACGAACCCGCCCTTCGAGCCGACCGGCACGATGACGACGTTCTTCACCATCTGCGCCTTCACCAGGCCGAGCACCTCGGTGCGGAAGTCCTCCGGCCGGTCGGACCAGCGCAGGCCCCCGCGCGCGACCTTGCCGCCGCGCAGGTGCACGCCCTCGAAGCGCACCGAGTACACGAAGATCTCGAACATCGGCTTCGGGTCGGGCAGCCCGGGCACCTTCGACGGGTCGAACTTGAACGAGAGGAAGGCCCGCCGCCGGCCGTCCGCGTCGCGCCGCCAGTAGTTGGTGCGCGTCATCGCGAGGACGAGCGCGAGGTACTGCCGCAGCACCCGGTCCTCGTTCAGGTTGTCCACGCGGTCGAGCGCCTGCTCGATCGCGTTCACCTGCAGCGTCGCGCCCTCGGCGTCGCCCTTCTCGGGGTCGAAGCGCAACCGGAAGAGGTTGGCGAGCATGCGCGCGATCGCCGGGTTGGCGGCCATCGTCTGCTCGATGAACCCCTGCGACAGCGGGAACCCGATCTGCCGGAGGTACTTCGCGCAGGCGCGCAGCACCACGATCTCGTCGGCGGTGAGGCGCGCGGCGAGCACGAGGCGGTTGAAGCCGTCGTTCTCGACCTCGCCGGCGAAGACGCGGCCGAACGCCTCCTCGAAGATCGCGCCGACGGCGTCGATCTCGATCTCGGCGTCGCCGGTGGCGAGACCGAAGTCGTGCATCCAGACCGGCGCGCCCGACTCGGGCTGGATGCGGTACGGCCGCTCCTCGAGCACGCGGAGGCCCATGCGTTCGAGCATCGGCAGGCTGTCGGAGAGCGTCACCGGGCCGCCCCGGTGGAACAGCTTGAACCGCAGCATCCCGGGCGGCGCTTCCAGCGGCTTGTAGAGGTTCAGCGCGAGCCCGCCGCCGGCAGCGACCTTCGCCAGCATCTCGCAGTCGGGCACCGCGTTCCGCGCCGGGACGTCCTCGCGGTACGCGGCGGGGAACGCGGCGCCGAAGAGGCGATACAGCTCGTTGCCGCGCGCCTCGCCCGCCGCGGCGACGAGCGCCTCGCGCAGGTCGTCCTCCCAGCGGCGCGCCGCGGCGACGAGGCGCGCCTCGAGCTCGTGCACGTCGACCTGCGGGATCTGCCCGGGAGTCGTCCGCACCGTGATCATGATGCGCGCGAGCATCGACTGCGACAGGAAGACGTCGAACTCCGACGACTGGCCGTTGAACGCCTTCGTCAGGATCGCCTGCCACTTCTTGCGCAGCTCGGTGTTGAAGTTCTCGCGCGGCGCGTAGATCAGGCAGGTGACGAACCGCTCGAACTGGTCGCGGCGGACGAACAGGCGGAAGCGCTGGCGCTCGGCGAGATGGAGGATCCCCATCGCGGTCTCGGCGAGCTCGTCCTCGGACGATCTGGAAGAGCTCGTCGCGCGGGAAGTTGTCGATGATGTTCTCGAGCGACTTCCACGAGTGCCCGCCGGGTGCGAGGCCGGCCTTCGTCTGGACGTTGGCGACCTTGCGCCGCAGGAGCGGGATCTCGCTCGGGCGCACGTGGTACGCCATGTGGGTGTAGAGCCCGAGGAAGCGGTGCTCGCCGACGACCTCGCCGCGGTCGTCGTAGCGCTTGATGCCGAAGTAATCGAGGTAGCCCGGCCGGTGCACGGTCGAGCGCGAGTTCGCCTTGGTGACGATGAGGAGGTCCTTCACGCGCGCGTAGGCGCGCACCTGCGGCGGAAGCTGCGAGAAGCTCGTCGCGAGCGCCTCGCCCGACTGCTCGCGCAGGATCCCCAGCCCCGAGCCGGGCACGACCGCGAGCGCGTCGTCGCCGTCCTTCACCACGAGGTCGTGGGCGCGGTAGCCGAGGAAGGTGAAGTGGTCGGCGGCGAGCCACTCGAGGAACGCGCGCGCTTCGGCGAGCTCCATCTGGCCGACCGGCGGCGGGCGGCGGTCGAGGTCGGCGACGATCTCGCGCACCTTCGCGAGCATCTTCTTCCAGTCCTCGACCGCGACGCGGACGTCCTCGAGCACGCGGCCGAGATCGGCGGCGAGCGCCTCCAGCCGCGCCGGGTCGGTGATCCGGTCGACCTCGAGGTGCATGAACGACTCGCGGCTCCCGGCCGGCGAGTCGTCGGGCAGCACGCCCATCAACGTCCCGTCGGCGCGGTTCACGCGCATGATCGGATGGACGATCAGGTGGAGCGTGAGCCCCTGGCGGTTCACCTCCATCGTCACCGAGTCGACCAGGAACGGCATGTCGTCGTTGACGATCTCGATGATCGTGTGCGTCGACTGCCAGCCGTGCTCCTGGACGCTCGGGTTGAAGACGCGCACGCGCGGCTTGCCCGGCTCGCGCTTCCGCGCGAAGTTCCAGTGGGAGAGCGCCGCGCCGTAGAGGTCGGCGGGCGCGCGCTCGGCGAGGTCCTCGGCGTCGACCTGGCGGAAGTACGCGCGCGTGAACGCCTCGACCGGTCCACGCTGCTCCGCCGGGATCTTCTCGCGCAGCAGCGCGACGATGCTCTCGAGCCGCTCGGCTTTACCCTGTTCGGTGCGTGCCTGCATGGCTGTCCCCCTACGCCCCACCTCAGGTTGCACGGGTCAGCCTGGCGGCGGGATGGTGCCTGAGAGTCTTGTCGGTGCGCGGCCAATGGCTAGTCTAGCAGTCCGGCGTGAAGCTACGTCCGGCGGCGGCGAGGCGTCTTCCGGGCCGTCGCGACGATCTCGCGCCAGCCGGCGTCCGCCGCGGCGAACACCTCGGCCGCGAACTCGGCGAATGCGCGGATCCGGGCCGAGAGCTGCCGGTTCGGCGGGTAGACGAGGTAGAGCGCCGGGCCTTCCGCCGCCCAGTCGATGAGCACCGGCGCGAGCCGCCCGGCGACGATCGCGCCATGGGCGAGCGCCGAGAGCACCTGGGTCACGCCCAGCCCGGCCGCGGCCGCGTCGACGCAGGCCTCCATCGAGTTGAAGGCGAGGTTCCCGGCCGGCCGCTGGGCGACGCGCTCGCCCGAGCCGCTCGAACACCCACTCCGCCGGCCGCCCCGTGGCGAGCGCGAGGAAGGCGACGGCGTTGTGGCGCGTCAGATCCGCGGGCGTGCGGGGCGCGCCATGGCGCGCGAGCCAGGCCGGCGCGGCGCAGGTGACGAGGTGCGTCGTGCCGATGCGCCGCGCCACGAGATCGGCGTCGAGCGGCTCGCCGTAGGAGATCGCGCAGTCGACGCCCTCCTCCACCAGGTCGATCGCGCGGTTCTCCAGGCGCACTTCGAGCTGCAGCTCGGGATGCCGCGCGAGGAGCCGCGGCAGCGCCGGCACGAGGAACTGGCGCGCGAGCGCCATGGGCATGTCGACCCGCAGCCGGCCGCGCGGCGAGGCGCGCGAGCGCGCGACGAGGCCCTCCGCCTCCTCGACGTCGGCGAGGATCCGGGCGCAGCGCTCGTAGTAGGCGCGGCCGTCGTCGGTGAGCGACAGCCGGCGGGTGGTGCGGTGGAGGAGCCGCGCGCCGAGCGCGCGCTCGAGCCCCGCCACCAGCTCGCTCACCCGCGCGCGCGAGAGCTCGAGCGAGTCGGCGGCGCGGGCGAAGCTGCCGAGCTCCGCGACGCGGGCGAAGGCGCGCATGCCGTGCAGGCGGTCCATTGTTCGGAAACTCCGAATTACGTGTCCGGAAGATCGGAGTTTATTCGGAGACGCGGCGGGCATAAAGTGCCCCGCTCATCCGGAGGAGGATCCCATGCACGACCGCGACGGCTGGATCTGGCACGACGGCGCCCTGGTGCCCTGGCGCAGCGCCACGACTCACGTTCTCACCCACTCGCTCCACTACGGCCTCGCCGTCTTCGAGGGACTGCGGGCGTACGACACGGCGGACGGCCCGGCGATCTTCCGCGTGGAGGACCACACCGTGCGGCTGGTCAACTCCGCCCGCATCTACCTGATGCGGATCCCGTACGCGCCCGCGACGCTCGTCGCCGCGCAGCGGGAGGTCGTGCGGGCGAACGGGCTCGGCGCCTGCTATATCCGGCCGATCGCGTACTACGGCGCGGAGAAGATGGGCGTCAGCCCGAAGGGCGCGACGGTCCACGTCGCGATCGCGGCCTGGCCGTGGGGCGCGTACCTCGGGCCCGAGGCGCACGAGCGGGGGATCCGCGTGAAGACCTCGTCCTACGCGCGCCACCACGTGAACGTCACGATGGCCCGCGCGAAGCTCGCGGCGACTTATGCGAACTCGATCCTCGCGACGATGGAAGCGGCCGCCGACGGCTACGACGAGGCGCTGCTCCTCGACGTCGACGGCTTCGTCGCCGAAGGCGCCGGGGAAAACCTGTTCATCGTGAAGCACGGCCGGCTGTACGAGCCGGAGCTCACCTCCGCGCTCGCCGGCATCACCCGCGACACGGTGATCACCCTTGCGCGCGAGCGCGGCTACGAGGTCGTCTCGCGCCGGCTCACGCGCGACGACGTGTACCTCGCCGACGAAGCGTTCTTCTGCGGCACCGCCGCCGAAGTGACGCCGGTCGTCGAGCTCGACCGCCGCGCGATCGGCGACGGCCGGCCCGGGCCGGTGACGCGGGCGCTCCAGCGCGCCTTCTTCGACGTCGTCTCGGGCTGCGACGCGCGGCATCGCGACTGGCTGACGCCGGTCCTGGCCGCGACGCCGGCCGCCGTGCCGGCGTAGCCCGTGCCGGCGGCTCAGCCGCGCGCGATCACCAGCGGAACGAGCATCTCGTCCTCGGTCAGGCCGCCGTGCACGCCGATCTGGACGTGCCGGCGCTCGCCGGGGACGTAGTCGCGGACGGCGTAGCCGTCCTTCATGACGAGCGTGTAGTCGCCGATCCGGTCGGCGAGACGGGGGTGCGCGGCGCCGGGGCCGAACCAGCCGTCGGCGAGTAGATCGCTCGAGCGCGCCAGGGTCGCGCATTGCGAAAGCCGGCGTTCCACGTAACGCTCGAAGGCGTCGGCGGCGCCGGGCTTCACGTAGCAGTAGGCGACGCGCGGCTCGCCGCAGAGCGGCGCCGCCAGCGTCGCCGCGAGCTCGGGGTGGTCGTCAAGGTCGACGACCGTCTCGGGGCGGGTGTCCACGAACCCATGGTCGGCGGTGAAGATCACCAGCGTGTCGGTGCCGGCGATCTCCTCCAGGAAGCGCCCGAACGCCGCGTCGATGCGGCCCACCTCTTCGGCGACGCGCTCCGAGCCGATGCCGTGCGCGTGGGCGAGCGAGTCGAGCTCCGAGTAGTAGGCGTATACGTACTGCCGGCCCTGGCCGCCGCGCACGACGTCGCGCACTGCCGCGAACATGCCGTCGAGGCCGCCGTGCCCGATGCGGCGGGCGCGGCCCGAGTGCGCCGTGTTGAAGCAGGAATCGACGATCGCGGCCGGCGAGACCACGTGCACGGCGGCGTCGATCCGGTCGGCAAGCGGCGTGTTGCCGAGGAGCTGGGCGGGCGTCACGCCGCCGGCGACCGCGAGCGACGGGCCGCCGTGCCGCGGCCGGAACGGCAGCACCGCGAGCACCGTGCCGAGCTCGCGGAAGTACATGTGCCAGCCGGTGACCGCGTGGTGCTGGGGGGAGAGGCCGGTCATGAACGTGGTAATCGCCGTCGCGGTGGTCGACGGGAAGATGGTGGTGATGCTCGCGCGCAGGTGCGAGGCGAGCGCGCCGCCGGCGGCTGCGTCACGCGCGAGGTGGCGCGCGCCGAGGCCGTCGATCACGAACACGCAGACGTTGCGGTGGCCGCCGATCTCGTCGGGCAGGAGCGCGCCGAGCGGCGCGTACTGGCTGCGCACGCCGAACCCCGCGACCCACGGACGCCATGAGGTTGACGATGCTGCCGCCGGCATAGTCGGGCTTCATTGTTCTTCTTCCGGGTGGCTGCGCACGACGCGGGCGACGTTACCATAGCGTTCGCGACAAAGTGCCAGCATTGACAAAAGATCACAGTTCGGCGCGGCGGCGTTCGGCCGGCGTTGTCGTCGCGCGCCGACGGGACGCCGCGTGGCAGTGCCTCCTTTTGCGCGCGTTCCGGTACTGGGATTTCCCGAAGGGGCTCGTCGAGCCGGGCGAGGATCCGCTCGCCGCCGCGATCCGCGAGGTCGCGGAGGAAACAGGCCTCGCCGGGCTCGTCTTCCGCTGGGGCGAGACGTGCCGCGACACGGAACCCTACTCGGGCGGCAAGGTGGCCAGGTACTACCTCGCGGAGTCACCCGCGGGCGACGTGACGCTGCCGGTGAGCCCGGAGCTCGGGCGGCCCGAGCACGACGAGTTCAGGTGGGTGACGTTCGAAGAGGCCGAGCGGCTGCTCGTGCCGCGCGTGCAGCGGATCGCCGCGTGGGCGGAAGGAGTCATCGCTTCCTCGCCCCCCTGACGCGGGCGGCGGCTCAGCGGTCGAAGTCTTCCTCGTCCTCGTCCTCGTAGTCCTCGTCGAGGTCGCCACCCTCGCTCTCGGCCGCCTCGTCGTACTCCTCCTGCGACAGCGGGTCGGCGTCCTCGAGCATCGCCGCGACCTCCTCGCGGAACTCGGGCGCGTCGAGGTCGGTGTCCGCGTCGATCATCTCGACCACCTTGTGGAAGAGGTCGAGATTGTTCATCGTCGTGAGGTAGTTGCCCTCGGTCCCGACGACGTAGAAGCTCTGCGGGAAGAGGCGATCGAGCACCGACTCCTCGTCCGCGCCCACCGTCTCGTCGTCGAGCACCACCAGGCTGTCCAGATCGATCGCCACGTCCGCAGCTTCCCCCAAGTCGGCCGATTCTAGCCGCGCCGCGCGGGGGACGGGCGAGGGCGCCCCCGGCGCGGCGCGGGCGGCGCGGCGGCGGCCCGCCGTCTATGCCATCGGCATATATGACTTTGACATAAAGACGGGGTTGTGACACGCTGACAGCCATGCTGTGGGCGGCAAAGCCGATCGTCGCCGCGCGCGCTCGTCGCGGCTGCGGCGGCCGCGTGGGCCGAGGGATTCCCGCGCGGGCACCGCGACGCCCTCGGGCCGCGCTTCGAGGCCGCGCCCCAGCACCGCGACGGCACGCGCCGGCCGCCGCGGCGCGGCGCCGACTCGCTCGAGCGCCTGTTGCGCTGGAACCAGATCGCGATCGACGCGAGCGGCCTCGACCACACGCCGGTGCCGCCCGGCGAGGCGCGCGTGTTCGGCGAGCAACTCGGGCCGGGCCGGTCTAGCCGTGCCATGGCGATCGTGCATATCGCTATCTTCGACGCGGTGAACGCGATCGCCGGGGGCTACCGCGGCTATACCGGTCTCCGGCCCGCCCCCGACGACGCTTCGATCGATGCGGCGATCGCGCAGGCGGCGCACGACACGCTGATCGCGGTGTTCCCGTCGCAGGCGGCGACGTTCGATCAGGAGCTCGCCGAGGATCTGCACGAGATCCGCGCCGGCGGGCGCACGAAGGCGCAGGGCATCGAAGTCGGCCGGCGCGCGGCGGCGGCGATCCTCGCGCAGCGGGCGAAGGACGGCTCGCAGCACGCCGAGCCGCGGGTGGGCATCGACCACGTCACGAGCAACCAGCCGGGCCATTGGCGCCAGGACCCGGTAAGCAAGATTCCCGCTCGCGCTGGGCGCGCACTGGGGCGAGGTGAAGCCGTTCGTGCTCCGGTCGGGGCGGCAGTTCCGCGTTCCGCCGCCGCCCGAGATGACGAGCCGCGAGTACGCGGCCGCGTTCGACGAAGTGAAGCGGCTCGGCGGCGACGGCGTGACGACGCCGACCGTGCGCACCGAGCAGCAGCGGCTGATCGGCATCTTCTGGGCGTACGACGGCACGCCGACCCTGTGCGCGCCGCCGCGGCTCTACAACCAGATCGCGGTGCTGATCGCGCGCGAGCGCGGCACGAAGGTGCGCGAGGTCGCGCGGCTGCTCGCGCTCGTCAACGTCGCCATGGCCGACGCGGGCATCGCGATCTGGGAGTCGAAGTACTTCTACGACTTCTGGCGGCCGGTGACCGGGATCCGCGAAGCCGATCCGGAGACCGGGCCCACCGGCGCCGGCGACGGCAATCGGGCAACCGTGGGCGATCCGAAGTTCATGCCGCTCGGCGCGCCGGCGAGCAACCTCGCGGGCCCGAACTTCACGCCGCCCTTCCCCGCCTATCCGTCGGGGCACGCCGGCTTCGGCGGCGCGCTGTTCCAGATCCTGCGCGAGTTCTACGGCACCGACCGCATCGCGTTCACGTTCGTCTCGGACGAGCTGAACGGCGAGACGGTGGCGAACGACGGCACGATCCGGCCGCGCGTGCCGCGGCGGTTCTCATCGCTCTCGGAGGCGGAGGAGGAGAACGGCCAGAGCCGCATCTACCTCGGCATCCACTGGTCGTTCGACAAGACCGAGGGGATCGCCCAGGGGCGGCGGGTGGCGAGCTACGTGTTCAGGAACGCGTTCGAGCCCGTGCGGGACGGGCGGTAGGCGCGTCCGGCAAGGGGACGGCAGTCCCGGAGACGCTTCAGCGGGAGGAGAAGCTCGCCCGCGCGGCGCCGCGCTTCGCGCGCACGCGCGGCTTGGCGATCACGGCCGCGCCGTTGACCGGCCTCAGCTCGCGCGGGCGGTAGTAGCGCGGGTTCTCCTTCCCGTCGACGGTGACCTGGTAGTAGGACGGGTTCAGCGAGCGCTGCTTCGGCCGCCGGATCATCGACCGGATGGTCGCGACCTTCCATTCTTTCTTGCTCTTGTAATAGACCTGGACCCGCTCGCCGGGATAGAACCAACGCTCTGCCTTCTTCATCGCCGCTGCTCCGAACGCACGATTGATGCGGCGACTGTACCTTCGCGGCCGCAGCCGCGACGATGAAGCAGTTCTCAAAGCGTAGCGCGCCGCGTCGGAACACCGTCTGGCGGCGGCGACAAACCCACGCCGCACGATCCGGGATGGTGGAGAATTCTCCCGTTCGATCAATCGCTCGCGATTTCTTTCACAAGCGGTGACTGAAGTTCAGAACGTCTCCGTCCACGGCCGCAGCTCGACCTCCCACGTCCACGCGCTGCGCGGCTGGTCGTGGATCTGCAGGTAGGTCTGCGCGATCGCGTCCGGATCGAGGAACCCGTCGGGGCCGCGCTCGGCGCGCGCTTCGCCGGGCTGGCGGATGCCGCCGTCGATCACGAAGTGCGCGACGTGGATGCCTTTCGGCGCGAGCTCGCGCGCCATGCTCTGCGCGAGGCCGCGCAGCGCGAACTTGCCCATCGCGAACGGCGCCGACTGCGCATAGCCCTTCACGCTCGCCGAGGCCCCGGTGAAGAGGATCGTCCCGCGGCCGAGCGGCAACATCCGCTTCGCCGCCTCCTGCGCGACGAGGAAGCCGCCGTACGCGGACACCTCGAGCGCCTTCGCGACGCCCGCCGGATCGAGCTCCACGAACGGGCCGCGCGCGCGGGCGCTCGCGTTGTAGACGACCAGGGTCGGCGCGCCGAGGTCGGTCTCGACCGCACGGAAGAGCGCCTGGACCGCGGGCGGCTGCGACGCGTCGCACGCGTAGGCCTTCGCGCCGGTCTCGGCGACGAGCGTCGCGAGCTTCTCGGTATTGCGCGCGGCCACAGCGACTTTCATGCCGCGCTTCGCGCACGCGCGCGCGAGGGAGGCGCTGAGACCCCTGCCCGCGCCGACGATGAGAGCGACGTCGTTCGCCATGGTTTCACTCCGACTTGAACCCGACCTTCTTGTGGCTGCCGTCGCAGAACGGCTTGTTCTTCGACTGGCCGCACCGACAGAGCCAGGTCTCCACGCCGTGCCAGCGTTCGAGCCCGCTGCCCGCGACGATCGTCAGGTTGCCCTTGACGTGGAGCGGGCCGTCCTTGATCGGCCGGATCGCGAGCGGGCCGCCCTGGGCCTGCAGCCCGTCGCCGCGCTCGCCGACCGCGCCGGAGTCCTTGAAGCCCGCGGTCTCGTGGCTGTTGTCGCAGAAGGGCTTGTTCTTCGACGCGCCGCACCTGCAGAGCGCGGCGCGGAAGCGCACGCCCGGCATCTCCGCCGGCGCGCCTTCGATCGCGAGGTCGCCGCGCGCGAAGAGCGGGCCGTTGTACGTGGGGTGGATCGTGTTCCGCGGCGCCGGCCGCTCGACCGTGTGCCCGTCCTTCACCTCGTAGACGAGCGCGCCGCTCGGACAGCGCTCGATCACGTCGACGACCTCCGCGACCGTCGCGAGGTCGGGCTGGCACCACGGCTGGCGCTTCCCGACGAAGAGATCGCCCTTCGCCCGCGTGCATTCGCCGATGTGGATGCACAGGCGCTGGTCCCAGGTGACGTCGGCCTCTTTGCCCGGATAGCGATGGATTGGGGATTCGGACATGACAGCGCTCCGCTCGGGTGCGAGATGCGGCAAACTAGCACGGCGCGCGTCGCCCTGCCGGGTCGCGCGTTCGCCACCCCTCCCCGCAACCAGAAGGACCCTGACATGGACCAGATCAAGCCCCTCTACACCGCCACCGCAACCGCGACCGGCGGACGCAACGGCCACACCGAGTCGAGCGATGGCATGGTGAAGGCCGACCTGTCGGTACCGAAGGAGATGGGCGGGCCCGGCAAGCCGGGCACAGCGACGCCGGAGCATCTCTTCGCCGCGGGCTACGCAGCGTGCTTCGGCGGCGCGCTCGATTTCGTGGCGAAACAGCAGAAGAAGGACGCGACGAAAGCGAAGGTCACCTCCGCCGTGTCGATCGGCCCGCGCGAGGGTGGCGGCTTCGGCATCGCCGTCAAGATGCGCGTCGAGGACAAGAGCCTCTCGCAGGCCGAGCTCGCGGCACTCGTGAAGGAGGCGCACGAGAAGATCTGCCCGTACTCGCACGCGACGCGCGGCAACGTGGACGTTCAGTTCGAGGTCGTGGCCGCTTAGGCGCCGCGCAGTCCGTTCCGGCGCGGGCTGCCGCCCGAGCTCTTCCAGCAGCGCCCGCGGTCGACTTCGCTCGGGCGGTAACCGAACGCCTGCGCCGGTAATTTTTGCCTGTTCCCGATCGCGAGAACGGATCGCGCCGATCCGGGCTTGCGATTGGACTCGTCACGCCGGGATCCTTAACCTAGCGTCGCATCAGATCTCAGCGGTTCGTAACGCGCTGTCCCCGGTCCCATCGGCGATGGTCCTCATCGCCGTGCCTCACCCCGACCAGACGCGCGCCTCTGGGCCACCGTGCATCCGCATCCGGATGCCCGCCGGGCACTTGCCCCGGACCGGACGAGCCCATCCCAGGAAAGGTGATCAGCCATGCGCAAGAAAGCTGTGACGTTGGCGTTGCAGGGCGGCGGTTCTCACGGCGCTTTCACGTGGGGCGTGCTGGATCGTTTGCTGGAGGACGAGCGGATCTCGATCGAGGGGATCAGCGGCGCGAGCGCCGGATCGATGAATGCGGTCGCGCTCGCCCACGGCTTCGTCGTCGGGGGCCGGGACGGCGCACGCCAGGCGCTGGCGGACTTCTGGGAGAGCGTCGCCGGCAAGGCGCCGTTCGCGCAGATTCCGGAAGACCTGCCGACGCTGGTCGCCGACGGAGCTTCGACCCGCCCCTCGCCGGCGCTGAAGGCGCTCGTGTCGCTCGGGCGCTTCTTCTCCCCGTATCAGCTCAACCCGTTCGACATCAACCCGCTGCGGGACATCCTGGCGAGTCAGATCGATTTCGACCGCCTCAGGGCCGAATCGAGGATCAAGCTCTTCATCGCGGCCACGGAAGTCGGCACCGGCCGGCTCAGGATCTTCCGCAACCGGGAGCTCACGCTGGACCACCTGCTCGCGTCGGCGTGCGTGCCGACGCTGCACAAGGCGATCGAGATCGACGGCGAGGCGTACTGGGACGGCGGACTCTCCGCCAACCCGCCGCTTTTCCCGCTGATCCACAAGTGCGCGGCACACGACGTCATGGTCGTCCTGCTCCACCCGTCCCGGCGGCCCGACGTGCCGACGACGGCGGACGAGATCTGGCAGCGGCTGACCGAAATCGGCTTCGCCTCGACGTTCTTCACCGAGCTGCACGGCATCGTGCTCGCGAAGCAGGAAGCCGCGCGCGCGCCGTTCGCGTTCGGCCGGCTGGAGCGGAAGCTGCGCCGTCTCAACCTGCACCTGATCGAGAACGAGGAGCTGATGGCCCAGCTCAGCGCCCATAGCAGGCTGAACACGCATCCGGCGTTCATCCACGCGCTGCGGGAGCACGGCCGGGCCCGGGCCGAGACGTGGCTCAAGCACAAGTTCCAGTTCGTGGGGAGCCGTTCTTCGTTCCGGCTCGGGCGGTTTCTGCCGCCCCGCCTGCCGCGCTTGCGGCCCGCGCGCTAGACCGACCGGTTATGGCCCATCGGATGGGCCGCCCTTCGGTTCGCTTTCCGGAGCGTCGCGCACCGAGGTGTTGAGCGCGGGCCCCGCAGCGGCCTCGCCGCCGACGATCGACTTCCACTGCAGCTCGTGGCCGTTCCGCCGCCCCTTCGGCGCGAGCTTGAGCGCGTCGGGGGTGATCGTCAGCGTGTAGGGTTGCCCGTCGATTTCGAGCTCGCGCTTGAGCGGTCCGTTCAGCTTCGTCGTCACGGTCGTTTGATCCCGCGGTGCCTCGGAAGTCGCGAGGGTAATCGGTTATTGAACTTCCCGCCGGGGCTGGATGACAACAGCATCGGGCCCCGGAGCGGCAGCCGCACGAGAACGCCCAGCCGTGACTTTCTCCCGCTCCCGCTCGCCGGAGCCGGGCGAGGGCCGGGGCACGAGAAGGACTCCCTCGCCACCAGGCCTGCCCGCGGCGAGACTTGCACAACAAGAACCGTCGCAGCCTGCCGCGACACGCCCCTCTACGGGCACACGGCGCTCGAAGCGCCGGAAGAACGGCGGGCAACGGGAGCTCGAGGCGTGAACTACGACATCATCGGCGACATTCACGGTCACCACGACCAGCTCGTGGCGCTGCTGAAGACGCTCGGCTATCGCGAGACGATGCGCGCGTGGCGGCATCCCGACCGCACCGCGGTCTTCGTCGGCGACTTCATCGACGGCGGGCCGCAGCAGGTCGAGACGCTCAGGCTCGTGCGGGGCATGGTCGACACCGGCGCTGCGCTGGCGATCATGGGCAACCACGAGTTCAACGCCATCGCCTGGGCGACGCGGGACCCCGACCATCCCACCGAGCATCTGCGGCGGCACGGTCGGGCGGGCAACCGGAAACAGCACCAGGCTTTTCTGGCGGAGGTGGGCGGCAAGCCGCTGCACGCCGAGATCATCGACTGGTTCAAGACGCTGCCGCTGTGGCTGGACCTCGGCGGCGTCCGGGTCGTGCACGCCTGCTGGAACGACGACTACATGGACGCGCTGCGGCCGAACCTCGACGACGGGGCGACGCTCACGGAAGAGCTGATCGTCTGGGCGAACCGGAAAGGCCACTGGGCGTTCGAGGCGGTCGAGGCGCTGTGCAAGGGGCTCGAGGTGTCGTTGCCGCAGGGCGTGTCCTTCACCGACCGGGACGGCAAGACGCGGACGAAAGCGCGGATCCGGTGGTGGGAGCAGGAGCCGCGGACGTTCCGGAAGGTCGCGCTTGCGCCGACGCAGGTGCTGAAGCAGATTCCGGACGTTCGGATGCCGGCGGATCGGCGGGTCAAGGCGTACTCCGGGCCGCCGGTGTTCTTCGGGCACTACTGCCTGAGGTCGCGGCCGGCGCCGCTGGCGGCGAATGTTGCCTGCGTGGACTACAGCGCGGGGGATGGCGGGGCGCTGGTGGCGTATCGGTGGGATGGGGAACCCGAGCTGCGGGCCACGCATTTTCTGTGGGTATGAGCGGCTGAGCCGTTCCCTCGCGCCCCGCACCCCTGGTATCGCTCGTTCGCTCGTTCGCTCGACGCCCGCCGCATCCGGACGGCCGAAGAAATCATAGTCCGTTGGGACGACTGTCCCCCCCGCTGGCGCGGGACTAAGCTGCTACTCGAAACACCACCCGGCGCGAGCGGGCCGAACGCGGCAGTAACGGCGACGGAGGGGCACCGGACAGACGAGGCGGCTTCCAGGAAGGGGGATTCACGCATGGCAAAGAACATCATCGTGTGCTCCGACGGCACCGGCAACTCCGCGATTAAGGGGCGCGGTACGAACGTCTTCAAGATCTTCGAGTCCATCGACCTCAACCGCCAGCGGTTCGACCCCAAGCTCGCGCCTCAGATCGCGATCTACGACGACGGCGTCGGCACCGACGACTTCAAGCCGCTCAAGCTCCTCGGCGGCGCGACCGGCTGGGGCCTGAGCCGGAACGTGAAGCAGCTCTACAAGGAGCTGTGCCGGGTGTACGACCCGGGCGACCGGATCTTCCTCTTCGGCTTCAGCCGCGGCGCGTTCACCGTCCGCACCCTCGCCGGCCTGATCTGCGCCTGCGGCATCATCGACACGCGCGCCCCGGAGCAGAGCTCCGCAAGCGCCCTCGAGCAGACCGTCCGCGAAGCCTACCGGGCCTACCGCAAGCGTTATCGCACCGCCCTGATGGAGCTTTTCCTGGGCAAGCCGGATCGCGATCCGACGGCCGAGTTCAGCAAGAAGTGCTGCCACGGGACCGACACTCCCATCGCGTTCATCGGGGTCTGGGACACCGTGGACGCGGTCGGCCTGCCGTTCCACATCAGCGACGTCATCAACGCCACCGTCTACCGCTTCAAGTTCCCCGATCGGAAGCTGAGCGACAAGGTCGAGCGCGCCTACCATGCGCTGGCGATCGACGACGAGCGCCATTCGTTTCATCCGCTGCTCTGGGACGAGACTGAGCGCCGTGCGCACACCGAGCAGGTGCTCGAGCAGGTCTGGTTCGCCGGCGCTCATTCCAACGTCGGCGGCGGTTATCCGAAGCAGGGCATGTCGCTGGTCGCGCTCGACTGGATGATGCAGAAGGCGAGCGACGCGGGGCTGCGCTTCGTGCCGGGCGATCGCGGGTTCTATGCCGATCACGCCAACATCGACGACAAGCTCTACGACCCGCGCGCAGGTCTGGCGACCTTCTACCGGTGGAAGCCGCGCGACGTCTCCGCGGTGTGCCAGGAGAACAACGTTCCCCCCGCGTTGCACCTCAGTGTCCTCGAGCGCATCGCGCACGGGACCGACGACTACGCCCCGGGAAATCTGCCGCCGGACGCAAAGGTGGTGATCACGCCGACCGGGCATCCGGACAGCGACGCCACCGCCGGGCAGCGGGCGACCGAAGTGCAGGCGGTGCTTAGAACGGCGCACGCCGATGGGCGGCCGCTGCTCGCGCGCGTGCGGACTGCGATCGTCATGGGCCGGCTGTCCTACTACGTTTACCTGGTCGCCTGCATCGCAGTCATCGTCGCTGCGGCGGCCGGACCGGCGGAAGGGCTGTCGATGATCCACCTCTGGCCGTTCCTGAAGAACGCCGGACTGCTGATCTACGGTCTCGTCACGAGCCCGATCGATACCGCGATCAAGGTCTTCTGGGGCCTGGTCTCGAACAGGACGCTGCTCATCTTCCTCGCCCTCGGATTCGTCGCGTCCTATGTGCTCGGCCTCCTCGCGGACCAGCGCATGAACGCCGTGTTCTCGCAGTTCTGGCACAAGCAGCAGCAGCGGCTGCGGGACGCGCTCAAGCGCGCGAGACGGATCGCCGCGGGCGAGGAGGCCGATCCGAAGCGCTCGCCCGCGGTCGACGCGGGCACCGGCACCCGGCGCGCGGCGCTGCGTTTGCGGACGGTGCGCCGCAGCCTGGAGGCTGAACGCCGATGCCGCTCAGCGATCGAGCTCCGGGTAGTGGCGGAAGATCCCCGATTCGTTGAACGGGATTCGCCGCTCCGACGCGAGGTACGCCGCGATGCGCGGGCGCGCGGCGACACGATCGTGCAGCGCGATCACCCGCGGGTAACGCCACTCGCGACGCGACATCGCGCGCGGGAACGCGTAGCGCAACCCCTCGACGACCTGGAAGATCGATAGATCGACGTAACTGAGCCGGCCGCCGACCAGGTAGCGGCCCGGCCGGTTGCGCGCGAGCACGTCCTCGAAATAGCCGAGGTACTTCGGCACGCGGGAGCGGATGAAGTCGGCTGCGCGCCGCTTCGCCGCCGGCTTCTGGTCCTCGTAGTAGAGACCGCTCGCGATCGGGTGGTGGGTGTCGTGGGCCTCGCCGACGAAGTCGGCGATCGTGAGCTGCAGCGAATGCACCCACAGCCGGTCGGCCTCGGCGCGCGGCGCGAGACCGAGCCGCGGCCCGAGGAACAGCAGGATGTCGGCGGTCTGCCCGATCACCTGCTTGCCCGCCTTCAGGAACGGCGGCGCGAACGGCGGCCGGCGCACGGCGCGGCTTTCCAGGAAGCGCATGATCGCCGGCACGCCCATTCCGCGACCGGACATCCGGGCGACGTCGACGTAATCGGCGCCACCCTCCTCGAGGGCCAGGCGGATGAATTCGCCGCGGCCCTGGATCTCGGGCCAGTAGTAGAGCTCGTAGCGCATGCGGGTTTCTCCTCGGATGTCCGGGTTGTGACCGCCCGGCGTCTAATCTAGCATCGCGCCACGCGGCAACGACCGGGGAGGAGAGATGACGATGAACGGGATCGCGAAGTTCGCAGCGGGCGTGCTGGCCGCTTTCGGTCTGGCGGCCGCGCCGTCGTTCGCTCAGACCTACCCTGCGAAACCGGTAAAGATCGTCGCGCCGTTCGCGCCCGGCGGGCTGGTCGACGTGCTCTCCCGCGCCGTGGGCGACCGTCTGACGAAGTCGCTCGGCCAGCCGGTGATCGTGGAGAACCGCCCCGGGGCGGGCGGCAACGTCGGCGCGGACGTCGTCGCCCGCGCGGAAGCCGACGGCTACACGCTGCTCATGTCCTCCGCCGGCATTCTCACGATCAACCAGTTCCTCTACGCCGCGATGCCGTTCGACCCCGCGACCGCGTTCGCGCCGATCACCGTGGTCGCGGACATGCCGATGCTGCTCGTCGTGCGCAAGGACCTGCCCGCGCGCGACGTCAGGGAGTTCATCGATCTCGCGAAGCGAACGCCGGGCGGTCTCTTCTTCGGTTCCCCGGGGAACGGCACGACCGGCCATCTCGGCATGGAGCTCTTCATGTACGCGACCGGCCTGAAGCTCCAGCACGTCCCCTACAAGAGCGCGGCGGAAGCGGTGCAGGCGGCGCTCGCGGGACAGACCGCGACCATGTTCGACAACCCGCCGACCGTGATGTCGCAGATCAAGGCCGGCGGTCTCAGGGCGCTCGGCGTGGCGGCGAAGGAGCGGATGCCTCAGCTGCCCGACGTGCCGACGATCGCCGAAGCCGGCGTGCCGGGATTCGAGGCCTCGTCGTGGTTCGGCCTCGTCGCGCCGGCGAAGACCCCGCCGCCGATCGTCGACCTGCTCGCCGCCGAAGTGGCGAAGGCGCTCAAGGACCCGGAGATGCAGAACCGCTTCGCCCAGTCGGGCGCGCGCCTCGTCGGCGACACGCCCGGCGAGTTCGCCGCGCTGATCACCGCCGACCGCGCGCGCTGGGAGAAGGTGATCAGGGCCGCAGGGATAAAGCTGCAGTAGCCGCCGCGCTACTTCGAGCGGAACCCGGGCCGGTTCCCCGAGGACTTCGTCTTCGGGCTATCGCGCCGGGAGAAAGAAGAGGGGGTCGCAAGCTGCAACCACCTCGCCTACTCCGCCGCCCCCTTCGCCTTGAGCAGCTGCCAGACCTTCTCCGGCGTGATCGGGATGTCGAGGTGCGTCACGCCGAGGTGGCGCAGCGCGTCGATCACCGCGTTGGCGATCGCCGGCGGCGCGCCGACAGTGGCCGACTCGCCGACGCCCTTCGCGCCGAGCGGATGGTGCGGCGACGGCGTCACGGTCTTGTCCGGTCTCCCAGCGCGGACACTCCATCGCCGTCGGGACGTAGTAGTCCATGAAGCTGCCGCCGTAGACGTTGCCGTCCTCGTCGTAGCTGATCTCCTCGTACAGCGCCGGCCCGATACCCTGCGCGAGCCCGCCGTGGATCTGGCCCTCGACGATCATCGGGTTGATGATGTTGCCGCAGTCGTCCACCGCGACGAAGCGCCGCACCTTGACGTCGCCGGTGCCGCGGTCGATGTCCACCACGCAGATGTAGCTGCCGAACGGGAAGGTGAGGTTGGGCGGGTCGTAGTAGTGGGTCGCCTCCAGCCCCGCCTCCATCCCCTGCGGGTGGTTCGTGTAGGCGGCGAACGCGCACTCCTGGATCGTCTTCGATTTCTGCGGCGCGCCCTTCACGTAGAACTTCCCGGGCTCCCAGGCGAGATCGCTCTCGCCCACCTCCAGCAGGTGGGCGGCGAGCTTCCGCGCCTTGTCGCGGATCTTGCGCGCCGCCATCGCCCCCGCGGCGCCGGCGGTCGGCGTCGAGCGGCTGGCGTAGGTGCCGAGCCCGTAGGGTGCGGTGTCGGTGTCGCCCTCCTCCACCTGGATGTCGCTCGCCGGGATGCCGAGCTCCTCGGCGACGATCTGCGCGTAGGTCGTCTCGTGGCCCTGGCCCTGGCTCTTGGTGCCGAAGCGCGCGATCGCCTTGCCGGTCGGGTGCACGCGGATCTCGGCCGAGTCGAACATCTTGAGGCCGAGGATGTCGAAGTCCTTCGACGGTCCGGCGCCGACGACCTCGGTGAAGCTGCAGATGCCGATGCCCATCAGCTCGCCGCGCTTGCGCTTCTCCGCCTGCTCCTTGCGCAGGCCGGCGTAGTCGACGATCTCCATCGCCTTCTTCAGCGCGGCGTGGTAGTTGCCGCTGTCGTACTCCCAGCCGAGCACCGACTTGTAGGGGAACTGTTCCGGCTTGATGAAGTTCTTCATGCGCAGGTCGGCGGGATCCAACCCCAGCTTCTGCGCGAGCGCGTCGGTCGCACGCTCGATCGCGTGCACCGCCTCGGTGACGCGGAAGGAGCAGCGATAGGCGACGCCTCCCGGCGGCTTGTTGGTGTAGGCCGCGTCGACCTCGCAGAACGCGTGCTTGAGGTCGTACGACCCGGTGCAGATCGAGAACAGCCCGGCCGGGAACTTCGACGGGTTCGCCGATGCGTTGGCGTAGCCGTGATCGGCGACCGTCTTGATGCGCAGCGCCGTCATCGTGCCGTCCTTCTTCGCGCCCAGCTCGACCTTCATGTGATAGTCGCGCGCGAAGGAGTCGGCCTGGAGGTTCTCCATCCGGTCCTCGATCCACTTCACCGGCTTGCCGATGACGACCGAGGCGGCCACCGCGATCACGTAGCCGGGATAGACCGGCACCTTGCCGCCGAACCCGCCGCCGATGTCGGGCGAGATGATGCGGATCCGCTCCTCCGACAGGCCGACATGGCCGGCGACGAGCGCGAACACCGTGCGCACTGCGTGCGGCGCCTGCGTCGTCATGTAGACCGTCAGCTTGCCCTGCGCGGTGTCGAAGTCGGCGATGCAGCCGCAAGTCTCCATCGACGCGACGTGGATCCGCGGCAGATAGACGTTCTCGCTCACGAGGACTTCCGCCGCCGCGATCGCCTTGTCGGCGTCGGCGCGGTCGCCCGCCTCCCAGTGGAAGGCGAGATTGTTCTTCTGGTCCTTCTTGTCGGGCCGCAGGATCGGCGCCCCGGGCGCGAGCGACTTGAACGGATCGACGATCGGCGGAAGCGGCTCGTACTCCACGTCGACCGCATCCGCGCCGTCGGCGGCGATGTAGCGCTCGGTGGCGATCACCGCCGCCACCTCCTGCGCCTGGTACATGACGCGGTCGGTGGGCAGCACCATCTGCGTGTCCGACGAGATCGTCGGCATCCAGTGCAGGTTGTACTTGGCGAGCGTCTCGCCGGTGATGACCGCGAGCACGCCGGGGATCTTCATGGCGCGGTCGGTGTTGATCGACTTGATCTTCGCGTGCGCGTGCGGGCTGCGCACGATGTCCATGTACAGCATCCCCGGGAGCTGGATGTCGTCGACGTAGCGGCCCTGGCCGCGGATGAAGCGCGGGTCCTCCTTGCGCTTCATCGAGTGGCCCATGCCGCAGATCTTCGCGTCGGTCTTCGGAGTGGACATGGCGGCCTCCTAGCGCATCTTCTCGGCCGCGTACTGCACGGCCTTCACGATGTTGACGTAGCCGGTGCAGCGGCAGAGGTTGCCCGAGATCGCCTCGCGGATCTCCTGCTCGCTCGGGTTCTTGTTCCGCTCGAGCAGCGCCACGCTCGTCATCATCATCCCCGGCGTGCAGTAGCCGCACTGCAGGCCGTGCTTCTCGGTGAAGCCCTCCTGGACGGGGTGGAGCTTGCCGCCCTGCTCGAGGCCCTCGACGGTGCGGACCTGGCAGCCGTCGGCCTGCACGGCGAGGACGGTGCACGACTTCACCGGCTCGCCGTCGAGGTGCACGGTGCACGCTCCGCAGTGCGACGTGTCGCAGCCGATGTGGGTGCCGGTCAGGCGCAGGTTCTCGCGCAGGAAGTGCACGAGCAGCAGCCGGGACTCGACCTCGGCCGCGTGCGCGGTGCCGTTCACGGTGACGCTGATGCGGTGCTTGGCCATGGCTCTAGCGCCCTCCCGCGCGCTCGACGGCTTTGCGCAGCGCGCGCCCGGTGAGCACGCGCGCCATCTCCTGCTTGTACTCGACCGATCCGCGCCGATCCGCGCTCGGCGCGCTCTTCGCCGCGGCGAGCCGCGACGCTTCGGCGAGCACCTTGTCGTCGAGCGATTTCCCCGCGAGGTACTTCGCCGCGTCGGACGCCTCGACCGGTGTCGCGCCGGCGTTGGTGAGCGCGATGCCGGCGCGCTCGATCGCGCCCTTCGCATCGAGCGTGACCTGCACCGCCGCCGCGGCGACCGCGAAGTCGCCGACCTTGCGCTTGAGCTTCAGATAGGCGCCGCCGCTCCGCGCCGGCGGGAGCGGCACGCGGATCTCGGTGAGGATCTCGTCCGCCGCGAGCGCGGTCGCGAAGATCCCCTTGTAGAACTGGTTCGCCGGAATGGTGCGCTCGCCCTTCGGCCCGCGCGCGACGAGCGTGGCGCCGAGCGCGATCATCACCGCGGGCAGATCGTTGCCCGGGTCGCCGTTCGCGAGGTTGCCGCCCACCGTCGCGCGGTTGCGCACGAGCGGGTCCGCGATCAGCACGACGGCATCGCGGACGATCGGGAGCTTCGCTGCGATCGGCTCCGAGCGCTCGAGCGCCGCCTGGCGCGTCGCGCCGCCGATCTTGAGGACGCCGGCTTCTTCCCGGACGTACTCGAGGCCCGGAATCCGTCCGATGTCGACGAGGTGCTCGACGGCACCGAGACGGAGCTTGAGGACGGGGAGGAGGCTCATGCCGCCGGAGAGCACCTTGGCGGCATCGCCGTGGCGCGCGAGGAGCGCGACGGCCTCGTCGAGCGTCCCCGGCCGGTGATAGTCGAACGGCGCAGGAATCATCGGTCCCTCCTTTCGCGCGCGATTAAACGCACTGCAACAAAACAGACCGGACGAGAACTACGGGTGGATTGCCGCGCCATCTTAACAGCGGCGCGGAAGGCGCGCGGTGCGAACGGCGCGGCGCGCCGGGATGCAAGCCTTTTCAGAGCGTCCGCAGCAGCGCCTCGAGCGACGCGAGGTCGTGCGCCGGTCCGAAGCGGTCGACGAACGGCAGCGCGGCGCGCATCCCGGCCGCGGTCGGCGCGTAGCGCGGATCGCCGGCGAGCGGGTTGAGCCAGACGATCGTCCCCGCGCGCGCGCGGAGCGCGCCCATCGCGTGCGCGAGGAGCGCGGTGTCGCCGAGGTCGAGACCGTCGCTCACGATCACGATCGTCGTCCCGCGGCCGACCAGCCGGTCGGCGTGGCCGGCGGCGAACTCGGCGAGACACTCCCCGATCCGCGTGCCGCCCGACCAGTCGGGCACGCCGGCGCCGAGCCGGGCGAGCGAGCGGACGGTGTGCGCCGGCGACACGAGGCCGGTCACCCGCGTGAGCGCGGTGTTGAACGTGAAGATCTCCGTCCGCCGGATCACGCGGCGGAGCGCGAACGCGAACGCGAGATGCACCCGCGTGTACGGGTCCATCGAGCCGCTCGTGTCGTAGAGCAGGATGAGGCGCGGCTCCTCGAGCGAGCGGGCGCGGCGGGCGAGCCGGAAGGGCTCGCCCTCGGTGGCGAGCGAGTGCCGGAAGCTGCGCCGCAGGTCGACGCTGCCCCGCCCGCGCGTCGGGATCAGGCGCCGGCTCCGGCGCGCCGCGAGCCTGATCGCGAGGCGCGCCGCCAGCCGCTCCATGGCCGCGAGCTCGCCCGGCGAGAGCGCGTCGAACGGCTTGCGGCGGAGGAGTGCCTCGGGGCTGTAGCTCGCCGCGTCCCCTTGGGGCGGCGCGAACTCCGGCAGCTCGAGGTGCACGCGCGCGCCGTCCCATCGCCACCGCGCGCCGCGGTGCTCGCGCGGATAGGTCGGGGGCGGGACCGGCACATCGGGCGCGGTGGCGCCGCCCCAGTGCTCGTCGAAGAGGCGGTCGAAGGTGGCCCACGCGTCGCGCGGGACCTTGAGCGCGATGCGCAGGCCGCGCCGCACCTCGGCGCGGTCGAGCAGGTCGACGAGCGTGAGCGCGGCGGCGGCGTCGAGCTCGTCCGCCAGACCCGCGCGGATGCCGTGCGCGCGCAGCGCGCCGGCGAACCCCGCGAGCTGCGCCGCGACGCTCACGCCACGGTCACCCTCCGCCCGCCGCGGCGACGAGCTCGGCGACCGCCGCTTCGCCGGTCACCCGGACGTCGTGCTCGTCCTTGAGCAGGCAGCCGAGCGTGACGCGGACGAGCTCCGGCTCGAGGCGGTGGCGGCCGAGCCGCACCAGCGCCTGCGCCCAGTCGATCGACTCGGCGACGCCGGGCAGCTTGCGCAGGTCGCGCTTGCGGAGCGCCTGGACGAAGCGCGTGATCGCGCGCGCCAGGTGGTCGTCGAGTCCCGGCACCTTCGCATGCAGGATGGCGAGCTCCTTGTCGAACCCCGGATGCTCGACGTAGAGATAGAGGCAGCGCCGCCGGAGGGCGTCGCCGATCTCGCGCGTCCGGTTCGAGGTGAGCACGACGTACGGCACGTGCGTCGCCCGGATCGTCCCCAGCTCGGGCACGGTGACCTGGAAGTCCGAGAGGACCTCGAGCAGGAACGCCTCGAAGCCGTCGTCCGCGCGGTCGATCTCGTCGACCAGGAGCACCGGCGGGCCCGCGGTCCGCGTGATCGCCCGCAGGAGCGGGCGCTCGAGCAGGTACTCGCGCGCGAAGATCAGGTCCTCCAGCGCGTCCGGGTCGTGCGTCTCCCGCTCCGCGATCCGCAGGCGCAGGAGCTGGCGCTGGTAGTTCCACTCGTAGAGCGCGGTGTTGGTGTCGAGCCCCTCGTAGCACTGCAGGCGGATCAACTCGGTGCCGAGGACGCGCGCGAGGACCTTCGCCAGCTCGGTCTTGCCGACTCCCGCCTCGCCCTCCACCAGCAGGGGCTTGCGCATCTCCCGCGCGAGGTACGCGGCGGTGGCGATCGCCGGGTCGGCGACGTAACCGTCGCGCTCCATCGCCGCCTGGAGGGCGCGGATCTCCTCGTTCATCGGTGCGGTGCGGCGCCGCGGTCGCGCAGACCTATGTAGACGCGGTAGATCGTGACGCTGACCACCATGCCCCACACCATGCCGCCGATCATGCCGCCGAGCATCGCCGGCACGCCGGCGGACCCGAGCCAGGCGGCGAGGCGGTAGTAAACAACGACGCCGGCCGCCATGCCGACGATCATCCAGGCCGAGCAGGTGATGTTCTGCACGAAGCGCGCGCAGAACTGCCGCCGGCAGCCGGGCCGCACCCGGCGCAGCCAGACCAGCGCGCCGAGCCCGCCGACGACCATGCCGACGTGCATGGCCGGCAGCCACTCGAGATGGAGCCGCGCGACCGCGAGGAAATCCGGCGCGGAAGCGGCGCACATGGAAGCGATCGCCGCGAGGCCGGCGCGCTGAACGTCGAGCGCGAGGCCCGCGAGCATCCCGAGCGTGCCGAGCACCATCATCGCCTGCGGCGCGGTGATCCCGACGCGCGCCGGGCGCAGCCAGCCGAGCGCGACGAAGCCGGTAAGCACCGAGAACGCGGTCACCGCGAGCCAGACGAGCTCGCGCGGCTCCTGCAGCGCGGCGAGCTGCCACCACCACGCCGCGCCGAGCACCGCGACCGCGCACGCGGCCATCGTGTGCCGTCGCACCGTTCCGGCAAGTCCGGCTGTGAGCGCGGTCATGGCGCGAGGATCGCGAGCGCCGCGTCGGTGGCGGGAAGGTTCAGGCGCTGCAGCAGCCGCGCGTAATCGGCCGGCGTGTCGAGATCGACGAAGCAGCGATCGTGGCCGGGGTCGTGGGGATAGACCTCCTGCGGGTAGTCGGCGATCAGCTTGCGGCAGCCGAAGTTGCGGCCGCCGGCGACCGCTTCGGCGGCGAGATTCCGGTCGAACACCACCGGGTTGCCGCGCGCTTCGCCCTGCCGCGGCACGAGGATCGAGCCCCACGGGCGGTGCGCGTAGGCCGCGGCGAGCGCCGCGTAATCGGCCGGTTCCAGGAGCGCCATGTCGCCGAGACAGATCATGACCGCATCGCCGGGCGCTTCGAGCGCCGCAACGCCCGCGGCCACCGAGGTCATCTGACCCTCCTCGTAGCGCGGGTTGAACTGCGACCTTACATCCAGGCCGGCGAGCGCGCTCGTTACCGCTTCGGCGTTGGACCCGGTGACGACAACGACTTCTTCCGGATTCGCGGCCAGCACGGACCGCACCGTGCGCCGGATGACGGGCTCGCCGCCGAGCGGCAGCAGGAGCTTGTGCCGCGCACCCATCCGGGTGGAAGTGCCTGCTGCGAGGACGACCGCCGAGAAGCGCACGGAGCTCATACCCCGCCGTTGTAGCAGAAACGGCGGGGCGTTCAAAGCGGGCTTCAGAGCCGCGCCGGGGACGCGGGGCGCGGGTCTTGCGGCGGTGCAACTCGATCGGGCCGGGTCGACTGGTGCGTCGACCGGGAGATCGAGGGAACTACGTACTAGGCAGTTTGCGCGCTGCCGACCATTGGCGCATCGGCGTAGAACGTCTCGCCTGCGGCGAGGAACCGCTCGAACGTCTGTTGATCCACCCAGACGTGGCGCTCGAAACCCTCCTCGAGCCAGCGGATCGTCAGACCACGTTTCGACTCATCTACCAGTACTCGAATGCCGGATGCCATGTGTAATCCTCCAGTCGGGCGAATGGAACGAAGCTGCTAGAAAGAGTGGACGAGATGCGGCGCGGGCCCGAGCCCGCCCGCGCGCAGCAGGCGCCGCGCCGATTCGATCGTCTCGACGGGAAAGCGTCTTGCAGCGGCGAGGCGCTCCGTTGTGCTCGAGATGCTGAGCGCCTCTCGCAGCTTGAGCTCCCGGTGGATCCGCGCGAACGTGTCGGCCACGTTCGTCTTTAGGGCGGGCGTATATCGGAAGGCGTTCGACAGGCACGAGACGTGCCCCTTCGGCAGAATCTTCGTCATAGCGGCGTCCTCCTTGTGTATCGCTGGCCAACCCAGCTCTTGCGGACAGATTAGGTCCGACGGAGGAGGCGCGGGCCGTACTCTTAACCGGAGGGATGTGACGGATTCACCAACCGGCCCCCCGGCGCCCTTTACGGGCCAAGGAAGTCACAACAGGGGCAGTCGGAATTTGATGAGACAAGGCGGAGTGCCCCGCCAGCGCACACTCCGGAGAATCCTGGAAGAGATGTCGCGATGAACGCCGATTACCCGCGTCGGCTGCTCCGGGCGGTTTGGATTGCCAAGAAGACGCGCTCTTGCCGGGTCGCTAGGGCGCAGTGCCCTCACGGGCGATAGAGGTTCGCTTGTGAAACGCACCGCCCTTCATGATCATCGCGAGCCTTGCCTGATCCTGTAGCACCCGAACGTCGCTCGTCGGGTCGCCATTGACGACCAGAATGTCCGCGAGCCAGCCGCGCCTCAGCATGCCGATGCGGTCTCGCCCCATCAGCTCGCCCCCCGTTTTCGTGGCTGCGACAAGGGCTTCCGTCGGTGTGAATCCGAACAGGTTCACGAATAGCTCGAGGTCGCGCGCGTTCCGCCCGATCGGGTTGTAGGGGAAGCCATAGTCGCCGCCGGGAATGATGCGGATACCGCGCTTCTTCATCTCGGGATAGAGCGTGCACATGCGATCGAGGCCAGACACGGCGCCCATTCGCTCCGCAACTTCCCGCGTGATGCCGAAAGCTTCCGCCTCGTGAGTCCTCGACCAGAGCAGTCCGACCGCCGGCGCGACGAAGAGCTCATCGCGTCGCGCTTCGAGCATGTCGAGCGCCTCGGCGTCCGCGTGGCTGCAGTGGTAGAGGATGCGGAAGCCGTTGCTCGCTGCGAGCTTCACGGCCTGCGCCGCCTGCGCGTGGCAGGCGAGCCAGACGCCGGATTCACGGGCTTGCTCGCCGATCGCTGCGACCTCCTCCTCGGTGTACGTCAGTTCCTGTGAGCCGCCCGGCTTGAACGCCTCGTCGCTGGACAGCAGGAACTTGATCGAGTCGATCCGCTCGCGCGCCATCGCCTTGACGTAGTCGCGCATCCCCTGAGGCCCGCGCGGGTGGGCAGCGTCGGGATCGGGGGAAAGGCCCAGCGCACCGTCCGGCAGGCGTTCGAGCGAGGAGGCGCGCAGGCGGGGGCCGGGCAGCCAGCCGCCATCGATCTCGTCCCGCAGCGCGATCTCGAAGCGCACACCGAGCGCTCCGGCCGAATAGGCGCTGGTGAAGCCCGCGTCGAGCGTGACACGGGCGTTGTGGGCCGTGACGAGCAGGTGCTCCTCGGGCGGGAGCGCGAACGTGTCGAAGATGCGCCCGACCGACGACGGCCACGAGAGGTGCGCATGCGCCTCGACAAGGCCGGGCATCAGGGTAGCGCCGGCACAGTCTATGACCGATACATCGTCCCGGCTCAGGCGTTCACTGCCCTCGGCCACGGCCGCAATGCGATCCCCCCGGACAAGCACCTCCCCGGGAAAGAGCGGTCGACCGCTTCCATCGAAGACTCGCGCGTTGACAAAGAGTGTCGGTGCATCCTCGCGAGGGAGCATGCGGGGTCTCCTTTGGCGCCCAGCCGCCCGCGTGGCGGCACGGGCTGAAAAAGTATGCCGCAGTCCGCACGGCGGCGTGGGCTGGGCATCCGGTTCGGCCTGAGGTATTTCGCCGACGCATGGCGCAATGACCGGAGCTGCGCGCCTACGACACTCAGCCGCGGAATCTCCTCCTTGATGGAATATTCCGGACCTGCCCGCATGAACTTCGGCTTCAGCATCCCGACGCGCGGCCCGCTCGCGACCCCGGAAGGCGTGCTTGCCCTCGCCAGGCGAGGGGAAGAGCTCGGCTTCGCCTACCTCGCGCTGTCGGACCACATCGTGATCCCGCGCAATATCGCATCGCCCTATCCCTACAACGCCGAACGCAAGATGGTGGGCGCTGCGGACGGAGACTGCCTGGAGCAGCTCGCGGTGCTGGCGTTTCTCGCTGCCGCCACCCGCAGGATTCGGCTGCTGACGTCGATAATGGTCGTGCCGCATCGGCCACCGGTGTTCACGGCTAAAGCGCTGGCCACCATCGACGTGCTGTCGCAGGGACGCGTGGTGGTGGGTGCCGGCACCGGCTGGATGGACGAGGAGTTCCAGGCGGTGGGTGCGCCACCGTTCTCCGAGCGCGGCAAGGTCACCGACGAGTACCTCCGTGCGTTCAAGACGTTGTGGACGCAGGACGATCCGCGCTTCGAGGGCCGCTACGCCCGCTTCGCCGACATCAGCTTCCTGCCGAAGCCGGTGCAAAAGCCGCACCCGCCATTGTGGATCGGCGGCGAGAGCCCGGCGGCGCTGCGCCGCGTCGTGGCGCTGGGCGATGGCTGGTATCCGATCGGCGCCAATCCGCAATATCCCCTCGATACGGTGGAGCGCTTTGCGAAAGCGATTGCCGGTTTGCGCGAGGAAGCCAAACGCGCGCAGCGCGACCCGGACAGCATCACCCTCGCCTACTGGGCCGTGTGGTACAAGGAAGGTCAGACGCTCAAGCTCGACGACGGACAACGGCGAGTGTTCACGGGCAGCGACGCCGACGTCGCGCACGACATCGCCGCGTTCCGCGCGCTGGGTGTAAGCAACCTGCTGTTCAACTTCGCCCGGTCCACGCTCGCTGAATCGCTCGCCGCGATGGAGCGCTTCGTGGCGCAAGTAGTCCCGCTGGTGCCGAAGAGCTAGCAGGGTCGTTCGAGTCCGGTCGCCTGCGCTGGACCGGATGGGCAACCGTCGGTACCGACCCTTTGCTGCCTGTCAGTTCGCAGGAAGCGGACCTTCGCGAACTTCTCTGTGCGGCCATGACCCGTCGGTCACCACCACCTCCTAGTTTTCCACGAAGCGGCCGTTTGGGATCGACCTGATTTATCGCGCCGGCGGTGTCCCGCTTCGGGCGTTAGGTTGCGTCCCGACGCGTTGCCCGTCACGCGGCGCAAGATCCGCTCTGCGCGCCCTTTCAGCTATCGAGCCGTCCGCGGAACTGCCGGAGGGCGTGCAACAAGTCCGCGATGAGACCCTCCTGATAGCGATAGCTCATTTCCTGGCCCATGGGGACCAGCATCGAAATCGACTGCCGGCGGCAGCGCTCAGCGAGCTGCCCGAGCTCGTCTACCACGGCATCGAGCTGCGTGCGCGCCTCCGGCGTGCGGTGCCGGGGTTCCGGTTTCGTTGCCGCAATCTCGGCCACCGTAATCCCGGGATCGAACAGGCGCGAGACCTCGCCTTCGATGCGAACGCGCCGCGCGTCGAGGCGCCAGAGACGGAATCGGTGCCACACCGCCTGCGCGCCGAACAGCAGCGAAACCGCGAAGACGAGTTGCAGCCAGCGTGCCGTCGGCATGATGTCGATGAACCACGGCACATGCTCTCCCACCGGATCGGGACCCTGGTGGTCGAAGTAGCTGCGCGCGGCGGATGCATACTGCAATCCCGTCAGGTTCGCCCGCTCGCGATTCACGCGCACGAAGTCGGGAAAGACGCGCACGAGCGCCGTGATCACGCCTTGCGTGACGGACCCTCGCGCGCAGCCGTTGCCGATGACGAGGGTGTCGACCTGAATGATCCGTTTGTCCGTCGGCGGCAGCTCGCGGATTGGGTCGTAATGGCCCGCCTTGATGATTCCGGCACGCGCGGACGGGAGGCGGTGCGCAAGCGCATCGGCGCCGGAGATATCGACGATCTGAAGCTTGCGGTCGCGCACGGCCTGAATCATGAGCCGGGCGTCCGCGTCGATGACCATGGCGCCGAGATCGAGCTCTCCGCGTTCAAGCATCGCGAGCTGCTGGTTCAATGGCTGTGTGGTCACTTTGATGTCCAGCTCGGCGAGTTGCGCCAACACCTGCCGCGCCACGTGCTCGCTGCCGCTCCCGACCGGGCCAATCCCGACCCGCATGCCCCGAAGGTCCGCCACCGACCGGACGCGGTCCGCATCGCGCCCGAGCACGACGAACGACTCAGGGATCGGCAGGCGTCCGATCAGTTGGAACGGGTGCGACTCGGGCCACGGAAGGCCCTCCTGCACCAGTGCGAGCTGGATGCTGCACGACGCCTTGGCCGCGACCAGGCGCGCGATGTTCTCGACGGAGCCCGCGCTTGGCAGATTGTCGACGCGCCCGCGCTGGTGCCTCGCTTCCGCGGCCACCTTGGCGACGATCGCGTGGTAGTTGCCCTCTTCGCTGCCCGAGAGGAAGGCGACCTTGACATGCGCCAGATCCGGATAGCGGCCGAACGTCGCGGCAAGGACGGCGATTGCGACGAGCACCGCGAACAGCAAGGCGGTCTTCAGCGTGCGCGAGGGCGCCTGCATCGCTCCGAGCGTGCGCTGCAACCGCTCTCTCAGCACGGCTCGCACGGGCGCTTTCTAGTCAACAGGCGACGTCAGGTGGCCAGATCTGCATCGATCGTTCGGTCCTAGAGCCGCATCCTGTCGCAGGAATGCGGCCATGAAGTGCGACCGC
>CAWHBL010000022.1:0-162910 GCA_963827555.1 uncultured beta proteobacterium
AGCGCGCGTACGCGTCGTGCATCGCGTCGCTCGCGGCCCAGAATCCCGGGTCGGTGCGGCGCACGGCAAAGCGGTCGGCGAGCTTGCGGTAGTCGTCTTCCGAGGCGAGCCCGCCGATCGCCGCCGCGAGCGCGGGCAGTTCGGCGCGGCGGACGCGGTAGATCGCGTTCGGATAGGCGCCGATGAATCCCGGCACCAAGGTCAGCGTGTTCTCGGCGGGCAGCAGCTCGGCGTTCTCGAAGAAGATGTGCGAGACGTTGCTGTGCGCGGTGTTGCGGAGCAGGGTGAACCACTGCGGCGGGCGCGGCGGGTCGTCCACGCGCAGGAACACCACCTCGGGCAGCCAGGCGGTGCTCGCGCCGCGCACTTCGCCGAGCGCCCGCAGATCGCGGCGCAGCGCCTCGTCGGCGACGGTCGAGAGGTCGAAGCGCGGCGCGAGCACCGGCGCGAGGCGCGCGCGCAGCATGCCGTAGAGCTCGCGCTGCGGGTCGGCGGTGCGGTAGACGATGCCGGTCTCGCGGTCGAGATGCGCCTTGCGGCCGTACACGTACTCCTTCACCGAGCTCGACGCGCCGCGGTACCAGTAGTCGCGCGTCGGCTCGCGCGCCGCCTGCGGCAGGAAGACCAGGAAGTTGAACTCGCCTTCCATGCGCAGGAAGTCCATGTACAGGCGGCTGGTCAGCTGGTGCCCGGCGTTGCCGTACACGTCGTAGCCGGCGACCAGCAGGTAGTAGATGCGCTCGAAGAGCGGGTAGCCGATGACCCACGCCGTCTTCGGCGGCTCGCCGACCAGGCCCTGCACCACCGAAGCGCTGTCGAAGTGGCGGAACACGGTCAGCGCGGCGTTGGGGTTGCGCCCGTCGCCGTCCCAGACGAGCCCGAGGTCGAGCTTGCCCGGCGCGGCGTCGAGGAGGCGGGTCTTCGCCTCGAGGTACTTCGTCTCGAGGTCGGCGTACTCGAGCCACGGGCGGAGGAGCGGCGCGTCGCTGCCCCATTCGGCGGGCAGCCGCAGGTTGGTCGCCTGCCGCGCGATCACCTCTGCGTTCGCTTCCCTCGCGCCGGCCTTCGGGTCGACGAAGAAGACCCAGAAGCGATCCTCGATCACGTCGACCGCGAGCTGGCCGCGGCAGACCGGGCCCTTGATGAAGTTCATGATGAAGTACTGCGCCTCGTCGAGCATGAAGCGGTAGCGCGAGTCGGCCGGGATGGCGTTGAACGCGACGAAGGGGTTGCTCGACACCTCGACCGCGTACGACGGCAGCGCGCGCACCTCGTAAGGAGCGGCGAGGAACCAGGTGCGGAACTTCGCCATGCGTTCGGCGGAGAGCGCGTACGGCATGTGGGTCTTGGCGAGGAGGGTCTCGCGCTCCGCCACGAGCCGGTAGTAGACGCGCGGCACGCCCGGGTCGTCGTAGGGCCGCCGCGTCGCGATCACCGAAACCGGCTGGCCGGGCGGTGTGGCGGACCGCACGAGGCGGAAGGCGCGCCGGTCCGGGTCGGTGTCGAAATACAGGAACCCGAGGAACAGGTGCTCGTAGAGGTAGCGGCTCATCAGCCGCTCCTTCGGCGAGTCGCCGTTGAGGAACGCTTCCCACGCCTGCACCTCGCGCGTCACGTTCGCGGGCAGCGGCGCGGGACCCTCGTAGGGCGCGCCCGCCGCGAGCCAGCGCGTGACGCGTCTCGAACTCGCGCTGGTCGAGCCCGGGCAGGCCGTACGGCATTCCCGCCAGCGGGAACTGGCTCGCGTAGGACTCGTACTCGTCGATGCGCGGGCAGTACTGCTTCCGGTCGAGCGAGAAATCGAATGGCTTGGGCAGCACCTCGTCGCCGGGCAGCGGATGGGCGCGCTTGAGGGCGAGGCTGCGGTAGAGCACGCTCGCCGCGAGGTTGGCCTCGGGTGTCGGCGCGCGCTCGTTCAGCACGGGGAAGAAGCCCTTCTTCCGCCACTCGGAGGGCTGGTGCGCGTCGAGGAAGAGCCGGGTCGTGGGGGCCTCGCCGAGGCGGCCGCCGTCGTAGACGGTCGCGGTGCTGGCGCCGCGCGCGACGCCCTCCCAGGCGCCGAGCTTGAGCTGGCAGGGCGCGTCGTAGCAGCCGTGGCACACGACGCAGCGGCGCTCGAGAACCGGCTGCACGTCCGCGCGATAGGACATGCCGCCCGAAGGCGCGGCGGGTTTGTCGTAGCGGGCGGGATCGGGCGCGCCGTAGCGCTGGTCGATGGAGGAGTCCCGGGTCAGGGTTGCGCAGCTTGCGAGGCAGACGACGAGCAGGGCGAGCGGGGTTCTGCGCATGGCGGTCCAGGTGAGCGGGACCCGCGATGGTAGCCGAGGTGATGTCCGGGCAATGCTGGCCTCGGGAAGCCCGAAGTATTGGTATAACTCGCGCGGAGCGGCCGGGTGCCGGCCCGCGCATCGACAATCAGCGAACGCTACTCGGGGGAGGAGGCGATGAGCGCTCGATCGATAGGCTTGCGGCATTCGCGCTGGCGACGTTGCTGCCGGCCCTGGCGGCGGCGCAGGCCTGGCCGCAGAAGCCGGTCAGGGTGATCGTGCCGTTCGCGGCCGGCGGCGGGACCGACTTCATCGCGCGGCTCGCCTCGCGGCAGCTCTCGCAGCGGCTCGGTCAGCAGTTCGTGGTGGAGAACCGCGCCGGCGCGAACGGCATCATCGGCTTGCAGGCGCTGAAGCAGTCCGAGCCGGACGGCTACACCATCGCCGCCGCCTCGGACGGGCCGCTCGCGATCAACCCCGCGCTCTACGAAGGCAAGCTGCCCTACGACACGTTGCGGGATTTCGTGCCCGTAGGATTGCTGGTGCGATTCCCGGGCGTGATCGTGGTGCACCCGTCCGTCCCGGCGCGCACCGTCGGCGAGCTGCTCGCGCTCGCCCGCGCGAAGCCGAACGGGCTCGCCTATTCGAGCGCGGGCGTCGGCAACTTCAGCCACCTCGCACTCGAGCTCCTCGCGCTCCAGACCGGGGTGAAGCTGCTGCACGTGCCGTACAAGGGCACCGGCCCGGCCGGCGCGGCGCTGGTCGCGGGCGACGTGCAGCTGATGTTCAACAACGTGCAGACGGCGCTGCCGCACATCCGCGGCAACCAGATCGTCGCGATCGCGACCGGCGAGCCGAAGCGGCTGCCTGCGTTCCCCGACCTGCCGACGATCGGCGAGACGGTGCCGGGGTACGCGATCTGGCCCTACGTCGGCGTCGTCGCGCCGGCCGCGACGCCGAAGGACGTCGTCGCGCGCCTGAGCCGGGAAATCTACGCGGTGATGCGCGATCCGGAGGTCGTGAAGCAGCTCGAGGACCAGCACACCGTGCCGATGCCGATGGAGACGCAGGAGTTCACCGAGCACGTCCGCAAGGACATCGAGCGCTGGGCCGGCGTGATCCGGACCGCGGGGATCAAGGGCGAGTAGACCGCCTCACCCGGCCGCCGCCGACGCGTTGCGCGGCGTCGCGGCGGCGATCGCCCGGTTCACCCGCGGCATGACCTCCGTCGCCATCAGCTCCATCGAGCGCTTCGCGAGCGCTGGATCCACCCAGTCCATGCCGGCGTAGACGAGCTCGCCGAAGTCGCCCGCCTCCTCGCGCAGGGCGAGGATCTGGTCGACCACGCGGTTGACCGTGCCGCAGAGCACGAGGCGGTCGACCATGTAGTCGTCGGTGAGCTCGGCGTCGTCCTGCGCCGCGCTCGTCTTGAAGATGATGTGGCGCTTCGACAGCATCATCTTCCGGCGCAGCATGTTCCAGTAGAACCGGTAGGGGCTCGCCGGATCCTCGCGCCCGTAGCGCAGCGCGACCTTGTCGTCGTCGGCGACGAACACGGTGCGCGCGATGCGCCAGTCGGCGGGATCGGCCATCTGACCGGCCCGGCGCTTGCCCTCGGCGTAGTTCTGCCAGTGGCCCGGCAGGTACTGCTGGAGCAGGAAGTTCGCCGAGAGCGGGTGGAAGTCGCGCTCCCCCATTGCGATCACGCCCTGCGAGCCCGGCGCGACGACCGTGCCGACGATCTCGGGCCGCGGCTTCTGGTAGGGCTTGTACATCTCGCCGCGCTGGATCTCGGGCACTGCGGTCTTCGCGGTGGTCACCTTGAAGCGGTTGCCGGGGAAATCGATGTCGTAGGGGGCGCTCCGCTCCCAGATCGCGAGGATCACGTCGATCGCTTCGGCGAAAAGGCGATTCCGGTCCTCGGCGAGCAGCCCGAGCGCTTCCGCGTCGGAGGGCAGCGCGCCCGGGCTGACCCCGAAGATGAAGCGGCCCTGGGCGAGGTGATCGAACATCGCCGCGTGCGAGGCGATCAGCGCGGGGTGCGAATGGGAGAGATTGGACGTCCCGGTCGCGAGCTTGATCGACCGCGTGTGGTGGATCAGGGTCGCGAGGAAGATGAAGCTGTTGGTGATGTTCTCCGACTTCTCGGTGAGGTGCTCGCCGACGAACGCGTCGTGGAAGCCGAGCTGGTCGGCGAGGATGATCGCCTCGCGGTCCTCCCGCAGCGTGACCGCGGGATCGCGATGCGCGGGATGCAGCGGCATCATGAAAATGCCGAGTCGCATGAACGGTGCCGCCGGACCTAGCCGGGGTGGCGTTTGCGCGGCGCCGGAGGGCTTGCGCACCGCCGGCGTCGCGGGGAGTCCGGTGTGCTGCGTCCGGAACGGCCGCTGCGCGCTGCGTCTCCCCTCGTGCGCGTCGCCGGTGCCCGCCGGCTGATACGCCGGCACGAGCTGGTTCTTCCCGCTGCCGATGAGGTCGGCGCGGCCCATCCGCCGCAGCGCATCGCGCAGCACCGGCCAGTTGTTCGCGTCGTGGTAGCGCAGGAACGCCTTGTGCAGGCGCCGCACCTTCAGTCCTTTCGGGACGATCACCTCTTCGCTGTCGCGCGACACCCGTCGCAGCGGGTTCTTGCCGCTGTGATACATCGCCGTCGCCGTCGCCATCGGCGAGGGCAGGAACGCCTGCACCTGGTCGGCGCGGAAGCCGTTTCGCTTCAGCCACAGCGCGAGCTCGAGCATGTCCTCGTCGGTCGTCCCGGGGTGCGCGGCGATGAAGTACGGGATCAGGTACTGCTCCTTGCCCGCGGCCTTCGAGTAGCGGTCGAAGAGCTCCTTGAAGCGGTCGTACGCGCCGACGCCCGGCTTCATCATCTTCGAGAGCGGCCCTTCGCTGATCGCCTCGGGCGCGATCTTGAGATAGCCGCCGACGTGGTGCTGCGCGAGCTCCTTCACGTACTCCGGCGACTCGATCGCGAGGTCGTAGCGGACGCCGGAGGCGATCAGGACCTTCTTGATTCCCGGCACCTCGCGTGCGCGGCGGTAGAGATTGACGAGCGGCGCGTGATCGGTGTTCAGGTTCGGGCAGATGCCGGGATACACGCACGAGGGCCGGCGACAGGCGCTCTCGATCTCGCGGCTCTTGCACGCGAGGCGGTACATGTTGGCGGTCGGTCCGCCGAGGTCCGAGATCACGCCGGTGAAGCCGGGCACCGTGTCGCGCACGGTCTCGATCTCGCGGATCACCGAGTCCTCCGAGCGGCTCTGGATGATCCGGCCCTCGTGCTCGGTGATCGAGCAGAACGTGCACCCGCCGAAGCAGCCGCGCTGGATCGCGATCGAGAACCGGATCATCTCGTACGCGGGGAGCTTCGCCTTGTCGTACGACGGGTGCGGCTGCCGCCGGTAGGGGAGCTCGTACACCCAGTCCATTTCTTTCGTCGTCAGCGGCACCGGCGGAGGGTTCAGCCAGACCTCCGTGTCGCCGTGGCGCTGCACGAGCGCGCGCGCGTTGCCGGGATTCGACTCCACGTGCAGGATGCGCGAGGCGTGCGCGTACAGCACCGGGTCGTTCGCGACCTGCTCGTACGCCGGGAGCCGGATCACGCTGCGCTCGCGGTCGGCGTTCTTCACCCGCCGTTCGAACCGCACGACGTTGTGTCCGGCCGGCAGCGTCTGCGCCTTCGTGCGCGCGTTGTCCTCCATCGCGTACGGGTCGACCGGCGGGTTGAGCGGGCCCGGCGTGTCGAGGTGCGTCGAGTCGATCTCGATCCAGTCGTCGGGCACCGACCGGCGCGCGAACGCCGTGCCGCGGAGATCGGTGATGGCGTGGATGCGTTCGCGCGCCGCGAGCCGATGCGCGATCTCGACGATCTGCCGCTCGGCGTTGCCGTACACGAGGAGATCGGCCTTCGCGTCGAGGAGGACCGAGCGCCGGACCTTCTCCGACCAGTAGTCGAAATGCGCGATGCGCCGCAGCGACGCCTCGATGCCGCCGACGACGATCGGCACGTCCTTGTACGCCTCGCGCGCGCGCTGCGCGTAAACGATCACCGAGCGGTCCGGCCGGCGGCCGCCCTCGCCGCCGGGCGTGTACGCGTCGTCGCTGCGGATGCGGCGGTCGGCGGTGTACCGGTTGACCATCGAGTCCATGTTCCCGGCGGTGATGCCGAAGAACAGGTTCGGCCGGCCGAGCGCCGCGAACGGTTCGGCGCTGCGCCAGTCGGGCTGGGAGAGGATGCCGACGCGGAACCCCTGCGCCTCGAGCACGCGGCCGACGATCGCCATGCCGAAGCTCGGATGGTCGACGTACGCGTCGCCGGTCACGATGACGACGTCGCAGCTGTCCCAGCCGAGCGCGTCCATCTCGGCGCGCGACATCGGCAGGAACGGCGCCGTGCCGAAGCGCTCGGCCCAGTGCTTCCGGTAGCTCGACAGGTCGCGTGCGGCTTGCATGGCGGGGGGATTAGACCAGACCGGCGCGCGCGGCGCGCGCCGGCCCTTCCCCGAGCGTACGCCCGGGCCGGGCGGTCCGCCACCGCCGCCTGCGCGGTCCGCTAGACCGCGGCCAGCCGGCGGGCGCTCGCGAGGTCGACGACGTTCGGGGCAGGTACCGCCGCGCTCGCCGGCGAGTGGCTGTGCAGCCAGTTGACGAGCGGCAGCAGCTCGTGCCGTTCGGGCGCGCTCTCGGCGGCGTCCAGCTCGAACACGCCCACCCCCTGCTCGGCGGCGCCGGATGTACGTGTCGGAGTCGCTGATGCGGGTCAGGAACGGCAGGCTCAACGAGCGCAGGAACCGCTCGAGCGGCTCGTAGACGGGCATGGAGCTGCGCACGCGGCTCGCGACGACCGCGACCTTGACGTTGCGCGCCCGGATCCGGCCGAGGAGCAGCAGGTTCTTGACGAAATCCGCGGTGGCGTGGACGTCGATCGTCGACGGCCCGACCGGAATGATCACGAACTCCGTCTTGGCGACGACCTCCTGCAGCAGCAGGCCCTTGACGCCGCCGGGGGGGTCGATCAGCAGGACATCGGTGTCCGCCGGGATCCAGTTCTGCAGGCTGCGCAGCCCGAGGGTTTTCTGGGGGCTCGCGTTCGCCCCGTGGATGCGCGGGAGGTGCGACGGACGTAGCTTCAGCCACTGGAGGCTCGACCCCTGCGGGTCGTAATCCATGATCGCGGCTTTGGCCCCCGTGGCGGCGAAATAGCTGGCGAGATTGGTGGTCACGGTCGTCTTGCCGGACCCGCCCTTCGAGTTGATCACCAGGATCGTCCGCATCGCTCGCCCTGCCGGTAGGTGGACGCATCGCTCGAAGCATCACGCGTGCCGATCCGCCGCGGGTGTCGGGGCGCGACGTGTACTTCCGTGCGGCGTCCCGCCGGCGCGCCCGGACACCGGGCGGGGATGTGACGCATTCCTCGACGGGACGGTGCCCTCGCCCCCGGACGCGAGCCCGCGTCCCGGCAGGGCCGGCGCTTGACCCCGCCGTTGGACGTTCGGGACGGTGGACAGTTGACGGGCAGACGTCGCGAGCGACCGAGCGCGAACGGGGGTGATGGTTGACCGCAGCCTAGTGCAGGTGTTACCTTGGTGTTACCTGCCCAGGGATGTCCGCGATGACCGCCACCACGACGCTCAAGCTGCCCGACCCGCTCAAGGCCCGCATTGGCCCGCTCGCCGAGGCTGCGGGGAAGACACCGCACGCCTGGATGGTCGACGCGCTGGAAGCGCAAGTCGCGCTCGCCGAGATGCGCCAAGCGTTCATCGCCGAAGCGGAAGCCTCGGCCGCCGAGGTCGACGCCGGCGGGCCGCTGTACGCCGCCGAGGACGTGCACGCGTACATCGTCGCGCGCGCGGCCGGGAAGGCCGCGCCGCGGCCGAAGCCGGTCCGGCGCGCTCGCCGACGCTAGCGCTCGGTCGGCGCCCGGCGTTGGCCGCCGTAACCTATAGCGCGCGGGCACTGGCCGACCTCGATCGTCTGTTCGACTTTCTCGCCGCCGAGAACCCGCGTGCGGCGGCCGCTGCGGCGGCAAGGATCGTCGACGCCGCGACGATCCTCGAACGACACCCGCACATCGGCCGCCCCGTGCGGGGACGCTTGCGGGAGCTGGTGATCTCGTACGGCCGTACCGGGTATGTCGCGCTGTACCGCGTGGCAGGCCGCGGCGACCGCGTCGAGATCCTCGCCATCCGCCATCAGCGCGAGGCGGGTTACCATTGACTGCATGACCCCGGTCAAGATCCTCGGCGTGCTCCTGATCGTCGCCGGCGTGGCGGGGCTCGCCTACGGCAGCTTCTCCTACACCAAGGAGGAGCACAAGGCGAAGCTCGGCCCGATCCAGTTCTCGATCAAGGAGCAGGAGACGGTCGCGGTGCCGGTGTGGCTGAGCATCGGCGCGATCGCCGCGGGGACGGTCCTGCTTCTCATCAACCGCAAACGCTGACAGGTGAACGCATGAAATTCCGGCCTCTTGGACGTACCGGCGTGCAGGTGTCGCAGCTCTGCGCGGGCACGATGGCGTACGGCGGCGACGCGGACGAGAGCGCCGCGGCCGCGATGTACAAGGCCTGCCGCGACGCCGGCATCAACTTTTTCGACACCGCCAACCAGTACGCCGGCGGCCGGTCCGAGACGATCCTCGGCGGGCTGATCCAGGGCCACCGCGACGACCTCGTCATCGCGACGAAGTGCTTCAACCCGACCGGCACCGACGTCAACGCGCGCGGGCTCTCGCGCCGTCATATCGCGCTCGCGGTCGAGGACAGCCTGAAGCGGTTGCGGACCGACCGCGTCGACGTGCTCTACCTGCATCAGATGGATCCGTCGACGCCGCTCGAGGAGTCGCTCCGCGCGCTCGAGGACCTCGTTCGCGCCGGGAAGGTCCTCTATCCGGCGCTGAGCAACCACACCGCGTGGCAGACGCAGAAGGCGGTCGACATCGAGGAAGCGCGGGGCTGGGCGCGGCTCCAGGTCCTCCAGCCGATGTACAACCTGGTGAAGCGCCAGGCGGAGGTGGAGATCCTGCCGATGGCGCAGGCGAACGGGCTCGCGGTGTGCCCCTACAGCCCGGCGGGCGGCGGGCTGCTCTCCGGGAAGTACGAGCAGAAGGACGCCTCGGCAAGCGGCCGGCTCGTGTCGAATCCGATGTACAAGGTGCGGTACGGCGAGGAGTGGATGCACGAGACGGCCGCCGCCTTCGCCGCGCTCTGCAGAAAGCGCGGCGTGCACCCGATGAGCATGGCGGTGGCGTGGACCGGCGGCCATCCCGCGGTCACCGCGCCGATCATCGGCGGGCGGAACGTCGATCAGCTGCAGGCGTCGCTCGACTCGGTCAAGATCGACATGACGCCGGAGCTCCGCGCCGAGCTCTCGGCGCTGTCGCGCACGCCCCCGCCCGCGACCGACCGGTCGGAAGAGGCCGCGCCGAAGAAGTAGCCCGGCCGCGGCGGGCGGCGCGTCAGCTCGCCCGGAAGACGTACTCCGCGTCCACCCCCGGCGTGCCCATCCGCGCCCGGAAGAGGCGCGCGTCCGCTTCCCGGAGCCGGCGGCTCACTTCCCGCCCCATGTTCATCTGGATCATCGTGAACTGCTCCAGGTCCTTCTCGTAGACCTGGTAGAGGCTGGCCGCGGACAGCTGGATCGCGCTGCAGTCCTCGGCCGCGCGCACCGAAGCGCTGCGCGGCATGAGGTCCATCAGCGCCATCTCGCCGAAGCAGTCGCCCCGGCCGAGGGTGTGCAGCAGGTACGTCTCGTCGCGCCAGGTCTTCAGCACGGCGACTTTCCCCGCCTCGAGGACGAACATCGAGTCGGCCGCGTCGTTCTCGCGGAAGAAGAAGTCGCCCGCCCGGACCTCGACGATCGGACACAGGGGAAGCAGAAACCGCAGGATGTCGGCACGGATCCCGCCGAAGACGGGCATCCGCTGCAGGAGCTCGATCCGCGCCTCTTCCATGGCCGCACCTCCGAGCATCGGGGCAGCAGCAACACTACGCCGAAGTCGAACGCCGCGTTGCCCGCCTCCCGCCTGTGCGCCCGGGCCGGATCACGCCACAATAGGGTCCATGCCACGCGACCAGCAACCGTCGAGCCTCGGCCTGCGGAACGTCGCGCTCCTCGCGGGGCTCCCCGCCGAGCGCCTCGATGCGCTCGCGCGGGAGTGCGCGTGGCGCACCTGCGCGCCCGAGCAGCAGATCATCTCGCGCGAGGCCGACGACCGCGACCTGTACCTGATTGTCTCCGGCCGCGTCCGCGTCACGACTTATTCCGCCGGCGGCCGTCAGGTGACGTTTCGCGACATCGGCGCCGGCGACTACTTCGGCGAGGTCGCGGCGATCGACGGCGAGCCGCGGTCGGCGGACGTGGTCGCGCTCGAGAGCACGCTGGTCGCGTCGATGCCGGCGGCGGTCGTCTGGCGCCTGCTGCGCGAGGAGCCGGTTGTCGCGGAACGCATGCTGCTGCGGCTCGCCCACCTGATGCGCGGCCTGTCCGAGCGCGTCATCGATCTCAGCACGCTCGGCGTGCAGAACCGGATCCACGCCGAGCTGCTGCGGCTCGCGCGCGAGGCCGGCGCCACCGGGAACACGGCGCGGATCGATCCGGCGCCGAAGCACACCGAGATCGCGAGCCGCGTGAGCACCTATCGCGAGCAGGTGACGCGCGAGCTCTCGGCCCTGGTCAAGCTCGGCATCCTCGAGCGCGGCGAGCACGTGCTCGTCATCCGGGACGTCGCGAGGCTCGAGCGGCTGGTCGAGGAAGTTCGCGGCGCCGCCTGAGCGCGCCGGCGCTGGCGGGCCGCCTCTAGTCGTCCTTCTAGCTCGTTCGGTCTAAGTCCCCGGGCGCCGGCGACTAGTTCGCCGGGCCGCGCCGCGAGGTGCGTAAGCGCACTTTCAAGCGGCACCCCGCTCCCTAGCCTTCGAACTGTCGTCGTCGAAGTGCGACCGCAGATCGAAGGAGAGATGTCATGAACGGGTTCTTCCGCTTCACCGCCGCGCTGGCGATCGCCGCGTGCCTCGGCCCCGCCGTCGCCGGCGAGAACCTGCCGGCCCTCGAGCCGGTGAAGCTGCGCTTCGAGCCCCGCTTCATCCTGGAGACCGTCGCGGAGCGCATGCAGGTCAAGCTCCGGCCGGAAGTTCCGCTGCCCGGGATCTTCCTCGAGAGCACGACCCCGCTGCGCCAGTTCCAGGACGCGATGGAAGGGCAGTGGCAGTTCCGGCCCCCGCTCATCGCCAACTCGTACTCGATCGCGACCAACGAGATCTACCTGAGCGACGACGCGTCGTTCTACCTCCGTTTCAAGCGGACGCTCGACGACTCGCTCGCCCACGAGTTCGTGCACTACATCCAGGCGAGATACATGCACGAGGACCTCACTGCCGACGGGTGCGAGATCCAGGCCGCCGAGGTCCAGCGGTGGTTCCGCGAGGAGTACGCGCGTCCGCAGCGCGACGTCGCCACGGCCGACGGCGCACCGGCCTGCACCGTCACCGTAGGCGCCGGCGGCGTGCGGACGGTGCGGTGCGTCGCCGGCTGAGCGCGCTTCAATCCGGCAGGAAGAGCGCCGGATCGACCGCGACGCTATTGAGGTAAACCGAGAAGTGCAGGTGCGGCCCGGTCACCCGGCCGGTCGCGCCGACCTTGCCGATCGGCTCGCCGGCGGCTGCCTGGCCGCCGACGTTCATCTCGATCGCGCTCAGGTGAGAGTACAGCGTGAGGAGGCCCCGTCCGTGGTCGAGGACGACGGTGCGGCCCGAAAAGAAGTAGTCGCCCGCGTCGATCGCCCGTCCGGCGTTTGCGGCGACGACCGGGGTGCCCGTGGGCGCCGCGATGTCCATCCCGCTGTGCGGGCTGCGCGGCTGGCCGTTGAAGTAGCGCCGCAGCCCGAACGTCCCCGAGCGCGGCCCGGGCACCGGCTGCAGCATGGCGAGCGTCGCGGGCGCAGCGTCGGTGAACGTGCGCAGCACCGCGGCGAGGTGCACGCGCTCGCGCTCGTAGCGCGCGAGATCCTCCGGTGACAGATCGACCTGACCCGGCGGCACCTTGAGGTGCTGCGCGGCGTATTGCTTCGGCGCGACGACGATCTCGAAGCGCTCGATCGTCCCGGCGCGCTCGACCTCCACCCGCATCTTCGACCCCGCTTTCGCGGCGAGCGGGATGCCGACCAGCGCGACCCACTCGCCGCCCTCGCGCGCGACCAGCACGCGGTCCGTTCCGACGCGCGCCCGCGGCGACGCGTCCGACGCACCGAGCGCGATCCGCGCGACGCCGCCGGGCACGGGCGATGCCCGCGGGGCGGAGGCCGCCCGCGCGCAGGGCAGCCACGCCGATGCGGCGAGCGCGGGCGCGAGCGAAAGCAGGAACCGGCGGCGGTTCACCAGGCTACTTCTGATGCGTGAACGGCAGCATCCGATGGAAGTAGCGGTCGCGGTGCCGCCACTGGTGGCGGATGCCGAGCGTCCAGTGCGCGAGCAGGGTGACGAACAGCACCACCGCCGTGACGATGTGCGTCCACTCCGCGATCTTCGAGATCGCGGCGTGCTTGCCGAGGAAGTTGGGCAGGTGCCACACGCCGAAGAAGTTGACGCCGTAGCCGCCGGTCATCACGAACACGAAGCCGCTGATCGGCATCAGGAACATACAGAGGTAGAGCGTCGGCTCGATCCAGCCCAGCGCGCGCTTCTCGCCGTCGCTCAGGTTGGGCGCGAAGTCCGGCAGCGGCGTCGTCTTGCGCCAGATGTAGCGGGCGAGCGCCACCGCGAGCACGATGAGGCCGATCGATTTGTGCCAGTTGTAGAGCTGTCCCTGCGTGAAGCCGGCGGTGGTCGCGCCCTGCGGCGTGTTGAGCATCATCGCCGCCACCACGAACTGGTTCAGGATGAGCACGAACACCGTCCAGTGCAGGATCTTGGTGACCGGTCCGTAGCGGGTGGCGCTGTTCTTCATCGCGTGGTCCCTCCTCCGGCGGGCGACGGTAACACGACCGCGCCGAAGCAGAAGCCCGCGGCGAGGAGTAGATTTGCCGCGTTTCCCCACGTCGACAGGGAGGGGCAATGAACGGGCTGATCGGCGGTGCGGTCGCGTTGTCGCTCGTCGTTGGATGCGCGGCACTCGCCCGGGCGCAGACGACGGAGGAGGACGTCACGAAGCGCTCGACGCGCCTCGTCCCGACCGGGCCGTGGCCGGCGGGCGACGAACGCGGGATGGCCAACGCGATCGGGCCGGGGACGTGGCTCCGCTGCAGCTGGTATCTCGCGCAGCCGAAGGCGCGGGTCTACGAAGCCTCGCGCGTGCGGTCGAACACGATGCCGCTTTCGCCGTTCAGCGGGCCGTACGCGTCCAAGCCCAACCCGACGTCGGTGCTCCCCGGCACGCAGCACGCGTTCAACATGGACTCGCTGACGGGCGATCCGGGGCAGCAGGGGACGCAGATCGACGCGCTCGGACACTTCGGCGCGCTGCCCCAGCCCTGGGACGGCAAGAGCGAGTCGCCGGAGAGTCAAGCGGTCTACTACGGCGGGTACAAGCAGTCCGAGGTCAAACCCACGGCCGACTCGCCGCTCCTCAAGCTCGGCATCGAAAAGATACCGCCGCTCGTCACGAGCGCGGTGCTGCTCGACGCGAAGACCTACCTCGGCAAGGGCGAGCCGATGAAGCCCGGGCAGCTCGTCACCGCGCAGGACATCCAGGGAATGCTGAAGGCGCAGGGGCTCGCGAAGCGCGGGCTGCTGGCGGGCGACGTCGTCTACGTCTACACCGGGTGGGGCGATTTCTGGCGCGACCCGGACACCGAGAAGTTCTACTACACCAAGGCGCCGGGGCTCTCGTACGACGCGGCGCGCTACCTCGGCGAGCGACGGATCGTCGCGATCGCGCTCGACACGCCGTTCGTCGATCCGGTGAACGAGGGGCAGCTACAGGGGAAGAGCGGCCCCGCCGCGGGCGCGCCGCAGGGGCTGCCGTTCGCCGTCCATCACCACATGCTCACGCAGATGGGGATCCACCACATCGAGAACGCGAGCCTCGGCGAGATGGCGCGCGACAAGGTGTGGACCTCGTGCACGATGATCCTGCCCGCGCTCGAAAAGGGCGGCGCAGGGGCCGCGGTGCGGCCGGTCGCGATCGGCGTGCCGCACCGCTAGCGGGGGCTGCGGGTTACGCGAACCGCGCGCGGATGCGCTCGCCGAGCGCTTGCGCGCCGCGCCGCACGGATTCGAAACCGGCCTGAACGGCCTGGGTGGCGCGGTAAACCGCGCTCGCGAGCGCCTCGGCGCGGGCGAGCGCCGCCTTCGCCGCGGCCCGGTCTGCCGCGTTCATCTGCACCCGATCGAGCAGCTCGTACATAACTTGTTGTTTCATAAAGAACCTTTCTGGTGTTGGCGCGATGATGTTGCGTCGCACAACACGAATATAGGCGCCGCCGGCCGGATCTTCAATCGCAACTTCAGATGGTTACGATCGCTGCGGTGAATCGAGTCTGACCTCCGTTCGCACCGCCCCCGCCCGTTCGTGGCGCGCGGTCAGCTTCACCGTAGCGCCCGGCCGCGCGCGCACCACCCACTCGACCTTCACGCGATCCTCGGTCGCGTCGCCGCTCCAGCCCGCCCAGCCGCTGGGGACCACCGGCTTGTACGCGCGTCCCTCGAGCTGCCCGAGCTCTTCGCGCGCGCTGCCGGTCTCGAGGCGGGCGCCGTCCGGCAGCTCGATCTCGGCGACGAGCCCGCGCACGGTCTTGTTCTTGAGCGCGCGCTGCGTGACGTAGCTCGGCAGCCAGCCGGCGTTTTGCACGACGAGCCGGACGCGCCAGGTGTTCCCGCCGAGCGGCGTCGCCGCGGCCTCGACGAGCTCGAGCTTCGGCGACACGAGGAGGAGCCACACGAGCCACTGCGGGAAGCGCGCGAGCTCATGCTCGAGCGCCGCGCGCGGCGGGTTGCTCCAGGTGTAGAGCGCGTCCCATCCGCCGAGCTCGACGTCGCCCAGCTGCGGGTGGCGGAACGGATACCAGTCGACGAATCCGGCGCCGCCGAGCGCGCCGTCGTTCCAGGCGAGGAGCTTGAGGTCGTCCTCGATCGGGTGCTCGCGGTACCACTCGATGAACTTGTAGTCCGCGATGCCGGCCGCCCGCTGCGGGCTCCAGATCTCGATCGTCCAGGCGAAGAGACCGAGATGATCGTAGGCCCAGTCGTCGAACGAGCCGGTGATCACTTCCTTCGGGTGGTAACGGAAGTCGTGGAACACCGAGATGTTCGGATACCCCGTCAGCTCGGTTCCCTTCGCCCCGAGCTTCTGGTACGTCCACAGGTCCTCCGCCGGCAGCGTGTCGTCGGCCTGGTGCGAGTACGGTCGCAGCAGCACGCCGCTGTAGGTGTGGAACGGGACGGCGCCGGTGATGTTCGGGTGCGACGCCACGAACTCGACCGCGGTGCGCACCTCCGGCTCCGAGGTCGGAAAGGGCCCGGCGCCGTGCTGCTCGTGCTCCTGCCGCCAGCCGGCCGGGAAATTGCGGTTGAGGTCGAGCTGCTCGCGGCGCGGGGCGAGCTTGAGCGTCACGCCGTCCCAGCCGTCGATCGTGCCCTCCGGCAGCAGCCGGTAGTAGCGCCCGCCGGTTTCGGCCGGATCGCGGCGGACCATCAGCCGTGGATCGCGCTCGGATACCTTCCACGGCCCGTTCGGGTCGGGCACGCGCATCGTCAGCACGCGCCCGTCGCGGTCGACGTCCTCGCGGCGCAACCCGGCGACCGGCTCCTCGTCGTAGGGATAGGGCCGGGTGCTCGAGCGGATGATCCGCGGCACGTCGGCGAGCGCCCATTCCGCGCCGTCGGGGTTGAGGCGCGGACAGACGTAGAACACGCGGGTGTCGAGGCAGCGTGTCACCTCGTCGTCCCTGCCGTACTGCGTGACGAGGGAATGGAGCAGGTACAGACACGCCATCGAGCCGGCGACCTCGGTCGCGTGGATGTTGCCGTCGACCCACAGCGCGGGCTTGTCCCGGTCGGCGCCGGTGTCGAAGCGCGTCGCGGTGGCGAGCCAGATGTCGCGGCCCTCGAAGCTCCTGCCGATGCTCTCGATGCGGACGAGGTTGGGATGCGCGGCGGCGAGCGCGTGCAGCGCCTGCGTCAGGTCGTCGTAGCGGAGATAGATGTCGAACCGCATCGGGACAACCGGCCGGGACCGGCGACGCGCCCTACTCGATGCGCTCGATGCCGAGCTCGCGGAACATCCCGGTGGCCTCCTTGACCGTGTCGGCGATCACGCGCCCGAACTCTTCCGGCGTGGACGACAGCGGGATCACGCCCAGCTTCTCGATCACCGCGCGGTATTCGCTGGTCGCGATCGCGGCGACGACGTGCCGGTTCAGGATTTCGATGACCGGCTGCGGGACGCCGGATCGCGCGCACACGCCCCACCAGCCGTAGTTGACGATCGGCAGGCCCTGCTCGGTGAGCGTCGGCACTTCGGGCGCGATCGGCAGCCGCTCCGGGCTGGTCATGCCGAGCACCTTCACCTTGCGCCCCTGGTACAGCGGCATCGTGACCGCCAGCGGACCGACGATGAAGTGGATGCGGCCGGCCACGACCTCCTGCAGCGCCGGCCCGGTGCCCTTGAAGGTGACCCCGGTCATGCTGATCCCCGCGAGCTTCTCGAACTGCTTCGCGAGGAGCTCCGTCACCGAGCCCGCGCCCACGCGCCCGTAGTTGAGCTCGGCCGGCCGCGCCTTGGCGTAGCGGACGAAATCGGCGAGCGACTCGACCGGCAGCGCGCTCGAGGCGGTGAACGCGTAATACGCCTTCTGCACCAGCGTGACCGGCGCGAGGTCTTCGACCTTGTACGACACCTGCTTGTACAGGAGCGTGTTGATCGGATCGATGTACGAGCAAAGGAGCAGCGTGTGCCCGTCGCGCGGCTGCGACAGCATGTCGTTCGCGGCGATCATGCCGGCCGCCCCGGGCTTGTTCTCGACAATGACCGGCTGGCCGAGCGAGGTCTTCAACCGGTCGGCGATCAGGCGCGCGGGGACGTCGCTCGGTCCGCCGGCCGGGAAGCCGACCAGGATCCGGATGACCTTCGTCGGGTAGTCGGCGGGCGCGGCGGGTCCGGCGGCGAGGCAGGCGACGGCCGCGCAGGCGGCCGCGATCGATGTGCGAGTCATTCCCTCTCCTCCCGTCGGATGTCGGCGCCAACTATAGGCGAGCGCCGCACCTCGCGCTCGGTCGCCGGCGCCCGGGTGGGAGTAAGCTTGCCCGGCCCGTCGTCGCCACCGGAACTGCACCCATGATCATCGCGAACCAGGAAGACGTCACCCGTGCCGTCATCGCCGAGATGCACCGCACGCCCGACGCGCGCACGAAGGAGATCCTCGAAGCCCTCGTGAAGCATCTGCATGCGTTCGTGCGCGAGGTGCGGCTCACCGAGCGCGAGTTCCAGGGGGCGATCGGGCTCGTCAACGCGATCGGCCAGCACACGACGCCGAGCCACAACGAGGCGATGCTGATTGCCGGCGCGCTCGGCGTGTCCAACCTGGTGTGCCTGCTCAACAACGGCGCCGGCGGGACGCGCGAGACGCAGGCGAACAACCTCGGACCGTTCTGGCGGTCGGAGGCGCCGCGCGTCGAGAACGGGGGCACGCTGCTGCGCTCGCCGGTGCCCGGCGAGACGCTCTTCTTCAAGGGCCGGGTGCGCGATGCCGACGGTCGGCCGATCCCGGAGGTCGAGGTGGACGTCTGGCATTCGTCGCCGGTCGGGCTGTACGAGAACCAGGATCCGAAGCAGGCCGAGATGAATCTGCGCGGGCGTGTTCACGACCGAAGCCGACGGCTCGTTCGCGTTCCGCAGCGTGAAGCCGGGCGCCTATCCGGTGCCGATCGAAGGCCCGGCCGGCGTGCTGCTCGGCGCGCAGAAGCGCCACAATTGGCGGCCCGCGCACCTGCACTTCCTGCTGTTCAAGCCCGGCTGGAAGACGATCGCCTCGCAGGTCTACACCAACGACGACAGGTATCTCGACACCGATTCGCAGTTCGGCGTGACGAAGGCGCTCATCGGGCACTACGTGAAGCACGAGAACGAGCCGTCGCCCGAGCCGGGCGTGGAGGGAACGTGGTGGTCGCTCGAGCACACGTTCACGCTCGAACCGGGCGAGGCGCGGCGGCCCGCGCCGCCGATCTCGAAGAAGGTCGAAGCCTAGCTAGCGCTCGGGCCAGTGCCAGGCGGGGCGGTCGAGCCCCGCGGCTTCGGCGACCCGGGTTTCGCCGAAATCCTTCTCCAGCATCACGCGGTTGCAGTCGGGCTGCTCTTCCAGAGCAGCGATCAGCCGCGTCGCGTGCGAGACCACCACGATCTGCGCGCGCGCTGCGGCGTGACCGATGAGCCGCGCGAGCGCCGGCAGCAGGTCCGGATGGAGGCTCGTCTCCGGCTCGTTGAGGACGAGAAGCTCGGGCGGGCGCGGCGTGAGGAGCGCTGCGATCCAGAGCAGGTAGCGGAGCGTGCCGTCGGAAAACTCGCCGGCCTGCAGCGGGCGCAGCAGGCCGTGCTGCGCCATCGCGACCTCGAGCCGGCCGCCGTTTGCCGTCACCGAAACGCTGCAGCCCGGGAACGCGTCCGCGACCGCCTCGTCGAGCGCATCGGCGTCGCCGATTTCGCGGATCGTCTGCAGCGCCGCCGCGAGATCCGCGCCGTCGTCACCGAGCACCGGCGTGTGCGTGCCGACCTGCGGCAGCCGCGCCGGCGCCTCGAGGTCGGTGCGGAAGTGGTCGTAGAAACGCCACGAGCGGATCCGCTCGCGCAGGCTCAGCACCTCGGGCGCGTTCCGCGGGTCGGCGAGCTGGCTCATCATCCCGTCGAACGCCGACAGGTGCTGCGACACCGTGTCCCACTCGCCATCGTCGCGCCGCGTCCGCACGAGCGGCCCGCGCCGATCCACCAGCAGCGAAGCCGGGCGCAGAAACGGTCCGTTCCAGATGCACTCGCGCTTGATCTCCGGATCGAGCGCGAACGCGGAGCTTGACGGCGTCGGCAGCCCGAGGTCTATCGCGTAGCCGAACTCGTCGCCGGCGAACCCGAGCCGCAGGCTGACCGGTTCCTTGCGGCGCGTGCCCTGGACGGCGTGATCGCCGCGCTTCACCGCGCGGCCGATCGTCTCCGGGCCGGCCCAGAGCGTGGACTGCAGGCCGCCCTCGCGGGCGAGCGACGGCACCAGGCGCCCGCGCGACCCGTCGGCGAGCAGCCGCAGCGCCCGATAGAGGTTCGACTTGCCGCTGCCGTTCGGGCCGGTGACGACGTTGAGCCGCGTCAGCGGGACGACGAGGTTGCGGAGCGAGCGGTAGTTGGCGACCGCGAGGGTGGTGAGCAGGTTTGACCTCTCGGGCCGGTGCGTCGACCGGCCCGGAGAATACCCGAGGGGCCCGGGCCCGGATGCTGCCTGTTGCTGTACGCTCGCGCACTCGCGCTTCCGGAGCGTCCAATGAGCCCCTACACCGGCGTCTTCCCGATCGCGCCGACGCCGTTCACCGACCGCTTCGAGCTCGACCTGGACGGCCAGCGGCGCGTGCTCGACTGCATGGTCGACCAGGGCGTCGACGGCATCTGCATCCTCGCCAACTACTCCGAGCAGTTCCTGCTCACCGACGCCGAGCGCGACACGCTGCTGGATGTCTGCCTCGAAGCACGTCGCCGGGCGGAAGCCGGTGATCGTGACGTGCAGCCATTTCAGCACCCGGATCGCGATCGAGCGCGCGCGGCGCGCGGAGAGCGCCGGCGCGAAGATGCTCATGCTGATGCCGCCCTACCACGGCGCGACCTTGCGCGCCGACGAGCAGGGCGTGTTCGAGCAGTTCGCGCGCATCGCCGAGGCGGTGTCGATCCCGCTGATGGTGCAGGACGCGCCGCTCAGCGGCGTGACGCTGTCGGTGCCGTTCCTCGCGCGGCTCGCGCGCGAGGTGCCGCAGATCTGCTACTTCAAGATCGAGGTGCCGGGCACCGCGGCGAAGCTGCGCGCGCTGATCGCCGCGGGCGGTGCGGCGATCGCGGGCCCGTTCGACGGCGAGGAGAGCATCACCCTGATGGCCGATCTCGAGGCGGGCGCGACCGGCACGATGCCGAGCGCGCTCGCGCCCGACCTGATCCGGCCGGTGGTGGAGCACTTTCGCGCCGGGCGTCGCGCGGAAGCCGCAGCGGCGTACGCGCGCATCCTGCCGCTCCTCAACTACGAGAACCGCCAGTGCGGTCTGCGGGCGACCAAGACGGTGATGAAGGAAGGCGGCGTGATCAGGAGCGACGCGGTGCGCCACCCGCTCGAGCCGATGCACCCGGCGACGCGCGCGGGGCTCCTCGCGCTCGCCGCCGAGCTGCAACCCCTCGCGCTGCGCTGGGGCAAGGACCGCTGACCGCCGCGCCGCTCCTCGACGCCGCGCGGGCGCTCTCGCGGTCGCTCGCGAAGCTCGAGTTCCCGCCGCCGGTTGCGCACGTCTACGACCCGCATCAGTACGCGTGGGCGCCTTACGAGGCGTACGTGAAGCGCTACGGCGCGGGCCCGAAGCGCGTCGTGCTGCTCGGCATGAACCCCGGGCCGTTCGGGATGATGCAGACCGGCGTGCCGTTCGGCGAGATCGCCGCCGTCCGCGACTGGATGGGGATTCGCGCCGCGGTCGAGAAGCCGAAACGCGAGCATGCGCGACGGCCGATCGAAGGCTTCGAATGCACGCGCTCCGAGGTGAGCGGTCGCCGGCTGTGGGGCTGGGCGGCGCAGCGCTTCGGCACGGCGGACAGGTTCTTCGCCGACTGGTTCGTCCTCAACTACTGCCCGCTGGCGTTCCTCGAAGCGTCGGGCCGCAACTTCACGCCGGACAAGCTCCCCGCCGCGCTCCTGGCGAAAGTGTACGAGGCGAGCGATCGTCATCTCGCCGCCGCGCTCACCGCGCTCGCCCCGGATTTCGCGATCGGGATCGGCGGGTTCGCGGAGAAACGGGTCCGCGCGGTGCTCGAGGGTGATCTCGTCGACGGCGCGGTGGCGCGTCGGATCCGCGTCGGACAGATCCTCCATCCGAGCCCTGCGAGCCCGGCTGCGAACCGCGGCTGGGTGGAGGCTGCGGAGGCGCAGCTCGCGGCGCTCGGCGTCGCGCTTCCGCGCTAACGGTCCGCGCGCGCCCAGCCGCGCGAGCGGACGTAGGCGCGATGGTCCTGCGACAGCGCGTGAATGCGCTCGATCGGCGCACGCGACACGGCGTCCCGCGCGGCGCGCTCGACCTCCCGCAGCAACGCCCGGCCGTCCCAATCGACCGGCCAGCCCTGCCAGAGCCGGAGCCGGCCATCCACGAACACCGCCGTGATCTGATCCCGCCCGGCGAGGCGGACGAGCTCCCACGTCAGGTCCCAGGACGGCGTCAGCTCCGGCACGTCGAGATCGAGGAGCAGGAAGTCGGCGCGCTTCCCCGGCGCGATCTCGCCGGTGGTGCGCCCGAGCCCGGCGGCCTCGGCGCCGCCGCGCGTCGCGTGGTCGAGCCACAGCCAGCCGCCGCCGGCGGAGAAGTCGCCGGTCTGCAACCCGAACGCGAGGCGCTGCGTGGCCTCGGCCGCGTCCATCAGGCGGAAGCCGTCGCTGCGCGTGCCGTCGGTCCCGAGGCCGAAGCGGATGCCGAGCGCGGCCATCAAATGCGCGTTCGCCGCCGCGTTGCCCTTCCATTGCGTCGCGACCGGGTTGTAGCTGACCGCGGTGTCGGTTTCGCGCAGCAGGTTGATCTCCCACGGCGTGACGAGGGTCGAGTGCGCGACGAGGGTCTGCGGCCCGAGCGCGCGGGCGCGGTCGAGATGCTCGAGCGGCCGCAGGCCGCGCTCGACGAGCGAGCGCTCGACCGACGCGAGGTGCTCGTTCACGTGGATCTGGAAGATCGCGCGCGCTTCGGCGCAGCGCGCGGCGACCGCGCCGAGCATCTCGTCGGAGGCGGCTTCCGGGATCGAGATCGCGAGCGACGGATGGATGAGGCCGCCGCCGGCGCGGCCCAGGTAGTCGTCCGCCCGGCGCAGGATCGCGGGCCGGTCGCCCGCCGCGACGCCCGCGTCGTTGCAGATCAACCCGAGCACGCAGCGCACGCCGGTGTCCCGGGCGGCACGCGCGACCGAGGCGATTCCCGCCTCCGAGCGCGTGCCCGCGTCGCACACCGTCGTGAATCCGCCGCGCAGCGCCTCCAGCGCGGCGAGCTTCGACGCGAGGTAGACGAGCTCGTCGTCGAGCACGCCCTCCAGCGGCACCCACACCCGCCGGAAGATCTCCGACGGCTCGCCGAACGCGAGCGCCTTGCCGAACGATTGCGAAAGATGATGGTGCGCGTCGACGAAACCCGGCATGAGCAGCGTGCGCGCGAGGTGCACGGGCGCGAGATGCGGATGCCGCGCGACGAGCGCCGCCGCGGCGTCGATCTCGCGAAACTCGCCGTTCGCGACGAGCACCGCCAGATCGCGGGCGGGGCCGTCACTGCCCAGCACGTACTCGGGGACGAGCAGCAGCTCGCTCCCGCGGAGCCGCTCCCGAAGGTCGCCGTCCTTCATGGCGCCGTCCGCGGTTTCGGGCGACCGGCGCTACTCGGCCTTGATGTTGCCGGCCGTGACGACTGCGGCGAGCGCGTCGCGCTCCTTCACCAGGTAGTCGCCGAACTGCGCCGCGGTCATCGTCGACGGCACCAGCGCGAGGTCGCCCATCCTCTTCGTGATCTCGGGGTCGGCGAGCACCGCCGCCATCTCCTTCGCCAGCCGGTCGGCGATCGCGGGATCGACGCGCGCCGGCGCGAGCAGGCCGTACCACGACACGACGTCGAGGTCCTTGAACTCGCCGCTCTCGGCGAGGCTCGGAACGTCCGGCGCGGTCGGCCAACGGCCCTTCGACGTGACGCCGTATCCCTTCAGCTTGCCGCTCTTGATCGCGGCCTGCACCAGCACGAGCGGCAGCACCGCGAGGTCGATCTGGTTGCCGGACACGTCGGTGAGGATCTGCGGTCCGAGCTTGTAGGGCACGTGCACGATGTCGAGGTTGCCGCGCTGCTTGATCAGCTCGCCCGAGAGGTGGAGCGAGGTGCCGACGCCGTCGGTGGCGTAGCTCAGCTTGCCGGGCTGGCTGCGGATCAGCCGCACCAGCTCGGCGGTGGTGTTCGGCTTGAGATCCGGCTTGCCGACGAGGACGAACGGCGAGGTGCCGACCACGGCGATCGGGCGCAGGTCCTTGAGCGCGTCGTAGCGGACGGTCGACGGCGACACCAGCTTCGCGATCGTGATCGGGCTCGCCACCGCGAAGAGCAGCGTGTAGCCGTCGGGCGTGGCGTTGACGGCCCGCTGCGTGCCGATGGTCCCGGCGGCGCCGGCGACGTTCTCGACGATCACCGGCTGCTTCAACCGGTCGGCGAGCTTGGTCAGCACGAACCGCGCGGTGGAGTCGACGCTGCCGCCGGCGGCGAACGGCACGATCACGGTGATCGGTCGGTTGGGATAGGCCGGCTGCGCGCCGGCGGTCCCGGCGGCGATGAACGCAACGGCGGCGAGGACGAGCTTGATCGGCAGGGCGGGGTTTCGCATGATGGGCGCCTCCGGGTCGCGGGGTTGCACGCCGCCACCATACTTGTTATAACAAGTTATGTCAAGAGACCAAGCACCCGCCCAGTCCCTCAAGCCGCTCTACGCCCGGCTCCGCGACGAGCTGCGCGGGGAGATCCTCGACGGGCGGCTCGCGCCGCTCGCCCAGCTCCCCTCGGAGCACCAGCTCACCGCCCGCCACGGCGTGAGCCGGATCACCGTGCGCCAGGCGCTGAACGACCTGCAGAAGGAAGGGCTGATCGTCCGCGTCCACGGCAAGGGCTCCTTCGTCTCGCGGCCGCGGGTCGCCGAGGACGTCACCCGGCTGCAGGGGCTCGCCGAGGCGATGTCGCGCGACGGGCACGAGGTCCACAACCGCGCCCTCTCCGTCCGCGACTTGCCGGCGCCCGCCGCGGTCGCCGAGCGGCTGGGCGTGCCGGCGAAGACAATCGTCACCGAGATCGCGACCCTCCGGTACCTCGACCGCGCGCCGATCTCGCTCAACGTCTCCCACGCGCCGAAGCCGATCGGCGACCGGCTGCGGAAGGCGCGCGATCCCGGCCGCGATTTCATCGACATCCTCGAGAACGACCTTGCGCTCGCGCTCGGGCACGCCGACGTCGAGATCGACGCGCAGACGGCGGATGCGCGCCTCGCCGCGGCGCTGAAGGTGAAGCGCGGCTCGCCGGTGCTCCACGTGCAACGGGTCGTCTTCACCCGCTCCGGCGAGGCGGTCCTGCTGGAGTCGATCCGCTATCGGGGCGACGCCTTCCGGTATCGCCTCAAGGTCGAGCGCGGGCCGTCCGGCGCGGGTACGTAGACTCGCGTATCGAGAACCCCCGCCGCGCGCGGCCAAATGAGGGCCTCGGCGACGACGAACGGGGGATGCGGTGCCGGCAGCACGGCTTGGCGCGACGCTCGCGACGATCCTGCTGCTCGTCGCCGCGCCGTCCACCGGCACCGCGGACCGGATCGCGAACCGCGACGCGGCCCGGTGGTACGAGGAAGGCGCGCCGGTGCTCTTCGTCGACCTGCGTACCGCCGGCGAGCGCGCGCAGGGCGGGCGGCTCGCCCGCGCGCTGTGGGTGCCGCTTCGGCGCGCGCGCGACGTCTCGGCCCGGGACGCCGCGCGGCTAGTCGAGGAAGTGCTGCGCGCGGCGGCGGGCGACCGGACCCGGACCGTCGTCCTCGTCTGTGCGGAGGGCGTCAAGGCGCTCGCGGCCGCCGCGGCGCTCCGCGCAAGCGGCTTCCAATCGGTCCTCGTCGTCGAGGGCGGCCTGTGGGCCGGGGAGCCCTGGCTCGCGTTCGACCTCGAGTAGGCCGGCGCGACGGTGCTAGATTACGCACCGACGCCGCACCGGAGTCTCACCGTGAGCGCACTGGAAACCGCACCGACCGCACGCGCCTGGCCGCAGGAAGGCCCGGGCCGCGCGCCCTACTGGGTGTTCTCGGATCCCGACGTGTACGCGCGCGAGCAGGCGCGCATCTTCCGCGGGCCGATGTGGCACTACGTCGGCCTCGAGGCGGAGATCCCGGAGCCCGGCTCGTTCCGGTGCACGCGCATCGGCGATGCGCCGGTGATCGCGTGCCGCGACGAGTCGGGCGCGTTGCGCGCGATGGTCAACCGCTGCGCGCACCGCGGGAACCTCGTCTGCCGCGAGGAGTTCGGGAAAGTCAAGGAGTTCTACTGCGTCTACCACGCCTGGGTCTACAACCTGAGCGGCGGCCTCAAATCGGCCGCTTTCCGGCGCGGCCTCCGCGGCGAGGGCGGGCTGCCGGCCGATTTCCGGCTCGAGGATCACGGGCTGCAGAAGCTGCGCTGCGAGTCGTTCTGCGGGCTGGTCTTCGCGACGTACTCGCCCGACACGCCGCCGCTCGCCGAGTGGCTGGGCGAGGCGGGCGACGGGATCCGCCGCACGCTCGTCAAGCCGCTGAAAGTGCTCGGCTACGACACCCAGCGCATCAACGCCAACTGGAAGAACTACCACGAGAACCCGCGCGACTCGTACCACGCGAACATCCTGCATTCCTTCTACGGCACGTTCGGCATGTCGCGGCAGTCGCAGGAGTCCGCGATGATCATCGAGCGGAGCGGCCGGCACCAGTACTTCTACACCAAGGCCGGCACCGAGAAAGCGTCCGCCGACTACAAGGAGACTGCGTCCGGCCTCCGCTCGGTCAACGATGGCTTCAAGCTCGAGGACTACTCGATCCTGAAGTGGCAGGACGAGTACGGCGACGGGATCAGCGTGCAGATCCTGTCGGTGTATCCGAGCTTCGTGCTGCACCAGATCGCGCACAGCCTCGCGACCCGGCAGCTCGTCCCCAACGGCCCGGACTCGTGCGACCTCAACTGGACCTACTTCGGCTTCGCCGACGACCCGCCCGAGCTGACCGGGCAGCGGCTCGCGCAGACGAACCTCGTCGGCTCGGCGGGCATGGTGTCGATGGAGGACGCGGCGGTCTGCAACATGATCCGGCGCGCCACCGGCGGGTCGGGCGACGCGGCGTCGGTGATGTACATGGGCGGCAAGGACCTGACGAGCGGCGGCAGCACCAAGCTCTCGGAGCGCGGCCTGCGCAACTTCTGGCACATCTACCGCACCGACATGGGCTACTGATGGCGATCGACGCGGCCGCGCAGCGCGCGATCGAGGAGCTCGTCTACGAGTGGGCGCGCGCGGTCGACGAGAACCGCCTCGAGGACCTCGCCGGGCTGCTCACCGAGGACGGCGAGTACAAGGTCGCCTCGCGCTACAACCTCGACCGCGGGCTCCCGCTCGCGGTGATCCACACGCGCTCGCGCGGCCAGCTCCGGGACCGCATCACCTCGCTCCGCGTGGCGAACATCTACGAGGCCCACTGCTACCGCCACCTCGTCTCGGGCGTGCAGGTGATCGGGGAGGAGGGCGGTGCCTTCGAGGTGCGGTCGAACTACGCGGTGATCCGGATCATGGAGCACGACGGCGCAAGCTCGATCTTCTCCACCGGCCAGTACCGCGACAGCGTCGTGTTCGAGGGCGCGACGCCGCGCTTCCGCCGGCGGCACGTCGTCTTCGACTCGAAAGCGATCGACACGCTGCTCGTCTACCCCCTGTAGACGCGGCGAGCGAGGACGCAACGTGGTCGAGAAAAAGCCGAGCGCCATCGTCAGGTACCTCAACCAGTACGTCATGGGCCAGGACGACGCCAAGAAGACGCTGGCGGTCGCCGTCTACGCGCACTTCAAGAAGATCGGGCTGCCGCGGGCCGACGACGCGCCGATCATCAAGAGCAACATCCTCCTGATCGGCCCGACGGGCACCGGCAAGACGCTGATGTGCGAGACGCTGTCGCGAGCGCTCGGCGTGCCGTTCGTGACCGCCGAAGCCACCGCGCTCGCGCAGAGCCGGTTCGTCAACGAGGAGATCGAGGCCATCCTGCAGCGGCTCGTCGACCGCGCGGACGGCGACGTCGAACGCGCCCGGCACGGCATCGTCTTCATCGACGAGATCGACAAGCTGAAGGCGGTCGACGGCCAGCCGCGGAGCACGTCCGGCGAGAGCGTGCAGCACGCGCTGCTCAAGATCATGGAGGGCGCCATGGTCAAGCTGGGCAGCGGTCTGTACCTCGACACGACCAACGTGCTGTTCATCTGCGGCGGCGCGTTCGTCGGCCTGGAGGCGATCACGTCGGCGACGCACACCTACGGCTACATCGCGACCTCCGGGGAGGACAACCCGGCGATCCTGAATCGCCTGAACGCGCGGATCAAGCCGACCGATCTCTTCGAATTCGGGCTGATTCCCGAGTTCACCGGGCGGCTGCCGATCACCGCCCGCTTCCAGGCGCTCACCAAGTCGATGCTGGTCCGGATCATGACCGAGCCGGCGAACTCCCTCTACAACCAGTTCCGCGAGCTGTTCGGGAGCGAAGGCGTCGAGCTCGACATCGCCCCGGCGGTGTTCGAGCAGATCGCCGACCTCGCGATCGAGTACAAGAACGGCGCGCGCAGCCTGCGGGGGCTGTTCGAGGAGCTGCTCACGCCGGTGCTCTACGTGGTGCCGGACGATCCCCGCATCCAGAAGGTCGTGATCACGTCGCTCTTCGCGGAGCCCAAGGTCGTTCGCGGCGAACGCCCCGGCTGAGCGGGCGTCCGCCATGATGGGGGGCAGGTTCGTGCGCATGCTGGCACCCAAGTTCAATTCCGTGAGCTTCGAGCTCTTCCTCAAGCGGCTGCTGCGCCATTGCAGCCGCGCGCGTCGAATGGTGGTGGTCCTGGACAACGCCCCCTACCACCACGCTGCGGCGCTGCGGCCGCTGTTACGCAAGTACCACCGCGTCATGGAACTGCTGTTCCTGCCCCCATACAGCCCGCAGCTCGCCCCGATCGAGCGGTTGTGGAAACTCGCCCGTCGCTTGGCAACGCACAACCGGTACTTCCCGACCCTCGAAGAGCTCATCGCCGCGGTCAGCGAATGCTTCGATCGATGGAAGAGACCGAACTCGGCGCTGCGCAGACTATGCCGCATTATTTAAGACGCGCTGTTTAATTGCATTACGCACTGCGGGCCGGACAATTTGATCCATGTCGCCGGGGGCCCCTCTATGGCTCGAACGGATGAGCCTAAATTGCTGGTATGCGATCGCCGGTGATCGCCCGGACCTCGGTTTGCAGCCGACGCCACCGGGGACGCGGTACCTGAAGGACAACGATCCGGCATGTGATCCGCACTTGAATCCCGCGCGCACGCTGAAGGACGGGCTGCGGCGGATGCTGGGGCGCGATCCGAAGTCACCCTGGCGTGGCGTTGCGGGAGTCAGTGCGATCACCGAGGCATGGAACAGCGCCGTCTACGCATCACGATTCGGGGTCAGCGGATCGATGATTGTCTTCGGAGGCGGGCACAATGATTATTTCGGTTCCGACGTCCATGCCTTTGATCTCGCATCCAGGGAGTGGAGGAGGATCTCCGATGGCTACGTCGTGGGCGCTGACCGCGATTACGGTGAGGGCGCGAGATATCCCGATTCGGTGTATCCGGACGGCTCGCCACTTCCGCCGCATACCTATGGCTATGTTCAGTATGACCCGCTGGGCAACGATTACATCCTGCTCAAGGGTCAGACGGAGTTGGGTAGAGCCGTCAGGGCAGTGGCGATACCACACCTTTTCAACCTCGACACCCTGCGCTGGCGGCGAGGCCCGAAGCATCCCACGGCAATTCTCAACTCTGGCGGTTGGACGACCTGGGACGACTCACGTCGTGTGCTGTGGGGACATTCGGGCGACGACGGCGGAGGCAACGCCTTCATCGGCTTTCATCCCGATGGCGACAACGGAAACGCAACCTTCGGACGCTGGACCGATCATTTCCCGAGCAAGCTCCCCGGGATCGCCAATCACAACGCCATGCAGATCGATCCGTTGCGCGACATCATCGTCGTGTCGGTACACGCGCGTGACGAGTTGCATGCGCTGGATCCGGCCGATCCGGCGCAGGAGATTGTTCGCCTGAGATCGGTCGGGTCGAAACCCCTGCTGCGGCCGTTTGCGGCGCTGGAATATGCGCCGAACATCGCTCGTCTCGTGTACTTCTCCCCGATGGACGACGGAATCGTGTACACCATTGCACCATCGCGTGAACGGGTTTCGGGCGGCGGCCCGTTGGAGGAATGGACCTGGCAGGCACACCAACCCGCGGCCGGGACCCTGAGGCCGATCGCCGACGCGGCGGGTCATTCGCGCTTCGGGGTGAACTTGTCTCACGTTTTTGGACGATTTCGAATTGCCGCTATTGAGGGTGTCGATGTCGCCATTCTGATTCGGCATGTCGACAGCCCGGTATATGCGTGGAGACTCAACTGAGCATCAGATGCCCCGACATCGACCACGGGGCAGCCGCAGACGGGGCACAGTAATGCGCGCTGTCGCCAGCCGCATTGCGAAATCACCGTGCGATCGCACACCGTTCCCCGTAAAAAGCCGGGCAAAAAACCAGCTGCTGAGCATAGATGTTCTACTAAAGTAATGCAATTACAGACATTTAGGTCATATACCTTGGCGGAGCGGGCGTCAGTCGATCTTCGCGCCCGACTCCTTCACGACTTTCGACCACTTCGCTATCTCGCTCTTCACGAAATCGCCGAATCGCTCGGGCGTGCCGCCGGGCAGCTCCGAGAGGCCGCCGGGTGCGAGCCGGTCGCGGACGTCCGACGACTCGAGCGCTTTCGCGATCTCGGCGTTCAACCGGTCGATGATTTCCCGCGACGTGCCGGCGGGCGCGAGATAGCCGAACCACGCCGTCGCCTCGTAGCCGGGCACGCCGCCCTCGACCATCGTCGGCACGTCGGGGAGCGGGGCGGCCCGCTTCGCGCCGGAGACCGCGAGCGCGCGCAGCTTGCCCGCCTTGACGTGCGGCAGCGCGTCCGGCGCGACGGCGAACGCGAAGTCGACCTGGCCGCCGAGCATCGCGGTGACCGCGGGCGCGCTGCCCTTGAACGGCACGTGGTTGAGCTTGAGCCCCATCGTGGTGGCGAGCATCTCGGCCGAGAGGTGCTGCGAGGTGCCGTTGCCGTTCGAGGCGTAGCTCACTACGCCGGGTTTCTGCCGCGCCGCTGCGACGATGTCCTGCACCGAGTGGAACGGGGAGGACGGATGGACGACCAGGATGTTTGGCGTCGTCGCGACCAGGATGATCGGTGCGAAGTCCTTGACCGGGTCGTACGGGAGCTTCGCGTACAGGCTGGGCGCGATGCCGTGCGGGCCGATGCCGCCGACCATGATCGTGTAGCCGTCGGGCGGCGACTTGGCGGTGAACTCGGTGCCGAGGCTGCCGCCGGCGCCGACGCGGTTCTCGACGACCATCGGCTGGCCGATGCTCTCGCCCACCTTCTGGCCGACGGTGCGGGCGATGAGGTCGTAGAAGCCGCCGGCCGGGTTCGGCACCACGACCCTGATCGGCTTCGCGGGATAGGGTTGTGCCGGTGCGCCCGCGGCGGCGAGCGCGAGCACGAGCGCGGCGAGAGTGGGGATCGGTCGCATCGGTCCTCCGGGTGGGTTCGCGGCGAGTCTAGTGCATTCGCTCGCCGTTCATTCGAGCCGATACCGCTTGCGCCGCACGAACGCGCCGAAGTCCGCGCGCTGCGGCTCGCTGTACTGGCGCGCCTTGTCCTCGGTCCAGCCGTAGCGGTCGGCGGTGCCGAAGCGCTCGGGGAGGCGCTGGCGACGGTAGGGGCGATCGCGGATGCGCCGGTCGTCGTACTCGTCCAGTTCCCGGTCGACCCGGCTCGCTTCGTAGCGGCCCTCGTGGACGGTCGCCGTCAGCGCGAGCCGCGGGCTGAACGGCTCGTACTCGTCCGGCCAGCCGAGTGTGAGGCCGGCGATCGGAAACACCCAGTCCGGCAGCGCGAGCATTTCCGCGATCGTCTGCGCGTGGTTCCGGATCTCGCTGATCGGACAGCTCCCGAGACCGGCCAGCCCCGCCGCCTGCACGAAAGTCGACAGGACGATCGCGCCGTCCACGGCGGCGTTGAAGAACGCGTCGAGGTGTTCGTTCGGGAACTCGCGCCCGCGCCGTTCGAAGATGCGCCGCAGCCGGAAGCCGTCGCCGCAGAACACGAGGAACTCCGGCGCCGCGGCGATCCACGGCGAGCCCGGCAGCAGCGCGTGGATCGCCGCCCGGTCCGCCGGTGAGCTCACGCGCACGACGCTCGCCTGCTGCAGGTCGCTTTTCGTCGGCGACGCGAGCGCGGTCGCGAACAGGAGGCGCAGCAGCGGCTCGGGCACCGGCGCGGCGCGATAGCGGCGGCAGACCGAGCGCTCGTTCATCGCCGCCAGCGCGTCGGCTCCCGACACGCCGGTCGGCACTTCGACGGCTTCGCCGTAGCGGCGGTTGATGGCGGCGGCGATTCGGGCCGGAGCGGATGGGTTCATCGCGAGCTCTCTTCTCGAACGGGCGGCGGGGATGGTAGCCCACGCGGCGGCGCGCTACGGTACGATCCGTCGGCGACCTTCCGGGAGGCAAGAAGAATGCACCAGCTGATTCGGGTTTTGCTGTGCGCCGCGGCGCTGCTTGCGCCGGCGTTGGCCGCGGCGCAGGCCTATCCATCGAAACCCATCCGCATCATCGTGCCGTTCCCGGCCGGCGGGCCGGCGGATCTCTTCGGACGCGCTCTTGCGCAGGGGATGACCGGCAGCCTCGGTCAGCCGGTGTTGATCGAGAACAAGTCCGGCGTGGGCGGCGTGCTCGGGGTCGACACCGTGGCGAAGGCGCCGCCCGACGGCTATCTGCTCGCGTTGAATAGCGGCTCGACGGTGGCGATCGCGCCGTTCTCCATGGAAAAGATGCCCTACGACCCGAAGAAGGACCTCGCGCTGATCACGACGGTGGTCAAGGTGCCGGAGGTGCTCGCGGTGCACCCGTCGCTGGCGGTGAACAGCCTGGCCGAGCTGATCGCGTACGCAAAGGCGAACCCGGGGAAGGTCAACTTCGGCTCGGCCGGCGGCGGCACGATCACTCATCTCGCCGGCGAGCTGCTCAAGGTCGAGACGGGCGTGAACATCGTGCACGTGCCGTACAAGGGCGCCGCGCCGGCGGTGCAGGATCTGCTGGGCGGCCAGGTGCAGATGGGCGTCTTCGACGTGCCGGTGCTGCTGCCGCACATCCGCTCGGGCAAGCTCAAGGCGCTGGCGCTGACGAGCGGAAGCCGCTCCCAGGCGCTGCCCGACGTGCCGACGACCGGGGAGCTCGGCTACCCGAAGGTGAACTCGGACAACTGGTACGGCCTCGTCGCGCCGGCAGGGACGCCGGCCGACGTCCTGGCCAAGCTCCACGCTTCCGCGACCGCGGCGCTGCGCTCGCCCGAGGTGATCGAGCAGTACGCGAAGGTGAGCCGGCATCGCGTTTCCCTCGACGTCCGCCGAATACGCCGCGTTCATCGATTCCGAGCAGGCGAAGTGGGGCCCGATCGTGAAGGCGATCGGGTTCAAGCAGCAGTAGGCCGAAGTCGAAGTGGCGGCGGCGCGATGGCATCCCTCGCCAAACGCCTCCCTCAAACGCCCCCGGCGAGTTCTTCGTCGACTCGACCTGCATCGACTGCGGCACCTGCCGGCAGGTCGCGCCCGGATCGTTTGCCGACGGGCACGACGCCTCGTACGTCTACCGCCAGCCGGCCGACGAAGCGGCCGCGCAGCGCGCGGCGATGGCGCTGGTCGCATGTCCGGTCGCTGCGATCGGGACGGAGAAAAAGCGCGACGTCGCCGCGGCACGCGCGGCGTTCCCGGAGCCGATCGCAGACGGCGTCTATTACTGCGGCTGGGCGGCCGAGTCGAGCTACGGCGCGCGCAGCTACCTCGTCGTCCGCCCGCACGGCAACATCCTGGTCGACTCGCCGCGCTACGCGGGCCCGCTCGTCGCAGGGATCGAGGCGCTCGGGCGGCGTGCGCTGGATGTTCCTCACCCATCGCGACGACGTCGCCGATCATCGCAAGTTCCGGGCGCGCTTCGGCTGCGAGCGCATCCTGCATCGCGACGACGTCGTCGCCGGCACGCGTGAGGTCGAGATCAAGCTCGAGGGCGACGCGCCCGTCCCGTTCGACGATGAGGTGCTCTTCATCCCGGTGCCGGGCCACACGCCCGGCTCGACGTGCATGCTCTACCGGGGCTTCCTCTTCTCCGGCGACCACGCCTGGTCGGACGCGAAGGGCGAGCGCGTCGTCGCCTCGCGCAGCGTCTGCTGGTACGACTGGGACCTTCAAACTGCCTCGATGGCGCGGCTCGCCGACTACCGCTTCGAGTGGCTCCTGCCCGGGCACGGCACGCGCTGCCGGCTGCCCGCTGAGCGGATGCGCGAAGAGGTCGAGCGCTGCATCGCGCGCATGAAGAGCCGCTGAGCCGGTTCGCGTGGTGGGAGGCGCGGCGCGTGGGAGCACCGTCCCACCGCGCGGCCGGCGTAAGCTAGCCGCGCACGACTCGAGGAGGAGACCCGACCATGTGCGAATTCACGCGATCCCCCGCATCCCCCGAACCGCCTCGCGATGACTCGAGCGAACCCGAACCGCGCAGCCGATCGCGGCGCGACTTCCTCACCTCGAGCGCGGCGGGCCTCGTCGCCGGCGCCGCGGCGAGCGCCGGCCTTTCCGGCTGCGCCACCGCCGACCCCGCCGCCATGAGCGGCGCACCCGGGCAGCGCGTGCTGCTGAAGGGCGGCGTCGTGCTCACGATGGATGCGAAGCTCGGCGACTTCGACCGGGCGGACGTGCTGATCGAGGGTTCGAAGATCGTCGCCGTCGGGCCGAATCTCCAAGCGACCGCCACCGTGATCGATTGCTCGAACATGATCGTGATGCCCGGGTTTGTCGACACGCACCGGCACATCTGGCAGGGCCCTCTGCGCAACGTCTTCCCCGACGGCCGCCTGGGCGACTACCTCAAATCGATCGGCACCACCGCGCGCGGCGCGTACCGGCCCGAGGACGTGTACGTGGGCGACCTGCTGTGTTCCTGGGGCGCGATGAACGCGGGCATCACCACGCTCCTCGACTGGTCGCACATCTCCAACACGCCGGCGCATTCCGACGCCGCGGTGCAGGGCCTGCGCGAGTCCGGCATCCGCGGCGTCTACGCCTACGGCTTCGGCGCGCCGGGGCCGGGGAGCCAGTACCCGCAGGACATCCGCCGCATCCGTACGCAGTACTTCTCCAGCCAGGACCAGCTCGTCACGCTCGCGCTCGCGACCGCGTTCGATCCCAACCACTGGCGCCTCGCGCGCGAGGTCGGCGTGCCGATCACCCTCCACGCGAACGGCGTCGGCGAGCTTGTGCCGTTCGCGAACGCCAAGCTCATGGGGCCCGACGTGACCTACATCCACTGCTGCCGCCTGACCGCAGAGGAGTGGAAGCACATCGTCGACACCGGCGGCAAGATCTCGATCGCGGCGCCGGTCGAGATGGAGATGGGGCACGGCATCCCGCCGATCCAGCAGACGCTCGACCTCAAGCTCCCGGTCTCGCTCAGCAACGACGTCGAAACGTCGATCGGCGCGGACTTCTTCTCCCAGATGCGGACGGTGTTCGTGCTGCAGCGCATGCAGCTCCTCGCACGCGAGCGTGCCGGCGAGAAGAACCTGCCGTCGCTGCTGAGCGTCAAGCAGGTGGTGCAAATCGCTACGCTCGGCGGCGCGACGGTGAACCACCTCGACCGCAAGGTCGGGTCGCTCACGCCGGGCAAGGACGCCGACGTGATCATGCTCGCGACCGACCGGATCAACGTGATGCCGCTCAACAACGCCTACGCGGCGGTCGTGCAGACGATGGACACGAGCAACGTCGATGCCGTCTTCGTCGCCGGTAAGGTGAAGAAGTGGCGGGGCGAGCTCGTCGGCGTCAACGTCGCCGAGCTGCAGCGCAAGGCCGAGCAGTCGCGCGACTACCTGCTCGCGCAGGCGAAGTGGCCGAAGACGGTGCTCGGCGGCTACCTGCCCGGCCACTGAGCGCCGCGCGCCCGGCGGCCGAGCGCTGATGGAGGTCGCCGTCGTCATCGAGCCCCGGCGCGCGCACCCGCTCGCGTGGATCCATCGGGGCGAGGCACGGGCAATCGCCGCCGAGCTGAAGGGGGCCGGCCACTCGGTGACGACGATCCCGTTCCGCGCCGACCGGGTTGCCGACCTGCCGCCGGGACCGCTGCTCCTGCGCGTCTCCGACCCGGCGATGCTCGCCGCCGCGCAGGCGCTCGGGCGGGCCGGGGTGTCCTATCTCGGCCCGGGTGCGGCCGTCATGGCGCGCTGCTACGACAAGTGGGTGGCACATGGCATCGCGAGCGCCGCCGGCGTGGACTGTCCGGGGACTGCGCCCGCGTCCGACGCCGCCGGCCTTTCATTTCCGCTCGTCGTCAAGCCGCGGCGGGGATCCGACTCGCTCGGCATGCAGCTCGTCCGGAACGGCCCGATTCCGAAGCGCGCACGCAACGCAGGATTCATCGCGCAGGAACGGATCGTCGGCGTCGAGCTGACCGTGGCGGTGATCTACGACTGCGTCGGCATGCCGCTGCGGCTCGACCTCCCCGCGGGGACGCCGTACTCGTTCGCGCGCAAGTACCTGTTGCGGCCGCGCCGCGCGCCGCTTGCGGACGAGGCGCTCGCGGAGCGGGTGCGCCGCCTCGCGACGGAGATCGCCGGCCTGTTCGCGATCGACTGGGCGGCGCGGATCGATCTCATCCACGAGGGGACGACCGGGCGGCTGCGCTTTCTCGAGTGCGACGTCGCGCCGCTCGTCGGTCCGGGCTCGGCGTTCGCGGCGAGCCTCGCCGCCGCCGGCGTGGCGCGCCCGGAGCAGCTCGACCTGCTCCTCGGCGTGCGCTGAGGGAAGAGCGGGCCTAGCCGCCCGCGGCGTCCCGCGCCCGCAGCTTCGCCGCGATGTAGGCGCGGTGCGGGACGTGCAGGAGGTCGGCGATCTTGCGCACCACGTGCTGCTCGTGCGCGCTCAGGTCGGCGTCGGCATAGGCGACCCGCCACATGAGCTCGATCACGCGTTCCTTCTGCGCCGCGGAGAAGCGCTTGTTGATGAGCGAGGTGAACTGGTAGTAATCGGTTGCCGCGCGCGCCTCCTCCTCGGCGAGCCGGAGCAGAGTCGCGGCTTCGTCCTCGCCGAGCCCGAACTTCGAGCGCACCGCGCGGTGCGCGGCGGCGCGCTCGGTCGCGTCGATCTCGCCGTCGAGGCGCACCGTCTCGACGAGCAGCGCGGCGGTGGCGAGCTCGATCGCGTGGCGCTCGCCGTCGTCGCCCGCGGCGGCGCCGACGTGCTCCTCGAAGAACTCGCGGATGGCGTTCAGCATAGCTCCGCTCGCTGAGACAGCATGGTCGCGCCGGAGTTTCGCGCCCGCGCGGGGCGGCGTCAGAACCGCCCGATCGCGCCCATCATGCCGATGGCGCCCATCCCGAACGTCGCCGCGAGCCCGGCACCGATGAGGAACGTGATCACCACCCCGATCGCGACCAGGGCGATGCCGTAGCCGACCGCGTCGCGCTCGGGCATCTTCATCAGCTGCGGCGCGCCGATCTGCAGCAGATAGAGCGAGTAGAGGCCGCCGAGGAGCGAGATCAGCCAGCCGACCACCGGCAGGATGGTGAAGATGCCGGCGACCCATGAGGCGGTCAGCGCGTAGGCGGTGAGCTTCAGCGCCTGGTCGAAGTCGCTCCTGCCGCCGAAGCGCGGCGCGAGCATGTTGGCGACGAACGCGATCGCGAGGACCATCACCAGGCTGAGGACGTAGCCGGCGAGCGCCGCCTGCAGGGCGACACCCGCCCCCAGGCGCCCGAAGCCGAGGCTGCCGACGAGCCAGGTGCTGATCAGTGTCGCCGCCGCCGGCAGGACCGCCAGGATCGCGACGTAGCCGAGGTAGAGCGATCGCGCGTCGCTCCGCTCGTGCGCGATCGCGGACCACTCGCTCTGCGGCTGAAACAGGATGTTCGTGGCGCGGTTGACGGCATTCATCGGGGGCCCTCCTCTCCCTATGCCACCAGCATAAGGCCCGGCCGGCCGGCGGTGCAACTCCGGGGTTGGCGCGCGGGCGCTTTTCCGCCATCATTGACGCCGGTCTCGAACCCGTTCGCCGAGGAGGCAGCATGCAACGCACCCTTATCGCCCTCGCCCTCGTGGCGGCAGCGCTCGCTCCGCCGGCCGCGGCCGAGTGCTACACGGTGTTCCAGGGCAAGCTCATCGTGTACCGCGCCGAGGTCACTCCGATCGACCTGTCGGGCCCGATCCACACCCCGCTGCAGCGGCGGTTCCCGGGGGGCCAGCTCGTCATCTCCGACGACGTCAGGAACTGCACCTACATCGGCGCGTCGACCCCGGTCGATCCGCAGACCGGGGCGGCGGCGAGCGTCGTCACGCCGCCGCAGCGGGTGCAGCAGAAGCCGCCGGCGCCGGCGAAGGAAGGCTGACCGGGTCGCTTCGATGACGACGCATGCGGAAACCGCGGCGGTCACCGCCGCGATCACCTACGCCGTCGACACCGGCGAGAAGCCGGTCAACGAGACCTTCGGCCCGAACAACATCCGGCGCCGCAACACCGGGACGAAGGAAGCGCGGCCGATGCCGATCCGCGACGGACGGCCGCTCGCCGGCACCTTTTCCCTCGACCGGAACGGCTTCGCCTTCGTGCCGCACCCGACCACGGTCGCCGACTTCTTCGACAAGGACCAGCTCGCGTCGGTCTACTATCCCGAGGTCGAGCGGCTGGTGAAGCAGGTGTCCGGCGCTGCGCGCGTCGTCGTGTTCGACCATACGCTGCGCTCGGGCGACGAGGCCGAGCGCGAGGCGCGGCTCGTCCGCGAGCCGGTGCTGTCGGCGCACAACGACTACACCGAGTGGTCCGGGCCGCAGCGCGTGCGCGAGATCCTGCCCGACGAGGCGGACCGCCTGCTCGCCGGCCGGTTCGCGATCATCCAGGTGTGGCGCGCGATCAACCAGCCGATCCGGTCGAACCCGCTCGCGATCGCCGATGCGCGCAGCGTCGCGTTCGGCGATCTACTCGCTGCCGAGCGCCGCTATCCGCACCGGGTCGGCGAGACCTACCAGGTGCGATACAACCCCGAGCACCGCTGGTTCTACTTCCCCGAGATGCGGCGGGACGAAGCGCTCGTCTTCAAGGTTTACGACTCGGCGAAGGACGGGCGCGCGCGCTTCACCGCGCACACCTCGTTCGTCGATCCCACCACGCCGCCCGGCGCGCCGCCGCGGCAGAGCATCGAAGCGCGGACGTTCGCGTTCTTTTCCTGACGGGCGGTCCTCACCAGGGGACGAGGCGCCGCTGGCGGAAGAACCCTCCATTCGGCCCCGACGCGGGCAGCGTCGCAAGCCAGACGATCGTGTCCGCGCCCTCCTCGACCGAGCTGGTGGCCGCCTTGCCGCCCATGCGGGTGCGCACCCATCCCGGGCAACCCGCGTTGACCTTGACGTCGCCGCGGACTTCACCGGCGAGCTTCAGCGTGAGCGCGTTGAGCGCTGCCTTGGAGATCGCGTACGCGGTGTCGGGCCCTAGCCCTCGCTGAACGCGCCATAGCCGGACGAGACGTTCACGACGCGGCCGTACCCGCGCGCGAGCATCCCCGGCACGAGCGCCCGGCACAACGCCAGCGGCCCGAAAAAGTGGACCTCCATCGACTGGCGGACTGCGGCCATCGGCACGCTGAAGCTGTCGCCGTCAGCGTAGATGCCGGCGTTGTTCACCAGCACGTCGACGTCGATCCGGTCGCGCGCCAGCGTCGCGACGGCGGCGTCGATCGACGCCGGGTCGGCCACGTCGAGCGGCAGCGCGCGCGCCTGCGCGCCCTTGCCTCGCAGCGCCGCCGCCGCGGCTTCGCCTTCCTTCGGCGACCGGCAGCCGAGGATCACGCGCAGTCCGGCCGCCGCGAGGCCGGCGGCGACGGCGAAGCCGATGCCGCGGTTGCCGCCGGTGATCAGTGCGGTCTTCACGAGCCCGCTCCTACCTGATGTCCCGATCTCACTCCGGTCGCGGCCCGAGCAGCTTGCCGATCACCGGCCGCGAGCCTTCCAGCGCGACGCGCTGCATGTAGAACGCGAGGCCGCGCGCGCCGCCGAGCTCCTCGCCGCCGCCGGCGCGTCCCGGGCCGCCGTGCACGAGCTGCGGCAGCACCGTGCCCGGGCCGGGCGAGAGCTCGATCTTCGGATGGCCGAGGAAGATCCGGCCGTGATGCGGCGCGATGCCGAACACCGCCTCCTCGAGCCAGCCGGTGTCGTCCGAGTAGAGCGAGGACACCAGGCCGCCGTTGCCGCGCGCGACGATCGCCGCCGCTTCGGCCGCATCGCCGGAGTAGGGGAGCAGCGACGCAACCGGTCCGAACACCTCGCGGTCGTGCACTGCCGCTGCCGCCGCGCCGGCGGCGAACTCGACGAGCACCGGCGAGAGGAAGAAGCCCTTGCCCGCTTCGACGCCCGCAGCCGCGAGCGGCGCCGCGCTGCCGAACGCGAGCTTGCCCTCCTGCGCGAGCCGCGCCACGCCCTCCCGCGCATCGGCGAGCTGGGAGGCGGTGGCGAGCGGGCCCATGCGCACGTCGTCGCGCGCCGGATTGCCCACGCGCACCGCGCCGAGAAGCTCGATCGAGATCGTCCCGCACCGACGCGAGCGATCGCGGCCGGCACGAGCACACGCCGGATCGCGGTGCATTTCTGCCCGGCCTTCTGCGTGATGTCGCGCTGCACGTCCTTCAGGAACAGCTCGTACATGTCGCTGCCCTGCTCGACGTCCGGGCCCGAGCACCGCCGCGTTCAGGCTGTCGGCCTCGACGTTGACGCGCACCGAGTCGCGGATGAGGTTGGGCAGCGCGCGGAAGCGCGCGCCGGTGTCGCCTGAACCGGTGAACGCGAGCACGTCCTGCGCGCCGAGCAGCGCCGGCAGATCGCGCGGGCTGCCCACGAGGAGCGACAGCGCGCCGTCCGGGAGGACCTTGGCCTCCACCAGGATCGCCATGATCCGGTGGGCGAGCATCGCCGAGCTGGTGGCCGGCTTGCTGAGCACCGGCATCCCGGCGAGGAGCGCGGTCGGCCGCCTTCTCGGCGAAGCCCCACGCCGGAAAGTTGAACGCGTTGATGTGCACCGCGACGCCGGCGCGCGGCACGCAGACGTGCTGGCCGTGAAACCGCGGCGAGCGGCCGAGCTGGATGCCCTCGCCGTCGACGAGGAATCGCGCGGCGCCGAGCGCGGTGCCGAGCTCCGCGTACGCCGACAGCGTGGCGACCGCGCCTTCGACGTCGAACTTGGCGTCCGAGCGGGTGTTGCCGCCGTTCGCCACCGCGAGGTCGAGCAGCTCGTCGCGGTGCGTCTGGATCGCCTTCGCCATCGTGCCGAGCATCTCGCCGCGGTCGGCGAAGCTGAGCGTGCGCAGCGCGGGGCCGCCGCGCGTGCGGGCGTGATCGAGCGCCGCGGCGAGGTCGACGCCTTCGCTCGACGCGGTGGCGAGCGGCTCTTCGGTCGCCGGGTTGAGAAGCGTCTGCGGCGCGCCGCCGCCTTCGATCCAGCGGCCGCCGACGTAGCTGCGCAGCGTGATCATGAGGGCTCTTCTCCAGTCCGGGTCAGCCGCCGCGCGCGAGCGGGGCGGGGACGCGGGAGAACCAGCCGCCGCCGGCGCGCTGCAGCAACCATAGCGCGATCGCGAGGTTCACGATGTTCCACCCGATCCCGTTCGCGAACGCCGCGGTGTACGAGCCGGTCAGGTCGAAGATCGCGCCGGTCATCCAGCCGCCGAGCGCCATCCCGAACAGCGTCGCGGTGATCACCGCGGCGATGCGGGTGCCGGCCTCGCGCGGGGTGAAGTGCTCGCGCACGATGATCGCGTAAGCCGGCACGATCCCGCCCTGGAAGAGGCCGAACAGCGCCGAGATCACGTACAGCGAAACGAGCCCGTCGAACGGCAGGAACAGCACCAGCGCGAGGGCCTGCAGGGCGGAGCCGAGCACGAGCGTGCGCAGCCCCCCGATGTGGTCGCAGATCCAGCCCGACGCGAGCCGGCTCACGACGCCGAAGGCGAGCATGAGCGACAGCATCTCGGCGCCGCGCGCCGGGCCGTAGCCGAGGTCGGCGCAGTACGCGACGATGTGGACCTGCGGCATCGACATCGCCATGCAGCAGGTGAGGCCGGCGGCGATCAGGAGTCCCTGCAGCGCGCCGGGCGAGAACCCGAGCGGCCGCGCGGAGCCGGTCGACGCACGCGCGCCCGTGGGCGAGAGCTCGAACGCCGGCGGACGCCGCCGCAGCACGAGCGCGAGGGGCAGGATCACCGCCGCGCAGAAGATGCCGATGCCGACGTGCGTCTGGCGCCAGCCCACCGTCTCGACGAAGTGCTGCACGACCGGCGGCCAGACCGCGCCCGCCAGGTAGCTGCCGCTCGCGACGATCGCCACTGCGAGGCCCCGCCGGCGGACGAACCACAGCGAGATGTCGGCGATGAGCGGCGAGAACGTCGCCGACGCGCCGAGGAGGCCGATGAGCAGGCCCTGGACGAGGGCGAACTGCCACAGGGTCGTCGTCGCGCCGGCGACGACGTAGCCGAGCGAGAGCGCGATCGCCCCGATCACCACCGGCACGACGACGCCGAAGCGGTCGGCGAGCCGGCCCATGAGCAAGCCGCCGATGCACAGGCCGAGCAGCGTCAGCGTGTAGGGGAGGGACGCGTCGGCGCGCGCGACGCCGAACTCCGTCTGCACGGTGGGGAGCACCACGACCCCGGACCAGAGCCCGACGCCGCCGACGGCCGAGATCGCGACCGCGGCGGCGAGGCGCACCCATGCGTAGGCGGAGTCCGCCTCGCCTTGCATTTTCGTCATCCACTTCTCCCGCCGCCCGGGAGCGAGCGACGGTGCGAAGGTACCGCAGTCCTGCGACGGTGCGCCATGCCCGCGGCGACCTGCGCGCGACGGGCGTGTCCGGCTACTGTACCGTCAGACGTTGCAGCACTGAGCCGGTTTCATTGGCGAGACGCGCGACGAGGTTCGCCGCCGACTCGCGTCGCGCGAGCCGGACGCCCTGGCCGGCCCAGAGCGACAGGAACTCGGCGCGGCCCGCCTTGGCGGCCGCGGTCCGGAGCGGGCGCGTGAGCGCGTTCTGCAGCGGAAAGGGCAGGATCGCGTCGGCGCCCGCGCCGCGCTCGACCTCGGTCATGAAGCGGTTGACGATGCCGCGCGCGGCGCGGCCGGAGAATGCGCGCGTGATGCGGGTGTCGCTCTCCCGCGCGGCGAGAATCGCCTGCTTGTAGGCCTCGGGAATCCCGGCCTCGTCGCACGCCAGGAACGCGGTGCCCATCTGCACGCCGCTCGCGCCGAGCGCGAGCGCGGCGGCGATGCCGCGGCCGTCCATGATCCCGCCCGAGGCGATTACCGGCACTTTCACCGCGTCGGCGATCTGCGGCACGAGCGCGATCGTGCCGACCAGCCCCGCGTCGGTGTCACCGGCGAACGTGCCGCGGTGGCCGCCCGCCTCGGCGCCCTGGGCGACGACGGCGTCCACGCCGGCCCGCTCGAGCGCCAGCGCTTCCTCGACGTTGGTCGCGGTGCCCATCAGGAACATGCCGCGCGACTTGATCGCCTCGATCGCGTCGCTGGGCAGGACGCCGAAAGTGAAGCTGAACACCGACGCGCCGCTTTCCAGCGCCGCCTCGAAGAGCGCGGGGAAGGTGTCGGCGGGGGCGGCGGGGGCGGCGGGCGCCGGCAGGCCGAGCTCGGCGAAGTACGGCGCCACGCGCGCGAGCGCGGCGCTCGCGTCCGCAGGGGGCGCCGGCGGGCTCGCGGGCGCGAACAGGTTGATCCCGAACGGCCGCTTCGTCAGGCCGCGCACCGCCTGCGCGGCGGCGGCGATCTGCGGCGGCGTCAGGTAGGACGCGCCGATGAACCCGAGCGCGCCGGCCTCGCCGACCGCCGCCACCAGCGCCGGCGTGTCGCCGCCGCCGGCGAGCGGCGCCTGGACGATGGGATGGGCGAGCCCAAGCCGCCGGGTCAACGGAGTCTGAATCGCCATGTGTCCTCCGACGTCGTTCGCGCCTAACCTACCTTGACCGGATCATCCCGGCAAATGAATAATCATGAACGGATCGTTCTCGAATCGAGAAACATGGACTTCGCCTCCCTGCAGGTGTTCAAGGCGGTCGCCGACGAGGGCGGGATCAGCCCGGCGGCGCGCAAGCTGCACCGGGTGCAGTCGAACGTGACGACGCGCATCCAGGGCCTCGAGGCGTCGCTCGGGACGCAGCTCTTCGTGCGCGAGAAGCGCCGGCTGCACCTCTCGCCCGCCGGCCAGGTGTTCCTCCAATACGTCGAGCAGATGCTGCGGCTCGCCGGCGAGGCCCGGAACGCGGTCGCCGGCGACTCGCCGCGCGGTGTCCTGCGGATCGGCACGCTCGAGGCCACCGCCGCGAGCCGACTGCCGCCGTTACTCGCGCGCTATCACGCGGCGCACCCGGCGGTGAGCGTGGAGCTCGTCACGGGGACGACCGATGCGCTGGTCGAGGCGGTGCTCGGCCGGCGCCTGGAGGCGGCGTTCGTCGCCGACTGCAAGCCGTCGGCCCGGCTCGAGACGATGCCGGCGTTCCGCGAGGAGCTGGTGCTCGTCGCGCCGCGTTCGCACCCGGGCATCCGGCGCGCCCGGGACGTGCGCGCCGATACGCTCATCGTCTTCCCGACCGGATGCGCGTACCGGCGCCGGCTGCAAGGCTGGCTGGGCGAGGACGGGGTCGTGCCGGAGAAGGTGCTGGAGCTCGCCTCGTACCACGCGATCGTCGCGTGCGTCGCGTCCGGCACCGGGATCGCCATCGTCCCGCGCTCGGTGCTGGAGACGATCCGGCGCGACGAGGGCGTCGCGGTCTATCCGCTCGGGAAGGGCAAGGCAGCGAGCACCACCGCGCTCGCCTGGCGCAAGGGCGAGCTCTCGCCGCCGCTGAAGGCGCTGCAGGCGGAGATCGCCGGGCTCAGGAAGGGTGCGCGCCAACGCCGGTGAAGCGGCGCACCAGGGCGAGCACGAGGATCAGCGCGAGGCCGGCCGCGCCGGAGTACACGATCTCGAGCGGCCAGAGGTTGTGCGAGGTCGGATCGCGCGCGGTGTCGACGACGATCCGCCCGACGACGAACGCCATCGCGGCGAACGGGACCACGCCCGCCAGGCGCCACCATCCGCGCCACTTCCAGAGCGCCCACACCGGCGCGCCGAGGCACGCAAGCACGAGCGCCACGAGGGCCGGCGGAATCACGAGTCCCAGGATGAGATCGGCCGCGTTTGGCGGCTTTGCCGCCGCGGCGCGACGCTCAGCTTCCCATGCCGCCGCGGTGGCCCGCTGGAGCTCGGGGACCCAGGGCGCGCTCGCCGCGGCGGCCGGTCCTTCGCCCCAGCGGAGCTTGACCGGGTAGCTCGCCACTTCGCGCTCGCGATAGGGCTTGCCGCCGCCGGCGACGATGCGGATCTCGTCCACCTCGACCGGCTTGTCGAACGAGATCCAGCCGAGCGCGTAGCCGGACCCCGACCACTTCGCCGACGCATTCGACTTCCAGCCCTTCTCGATGCGCTTGCCGCCGAAGTAGGCGTGCGTCCACAGGCCGACCGGCTCGTCGGCGTCGAACTGGATGCGGACGAAAAACTGCTGGTCGCGGCCGAGCGTCGCTTCCGCCGGCGGGTCGGTCGCGGCGATGCGCGCACGGACTTCGGCGTGCGCTGAGGCGGCGGCGAACGTGAGGGCGAGCGCGAGGACGAAGCGCATCCGGGAACCGTAGCACGGCGGCTCGCGCCGGACCGCGGCGAGCGATCCGGCAGTGAGGCGTAGTTGACGGCGCCGCGACCGCGGCGGCGGTTGCGGCTACCCGCGCGCGAACCTGCCCCGCGTGAACAGCACGGCCAGCACCAGGGCAGGCACCAGGATCGCGAGGGCGAGGAGCTCCATCTGCATGTTGGAGAGCGGGAGGATGCCCCCGCCCGGGGTCGCGAGCACGAGCCCGCCGATCACCAGGAGGATCCGCAGCGGCCATTGCATCGCTCCGGCCCGGCTCAGGTCGCCGACGAGGAGCTGGTGGCCCTGCAACCCGCCGCAGATGAAGATCACGCCGATCGCCGCCGTGACGGCGAGATAGAGCGCTTCGAGCCACGGGCCCTGCAGCACCAGCGCCGGGTTCAGGACGAAGAAGAACGGGATGAAGTAGATGATCGAGCCGACGCGCATCGACTCCCAGCCGGTCTTCATCGCCGGCGCGCCGGCGATGCCCGCGGCGGCGAACGAGGCGATCGCCACCGGCGGCGTGATCGCCGACAGCATCCCCCAGTAGAAGACGAACATGTGGATCGCCATCTTGTTGAGCCCCGCCTTCTCCAGCGCCGGGCCGACGAGGATGGCGAGGAAGATGTAGCACGCGGTCGTGGTGAGGCCGAGCCCGAGCACGAGGCTCGTCACCGCGGCCATGGCGAGCAGCAGCAGCGCGTTGCCGCCGGCGATCCGCAGCAGGTCGTTGGCGAGGCTGGAGATCACGCCGGTCAGCGAGAAGGCGCCGATCAGCAGGCCGCAGCCGGCGAGGATGCCGATGAGCTCGGCGAAAGTCCGCCCGTTCAGCTCGAGGAACTTCACCGCCGTGCCCCACCGCCACCGGTCGCGGCTGAAGAGCTGGTTGAGCGCGAGCAGGAGCGCGGTGGCGTAGAACGGCGCGTGGCTCTCGCGCTTCATGATCAGCATCATGAAGATGAGCAGCGCGATGACGAACACGTAGTACCAGCCCTCCCTGAGCGTCTCGCTGAGGCGCGGCAGCTCGGCGCGCGGGATTCCCTTGAGGCCGTGGCGTGCCGCGTACGCGTCGACCTGCATGAACAGCCCGAAGTAGTAGAGCGCCGCAGGAATCGCCGCCGCCGCGCGCCACTTCCGCGTAGCTGACGTTCAGGAACTGCGCCATCACGAACGCGGTGGCGCCCATGACCGGCGGCGCGAGCACCGCGCCGGTGGAGGCGCAGGCTTCGATCGCGCCGGCGTAGGACGCGCGGAAGCCGGTCTTCTTCATCACCGGGATCGTCATCGTGCCGGCGGTGAGCACGTTGGAGACCACGCTCCCGGACATCATGCCGAGCAGCCCGCTCGCGAAGATGCCGACCTTCGCCGCGCCGCCGCGGAAGGTGCCGCACAGCGCGAACGCGAGATTGATGAAGAAGCGGCCGGCCCCAGTCATCATCAGCGCGGTGCCGAAGACGAGGAAGCCGATCACCGTCTCCGCGAAGGCCTGCAGCGGGATGCCGAGCAGGCTCTCCGAGGACAGCACGTGATACGCGCTCGCTTCCGCCGGCGTGGACTGCGTGCCGCGCAGGGGGCCCAGCCAGGCCGCGTCGGCGAAGAGCGGGTAGAACGTGAACGGCAAGATGGAGAGCACGAGGCTCCAGCCGCCGGTGCGGCGCAGCGCCTCCATCAGCAGCGCCCACATGAAGAAGCCGGCCCACACCACCTGCGCCGGCGCGCCGCCGAACTCCCAGCCGAGCTCCGCCGCCTTGCGGATGTGGAGCATCAGGTAGAACGCAACGGCGGCAGTGACCGTGAAGAGCGCGGCGTCGTACCACGGTACGCGGTCGAGCGGCGCGCGCCGCGTGCCCGGGAAGATCACGAACACGAACGGCAGCATCACCAGCACGAGCGCGTAGTAGTACTCGGTGTTGAGCGGCGTGAAACCGACGAAGAAGCGCAGCCCGAACTGCTGGTTGACGCAAAGGAAGATCGTGACCGCGGCGGCGCCCGCGAGCGCCGCGCGCCAGGCGCCGGGCAGGGCGCGGACGCGGAGGCCTTCGGCTTCCGCCGGGCCGCCTGCGTGCGGATCGCTGTTCGGCATCCGCGCGCGGCGGGCGGCGCGACTACTCGAAGATGGTGTCGAACCCGGCCTTCTTCAGCGCGTCCGCGCGCGCCGCCATCCAGCCCTTGCGGAAGGCGTCGGCGGCCTCCGGCGGACTCGCGTTCAGGTATGCGCTCCACGCCGCGCCGAGGGTCGCCTGGCGCTTCAGCGCCGCTTCGTTGTGCGCCTCGTGCTCGGGTTTCCAGACCCCCGCTTCCCGGAACGCCCGCACCGCGCCCTCGTGATACGGCAGCACCCAGGCGAGATTCTGCTTGCCGAGTTCCAGGCCGGCGGCGCCCGGCGCGCCGTCCTTGTAGGCGCCGTAGTTGACGATCATGGACTTGGTGATGCCGTAGACGACGTCCGTCGGCTGGGACGCGTAGGCGGTGAAGATCGGGTACGGATAGTTCGGCAGCTCGACCGGCGCCTGGGCGCTGATGCCGACGCCGCAGGTCGCCTTGTGCGGGATGTAGTACGGGCCGATCTTGTTCAGCCGCGCCCACGCTGCCTTGTCGCTCGCCGGAGTCGGCGGGTAGACGAGGCCGCGCGGCGAGGCCTCCGCCTCCTTCGCCTGGCCGCTGATGGTCGAGGCGATCGCGGCGTCCACCTCGTTGTTGATGATGCCCTTCCACATCGCGCCGTAGCTCGAGAACTCGACCAGCTTGACGTCGTTGCGCGTCAGTCCGCCGAAGGCGAGCACCGCGAAGGCGTTCTGGTTGAGCGCCGGCGAGCCGACCACCATGCCGACCCGCTTGCCCTTCAGGTCGCGCACCTCCTTGACGCCGGCGTCCTTCGCGACGCCGAGCGAGATGGCGTTGCAGTCGCTCGAGGCGAGCATCAGGCGCAGCGGCTGCGGGCCCCAGTCCTTGACCGCGAACTCGAACACCCCTTCCTGCGCGAAGTACACGCCGATGCCCATGGCGGAGGCCTGTGCGCGGCCGCCTTTCAGCGGCGCGAGGCGCGCGACGTCGTTCCCCGCGGGCAGCACGCGCACGTCGGTGCCGTGCTTGTCCTTGATCGCCTTGCCGACCGCGACTGCGATGTTGAACCCCGAGGACCCGGTGTCGTACGCCGTCAGCGTGACGGTCTGGGGCAGCTTCACGTCCTGCGCGGCGGCAGGGACGGCGCAGACGAGCGCGATGGCGCCCGCCGCCAGCGAACGGAAACGCATGGCCATGGACTCCTCCTCCTCGAGAAGCTTAGCGGAGTGGATGTTGCGCGAGCGCGCGCGGTCTGTCCAGCGGCCGGCGCAAACGCGTGTGGGTGGCGTGCGCCGGTCAGGTCGCCGGGGGCGGCGCGATCCCGAGCGGCCGCGCCGCTTCGGCGAGCTCGTCCAGCACCTCGCGCGGCACCGGCACGCCGTCGCGCCGCCGCTCCGCGCGAGCAGCGCCTCGCGTTCGCCGGGCAGGTACACGCGCTCCACGCCGGGGGCGCGGGCGACGCCGCGCACGTCGGCCGCCGCCTTCGCCATGCGCCGATGGTAGACGTCGAGATCCTCGAACGCGGCGATCGGCAGCGCGCCGAAGAGATGGCCGATGTTCTGCGGCCGCTCGAAATCCTCGTACATGTGCGTCACCTCCGAGCCGAAGTTCGCGCCCGAGAGCATGGTGCTGAGCAGGCCGATCGTCAGCGTGAGCGCGTAGCCCTTCGGTCCTCCGACCGGGCTCACGAAGCCTTCGAGCGCGCGCGCGGCATCGGTGGTCGGCATGCCGTCGCGGTCCACCGCCCAGTCGGCGGGGATCGGCACGCCTTCCTTGGCCGCGACGATGATCTTGCCGCGCGCGGCGACCGAGCACGCCATGTCGAGCACCAGCGGCGCCTCGCCGCGCAGCGGGAACGCGACGGCGAACGGGTTGTTGCCGAGCATCGCCTCCTTCCCGCCCCACGGCACCATGTGGTTGATGCCGCCGATCGTGTACGCGAGGCCGATCATCCCGCGCCGCGACGCCATCTCGGCGAACCACGCGGCGGCGCCGAAGTGGTTGCTGTTCCGCACCGAGACGAACGCCGGCTCGCCGTGCTCGGCGGCCTTCCGGACGGCGACGTCCATCGCCCACGCCGACACCACCTGGCCCATGCCGTTGCCGCCGTCCACGACCGCGGTCGAGCGCGTCTCGCGCACGATCGCGATGCGCGGACGCGGGGCGGTCGCGCCGCGGCGCAGCCGCTCGACGTAGATCGGCACCCGCACCACGCCGTGCGACTCGACGCCGCGAAGGTCGGACTCGACCAGCGTCTCCGCGGTGAGCTGCGCGTCCGGCTCCGGCATGCCAGTCGCGACGAAGAGGTCGCGGCAGAAGGCGGTCAGCGCGGCGGCGGCGAGGCGCGGGTGATCGCGGTCGGAGATTGCGCCCATGGCTGGCGGTGTTCGAAGGATCCGTTGGTATGATAGCCGGACGCCATAACAAACAGCCTCCTGGAGGAGAAACCATGAACGTGAAACGACTGCTCTTCGTCGCGGCGGCCGCGGCCGCGATGCTCGCGTGGCAGGCCGTCCCGGCGCAGGAACGCACGCTGCGCATCGCGACCTTGCAGGGCGCGGCGCAGCCCTCGTACCAGGGGCTGGTGCGCATGTCGGAGCTCGTCGCGCAGCGCACGAACGGCACGCTCAAGGTGCAGGTGTTCGGCGACGGCCAGCTCGGCACCGAGCAGGAGTCGATCGAGGGCGTGCAGCTCGGCACGATCGACATGTTCATGGGGAGCACCGGCTCGGTCGGCCGGTTCCTGCCGCGGCTCGAGGCGTTCTCGCACCCGTTCCTGTGGCGCGACGAAGCGCACATGCTCAAGGTCGTGCGCGGACCGATCGGCGAGGAGCTGTCCGAGGAGCTGCGCAAGAAGACCGGCATCCGCATCCTCGACATGGGCTGGGTGTTCGGCTGGCGCCACCTGACGACCAAGCAGACCGCGGTGATGAAGCCGGCCGACATGGCGCGGCTGAAGATCCGCGTGCAGCCGACCGGCATCTTCCTCGACACGATCCGCGCGATGGGCGGCAACCCGACGCCGATGGACTTCAAGGAGGTGTACACCTCGCTGCAGACCGGCGTGATCGACGGCCAGGAGAACCCGATCAACGTGATCGCGACGCGGGCGTTCTACGAGGTGCAGGGCTATCTCGTCCTCACCGGCCACATCCTGCAGAACCAGGCGGTGATCATGAGCGAGAAGACGTTCCAGTCGCTCAAGCCCGACCAGCAGAAGGTCCTCGTCCAGTCCGCGCGCGACGCGGGCGACCACCAGAACGCGCTGCTCGCGAAGACCGAGAAGGAGCAGCTCGACCAGGTGCGCGGCAAGGGCATGAAGGTCCTGCAGCCCGACGTGCCCGCGTTCCGCGCCGCCACCGCCGACGTGTACAAGAAGTTCGAGAACGCCTGGGGCAAGGGCTTCTTCGAGCGCGTCCGCGACGCGCAGTAGCGTCCAGAGCATGCGGGTCCTCGACCGGGGGGTCGAGCTGGCGCTCGCCGCCGGGATGGCGGCGTGCTCGCTCGTCATCCTGGTGCAGGTGTTCATGCGCTACGTCCTCGGCGCGCCGATCGCCTGGGCGGAGGAGTTCGCGGTCCTCGTCTTCGCCTGGCTGATCTTCCTCGGCGCCGCGTACGTCCAGCGCGACGACTCGCACCTCTCGATCGACAGCCTGCGGCGGCTCGCCGGCCCGCGGCTCGGCCGCGCGCTCGACGCGCTGCGGCTCGGCGTTATCGCGGCCTGCTCGCTGGTCGTCATCTGGCAGGGCGTCGCGCTCAGCCTGCAGACGCTGCCGCTCGAGTACCCGGCGATGGGCGTTTCGCGGGCGTGGCTCTACGCCAGCGCGCCGGTGTGCTTCGCGATCGGGCTCGTCTACGTGTTCGTCCGTCTTCGCAAGCGCAACTAGCCGGCCCGCGCGATGACCTGGCTGATGCTCGTCGGGCTGGTGGTCCTGCTCGCGCTGAACGTTCCGGTCGCCTACGCGATGCTCGGCGTCTCGATCCTGTACCTCGTGCTGCGACAGGACATTCCGCTGATCGTGGTCGCGCAGCAGGTCGCCGCGGGCACCGACAAGTTCCTGCTGCTGGCGATCCCGTTCTTCTTCCTCGCCGCCGAGCTGATGAGCTCCGGCGGCGTGATGCAGCGGCTCGTGGACTTCGCGCGCGCGCTGGTCGGCCACCTGCGCGGCGGCCTCGGCCAGATGAACGTCGTCGCCAGCATGTTCTTCGCCGGCGTGAGCGGCTCGGCGGTCGCTGACGCCGCCGGCCCCGGCAAGCTCGAGATCGAGATCATGCGCCGCGCGGGCTACCCGCACGGCTTCTCGGCGGCGATCACCGCCGCGTCGGCGACGATCGGGCCGATCATCCCGCCGAGCATCCCGCTCGTGGTCTACGGCAGCATCGCCAACGTCTCGGTCGGGCGGCTCTTCCTCGCCGGCTTCGTGCCCGGCCTGCTGATGGGACTGTTCCTGATGGCCGCGGTGTGGTGGCTCGCCGGCCGCCGGAGCTTCCCGCGCACCGAGTGGGTCGGCGGCCGGGCGCTCGTGCGCAGCACGCTGCAATCGGTGCCGGTGCTGATGCTGCCGGTGATCATCCTCGGCGGCATCTTCAGCGGCGTGTTCACCCCGACGGAGTCGGCGATCGTCGCCGCCGGCTACGCCCTCGTCATCGGGCTCGCGCTCGGCGAGCTCAAGCCCCGCGCCGTGCCCGGGATCCTCGTCAAGGTCGCCGCCGACACGTCGCGCATCATGCTGATCGTCGCCACGGCGTCGCTCTACAGCTGGATCCTCGCGCGCGAAGGGCTGCCGCAGCAGATCACCGCGTTCTTCCTCGGTCTCGGCGCCGAGCCCTGGATGTTCCTCGCGCTCGTGAACGTCCTGCTGCTCGCGCTCGGCTGCTTCATGGAGCCGCTGCCGATCATGGTGATCGTGGTCCCGACGCTGCTCCCGGTCGTGAAGGCGCTCGGCATCGACCTCGTCCACTTCGGGCTCGTCGTGACGCTCAACCTCATGATCGGCCTCATCACGCCGCCGGTCGGCATGGTGATGTTCGTCGTCATGCACCTCACGAAGCTGAGCCTCGAGGCGTTCACGCGCGAGGTCTGGCCGTTCCTCGTCGCGCTGATCGTGGTGCTGCTCGTGATCACCTACTGGCCGGGGCTCGTGACGTTCGTGCCCAACTACTTCTTCGGCCGCTGAGATGGCCCCGATCGCCACCCGCACGCTCGGGCGCACCGGCATCGCGCTGACCGAGCTCGGCTTCGGCGCCGGGCCGCTCGGCGGGTTCTACGGGCCGGTCACGCCGGACGAAGCGATCGGCGCAGTGCGTGCGGCCTGGGAGCTGGGCATCCGCTACTTCGACGTCGCGCCGCTCTACGGCCACGGCCGCGCCGAGGTGCTGCTCGGCCACGTGCTGCGCGAGCTGCCGCGCGACGAGTTCGTGCTCTCGACCAAGGTCGGACGGTGGCTGCGGCCGCACGGGCAGGACGAGGACCCGGCAACCCTCCGGCCCGGCGGCCTGCCGTTCCATCCGGTGCTCGACTACTCGCGCGACGGCGTGCTGCGCTCGCTCGAGCACTCGATGCTGCGCCTCGGCGTCCCGCGCGTGGACATCGTGATGATCCACGACGTCGACGCGCATTCGCAGGGCAGCGAGGAGGCGGCCGAACGGGCGTTCGCCGCGGCGATCGGCGGCGCGTATCCCGCGCTCGTCGAGCTCAAGCGCGCCGGCGCGATCCGCGCGATCGGCATCGGGCTCAACCAGGTTCACTGGGCGCTGCGGTGGCTCGCCGAGGCCGACCTCGACTGCGTGATGATCGCCGGGCGCTGGACGCTGCTCAATCGCGAAGCCGGAGGCGGAGCTGTTCCCCGAGTGCGAGCGCCGCGGCATCGGCGTGCTGGCGGCCGGCGCGTTCAACGGCGGGCTCATCGCCCGCGGCGCGGCGGCCGGTGCGCACTACAACTACCGCCCGGCGCCGCCCGCGGTGCTCGAACGGCTCGCCGCGCTCGAGCGCGCTGCCGGCGCGACCGGGACGGATCTGCGCGCGGCGGCGATCCAGTTCGTGCTGCGGCACCCCGCGGTCAGCGCGCTCGTCGCCGGTGCGATGCGCGCGTCCGAAGTGCGCGAGAACGTCGCGGCGCTCCGCACGGCGGTTCCCGAAGCGTTCTGGCGCGAGGTCGCGCGCAGCGGGCCTTAGTTCGAAGCGGACAACCGGCGACATCGTCGTGTACCCTCGGCCGGGGGGCGCCGCACTTCAGCGGCGCCGCTTTCGCGCCGCATGCACGACCTCTCGATCATCGTCACTCTCGCCGGCGGGCTCGCCGTCGCGCTCGTCTTCGGCTGGGTGACGCAGCGGCTCGGGCTGTCGACCCTCGTCGGCTACATGCTCGCCGGCATCGTCGTCGGGCCGTACACGCCGGGCTTCGTCGCCGACACCGCGCTCGCCTCGCAGATGGCCGAGATCGGCGTGATCCTGCTGATGTTCGGCGTCGGGCTGCACTTCCATCCGCAGGAGCTGCTGCGCGTCTGGCGCATCGCCGTCCCCGGCGCGGTCGCGCAGAGCGCGGTGGCGGCCGTCGCGGGCTGGGGCCTCGCCCACGCGTTCGGCTGGACGCACGCCGCCGGCGCGGTGTTCGGCATGGCGCTCGCCGTGGCGAGCACCGTCGTGCTGATGCGCATGCTGGTCGCGCAGGACCGCCTGAGCGCGCGCGACGGCCACGTCGCGGTCGGCTGGCTGATCGTCGAGGACCTGTTCACGGTGCTCGCGCTGGTGATGCTGCCGGCGCTCGCGGCGGAGCGCAGCGACCCGGCCGGCGTCGCGGGCGCGCTCGGCCTCGCGCTCGGCAAGGCGGCGATCTTCGCCGCGCTCGTCTGGCTGGTGGGCAGCCGCCTCGTCGCGCCGGCGATGGAACGCATCGCCCGCACCCGCTCGACCGAGCTCTTCACGCTGACGGTGTTCGTCGTCGCGCTCGGCGTCGCGCTCCTCGCGGCCGAGGTCTTCACCGTGTCGGTCGCGCTCGGCGCGTTCTTCGCCGGGCTCGTCGTCGGCCAGTCGCGGTTCGGGCCGCAGGCGGCCGCCGACATGGCGCCGTTCCGCGACGTCTTCTCGGCGCTCTTCTTCGTCTCCGTCGGGATGCTGTTCAACCCGGGGATCGTGACGTCGCAACCGCTGCTGCTCGCCGGCGCGCTCGCAATCGTGCTCGTCGTGAAGCCGGCGGTGGCGCTCGCGATCGTCAAGCTCCTGCGCGACACGCCGCGGACGGCGCGGACCGTCGCCGTGGGCCTCGCGCAGATCGGCGAGTTCTCCTTCATCCTCGGCGTGCTCGGCCAGGGCCTCGGGATCCTGCCGGCGGCGGGGATGGACATCCTCGTCGCCGCGGCGATCGTCTCGATCGCGGTGAACCCGCTGCTGTTCCGGGCGATCGCGGCGCGCGAGGCGCGGCTCGCCGGCGCCGATGCGCCGTCGGAAGAGCGCACCGCCCCGGACGCCGCGCCGGAAACGGGTCCGGCAGTGGCGCTCACCGGCCTCGGCGAGCTCGGGCGTCGAGTCGTTCAGCGCTGCGCCGCGTCGGGCGTACCGCTCTCGGTCATCGACCCCGACCCCGACGCCCTCAGCGAGCTGCGCGGCCGCGGGCTGGCAGTCGTGCGCGGCGATCCGGCGCAGCCCGAAGTGCTGCGGGCGGCCGGAATCGCCGACGCGAAGATGATCGTCGTGACCAATCCCCTGCTCGCGGACAAGATGCAGATCTGCATGGCCGCGCGGCAGATAAACCCGCGCATCGCGATCGTCGCGACCTCCGGCAGCGGCGCGGAGCGCGCGTGGCTGCACGAGTTCGGCGCCGCGTTCGTCTGCGACGCGATCGACGAGATGACCGAGTCGCTGGTGCGAACCGTCCGCGGCGCGCTCTAGCCGGCGATCGCCCGCTCGAGCGCGCACGCCACCGCGAGCGTCCGCCGGTCGGCCATCGCAGTGCCGCACACCATGAAACCGACCGGGCCGCTACCCGGCTCCTGGCAGGGCACGGTCACCGCGCAGCCGTCGAGGAAGTTGATCAGGCCGGCGTTGCGCAGCACCCGCGCGTTCCACTTGAAGTACGCCTCGTCCGATGCGTCGACCTCGGCGATCGTCGGCGCGACGCACGGCACGGCCGGCATCACGATCGCGTCGAACGCCGCCGCCGCCGCCTCCACCTCGCGGATGTAGGCCGCGCGGACGAACCCGAGCTCGACGAGGTCGGGCGCCGGAATGTCGTTGCCCATCGCGACGCGCTTGCCGACCCGCGGGTCGTACTCGCCGATGCGATTCGCCCACGGGCGGTGGATCGCCGCCGCCTCCGCGCCGGCGTAGCCGCCACCCTTGAAGTACCGGTCCTGCCGGTCGAACGCGGGCATCGCGACTTCGGTGACGACCGCGCCCGCGCGCGCGAGCTTCGCCAGCGCGGCCTCGAAGGTCTTGCCGACCTGGGCGTCGAGGTCGTCGAGGGCGCTCGAGCGCGGCAGCATCAGCCGCAGTCCCTTCGCGGGCAGCGCGGGCAGCGTCGCGTCCGGCTCGCCGGCGAGCACGGCGTCGTAGGCCGCACAGCAGGCCGCGGTCGGCGCGAGCGGCCCGATCGAGTCGAGCGTGTACGAGAGCGGGAACGCCCCCTCGCGCGGCACGCGCCGGGCGGTCGGCTTGAACCCGGCGACGCCGTTCAGCGCGGCCGGGATACGCACCGAGCCGCGCGTGTCGCTGCCGAGCGCCATGACGCTCATGCCGTCGGCCGCGGCCACGCCCGCGCCGGAGGACGAGCCGCCGGGCACGCGGCCCTGCTTCCGGTCCCACGGATTGCGCGGCGTGCCGTAGTGCGGGTTGAGCCCGAGGCCGCCGAACGCGAACTCGACCATGTTGGTGCGGCCGACGAGGATCGCGCCCGCCGCGCGCAGCCGCGCGACCGCCGGGCAGTCGGCCTTCGCCGGCGGCGCGCCCGCGAGCACCTTCGACCCGGCGCGCGTCACGTCGCCCCCGACGTCGAAGAGATCCTTCACCGAGACCGGCAACCCGTCGACCGGCGAGCGGACGATCCCGCTCTTCCGCAGCCGGTCGGCGAGGTCGGCCTCGGCGCGCGCGGTGTCGGCGTAGACCTTGAGGAACGCGCGCGCGCCCTCGCCGGCCGGGTCGGCGATGCGGGCAAGCGCCTGTTCGACCAGCTCGCGGCTGGAGGTGCGGCCGGCGGCGAGGTCGGCGGCGAGCGTTGCGACGGGCTTCATGCGGTCCTCCATTTGAGGCGGTGCAGTTTACTTGGAAGGGCCGCAGCCGGGACAATGCGGCCGTGGCCCTCTTCTCGCACCGCGACTACGACCCGCTGCTCCTCGGCTCCCCGCTGCGCCGGCGCGGGCCGTGCGTGGCGATCGGCGTCATGCTGCTCGTCCTCCTCGGCTTCGCGGCGCTCGTCCAGCTCGGCCTGATCACCGGCATGCGCCCCGATATCGAGAGCGTGTTCCTGCGCGCGCTCCTCCTGTCGAGCCTGCTCGCCCTGGTGCCCCTCCGGATCCTCTGGTACCTCGACCGGCGCGAGCGCGAGACGCCGTGGCTCTTCGTCGCGGCGTTTCTCTGGGGCGGACTGATCGCGACCGGCCTCGCGCTGCCGTTCAACACCGTGTTCGCGCAGGCGGTGGACTACTGGGTCGCGCAGAACCCGGTGCTGATCGAGGTGCTCGGCCCCGACGCCGCGATCATGCTCTCGGCGCCGATCTCGGCGCCGCTGATCGAGGAGGCCACCAAGGCGCTGGGGGTGCTGGTGCTCTTCTGGTTTCTCCGCGCCGAGTTCGACAACATGCGCGACGGCATCGTCTACGGCGCGCTCGTCGGCGTCGGCTTCACCTGGTTCGAGGCGCCGATCTACGTCGCGCAGGGCTACGCCGAGACCGGCGTCGCGCCGTGGGGCATGCAGCTCGGCTGGCGGTACGCGCTCTTCGGCTTCGGCGGACACGCGCTCTTCACCGCGCTCTTCGGCGCCTCGCTCGGGCTCGCGCTGCAGACGCGCCGCCGGTGGCTGCGCTGGCTCGCGCCGCTCGGCGGCCTGGCGCTCGCAGTCCTCGCGCATGCGCTCAACAACGCGCTGCCGCTCTTCTTCGCGATCGCCGCCGCGGCCGCCGGCGAGCCGCCGCCGCAGGAGGATCCGACGCAGCCCGGGCTCGGGTTCTTCCAGGCGTTCCTGGTCGGGAGCGCGGTCGAGCTGACGGTCTTCCTGCCGTTCGTCGCGATCCTCGCGGTCGCGCTGTGGCGGAGCGGCGTCTGGGAGCGCCGGGTCATCCGCGAGGAGCTCGCGCCCGAGGTCGGGCGGACGGTGAGCGCGCGGGAGTACGACGAGATCGCCGGCGACCGCATGTTCCGCACGCGGCGGATCGATCCGGTGGCGCCGCGCGAGTCGGCGGCGCTGGTGAACGCGCAGCACGAGCTCGCGTTCCGCAAGCGCCGCGTCCGCGACGAGGGCCGCGATCCGGAGCGCGACCCGCTGGTCGCGCGCTGGCGCGGGCAGATCCGGCGCCTGACCGGCGCCGCCTAGAGCCCGAGCAGCGGCAGCTGCCCCTTCGGGTAGCGCGTGCCCTGCACGTTTCCGTCGTCGATCGCGCGCGCGAGCGTCGCGGCCTCGTCGGCGGAGAGCTTGATGTCGAGCGCGGCGAGGTTCTGCCGCAGATGGGTGCGGCGCTTCGTGCCCGGGATCGGCACCACCTCCGGGCCTTGCGCGAGCAGCCACGCGAGCGCGAGCTGCCCGGGCGTGCAGCGCTTCGCGTCCGCCATCTCCACGAGCGGCCGTATCAGCGCGGCGTTGGCGGTGAGGTTCTCGCCCTGGAAGCGGGGATGGTCGCGGCGGCGGTCGTTCTCGCCAAGATCGGCGGCCGAGTTGATCGCGCCGGTGAGCATGCCGCGGCCCAGCGGCGAGTAGGCGACGAACCCGACGCCGAGCGAGCGGCAGACGTCCAGGATGTCGTCGTCCTCGACGAAGCGGCACCACACCGAGTACTCGGTCTGCAGCGCGGCGATCGGATGCACCGCGTTCGCGCGGCGCAGCGTCTCCACCCCCGCCTCGGAGAGGCCGAGGTGGCGCACCTTCCCCTGCTCGACCAGGCGTTTCATCGCGCCGACGGTGTCCTCGATCGGGACGCTCGCATCCACCCGGTGCTGGAAGTAGAGGTCGATCACGTCCGTCTTCAGCCGGGCGAGGCTCTTGTTGCAGGCCTCGATCACGTACTCGGGCCTGCCGTTCGCGGCGGGCTTGCCGTCCGGCGTCCGCACGTTGCCGAACTTGCTGGCGAGCACGGCCTTGGCGCGATAGCCGTCGGCGAGCGCGCGGGCGAGCAGCTCCTCGTTCTTGCCGTCGGCGTAGGCGTCGGCGGTGTCGAGGAAGTTCGCGCCGGCGTCGAGCGCCTCGCGGACGGTGGCGATCGCTTCCGCCTCGTCCACCGGCCCGTAGAGGCTGGTCATCGCCATGCACCCCAGCCCGAGCCCGGAAACCTCGAGCCCACCCTTGCCGAGACGTCGCGTCTGCATTGGCTTTCCCCTCTCTGGATCGGACCGCGAGTCTACCCCTACAATCTCCCCGGACGGAGGCCCACCCGATGACGCCGCAGACCATCCGCATGCTGACCCGGTACAACGCCTGGGCGAACCGGCTCATCTTCGACGCCGTCGCCGAGCTGCCGGCGGGCGAGGCGACCCGGGAGCGGCCCACGCTCTTCAAGAACATGGTCAACACGCTCAACCACCTGTACACGGTCGACGTGATCTGGCAGGCGCACCTCGAGGGCCGCAGCCACGGCATCCCGGCGCTCAAGACGGTCCTGCACCCCGAGTTCGCCGACCTCCGGCGGGCGCAAGCTGCGATGGACGACTGGTACACGGCGTACGGCGACCGCCTGACCGAGGCCGGCCTGGACGAGACGGTGAGCTTCACGCTGATCGGCGGCAATGCCGGCACGATGCGCCGCGGCGACATCCTGCTGCACGTCGTCAACCACACCAGCTATCACCGCGGCTGGGTGGCCGACATGTTCTACGCGGTGCCCAGGCATCCGCCGACAACCGACCTGCCGGTGTTCCTGCGCGAGCACCCCGGCCCCACTAAGTGAACGACGCAGCGCGCCACGCCGCCGCCCTCGCCGGTCCCGGCGGCCAGCCGTCACCGGACCTGTCCGCGTTCTCGAGCCGCGGGCGCGAGGAAGGGCTCGCGTTCGCACGCCGCATGCACGGCCCGCGCACGCTCGGGCTCGGCCTCGGGTTCCTCTGCGTCGCGTCGGTGCTTTATGAGAACGGCGCGAACCCGGTGACGTGGGCGGCGCTGGTTTTGAACGGTTTCCTCTGGCCGCACGTGGCGCGGCTGATCGCGGTCCGCAGCCGCGATCCCTATCGCGCGGAGCTGCGCAACCTGGTCGTCGATTCCGGCGCCGGCGGCGTCTGGGTGGCGCTGATGGGGTTCAACCTGCTGCCGAGCGCGCTGCTCGTCGCCATGCTCGGCATGGACAAGATCGGCGCCGGCGGCGCCAGGCTCTTCCTCCGCGCGCTCGCCGTCCAGATCGCGTGCTGCGCGGCGGCGGTGCTCGCGTTCGGATTCGACTTCCGGCCGACCACGACGATGTTCGTCGTCGCGGCGAGCCTGCCGCTGCTCGTCGCCTATCCGATCGCCGTCGGCGTCGCCGCCTACCGGCTCACGCGCCGCATGCGCGAGCAGAACCGGATGCTCGCGGCGCTCAGCCGCACCGACGGCCTGTCGGGGCTGCTCAACCGGATCTCCTGGGAGCAGATCGTGTACGTCGAGATGGCGCGCTGCCGGCGCAGCCACCGCGCCGCGTCGCTGCTGATGATCGACGTCGACCACTTCAAGCAGATCAACGACCGGTACGGGCACCCCGCCGGCGACCAGGTGATCCGCAGCGTCGCCGAGATCGTGGGCCGTACGGTGCGAACGTCGGACGTCTCCGGCCGCTACGGCGGCGAGGAGTTCGGCGTCGTGCTGCCCGACACCGACGTCGACGGCGCCGCGGTGATCGCCGAGCGCGTCCGCCAGCGGATCGAGGCGACGACGGTGGAGCCGGCCACCGGCATCCGGTGCACCGTCAGCATCGGCATCGCCGCCGCGCAGCCCGAGGTCGAGGACGCCGGCGACTGGATCGCCCGCGCCGACCGCGCGCTCTACGAGGCGAAGCGGCTCGGCCGCAATCTCGTCGTGCGCGAAGCCCCCATGCCGGCCTAGAGCCCGCGGTCCCGCAGTTGCAGGAGACACCCATGAAGACGATCGAGCTCACCCAGGCCGACATGGCGCAGCGCGTCGCGCGCTATCGCGAGCTGAAGCCGCTCCCGACGCAGACCGAAGCGGGCGTTCCGCTCGCGGCGAAGGACGTGATCTACGCCCGCAAGCTCCTGTCGGTCATCGGCCTCGAAGCCGGCGCGACGCCGATCAGCTCGAACGCGCCGATCAGGGGCGCGGCGGGCATGACGATGACGCTCGCGGTCTGCCCGCCGGGGCAGGGGCCCGAGCTGCACGCGCACGTGAAGACCTACGAGACGTTCACCGTGCTCCGCGGCCGGTTCGAGCTGCGCTGGAACGACGACGGCGCGGAGCGGCTCGTGCTCGAGGAGCTCGACACGGTGTCGGTGCCGCCGGGCGTCTGCCGCGCGTTCCGGAACGTCGGCGACGGCGAGGGCGTCCTGCAGGTGCTGATCACCGGCGGCGTGCACGACATGCAGGACATCGACTTCGCGCGCCAGATCGGCGACCGGCTGGCGGCGATCGACCCGGCGGCGCGCGCCTACTTCGAGAACGTCGGGTTCACCTTCACTGCGAGCACGCGGGGCTGATGCGATGCGCGGGCTACTCGTCGCGCTTGCCGCGGCGCTCGCCGCGTGCACCACGGTCGCACCGCAGCCAAAGCCGCCGGCCATGAAGACGCTGAACGGCACGCTGATCTACAAGCAGCGGATCGCGATCCCGCCGCAGACCGAGGCGATCGTCCGGCTGATCGACGTTTCGCGCGCCGACGCGCCGGCGATCGTGATCGCGCAGACGCGCTTCAACACCGACGGGCGGCAGGTGCCGCTGCCGTTCCGGCTCGAGTACGATCCGGCGCGGATCGATGCGCGGATGCACTACGCCGTCAGCGGCGAGCTGCGCGTCGGCGAGCGCATCCTGTTCCTGAACACCACGCGGCACGCCGTGCTGACTCGCGGCGCGCCGTCCGACAACGTCGAGATCCTGCTCGAACAACTTCCGGGACGATGACATGAACGACACCACGACCACCGCACGACAGGCCGCGCTGCTCGCCGACGCGGGCGAATACCTCGCCGGCGGCGGGCTCGGCCTCTTCCAGCTGCCGCCCGACCTCAACCTGGTGGTCGAGCGCGGGCAGGGGAGCCGCGTGTGGAGCGTCGCGGGCAAGGAGTACATCGACTATCACCTCAGCTCCGGACCGGCGCTCCTCGGCCACGCGCATCCCGCCGTCCTCGAAGCGGTGTCCGCCCAGCTCGCCAAGGGTACGGCGTTCTATTTCCTCACCGCGCCCGAAGTCGCGCTCGCGAAGCGGCTGGTCGAGGCGATCCCGTGCGGGGACGCGGTTCACTACACCGGCTCGGGCACCGAGGCGACGTTCTACAGCCTGCGCATCGCGCGCGCGTTCACCCAGCGCGACAAGCTGCTCAAGTTCGAGGGCTCGTGGCACGGCATGCACGACTACAGCCTGTGGGGCACCGTGCCGGCGTCCCCGTCCGACTATCCGCACGCGAAGCCCGACTCGGTCGGCATCCCCGCGCAGACCGGCGATACGGTGCTGGTGACCCCGTTCAACGACACCGCGCGCGCGGTCGAGACGATCGAGCGGCACGCCGCCGAGCTCGCCGCGGTGATCGTCGAGCCGCTGCAGCGCGTGCTGCTGCCCGAGCCGGGATTCCTGCAGGCGCTGCGGGAGGTGACGAAGAAGCACGGCATCGTGCTCGTGTTCGACGAGATCGTGACCGGCTTCCGCATCGCCTGGGGCGGCGCGCAGGAGCGCTACGGCGTCGTGCCCGACCTCGCCTGCTACGGCAAGGCGATCAGCGGCGGCTTCCCGCTGGCGGCCGTGGTGGGGAACGCCGACGTGATGTCGGTGCTCGACGTGCGCAAGCGTCCGCGCTCGGAGGTGGTGTGGGCGACGCACACGCTTGCCCGCAACCCGATCGGCACCACCGCCGGCTGCGCCGCGCTCGACGTCCTCTCGCAGCCCGGCGTCTACGACCGGCTGCACCGCACGGGGTCTCAGCTCCGCGCCGGCATCGTCGCGGCCGGCGAGCGCCACGGCTTCGCGGTCCAGACGCCGGGCGAGGACGCGGTGTTCGGCGTCCGCTTCACCGCCCGCAAGCCGCTGCGCACCTGGATGGACCTCACGACCGCGGACAAGGCGCTCGGGTCGCGCTGGGCGCTGGAGATGATCCGGCGCGGCATCCTCGTGAACCCGAACGAGAAGATCTACATCTCGATCGCCCACTCCGACGCCGACGTCGAGCGGACGCTCGCCGCCGCGGACGAGGCGTTCGCGACGATGGCCCGCTAGAGGCGGATGTAGTTTTCGAGCGGCAGCTGGTAGCGGAGGAACACCAGCGCGCCCGTGTCGCTGACGAGCTCGGTGTGGTGCGCGCCCTTGTGCGCGACCTCGTAGTCGCCGGCGCGCAGCGTCGAGCCGCCGATGTACCGCACCTCGCCTTCCAGCACGACGCATTCCTCGCCCGCCGGGTGATCGTGCGCCGGCGCCCGGGCGCCGGGCTCGAGGCGCACGAGGTACGACTGCGCGGTGCCGTCGGTGTAGAGCAGCTTGGCGCGGACCTTCGGCATCACCTCGATCCAGCCCTCCTCGCTCGCCGGGATGGTGAGGAACCCCGGCGCGGCGGCGCGGGCAAGGACGCGGCTGCGCAGCGCTGCGGCACGATCGGGCGGGGGTTGGACTGGGGCGGTCGCCGCGCACAGGGCGGCGGCGATCGCTTCGGGTAGTACGGTCATTTTTCTAGCCTTTTCCTGCAAGGCCGTTAGCCTAGCTCCAATCGGTATACGGCGCTGGCGTTGATCTGGATCAAGCGCGGGTAATACCACGGGCTGATGGCCGCCCTATGCCTCGGGTCGATTCGTCGGGCACGCCGACGAGGAAATAATTCCCACGTCCCGTCCACCAGCCAAGAGGAGCGACCATGAAAGCGAAATTCCTGATCAGCGCCCCGGCTTTCCAGCGGCTCGGCCAGGCCGCGAGCGACCGCGGGTGGTGCAGCGACCCCGAGTACGCGCGCAGCACCGTCGAGCGGGTCATTGCGCGGTCGCCGGCCACAGGGGGCGCGCGCGAGATCGGCGGGCGCCGGCTCGAGGACCTGGCGGCGATGTCGGGCGAGTTCCCGGCCGACACCGTCGAGGAGGTCGTCGCGGCGATCGCCCGCTTCTTCGGCGAGCGGCCGCCGTACGTGGAGGCCGAGGGGTTCGGCTGCGCCGCCGTGGCGACGCTGGGGGCGGCAGGGGCGCTGGCGGCCTGATCCCGCTCCGGCAGGCCCGGCGGCGGGCGATAGAATCGCGGTCCCCCAAGCATTCCGAGGACCGCGATGGACCCGCGCATCATCCGGCTCTACGACGACTACACCCACCGGCCGCTCGAGCGGCGCGTCTTCCTGGAGCGTCTTGCGGCGCTCGCCGGCGGCACCGCAGCGGCGATGGCGCTCCTGCCGCTGCTCGAGAACAACTATGCGCACGCGGCGGTCGTCGATCCGGGTGACACCCGGATCGCGACGAGCACCATCGCGTACCGGGGCGCGACCGGCGAGATCCGCGGCTACCTCGCGGTGCCGAAGTCCGGGCCGGCGAAGCGGGCGGGCGTCATCGTCATCCACGAGAACCGGGGCCTGAACCCGCACATCCAGGACGTCGCGCGCCGCGTGGCGGTGGGCGGCTTCACCGCGCTCGCGCCGGACATGCTGACGCCGCTCGGCGGCACGCCGTCGGACGAGGATGCGGCCCGCGCCGCCATCGGCCGGCTCGACCGGCCGGACGCGGTGCGCAACCTCGTCGCCGCGGTCGCCTATCTGAAGGGCCGGCCGGACGCCACCGGTGCGGTCGGCGCGGTCGGGTTCTGCTGGGGCGGCGGCATGGTGAACCTGCTCGCGGTCGCCGCGCCCGACCTGACCGCCGGCGCGCCGTTCTACGGCCTGGTCGCCCCGGCGGCCGACGTGCCGAAGATCAAGGCGAAGCTGCAGCTCCACTACGCCGGCAACGATCCGCGGATCAACGCCGGCATCGCGGAGTACGAGGCGGCGCTCAAGGCGTCGAAGGTGTCCTACGAGCTCTTCATGTACGACGGCGCCGAGCACGCGTTCCACAACGACACCGCCGGCGCGCGTTACAGCAAGGCGGCGGCCGAGCTCGCGTGGTCGCGGACGATGGCGTTCTTCAAGAGCACGCTCGGGTGACCCCGGCGGCGGCGGCGGGCACCGTCCGGCTCGGCGACCTGACGGTGAACCGGATGGGGTTCGGCGCGATGCGCGTCTGCGGCCCCGACATCTGGGGCCCGCCGCAGGACCGCGCGGCGGCCCATCGCGTGCTGCGGCGGGCGATCGAGCTCGGCGTGAACTTCTTCGACACCGCCGACAGCTACGGGCCGGAGGTGGACGAGACGCTGATCGCCGAGGCGCTTCATCCGTACCCGCCCGGCCTGGTGATCGGCACGAAGGGCGGGCTCGTGCGGCCGCGGCGGCACGCGTGGGACCCGGACGGGCGGCCGGAGCACCTCCGGCGCGCGCTCGACGGCAGCCTCAAGCGCCTGAGGCTCGAGCGCATCGACCTCTACCAGTTCCACGCGCCCGACCCGAAGGTGCCGTTCGCCGAGTCGATGGGCGCGCTCGCCGAGGCGCAAGCGGCAGGCAAGATCCGCCATCTCGGCGTGTCCAACGTCAGCGTCCGCCAGCTCGCCGAGGCGCGCCGCATCGCGCCGATCGTTTCGGTGCAGAACGAGTACAACCTCGACGACCGGAGCTCGGACGACGTGCTCGCCGCGTGCGAGAAGGCGGGGATCGCGTTCATCCCGTGGTTCCCGCTCGGCGCCGGGCGCCTGGTGCGCTCGTCGAAAGTTCAGCGCGTGGCCAAGAACGCCGGCGCGACGCCGGCGCAGGTCGCGATCGCATGGCTGCTCGCGCGCTCGCCGGTGATGCTGCCGATCCCCGGCACGGCTTCGATCCCGCACCTCGAGGAGAACGTCGCCGCGGCGGCGCTGAAGCTCGCCGCCGCGGATCTGAAGGCGCTGGGCTAGGCCGCCAGGCGCTCCGGCGCGACGAGGCGCTCGATCGTCCGTTCGGCGTGCGACACGGCGGCAGCCTTGCTCGCCTCGTTTATCGCGAGGCCTTCCGCGTAGACGAACTCGACGTCGTCCATCCCGAGGAAGCCGAGGAACTGCCGGACGAACGCCGTTTCGCTGTCGTGCTGCGTGCCGGCGTAGCGGCCGCCACGCGTCGCGAAGACATAGACCTTCTTGCCGGTCAGCAGGCCCTGTGGCCCCTTCTCGGTGTAGCGGAACGTCACGCCCGCGCGGGCGATGTGGTCGAAGTAGGCCTTGAGCGTCGACGGCACGCCGAAGTTGTACATCGGCAGGCCGATCACGATCACGTCGGCGCGCCGCAGCTCGTCGATCAGCGCGTCGGAATGATCGACCACCGCCTGCTGCGTCGGCGTCCGCTCGCCGGCCGGCGCGAGGAACGACTGGAAGCGCTCGGCGGTGAGATGCGGGACCGGCGTCGATGCGAGGTCGCGCGCGATCACCGCGGCGCCCGGGTTCTGCGCCCGCCACTCCGCGACGAAGCGGGCCGCGAGCCGGCTCGATTGGCCGCCGTCCGAGAACAGGCTGGTATTCAGGTGGAGCAGGGTTTTCATGGGCATCTCCTGGTTGCGGTTTCGATGCCCTGAGTATTTGTATTTACTGATCAGATAAAAAGCACAATAATGAGGCCTAAAGAATCGGATTAATAGATAGATGTCGACTAACCCGCGGATTTCACTAGAACAATGGCGGGGACTCCTGACGGTGGTCGACGCCGGCGGCTACGCACAGGCTGCCGCGGCGCTCCACAAGAGCCAGTCTGCGGTGACCTACGCGGTGCAGAAGATCGAGTCGCTCCTCGGCGTGAAGGTGTTCGAAATCCGCGGCCGCAAGGCGGTGCTGACCGAGGCGGGGCAGGTGCTCTACCGGCGTGCCCGTACGCTGGTCGACGAAGCGGCGGCGCTCGAGGACGGCGCCAAGGCGATGGCCGCCGACTGGAAGCCGGAGCTGCGGCTCGCGGTCGAGATCGTGTTCCCCACCTGGCTCCTGCTCGAAGCCTTGCGCGACTTCGCGCTGGAGCGGCCCGAGACGCGCATCGAGCTCTATGAGACTGTTCTGGGGGGCACGGACGAGGCGCTGAAGGCGCGGACAGTGGACCTAGCGATCGTGTCGCAGCCGACTGCGGGCGTGCTTGGGGATTTGCTCATGCGGGTCCGCTTCATCGCCTGCGCGCATCCCGACCATCCGCTGCACCGGCTCGGCCGCGGGCTCACCGACCGCGATCTGCGGCGGCACCGACATCTCGTCATTCGCGATTCCGGCGCTCCACCGCACCCGCCCGGGCGCCTGGACCGGCGCCGAGCAGCGCTGGACGGTGAGCAATAAGGCGACGTCGATCCGGGCCGCGACGATGGGGCTCGGGTTCGCGTGGTACCCGGAGGAGAACGTCCGCGAAGAGCTCGCGGCCGGCCGCCTCAAGCCGCTGCCGCTGCGGGAGGGCGCGGAGCGCTGGGCCGACCTCTACCTCGCATTCGCGGATCCGGACTACGCGGGGCGCGACGAACGGCGGCTCGCCGAGATCATCCGGACTTCGGTCGCGAGAGCGTGCGCCGGCGCGGCGCGGGCGCAGTGACGGATAATCTCCGGCCCATGGACCCGAACGACATGAACGCCAGGTTGAGCGGCACGTTTCCCGAGCTGCTCGGCATGAAATTCGTCGAAACCGGCGCCGACCGGGTCGTCGCCGAGCTCACGATCCGCGACGACCTGCGGACGGTCGGCGGGGCGCTGCACGGCGGAACGCTGATGGCGTTCGCGGATACCGTGGGCGCGGCGGCGACGATCGTGAACCTGCCCGCCGGCGCGACCACGACCACGCTCGAGTCGAAGACCAACTTCTTCGCCGCGGGGCGCTCGGGTGTCGTGCGCGCCGAGTCGACGCCGCTCCACCGCGGGAAGACGACGATGGTGTGGCAGACGCGCATCACCGACGAGAGCGGGCGGCTGCTCTCGCTCACCATCCAGACGCAGATGGTGCTTCCACCGCGCTGACGCGCCGAGGAGGGTGGGGCAGCGCGCCGATAGGTTGCTACGCGAGGCGCGCGGTCCTTCGGCCGCGGTCCTTCAGTCGATCTTCATCTCCTTGATGATCGGCCGGAACTGCGCGAGCTGCTTCTTCAGGATCGCGTCCTGGTCGGCGGACGATGAGCCGACGGGCTCGGCCCCGATCTCGGTGAACCGCTTCACCACGTCCGGGTGCTTCACGGCGGCCGCGGTCTCGCGCTGCAGCCGGTCGATCACATCGCGCGGCGTCTTGGCCGGCGCGAACAGGCCGTTCCAGCCGTCGGCCTCCAGCACCGCGTAGCCCAGCTCGCGCACCGTCGGCACGTCGGGCAGCTCCGGAATGCGCTTCGACGCGTTGGTCGCCAGCGCGCGCAGCTTGCCGGCCTTGATGTCGGCGAGCGACGAGGAGAGCTGATCGCCGCCCACCTGCAGCCGGCCCGCGAGCAGCTCCTGCTTGAGCGGCGCCGCGCCCTTGAGCGGGACGTGAGTCATCTCGACGTTCGCGTCGCGCTTGAACGCCTCGCCGATCACGTGCATGAAGGAGCCCGGCCCGGTCGAGCCGTAGCTGTAGTGCGCCGCCTTGTTGGCCTGGAGGAAGGCGGCGAGCTCCTTCAGGTCCTTCGACGGGATCGTCGGGCTCGCGGTGATCACCAGCGGCACGAAGACGGCGATCGAGATCCCGGCGAAATCGGTGTCGACGTTGTAGAGCGGACGGTTGGCGAGCTGGGCGGCGGCGGAGGCCATCGGGAAGGTGACGTTGTGCATCAGGATGGTGTACCCGTCGGGCGGCGCCTTGGCGACCACCTCGGCGCCGAGCTGGCCGCCGGCGCCGCCGCGGTTTTCGACCACGACCGTCTGCCCCATCGTCTCGGTCATGCGCTGCCCGACCAGGCGGGCGACGATGTCGGTGGTTCCGCCGGCCGGGAACGGCACGACGATCTTCACCGGCTTGTTCGGGAAGGCCTGGGCGAGCGCGTGCGGCGCGAACGCGGCGAGCGCGGCGCACAACGCCGCGCGGGCGAGCTTCATTCTCATGGTTCGGGGTCCTCCTTCGGGTCCGCGGGTTGTACTCCAACCGGCGCGGCTTGTCAGTACCCCCCCGGCGTGGGCGACAATCCGCAATCCCGACGAGGAGGATCCCGATGAACGCACGCGCCCAGCGCTTCAACGTCAGCCATCGCGCCCGGTCCAGGTTCGAGCGGCGCGGCCTGCGCAGCTACTTCGCCTACCGCGACCTCGGCATCGAGCGCGCCACCCGCGGCAAGGTGGTGGCACACATCATCCGTGCGCTGCCGGGCAAGGCGCCGCACGGCGAGTGGCACTACCACGACTGCGACGTGCAGTTCGTCTACGTGCTCAAGGGCTGGGTGAAGTTCGAGTACGAGGGCATCGGACGGCGCACGATGCGCGCCGGGACGTGCTTCTACCAGCCGCCGAGCATCCGCCACCGCGAGCTCGCGCACTCGAAGGACCTCGAGATGATCGAGGTCGTCGCGCCGGCGAAGTTCGACACCCGCGACGCGAAACCGCCGGCGAAGCGCCGCGCACGCCGCCGCACCACCAGGAGATAGAACGATGCCCTACATCTTCATCGCGAGCATGGACGTGGACCCGGACAAGGAGGCGCTCTTCAACGAGGTCTACGACACCGAGCACATCCCGCTCATCCTGAAAGTGCCGGGCGTCATCTCGGCGCGGCGCTGCACGAGCGTGCCGCTGACGATGATCATGGGCGGCGAGAAGAAGACGATCGTCGCCGAGGGCGAGCCGAAGTACAGCGCGGTCTACGAGCTCGAGAGCGCCGAGGTGCTGACGAGCGAGGGCTGGGCGAAGGCGGTCGACGCGGGACGCTGGCCGAGCCAGGTGCGGCCGTACACCCGCAACCGCCGGCACGTCCTGAAGAAGGTGAACGGCTAGCGCGTCAGTCGTACGCGTGGAGCCGGTGCAGGTGCGGCCGCACCCGCTCGTCGGTCACCCGGTACGCCTCGAAAGTCCGCGAAGGCGTGCTCGACACGAACGACGGGAACGGGTTCTCGGCCCAGTGTCCGACGAAGACGTCCACGTGGTTCTCCTTGATGCCGCCGCCGCGGTCGGAGGCGAAGAAGTAGCCGTCGTGCCGCACCTTCCGCCCGGACGGTAGCGTGACTTCGACGCCGCGCGCCGCCGGGAACGAAGAGCACCGTCCCGAGCGGGATCACCTTCGAGTCGACGGCGAGGCTGCGGAACGGCACCACCTGGAAGCCGCCCGCGCCGTCGCCGAACGGACCCTTCGAGACGCCGAACCGGCTGTGCCCTGCCGCCCGGGTCCATGGCGCCTGCGGGCGCTTGAAGTAGTCGCCGCAGTCGAGCTCCTCCGTGTGCGCCGTCGTTTCGTACGTGTACGTCTTCATCGTGCCGTCGCCGGCCTTGATCGCGATCACGCCCTGCAGCGCGCCGAGGCACCAGTCGCGGCCGCGGATCCGCGGGCTGATCGGCTGACTGGCGACGTTGAGGAGCGGGAAGCCGTCGGGAATCGCGTCGACGAGGGCACGTGGTACCAGGTCGCCCACAGCCGCAGCGGCTCGCCGAGCGACGCGGGTGCCGGGAGGCCGAAGAGATCGGTCTCGATGCGGCTGAGCAGCGCCCGCTGATCGAGTTGCGCCGATGCCGGCGCGACCGCTACCAGCAGCGCTCCGCCGAGCCCTGCGATCCAGCGCTCCAACATGTTCCCCTCCCTTCGTGGCGGCGCCGGCGCGCCGCCGGTCCTCCCGATCAGGGCAGGCGCCGCGCCGTCCAGCCGGCCGCGCTCCCGGGTCGGGTCATCTCCCCGGCCATCGTCGCGCCCGTCACCCGGCCGCGGAACGCCAGCATGCGGCCGCCGTGCAGCAGGTCGAAGCGGATCCCGTCGGCGCGCACGGCGAGGTCGCGGAGCGCGAGCGCGACGCCGTCGACGATCGCCGCGCCCTCGAGCCGATCGGGCCACTGCTCGATCGCCAGCTCAACCGGGCGCGCCGAGATCGGCTGGTCGACCGCGAGCAGCCAGCGCCCGTCGACCTGCGCCGGCACGACGTAGTAGAACAGCTTCGTCTCGGTCATGCCGTTGATGTTGACCTTCTCCAGGACGTCGAAGATCAGCGTCTTGTCCGGGCGCCACGGCTCGAGCGGATAGTCGTGCGAGACGATGCGCGCGCCCGGCGGCAGCTCGGCGCGGAGCTTCGGCACGAGCTGGACGACGAGGCGCGGCAGGAGATACATCGTCACGACGGTCGCCTCGCGAAGGCTCGCCTTCAGGACGTCGCCCTCGACGAACTGTCACGCGCTCGGCGACGCCGTCGCGCTCGGCCTGAACGCGCGAGTAGACGACCAGGTCGCCATTGAGCTCGATGCCGACGCCGCGTGCGCCGTGACGCTTCGCCGCGGCGATCACCAGGCGCCCGTCGCCGGAACCGAGGTCGTAGACGGTGTCGTCCGGGCGGACCTCGACCAGCTTGAGCATCTCGTCGAGGATCACCCACGGCGTCGGGACGAACGGTCCGCCGTCGTTCGACGGCGGCTTGGGCTGCGCCCGCACCCGCGCACCGGCGAGCGCTAGCGGGGCGGCGCCGATCGCGCCGACGAGCCGGCGTCGCCGCGCGTCCGGTGTGCTCATTTGAGCGGCTTGAACCGGATGCGCTTCGGCCGCGCCGCTTCCTCGCCGAGGCGCTTCACCTTGTCGGCCTCGTACTCGTGGTAGTTGCCCGGGTAGAACACCACCTGCGAGTCGCCCTCGAAGGCGAGGATGTGCGTGGCGATGCGGTCGAGGAACCAGCGGTCGTGCGAGATCACGAGCACCGTGCCGGCGAACTCGAGCAGCGCCTCCTCGAGCGCGCGCAGCGTCTCGACGTCGAGGTCGTTCGACGGCTCGTCGAGCAGCAGCACGTTGCCGCCGGCGATCAGCGTCTTCGCGAGGTGCAGCCGGCCGCGCTCGCCGCCGGAGAGCTGGCCGACGATCTTCTGCTGGTCGGCGCCGCGGAAGTTGAAGCGCCCGACGTAGGCGCGCGAGGGCATCTGGAACTTGCCGACGGTCAGGATGTCCTGGCCGCCCGAGACGTCCTCCCAAACGCTCTTGCCGGCGGTGAGGTCGTCGCGCGACTGGTCGACGTAAGCGAGCTTCACAGTCGGTCCCAGCTCGATCGTTCCCGAGTCGGGCTTCTCCTTGCCGGTGATCATGCGGAACAGCGTCGACTTGCCGGCGCCGTTCGCGCCGATGATCCCCACGATCGCGCCCGGCGGCACCGCGACCGACAGCTTGTCGATCAGCAGGCGATCGCCGTAGCCCTTGCTAACGTCCTTGAGCTCGATCACCTTGTCCCCGAGCCGCTCCGCGACCGGGATGAAGATCTCCTGCGTCTCGTTGCGTTGCTGATGCTCGTACGAGGAGAGCTCCTCGAAGCGCTGCAGGCGCGCCTTGCTCTTCGCCTGGCGCGCCTTCGGGTTCTGGCGCACCCATTCGAGCTCGGCCTTCATCGTCTTGATGCGCGCCGCTTCCTGCTTCGCCTCGGTCTCGAGCCGCTGCTCCTTCTGCTCGAGCCACGACGAGTAGTTGCCTTCCCACGGGATGCCGAACCCGCGGTCGAGCTCGAGGATCCAGCCGGCGACGTTGTCGAGGAAGTAGCGGTCGTGGGTGACCGCGATCACGGTGCCGGGGAACTTCTGCAGGAACTGCTCGAGCCATTCCACGCTCTCGGCGTCGAGGTGGTTGGTCGGCTCGTCGAGCAGCAGCATGTCGGGCTTCGAGAGCAGCAGCCGGCACAGGGCGACGCGCCGCTTCTCGCCGCCCGAGAGCTGCTCGACGCTGGCGTCCCAGGGCGGGAGCCGCAACGCGTCGGACGCGATCTCGAGCTGGTGCTCGCTGTCGGCGCCCGAGGCGGCGATCACCGCCTCGAGCTTCGCCTGTTCCTCGGCGAGCTTGTCGAAGTCGGCGTCGGGCTCGGCGTAGGCGGCATAGACCTCGTCGAGCCGCTGCTTCGCGGCCAGCACGTCGCCGAGGCCCTCCTCGACCGACTCGCGAACGGTCTTCGTGGCGTCGAGCTGCGGCTCCTGCGGCAGGTGGCCGATGCGCATGTTCGGCATCGGCACCGCCTCGCCCTCGAAGTTCTGGTCCTCGCCCGCCATGATGCGGAGCAGGGTCGACTTGCCCGAGCCGTTCAGGCCCGAGCACGCCGATCTTGGCGCCGGGGAAGAAGCTGAGCGAGATGTTCTTGAGGATCTCGCGCTTGGGCGGCACGACCTTGCCCACGCGCCGCATCGTATAGACGTATTGCGCCATCGGACTGACCGGGAATCGCTGCGGAAAGAGGAACCGGGCGCGATTATCCCCGGTTCGCGTGGGGCTGTCGCCCCCGGCGGGCTACACCGCCGCCAGCCGGAACGCCGTCCCGTACGGGCCGAACTCGTGGCTCGTCACGCCGTTCTGCACCGACCCCGCGTACCGCGGCAGCGGCTGCTCGACGGTGACCTTGACGATCGCCGAGTCGCCCGCCTTGACGAGGCCGGCATGCACTGCCGCCACCGCGATCGCCGAGTCGCCGGTGTACACGTCGGTTCCCCAAAGCGGCCCCGCGACCTCGCCGGTGACCCGGAAGTAGTAGGTCGCGCCCACCGGATCGCAGAGATCGATCATGGTCAGCGGCGCGTCCCCGGCCAGCAGTCCCTGGTCGAGGAGGTGCCGGATCTGCTTTTTGGTGAGCCGACCGCGGCGGTCGAAATACGCGACGAGCTCCTGCACGACTTTCATTGCTGCTCCTTCAGACCGGCTGCATCGCGATCACGCGGCCGTACGGCGGCCCGAACGCGCCCGCGCCGCGCGCCGGCAGCACCCACAGCACGTCGTACGGCATGGGCTCCGGCGGATAGGCGATGTCGCCGTCGGTGACGACGACCACCGCGCGCACGTGCTGGTCGTCGGCCAGATGGCGGAGCGCGGGCGAAAGATCGCTGCCGCCGTAGCCGGTGACCTGGCGCTCGGTGAGCGCCTCCGGTGGTACCAACTCGTCGGCGGTCACGGCGGCGTCGCACTGCACGAGCCGGACCTGGTCGACGCCCACCGCGTCGCAGAACTCCCCGATCGCGCCGAGCGCGCGCGGGATCTCGTCCGACATCGAGCCGCTGGTGTCGAGCACCACGTTGAGAATCCAGCCCTCGCGCCGACGCCCGGGCAGGACGACGTCGGTGCGCTCCGCGCCGCGGCGCGACGGACGCGCGAACGTGCGCTCGCCGGGCGCGACCGATTCGAGCCAGCGCTGCAGGGCGAGCTCCCATGGCGTGCGGTAGACGCCGCGCAGCGCGGCGACCGTCTGGCTCGTGGCGCCGGCATCGGTGCCGCGCAGTCCTTTCGCGAGCCCCATTGCGCGCGCGAGGCTCAGCGCCTTCGCCGCGAGCGCCTTCATCCGCTCCGCGTTCGCCTGCTGGTCGCCGGCGTCGTCGGGGAAGAGCTCCGCTTCGCGCGTACCGTCGAGCACGTCACCCGCTTCGTCTCCCGCGCCGGCCGCGCGCCGCGCCGTGGTCGTCTCGCCCTCCCAGACGCGGGTCTTCGTCTGCGCCGAGGCGTTGCGGCGCATCTCGAGCACGATCTCCTCGGCCGACCGCTCCCGCGCGCCCGGCATGTCGAGCCCGCCGGCGGGGATCGCCTGGCCGAGCTCGGCGCGCAGGATGTCGTTGATGATGTAGTCGTGCGCGTAGTTGAACTCCACCCGGTCGGCGCCGCGGGCGCGGTCGTGGGTCCGCAGCGCGAGGTGGAGCAGCTCGTGCGCGAGCACGAAGACGAGCTCGCCGTCCTTCAGCCGCCGGACGAACGCCGGATTCGCGACCAGCCGGCCCGACGCGAACACGCCCATCGTCGGCAGGCGCTCGTCGAGCGAGACGCGCGTCGCCGCGGCGAGCCCCGCGAGGTGCGGGAACGGCACCGTCACCATCCGCAGCCCCCGCTCGATGCGCTCGAGCAGCGCGCGCGCGGTTACCTCCGGATTCACAGCCGCGCGACCTGCTTCAGGAGCCCGAGCATCGCGGCATCCGCGCCGAGCGCGCCCCAGCGGTCCACGAGGTCGGCGAGCAGCGTGAGCTGGTGCTCGTGCGCGAGGCTCTTCAGGAAGCGGTTCACCGTGCGCGGCTTCAACCCCTCGAGCTTGCCGTCGCGCACATGCTGGCGGATGCAGTTCAGGACGAACCAGCGCGCGGCGTCGCCGCGCGGCAGCGCCTGGGGGTGCTCGACGTAGTGCGCGACCGGGTGCATCGCGCCGATCGCCTCCTCCGCGAGCGCGCAGAAGATCGCGGCGTCCTCCGCCGAGAGCCGCCCGAAGGCGAGCGCGCGCCGCGTCTCGCGCGTCAGCACCCCGCCTGCTTCGGCCATGTCGAGCGCGCGCGAGAGCTGCGCCCAGCTACGCGGCGTCGAGAACGGCACCGGCTCGGGCGGCACCCCGCGCATCAGCGCGTCGGGCATGTACGAGACGAAACCGGTGATCTCGGGCCGGACCCGGTTACGCCGCGCCCACGCGAGCCACTCGTCGACGTCGACCCGGACGTGGAGGATCGTCACGCGATTGACCAGCGCCGAGCTCATCGACCGGACGAGCGCGCGGTCCTGGATGCGGTTGCCCGCGGCGACCACCCACGTGCCCTGCGGCAGCGTGTGCTCGCCGAGGCGCCGTTCGAGGAGGAGCGAGTAGAACGCCTTCTGCACGTCCGGCGCGCACGCCGGCAGCTCGTCGAGGAAGAGGCAGAAGGGCTCGGGCCGCTCGGGCAGCAGGAGGCGCGGCGGGCAGAACACCGAGCGCTCGCCGACGATGCGCGGCACGCCGCTCACGTCCTCCGGGGCGATCTGGGTGCCGAGGAGCGAGCGGCACGGCAGGCCCGCTTCGCGCGCGGCCTGGTAGACCATCTCCGACTTGCCGACGCCGGGCGGCGCGAGCAGCAGGAAGCTCGCCTCGTGCGCCATGCACTGGATGAGCTTCTTCGCCTGCCCGAGCGTGATCGACTCCTCGAGCGGGCTGGCCGAGTGGTAGGGAAGCGGAGCGTTCAAGAGCGTGTCCTTCCGGGCGCGAAATCGCGCTCGGCCGGAAACGCGGGACGCCCGCCGGGCGTTGACACGCCCTCGTCGGCGCGGGGGCGGACGGTGCTACGGCAGCTGGATCTTGCCGCCGCCGCCCAGGCCGCCGGGCGGGAGCCCGCCCTGCGGCACGACGATCGACGAGGCCGCCTGGCGGCGGAGCTCCTGCAGCTCGCGCATGGTCTGCTCGACCGCGTCCTTGGCGAGCGGGCCGAACTTGGTCGCCGCGTCCGCGACCGATGTGGCGTCGATCTCGAATACGATCGGGAGCGCGCCAACGTTGCTCATGACCTGCGTCTCGCCGATGTAGATGACTTTCCGGGCCGGGTCGGGCGCGCCGTTGCCGTCGACTGGCGTGAGTCGCCGGATCGTGCCGACGCGGCGGTCGGTGAAGACCTCTTCGAGAAACAGCGCGGCGGGATCGATCTTGATCTCGCCCCGCGGGTCGGGTCGGGTGGCCATGATGCTGCTCCTAGTCTGCTGATGCGAAAGGATAACCGATGCACCGCCGGAGGCTCATGACGGCTGCATTCCTCCTGGTGCCCGGCCTCGCGCGTGCGCAAAGCCCGGGCCGGGACGCCGACCTGATTCGCGCCGCCGAGGCGGGCGACGCGGCGGCGGTGAAGCGCCTGCTCGCCGAGGGTGCGAACGTCCGGAGCCGCGACGCCCGCGGGCGGACCGCGCTCGTCGCGGCCACCTACGGCAACCGCGTCGACGCGGCGCGGCTCCTCATCGCCGCTGGCGCGGACGTGAACGCCCAGGACGACCTGCGCAACAGCGCGTTCCTGCTCGCCGGCGCGAGCGGATACCTGGAGATACTCCGGCTGACGCTCGCCGCCGGCGCGGACCTCAAGAGCACCAACCGCTACGGCGGCACCGCGCTCATCCCGGCGTGCCATTACGGCCATGTGGAGACGGTGCGCGAGCTTCTCAAGACGAAGATCGACGTCGACCACGTGAACAACCTCGGCTGGACCGCGTTGCTCGAGGCGGTGATCCTCGGCGACGGCGGGCCCGCGCACACCGAGATCGTGGGGCTGCTCGTCGCCGCGGGAGCGAACGTGAACATCGCCGACCGACAGGGCGTCGCGCCGCTCGCACACGCGCAGAACCGGAACTACCGCGCGATCGCCGGGATTCTTGCGCGCGCCGGGGCGCGCTAGGGCGATGAAGATCGCGGTCTTCACCAAGAACAAGACCAACCCGGCGTACGCCGCCGCCCGGCTGGGCGCGGATCGCGCGGCCGAGCGGCTCGGCGCCGAGACGCTGCACTTCGTGCCGGCGAAGGGCGACGACCCGGACGGGCAGAGCGAGCTGATCGATGGGGCGCTCGCCATGCGGGTGGACGCGATCGTGCTCGCGCCGGTGCACCCTACGCGGGTGAACGCGGCGATCGCACGGATCAACGCCGCGGGCGTTCCGCTGTTCGCGTTCGTCAACGCGATTCCGACGGGCCGGTGCATCTCGACCGTGGGCGCGGACGACTACGCACTGGGGCTCGCGATCGCGCACTACCTGTTCGCGCACCTCGAGGGGCGCGGACGACTGCTCGTGGTGTCGGGGCCGGTCGAGTCCGTGAGCAGCATCGCCCGCGTGCGCGCTTTTCGTGACGCCGCCCAAACGCACCCTGCGATCGCGGTGGCGGGTACCTGCGTGGGGGACTACGTCCGCGAAAAGGCGCGCGACGTCGTCGCGCAATGGCTCGCGGCCAACGATGGCTTCGATGCCTGCCTCGCGGCCAACGACGTCATGGCCCTCGGGGTCGGTCGATGCTCTGCGCGCCGCGGGCCGCAAGGCGGCGGTGGCGGGCGTCAACGCCATTCCGGAGGCCGTCGCGGCGATCAAGCATGGGGACATGCTGGCAACGGTGGACTTCAGCGCCATGAACATGGCGGCATTGGCGACCGAGTGCGCCGTGCGCCATCTTCGCGGCGAACCGGTGCCGGCCGAGCTCCTGCTGCGGGCCGAGATCGTCGACCGTCGCAACTGCGACCTTTGGGACATGCCGTTCGAGCAGCGTCCCATTCCGACCCTGGCGGAGACGCTGGCATGAGCCCCGCCGAGCCGCCCCAAGGGGCGAACCCCGAGCGCGCTTTCAGCGCGAGGGTAGTCCGATGAGCATCGCCGCCGTAGCGACGTCCTCGGGCCGGGCCGGGGCGCTATCATGCCGGCCCTGAGCTCGAACGCCACACCAGGAGAGGAGGAAAGTGCATGAGACGGATCACCCTTGCCGCGGCCCTGTTTGCGCTGCCGCTCGTAGCGGCCGCGCAAACCGAAACCTATGCGCTCGACCCGTACCACACGATCCCGCATTTCTCGCTCGAGTACCACGGCTATGGCGTGCTGTACGGGCGCTTCGACAAGACGTCGGGGAAGTTCACGATCGACCGGACGGCGAAGAAGGGCGGCCTCGAGTTCGCGATCGAGGCCGCATCGGTGACCACCGGCGACGGCGAGAGGGGCACGCGCCCGCGCTCGCGCGACGACCACCTGCGCACCCCCGACTTCTTCAACGTCGTCGAGTTCCCGCGCATCACGTTCAAGTCCACGAACGTCAAGTTCAGCGGCGACAGCCCGGCGGAGGTGGAGGGACAGCTCACGCTGCTCGGCACGACCAAGCCGCTGACCTTCAAGATCGATCGCTGGGTCTGCAAGGATCACCCGGTGTACAAGAAGCCGAGCTGCGGCGGCAACGCGAGCGCGGTGTTCAAGCGGTCCGACTTCGGCATGAAGTACGGCATCCCGAGCATGAGCGACGAGGTGCGGCTGACGACGCTCTTCCTCGCTTTCCGGGAGTGACGCGGTCGCCTCTACCGCTGGCCGTCGACATGGCGGCGCTACAATCGATGCATTCGGAATCCCTCGTACCGGAGCGCACATGCCCGAAGTCCTCCCTTTCCCTGCCGGCGGTTTCCGTTTCATCAAGGGGCCGTTCCAGTACTCCGGCGGCGTCGCCGCCGAGCCCGGTTTCGAGATCGAGCGCGCGCGCTTCCGGCGCCCGGTCCCGATCGAGGAAGGCTTCCGGGCGATCGAGGCGTACCTCAACGCCCGCGGGCGGGCGCCGACGGCGTTCTGCGCCTGCGAGCTCCGCTCGCCGGAGCCGTTCACCGACGAGGGCTTCAAGGCGTTCAACCGTGTCTACGTCGGCACGCTTGAGCGCTGGGGCCTCTTCAAGAACGAGGTGAACCCGGTCGCGCGCTCGAACGTCTGCCCGGAGCTCGGAAAACCTCCGGCGCCCGGCTTCCACGCGTTCTCGTACACGGTTCCCGCGGCGGCGGGCGCGCCGGCGAGCTTCATCACCGCCGGCAGCGGCGAGGCGGCCGAGGGGCCCGGCAGCTACCGCGAACGGACCGTGCGCTACGGCGACACCTCGCCCGCCGGCATGCGCGAGAAGGCGCGCTGGGTGCTCGCCGAACAGGAGCAGCGGATGGCGGCGCTCGGCGCGAGCTGGGCGACGGCGACCGCGACGCAGGTGTACACGGTCCACGACATTCACTCGTTTCTCGCCGAGGAGCTCGTCGCCCGCGGCGCGATGCCGAGCGGGCTGACGTGGCACTTCGCGCGGCCGCCGGTGCAGGGCCTCGACTACGAGATGGACGCGCGCGGGGTCGCCCGCGAGATCGTGATGCCGTGAGGGAGTGAGCCGAAATGACTATCGAGAGCATCGGCGTCGTCGGCGCCGGCACCATGGGCAACGGCATCGCGCAGGCGTTCGCCGTCGCCGGCCACGCGGTCACGATGACCGACATCGGCCAGCCGCAGGTCGACCGCGGGCTGAAGATCGATCGACGGCAGCCTCGAGCGGCTGGTGAAGAAGGAGAGGATGTCCGCCGGCGACAAGGCCGCCGCGCTCGGACGGATCAGGACCTCGACCGACGTCGCCGCGCTGAAGGACTGCGACCTCCTGATCGAGGCCGCGACCGAGAATCTCGAGCTGAAGCTCAAGCTCTTCGCGCAGATCGAAGGCGTCGCGAAGCCGGGCGCGATCCTCGCGACCAACACCTCGTCGATCTCGGTGACGCGGCTCGCCGCCGCGACGAAGCGCCCCGACCAGGTAATCGGGATGCATTTCTTCAACCCGGTGCCGGTGATGCAGCTCGTCGAGCTGATCCGCGGCCTCGCGACGTCGGATGAGACCTACGCCGCGGTCGAGGCGATCACGAAGAAGATCGGCAAATCGCCGGTGAAGGTCAGGAACTCGCCCGGCTTCGTCGTCAACCGCCTGCTCTGCCCGATGATCAACGAGGCGGTCTTCGCGCTCGGCGAGGGGCTCGCCACTGCGGCCGAGATCGACGAGGCGATGAAGCTCGGCTGCAACCACCCGATCGGCCCGCTCGCGCTCTGCGACCTGATCGGGCTCGACGTCGAGCTCGCGGTGATGAACGTGCTCTTCGACGGGTTCAAGGACCCGAAGTACCGCCCGGCGCCGCTCCTCGTCGAGATGGTCGAGGCGGGCTATCTCGGGCGCAAGACCGGGCGCGGCTTCTTCACCTACGGCTGATACCACCGGCCGTGATCGCCGAGCCCGGGGCCCCCGGGCCGGTGGGCCATGCGCCGCCCTCGCCGGAAGGGCGTCGGTTACAATCCGCGCCTCGCGCGACCGCCGGAAAAGACAACTGCGGCGCGTTCTTCTTGCCCGGGTTTCGCGCCTCGAGGAGGACGACATGGCGGAGCGGCTCGACACTTTCCCGCGCCTGCTGCTGCACCACGCGAAGGTGCGCGGCGACCATCCCGCGATCCGCGAGAAGGACCTCGGCATCTGGCAGGCCTGGACCTGGTCGCAGGTGGCCGCCGAGGTGCGCGCGCTCGCGTGCGGCCTCGCCGCGCAGGGGTTCAAGCGCGGCATGAGCCTCGCGATCGTCGGCGAGAACCGGCCGCGCCTGTACTGGGCCGTCGCCGCCGCGCAGTGCCTCGGCGGCATCCCGATCCCGCTCTATTCCGACGCCGCCGCGGCGGAGATGGTGTTCGTCTTCCAGAACGCCGAGATCGCGTTCGCGATCGCCGAGGACCAGGAGCAGGTCGACAAGCTGCTCGAGGTCAAGGCGGAGTGCCCGAAGCTCGCGCACATCTACTTCGACGACGCGCGCGGGCTGCGGAACTACGCCCAGCCCGGGCTCGCGAGCTACGAGAGCCTGCAGGCCGCCGGCCGCGAGTTCGACGCACGCAACCCCGACTTCTTCCTCGCCGAGGTCGAGAAGGGTCAGCCGTCGGATACCGCCGCGATGTTCTTCACCTCGGGCACCACCGGCCAGCCGAAGGGCGTGGTCCTCACCCACGCGAACCTCATCACCGCCGCCCGCATGGGCGCCGAGATGGAAGGGCTCACGCCCGACGAGGAGGTGCTCGCGTACATGCCGCCCGCCTGGATCGGGCAGAACATCTTCTCGTACGCGCAGCCCTACGTCGTCGGCTTCTGCGTCTCCTGCCCCGAGTCCGTCGAGACGGTGATGGCCGACATGCGCGAGATCGGGCCGACGTACTACTTCGCGGTGCCGCGCGTGCTGGAGGCGCTGCTCACGCAGGTGACGATCCGGATGGAGGACGCGAGCGCGCTCAAGCGCGGGATGTACCGCTACTTCATGGGGCTCGCGCGGCGCGTCGGCGCGAAGATCCTCGACGCGAAGGAGCCGGTGGGCCTCGTCGACCGGCTGCTGTACCGGATCGGCGACGTCCTCGTCTACGGGCCGTTGCGGAACGTGCTCGGCATGAGCCGGGTGCGGATCGCCTACACCGCGGGCGAAGCGATCGGGCCCGACCTCTTCGTCTTCTACCGTTCGATCGGCATCAACCTCAAGCAGCTCTACGGCTCGACCGAGACCTCGGTGTTCGTGTGCGTGCAGCCGAACGGCCAGGTGAAGGCCGACACCGTCGGCCCGCCGGTGAAAGGCGTCGAGATCAAGGTGACCGACGGAGGGCGAGATCCTCATCCGCTCGCCGGGGCTCTTCCAGAGCTATTACAAGAACCCCGCGGCGACCGCCGAGGCGAAGACGAACGACGGCTGGTTCCATACCGGCGACGCCGGCTACCTCGACCAGGACGGCCACCTCAAGATCATCGACCGCGCGAAGGACGTCGGGCGGCTGAAGGACGGCACGCTGTTCGCGCCGAAGTACCTCGAGAACAAGCTGAAGTTCTTCCCGTACATCAAGGAAGCGGTGGCATTCGGGCACGGGCGCGAGATGGCCTGCGCGTTCGTCAACATCGACTTCGACGCGGTCGCCAACTGGGCCGAGCGGCGCAACCTTGCGTTCTCCGGCTACGCCGACCTCGCCAGCCACGCGGCGGTGTTCGACCTCGTGCGCGACTGCGTCGAGAAGGTGAACGCCGACCTCGCCGCCGATCCGAAGCTCGGCGGCTCGCAGATCCACCGCTTCCTGATCCTGCACAAGGAGCTCGACCCGGACGACGGCGAGATCACCCGCTCGCGCAAGGTGCGCCGCGGGTTCATCGCCGACAAGTACGGCGTGCTCGTCGACGCGCTCTACGGCGGCAAGAAGGAGTCCTACATCGAAACGCAGGTGAAGTTCGAGGACGGGCGCGTCGGCAAGATCAGCCGCGAACCTGAAGATCGTCGACGCGAAGACGCTTCCCGGTCGCCGCGGCGAAGAAGGCCGCCTGAGGCGCGGGCCCGCGAGCCGATGCAGCAGCGACGCGAAATCGGCGGGCCGGTGCTGGCGGTCGAGGGCGTCGCGCTCGCGTTCGGCGGCGTGAAGGCGCTGCAGGACGTCTCGTTCGACGTCCGCGAGCACGAGATCCGGGCGATCATCGGCCCGAACGGCGCCGGGAAGAGCTCGATGCTGAACGTGATCAACGGCGTCTACCATCCGCAGCAGGGCCGGATCACGTACAAGGGCGAGACCCGCGCCGACATGGACAGCCACGAGGCGGCGAAGATGGGGATCGCCCGCACGTTCCAGAACATCGCCCTCTTCAAGGGCATGAGCGTCCTCGACAACATCATGACCGGGCGCAACCTGAAGATGCGCACCAACTTCGTCCAGCAGGCGGTCTGGTTCGGCCCGGCGAAGCGCGAGGAGATGGAGCACCGGCGCAAGGTCGAGGAGGTGATCGATTTCCTCGAGATCCAGCACATCCGCAAGACGCCGGTCGGGCGGCTGCCGTACGGCCTGCAGAAGCGCGTGGAGCTCGCCCGCGCGCTCGCCGCCGAGCCGGACCTGCTGCTGCTCGACGAGCCGATGGCGGGCATGAACATGGAGGAGAAGCAGGACATGTGCCGCTTCGTCCTCGACGTGAACGACCAGTACGGCACCACGATCGTGCTCATCGAGCACGACATGGGCGTGGTGATGGACATCTCGGACCGGGTGGTGGTGCTCGACTACGGCCGCAAGATCGCCGACGGAACGCCCGACGCGGTGCGCAGCGACCAGCGGGTGATCGACGCCTATCTCGGCGTCGCGCACTAGCGCGGAGCGGAGTTCAACATGGAATTCGCGTTCTTCATCGAGGTGCTCGCCGGCGGGCTGCTCGCGGGAGTGATGTACTCGCTCGTCGCGCTCGGCTTCGTCCTCATCTACAAGGCCTCGGGCGTCTTCAACTTCGCCCAGGGGGCGATGGTGTTCTTCGCCGCGCTCACCTTCGTCAGCCTGCTCGAGCGCGGGATGAACTTCTGGCTCGCGCTCCTCATCACGCTCGCGGTGATGGTCGTGCTCGGGCTCGCCATCGAGAAGGTGGTGCTGCGGCCGCTCGTGAACCAGCCGCCGATCACCCTCTTCATGGCGACGATCGGCCTCACGTTCGTGCTCGAGGGGCTGTCGCAGCTCGTGTGGGGCTCGCAGCCGCACGGGCTCGAGCTCGGCGTCCCCGACGTGCCGATGGAGTGGCTGTCGCAGAAGACGAACATCAACATCAGCCAGTTCGACCTCTTCGCCTCCGGCGTCGCCGGCATCCTGGTCGCGGTGCTCGCGGTGTTCTTCCAGAAGACGCGCATCGGGCGCGCGCTGCGCGCGGTGGCCGACGACCACCAGGCCGCGCTCGCGGTCGGCATCCCGCTCAAGCAGATCTGGGGCATCGTGTGGGCGGTGGCCGGGTTCGTGGCGCTCGTCGCCGGCCTCATGTGGGGGGTGCGGAACGGCGTGCAGTACGCGCTGACGTTCGTCGCGCTCAAGGCGCTGCCGGTGCTGATCCTCGGCGGGTTCGAATCGATCGCCGGCGCGATCGTCGGCGGGCTGATCATCGGCGCGGCGGAGAAGCTCGCCGAGGTGTACATCGGGCCCTACTTCGGCGGCGGGCTCGAGTCGTGGTTCGCGTACGTGATCGCGCTCCTGTTCCTGCTCGTGCGGCCGCAGGGGCTGTTCGGCGAGAAGATCATCGAGAGGGTCTAGATGTTTTATCGCGAAGCAGGGCAGTTCAAGACCAGCTACGCCGCCGACCAGCAGATCTTCCCGATCCTGCAGGACCGGATCGGCGTGATCACGCTCGCTCGTCGTCGCGTTCGTCGTCGTCCCGCTCGTGGCCGACCAGTACTGGCTGTCCGCGCTGCTGACGCCGTTCCTCGTCTTCGGGCTCGCCGCGCTCGGATTGAACATCCTCACCGGCTACGCCGGCCAGCTCTCGCTCGGAACCGCCGCGTTCATGGCGGTCGGCGCGTTCATGGCCTACAACTTCGAGCTGCGCATCCCGGGCATGCCGATCATCGGCTCGTTCATCCTCGGCGGGCTGTGCGCGGCGCTGGTCGGCATCGTGTTCGGGCTGCCGAGCCTGCGGATCAAGGGCTTCTACCTGGCGGTCGCGACCCTCGCGTGCCAGTTCTTCGTGCTGTGGGCCCTGCAGCGCTTCGGCTGGTTCTCGAACTACTCGAGCTCGGGCGTCATCACCGCGCAGAAGATCGAGATCCTCGGCTACGCGTTCGACTCGCCGGTCGCCAAGTACCTCCTCACGCTCACCGTCGTCAGCGTGCTCGCGCTCCTGGCGAAGAACCTGGTGCGGAGCGAGACCGGCCGCGCGTTCATGGCGGTCCGCGACATGGACGTCGCGGCGGGGGTCATCGGCATCCGGCTGATGCACACCAAGCTGCTCGCGTTCGCGATCAGCTCGTTCTACTGCGGCGTTGCCGGCGCCCTCTACGCGTACTGCTACCTCGGCACGGTGGAGCCCGAGGCGTTCAACCTCGACCTCTCGTTTCGGATCCTGTTCATGATCATCATCGGCGGGGTGGGGAGCATCCTCGGGTCGTTCCTCGGCGCGGCGTTCATCACGCTCCTGCCGATCTTCCTGAGCGTCGCTGTCGCAGGGATCTCGCACGGGACCGGGATGGAGATCTCGCACGCGGTCGTGTCGAACCTCGAGCTGATCATCTTCGGCGCGCTGATCATCTTCTTCCTGATCGTCGAGCCGCACGGCCTCGCCCGGCTGTGGCAGATCGCGAAGGAGAAGCTCCGGCTCTGGCCGTTCCCGCACTAGGCCGCGGGCGCCTCGCGGCGCTTAGGCTTTGATCCGCCTGGGCTTTGGCGTATAGTTGGCGCCCCGAAGCCGGGCACCGAGGATCCGGCGCGGAAGCTAGGGGAAGTTTCACCACCTTGAGGAGAGACAGCGATGTTGAAAGACCTTGGGAAACGAGCCGCCCGGCCCGTCGCGGCGGTCGTTGCCGCGGCCGGGCTGGCCATTGCGGCGGGCGGCGCGCACGCCCAGCAGGAACAGTTCATCCCGGCCAATTTCTACTGGGTCGGACCCTACGCTCCCGGCGGCTCCGGCTTCGGCGGCGGCATGATCGACTACTTCGCCATGCTGAACGCGCGCGACGGCGGCATCAACGGCGTCAAGCTGACCTGGGAGAAGTGCGAGACCGAATACAACAACGCCCGCGGCGTCGAGTGCTACGAGCGCCTGAAGAAGAAGGGCCCGACCGGCGCGACGGTCATCCATCCGCTCTCGACCGGCATCACCTACTCGCTGATCGAGAAGGCCACCGCGGACAAGATTCCGATCATCTCGATGGGCTACGGCCGCACCGACGCGTCCGACGGGCGCGTCTTTCCGTACGTCTTCCCGCTGATCACCAACTACTGGTCGCAGAACACCGCCAAGATCAAGTTCATCGGCCAGAAGGAAGGCGGGATGGACAAGCTGAAGGGCAAGAAGATCGTGAACCTCTATCACGACTCGGCCTACGGCAAGGAGACGATCCCGGTCCTCGACGTGCAGGCGAAGAAGTACGGCTTCGAGGTGACGCACATCGCGGTGCCGCACCCGGGCAACGAGCAGCAGGCGCAGTGGCTGCAGGTGCGCCAGATCCGTCCGGACTGGGTGATCCTGCGCGGCTGGGGGGTGATGAACCCGACGGCGCTGAAGGCGGCGGCGAAGGTGGGCTTCCCGCGCGACAAGGTGCTCGGCGTATGGTGGTCGGGAGCCGAGGAGGACGTGATTCCGGCGGGCGAAGCGGCGAAGGGTTACATCGCCGCCGGCTTCAACCTGCCCGGCACCAGCTTCCCGGTGATGCAGGACGTCCTCAAGCACGTCTACGGCAAGGGCAAGGGCGAGATGGACGACAAGTCGCGCATCGGGTCGATCTACCACACCCGCGGCATCGTCGCCGGCATCATCACTACCGAGGCGATCCGCGCGGCGCAGGAGAAGTTCGGCAAGGGCAAGCCGATCACCGGCGAGCAGATGCGCTGGGGTCTCGAGAACCTCGAGATCAACGAGGCGCGCCTGAAGGCGCTCGGCGCGAGCGGCCTGATGCAGCCGCTGAAGGTGTCGTGCCTCGATCACGAGGGCGGCGGGTCGGTCAAGTTCCTGCAGTGGGACGGCAAGGCCTGGAAGCCGATCAGCGACTGGATCACCTCCGATCAGTCGATCGTGCGGCCGATGATCGAAGCCTCGGCGCAGCAGTACGCCAAGGAGAAGGGGATCACGCTGCGCGACTGCAAGACGGCCGGCTAGAGCCCCGGCTGCAAGCAGGAGGGAAAGGGGAAACGCGAGACACCCCTTTCCCTTTCTCATTTCCACGTCGCCGCGAAACCGATGTCCGCGATCCCCAAGCCCGAGGCGCAAGCCGCGCCCGCCTATCTCGCCGTCAGCAACATCGAGGTCATCTACGACCACGTGATCCTGGTGCTGAAGGGGGTGTCGCTGCAAGTCCAGAAAGGCCGCATCGTCGCGCTGCTCGGCGCCAACGGCGCCGGCAAGACCACCACGCTCAAGGCGATCTCGAACCTGCTGCGCGCCGAGCGCGGCGAGGTGACCAAGGGCTCGATCGAGTTCGACGGCAAGCGCATCGACCGGCTCACGCCGAACGACCTGGTGCGCATGGGCGTGTGCCAGGTGATGGAGGGCAGGCACTGCTTCCAGCACCTGACGGTGGAGGAGAACCTGCTCACCGGCGCGTTCACGCGCTCGATCGGGCGGGCCGAGCTCGCCCGCGACCTCGACCTCGTCTACCAGTATTTCCCGCGGCTGCGCGAGCGGCGGGGCTCGCTCGCCGGCTACACCTCCGGCGGCGAGCAGCAGATGACCGCGATCGGGCGCGCGCTGATGGCGCGGCCGAAGATGATCCTGCTCGACGAGCCGTCGATGGGGCTCGCCCCGCAGCTCGTCGAGGAGATCTTCGAGATCGTCCGCGATCTCAACCAGAAAGAAGGCGTCTCGTTCCTGCTGGCCGAGCAGAACACCAACATCGCGCTGCGCTACGCCGACTACGGCTACATCCTGGAGAACGGCCGGGTGGTGATGGACGGCGAGGCGAAGCGGCTGCGCGAGAACGACGACGTCAAGGAGTTCTACCTCGGGCTCTCGACCGCCGGCCGGAAGAGCTTCCGCGACACCAAGTTCTATCGCCGGCGCAAGCGCTGGCTGTCCTAACCCGACGTGCCCGACTTCTTCGACGCGCTCGAGACCCGCGACCCGGAAGCTCGGGAGCGCGATCTCCTCCAGCGTCTGGCGCAGCAGGTCGCGCACGCGCGGGCGAACGCGCCCGGCTTCGCCCGCATCCTGCAGGACGTCGATCCGCGCGCGGTGACCTCGCGCGCCGCGCTCGCCCGGCTGCCGGTCACGCGGAAGTCCGACCTCAAGGCGCTCCAGGCCGCCAGCCGCCCGCTGGGCGGGCTCAATGCCACGCCGGCCGGGAAGCTCGCCAAGATCTTCGTGTCGCCGGGACAGATCTACGAGCCGGAGGGCCACGGGCGGGACTGGTGGCGCACGGCGCGCGCGCTGTACGCGGGCGGCTTTCGCGCCGGCGACCTGGTCGTGAATACCTTTGCCTACCACTTCACTCCCGCCGGCTCGATGCTCGAAAGCGGCGCGGTCGCCTGCGGGTGCACGGTGATGCCGACGGGGGTCGGCCAGACCGAGATGCAGGTGGCGACGATCGCGGAGCTCGGCGTCACCGGCTATATCGGTACGCCGTCGTTCCTGAAGCTGATCGTCGAGAAGGCGGCCGAGCTCAAGGTCGACATCTCGTGCCTCCGGAAGGCGGGAGTCGGCGCCGAGTACCTCCCGCCGGCACTGCGCACCGCGATGGCCGGGCGCGGCCTGAGCGTCATGCAGTCCTACGCGACGGCCGATCTCGGGTTGATCGCGTACGAAACCCGCGGCCCGGACGGGAGCGTGTGCGACGGCATGATGGTGGACGAGGGCGTCCTCCTCGAGATCGTGCGGCCCGGCACCGGCGACCCGGTGCCCGCAGGGGAGGTCGGCGAGGTGGTCGTCACGACCTTCAATCCCGACTACCCGCTGATCCGGTTCGCGACCGGCGATCTCTCGGCGGTGCTCCCGGCCCCGAGCCCGTGCGGGCGCACCAACGTCCGCATCAAGGGCTGGATGGGGCGCGCCGACCAGGCGACGAAGGTGAAGGGCATGTTCGTGCAGCCGGCGCAGGTCGCGGAGGTGCTGAAGCGCCATCCGGAGATCAGGCGCGCGCGGCTGGTGGTCGATCAGGCGGACGGCCAGGACCGGATGACGCTGCACTGCGAGGTCGACGCCGCGCCCGCGGGCTTCGCCGAGGCGGTGGTCGGCACGATCCGCGACGTGACCAAACTGCGCGGGGAGGTTACGCTCCGCAAGCCGGGCGAGCTGCCGAACGACGGCAAGGTCGTCGAGGACGCGCGGAAGTACGAATAACAACCGGGGCGCGCCACCGGCGCGCCCGTTGTCGCTTGGGGGAATCATGATCGTGCTGCCGATGGCAGTTCCCTTCATCGTGCTCGTGCTCGCGGCGCTCGTCGCGATGGTGGGGTTTCGCAAGACCGCGGTGTGGGTGTGGTTCGTGGCGCTGGCGGTGATGGTGTACGTGTTCCAGAGCCACATCACCGACCCGCTCAAGATCGCGCTCTGAGGGCCGCGCCATGGCCGCCCTCGCGCGCGCCCTCAACGCCCTGGCGCTCCTCGGCGTCTGCGCAGTGCTCGGGGTCGCGTTCTACTGGCAGATCGCGCGTGGGGAGCTGCCGTGCCCCCTGTGCCTGCTGCAGCGCGCGGCGCTGCTCGGCGCCGGCCTGGGCTTCATGCTGAACGTCCGGTTCGGTTCCTCCGAGTCGCACTACGGCGTCGTGATCGTCAGCGCCCTCGTCGGCGGCGCGGTCGCGGCGCGGCAGGTGCTGCTGCACATCGTCCCCGGTACCGGGTCGTACGGCTCGGCGCTCCTCGGCTGGCACTTCTACACCTGGGCGCTCGTCGCGTTTTTCCTCATCGCGCTCTTCGCCGCGGCGCTGCTCTTCATCGAGGCGCAGTTCGCCGAGGGCGTGAGCCAGTGGCGGCCGACGGCGGCGGCGCAGGTGCTGGGGTGGCTGTTCACACTGATCGCGCTCGGCAACGCGGTGTCCACGCTGCTCGAGTGCGGCTTCGGACCCTGCCCCGACAACCCGACCGGGTACGAGCTGCTGCAGAAGTGACCGGCGGGTCGGCGGCTACTGCGCCTCGATCCGGCCTTCGCGCGCGACCTGCCGCCACCCGTCGAACTCCGTTTTCATGTACGCGGCGAACTCGCCCTGGTCATCGGCGGGGAGGCCTCGAGGTCCTGCACCGGGTAGGCCTGGCCGTGCGCGGCGCTCGTGCGCAGCGCGGACGCCAGCGCCGCGACCGCACATCTCCCCATCGCCATCTTCTCCTCCGCGACCCGGTTTGGCTGGGTACCATTATGCTGGGACTCACATAGAGCGGTGGATTCGTGACGACAACCAGACCGATGCTGGACGGGGTGCGCATCCTCGCGGTGGAGCAATACGGCGCGGGCCCGTTCGGGACCCTGTACCTCGCCGACCTCGGCGCGGAGGTGATCAAGGTCGAGAACAAGGCCGAAGGCGGCGATGTGTCGCGGGTCGTCGGCCCGCACTTCAACCCCGCGCTGCCCGAGACCGCGCGCAGCGTCTTCTACCAGGGCTTCAACCGCGGCAAGAAGAGCATCACGCTCGATCTCGCGAGCGCCGAAGGGAAGGCGGTGTTCCGCCGCCTGGTCGCGCGCGCCGACGCGGTGGCGAGCAACCTGCGCGGCGACGTGCCGGCGAAGCTCGGCATCACGTACGCCGACCTCGCGGACGCCAACCCGAAGATCGTCTGCGCGCATCTCACCGGCTACGGTCGCGAGGGCGAGCGGACGGCATGGCCCGGGTACGACTTCATGATGCAGGCCGAAGCCGGCTACTTCCACGTGACCGGCGACCCCGATTCGCCGCCGGCGCGGATGGGACTCTCGCTCGTCGACCTGATGACCGGCGTGGCCATGGCGACGGGCCTGCTCGCCGCCCTCCATGCCGCCCGCCGCGACGGACGCGGCCGCGAGGTCGACATCAGCCTCTTCGACCTTGCGCTCTCGAACCTGAACTACATCGGCCACTGGTACCTCAACGCGGGCGCGGTGACCGGCCGCATCGCGCGGTCCGCGCACGCGTCGATGACGCCGTGCCAGAGCTACCGCACGCGCGACGGCTGGATCTTCCTGATGTGCAACAAGGAGAAGTTCTGGTCCGAGCTCTGCCGCAAGATCGGGCGGGCGGAGTGGATCGACGATCCGCGCTTCCGCCGGTTTCCCGACCGGCTCGAGCACCGCTCGATCCTCACCCGGCTGATCGACGAGGCGCTCCAGGCGCGCACCACCGTCGAATGGCTCGCCGAGTTCGCGGGCAGCGTCCCGGCGGCGCCGATCTACGACGTCGCGGAGGCGCTCGAGAACCCGTGGGTGAAAGGCAGCGCGCGGATCGAGTCCATCCCGGTCGAGGGCGGCCGGCCGCTCGAGCTCCTGACCAACCCATTGCGCGGCGAGGGGTTGCCGCTCGCCGGGCGTCCCGCGCCGGCCCTCGGCGCCGACACCGACGCGGTTCTCGCCGAAGCCGGCTTCGCGCGCGAGGAGATCGCGCGGCTGCGCGCCGCGGGCGTCGTCTAGCCATGGCGCTCGGCCCGCGCACGCTGCAGTGCGCGCCGGTCGCGGAGCGGCTCATCGGCGCGATCCGCGACGACCGTCAACCCCAGAAAGGGAAAGCATGAGCTTCTACGCCTACCTCCGTGCGGGCGAGGCGCGCTACCAGGAGCGCTTCGGCCTCGACTTCGAGGAGTTCGCCGTCGGCCAGCGCTTCAAGCACCGGCCGGGCGTCACGCTCTCGCAGCAGGACAACCTGGACGAGGCGCTCGACACGCTGAACGCCGCGATGCTCCACTACGACGCGCACTACGCGGCGCAGACGACGTGGAAGCGGCCGCTCCTGGTGTCGACGGTCACCATCCAGCGGGTGATCGGGATGGCGTCGCGGACGTTCGGGCGCAAGCAGGCGATCGCCGGCTTCACCGAGATCGCGCTGACCGGCCCGGTGTTCGGCGGCGACACGCTCTACGCCGAATCGGAGATCGCCGGCGTGCGCGACGGCGGCGCCGACCACGGCATCGTCACCGTGATCTCGCGCGGCGTGACGCCCGACGGCAGGGAGGTGGCGCGGCTCACCTACGACGTCGCCGTCTACCGCCGCGGCCGACATCCCGACGAGATCGGCCGGCCGGCGGCGCCGCCGGCCGAGGAGGAGCGCTTCATGCTCTACGCGCCGCTGCCCGACGGCACCCTGCTCGAGCACTACGGCATCTTCTTCGAGGACGCCCGGCCGGGAGAGACGTTCGTCCATTACCCGCGCCGCACCTTCTACCGCGACGAGGCGGTCGAGCACGCGCTGCGCTCGCTCGAGGTCAACCCGCAGTTCCACGACCAGTCGTGGATCGCGCGCCACCAGGACGGCCGCCAGCGCATCCAGGAGACGTGGCTCATCACCGCCGCGACCGCCGCCACCACCCGCACCTTCGGGCGCGTCGTCGCGAACCTGGGCTGGACCGACGTGAAGCTGCCGACGCCGGTCTACGCCGGCGATACCACCGAAGCCGAGTCGACGATCGTCGACAAGCGCGAGTCGAAGTCGCGGCCGAACGAGGGCATCCTCACCGTCGACACGCGGGCGTACAACCAGAAGCGGGAGCTCGTCCTCTCCTATCGCCGGAATCTCCTCGTCTACAAGCGCACCGCCGAGACTCCGTATGCGGCGGCCGGATACGCTCCGAAGCCCAAGCGATCGGCTGCGTCCGAATGCGAGCCGCGGCGCGGTCTGCGGCGGGGCCGGCGCCGGACGTGGCCTTGAGCCGCGTCCTCCTCTTCACGCCGGGGAATCGCCCCGACCGCTTCGCCAAGGCGGCGGCGACCGGCGCCGACGGGCTGATCCTCGACCTCGAGGACGCGGTGTCCGCGACCGGCAAGGACGAAGCGCGGGCGACCCTGCTCGAGCACTTCCGCGGCGACTTCCGCCGCGGTCTTGCCCCCGGGCAGCTGTGCGGACTGCGCGTCAACAATCTCCATACCGCGGCGGGCGTGCGGGATCTCGACGCGCTTGCCGCCGCGGGCGTCGCGCCGGACTTCATCATGCTGCCGAAGGTCGAGTCGGCGTCCGAGGTGCAGGCGTACGCGCGCCTGCTGCCGGGGATCCCGCTCATCTGCACGGTCGAATCGGCGCGCGGGCTGGACGCCGCCACGGCGATCGCCAACGCCGATCCGCTCGTGCGGGTGCTCGCCTTCGGCGGGGCCGACCTCGCCGTCGATCTGCGCGCCGAGCTTGCCTGGGAGCCGCTCCTCGCCGGCCGGGCGCGCATCGTCCAGGCGGCCGCGACCGCGGGCATCGCCGCGATCGACGTGCCGCACGTCCTCCTGCAGGACGACTCGGGGCTGCGGACCGACGCGATGAAGGCGCGCGCGATGGGTTTCACCGCGAAGCTCGCGATCCATCCGCGACAGGTGCCGGTGATCCTCGACGTCTTCACGCCGACCGACGCCGAGATCGACCGCGCGCGGGGCATCGTCGCCGCGTACGCGGCCGCCGGCGGCAACGTCGTCGAGTACCAGGGGAAGATGGTCGAGGGGCCGGTGGTGAAGGCGGCGCAGCAGGTGCTGGCGCGCGCGGGGAGGGTGTCGTGACCTATGGCACGCTGACGTACGGCAAAGACGACCGCGTCGCGCGGATCACGCTCAACCGGCCCGAGCGGCTGAACGCGATCAACGACGCGATGCCGGGCGAGATCCGGCGCGCGGTCGAGCAGGCGAACGCGGACGACGACGTCCACGTGATCGTGCTCCAGGGCGCGGGCCGCGCGTTCTGTGCCGGCTACGACCTCAAGGCGTATGCGGAGGCCGAGACGCCGCTCATCCAGGACATGCCCTGGGATCCGATGCAGGACTACCGGATCATGAAGCGGTTCACGGACGACTTCTTCTCGATCTGGCGCAGCTACAAGCCGGTGATCTGCAAGGTCCACGGGTACGCCGTGGCCGGCGGCTCCGACATCGCGCTCTGCGCCGACATCGTCCTCATGGCGGAGGACGCGCGCATCGGGTACATGCCGGCGCGCGTGTGGGGGTGCCCGACCACCGCGATGTGGGTGTACCGGCTCGGCGCCGAGAAGGCGAAGCGGATGCTGCTCACCGGCGACACCATCGACGGCGTTACCGCCCGGGCGTGGGGGCTCGTGTACGATGCGGTCCCCGCCGACCGGCTCGACGCGGCGGTGGAAGCGCTCGCCGCGCGCATGGCGGGCGTGCCGAAGAACCAGCTCATGATGCAGAAGCTGATGATCAACCAGGCCTACGAGAACATGGGGCTCGCCAATACCCAGATGATCGCCACGCTGTTCGACGGCATCACCCGGCACACGCCCGAGGGAATGTGGTTCAAGCGCCACGCCGAGGAGCACGGCTTCCATGCCGCGGTGGAGTGGCGCGACGGCGGGCGGCCGATCCCCGAGGGCCGCGGAGGCGACGCGCAGTGATCCGCGTGCTCGCGCTCGCCGCCGGGCTGGTGCTCCCCGGGGTCGGCGACACCCAGGGGTTCCTCTCGAACGCGCCGTACGTCCCGACCCCGCAGTCGACGGTCGACCGGATGCTCGAGCTGGCGAAGGTCGGGCCGAACGATTTCGTGATCGACCTCGGTTCGGGCGACGGGCGGATCCCGATCACCGCCGCGAAGCGGTTCGGCGCGCGCGCCGTCGGCATCGAGATCGAGGCCGACCTGATCGAGAAGAGCCGCTTCGACGCGAAGTGGGCGGGCGTAGCCGACCGGGTCTCGTTCCGGACCGAGGATCTGTTCACGACCGATCTTCGTCCGGCGACGGTGCTGACGCTCTATCTCTTCCGCGAGCTGAACATCCAGCTGCGGCCGCGCATCCTCGAGCAGATGAAGCCCGGGTCGCGCGTCGTTACGCACGACTGGGACATGGGCGAGTGGGAGCCGGACGTGTCGTTGATCAGCCCCGCGCCGGACAAGCCGGTCGGCCTCGACCGCAACAGCAAGGTCTTCCTGTGGTTCATCCCGCCGAAAATGGCGGGTCGCTGGCGGCTCGAGACGGCGCTTGCGCCGGGCCGCGCGGCGACCGTCACGCTGACGCAGGAATTCCAGCGCTTCGAGGGCGGGCTCGAGGATGGCGCCGCGCGGGACCGGATCGCCGGCGGCCGCGCGCGCGGCACCGCGGTGAAGTTCGCCGTGCCCGGCGCGTCCCCCTGGTCCGGCGAGTACGAGGGGACCGCCGACGGCGACGAGCTGCGCGGCGAGATCCTGCGCGGCGGCGCCGTGGCCGGCCGCTTCACCGCCCGCCGGCTATGACGGCGGCGCGGTCGCTCGCCGCGGTCGCGGCGTTCCTCCTCGTGCCCGCGTTCGCCGCGGAGGAAGTCCCCTACGTTCAGACCCCGCAGCCGGTCGTCGACGCGATGCTGAAGCTCGCGGGCGTCAACGGCCGCGACTTCCTCATCGACCTCGGCTCGGGCGACGGGCGCATCCCGATCACGGCGGCGAAGCGCTTCGGCACGCGCGGCTACGGCGTGGACTACGTCGGCTCGCTCGTCCAGCTGGCGAACGACAACGCGGTCAAGGCGGGCGTCGCCGACCGGGTGCGGTTCGAGGAGCGCGACATCTTCAAGACCGACGTGTCGGCGGCGACGGTGGTCGCGTTCTACCTGCTGCCCGACTTCAACCTCGAGCTCCGGCCGAAGCTGCTCGAGGAGCTCAAGCCCGGAACGCGGCTCGTTTCGCACGACGGCGACATGGGCGACTGGCCGCCGGATGCGAAGCTCGTCGTGGACGCCCCGGGCAAGACCGTCGGCGTCGAGAAGAAGAGCACGATCTACCTGTGGGTCGTGCCGGCGATGGTGATGGGCGAGTGGAAGATCGCGCGTGCCGCTCGCCGGGGGCGCGCGGGAGGTGACGCTCGACCTCGCGCAGAGCTTCCAGTCGCTCTCGGGCGCGGCGACCGTGCGCGGGGCGAGCATCCCGCTCGAGCGGGCGTACGTGCGGGGGCAGTTCGTGTTCTTCCGGTTTCCCTATGACGGCGGCGCCGTGCGCTTCGAGGGGCGGGCGACGAAGGATCGGATCGTCGGGAAGGTCACGACGCCCGACGGCAGCACGCATCCGTGGCGCGCGCTTCGCGCCGGGCAGCTATGAGCGGTGCCAGGCTTCTGCGACTAGGCAGGCTTTCGATCAGCTATTCCGGACGCGGGCCCCCGAACGCTCGACAAGGGTTACTCCCGCCTGGTTGAGGCCACGACCGGAAGTTTAGACGTGTGCCGCAAAGCGGCCGTCAACGGTGCTTCCGACCCTAAGGAGCCGATGGCGAGTGTCCGCTGTTGGGTATTCACCAATAGAATCCATACGCGGCCTCGATAAAACTTGGAGTCGGCAATGACTATCTCTTCAGCCTCCACACAGACGTCGGTACCGGCGGAGGTGCTCGGCCGCCGTATCCAGCAGAGCCTGCAGGTAATCCTCGCCGGACTGGACGAGCACGACGCCCTCTCCAGAGCGGACACGCAGGCCCTGCGGCGCGAGCTGGGCATGTTGCTCCAGTTGGAACGCATGCAGATCGCGGCGGTCGAGATCGAAAAGGCCGAGCGGGTCCTGGACTACATGCTGCGCCCGAGCATGGGAGAGTGCCTGAACGTGTGGTTCGGCAAGTCCGAGCAGACCGACCAGGAAATCTGGAGCCGGTTCGGGTCGGACGTGGCCTTGGCGTCCAAGGGGCATTTCGATCACTGGGCCCTGGATGTCGAGCACCCACGTCTGCTGGTGGCGCTGGTGATCATGCTGGATCAGTTCCCCCGCAACATGTATCGCGACACACCCCGGATGTATGACTGTGACGCGCACTGCCTGTCGCTGGTCAAACGCGGGCTGCGCGTCGGCGTGAGCGCACACCTGCGCCCGATGGAACGGGTCTTCCTCTGCTTGGTGCTGACCCACTCCGAGTCGATGGAGGACCAGCATCTGTGCATGGGGGAGTGGGACAGCGTGATGAACCAGCTGGCCCCGGGCGATCCGCTGAACGCGTTTCACGAGATCTTCCACCGGCATTTCGCGGTGATCAACCGCTTCGGCCGGTTTCCCCACCGCAACAAGATCCTGGAGCGGACGAGCACCGCGGCGGAGGAGGACTTTCTGGCCGACGGTTCGTTCCGCTTCGACCTTCCGCTGATCCGGCAGCCGAATGGCAGTTTCGTGTTCGCCGGTACGGTGAAGAAGCAGACTGTGAAGCTGCTCGACTACGAGTATCAGACCCTGTTGCCGGACACCGACGAGGTCCCGGGCGCGGCCTACGAGTTCAAATACATGGGACCGGACAATGCCTTCGCCAAGACGCGGGAGCAGCTCGAGCGGCAGGGCTACGTACGCATTGGCGACACCGTCCCCGACTTCATCGCCGATTCCAGCATGGGCCTCATCAGATTCCACGAATTCATCGGCGATTCGTGGTGCGTGCTGTTCTCGCACCCGGCGGATTTCACGCCGGTATGCACCACGGAATTCGGGGCCACGGCAAAGCTCCACGCCGAGTGGAGCAAGCGCGGTACCAAGGTCATCGGTCTGAGCGTCGACAGCGCCGAGGACCACGAGCGCTGGATCGCGGACATCAACGAGACGCAGCACACGCAGGTGAACTTCCCGATCATCGCGGACAAGGACCGCCAGGTGTCGATGCTCTTTGGCATGCTTGACTCGACCACCTTCCGAGACGGGGCCAGCCTGGGTCAGACCCAGACGGTGCGCAGCGTGTTCATCATCTCGCCTTCGAAGCGGGTCGAGCTGATCATCTCATACCCGGCCCACATCGGCCGCAGCTTCACCGAGATCCTGCGCATCCTGGACGCCCTGCAGCTCTCAGCGAAGTATCGCGTGGCCACGCCAGTGAACTGGCAGCCCGGAGATGACACGGTGGTGCTGCCTTTCATCTCGGATCAGGAGGCGGAGAGCATATTCGCCGGCCAAGGTGGTTTCCGCAAAGTGCGCTCCTACCTGCGCTACGTGCGTGATCCGTCGCTGCGTTGCTTATGAGCTTCCCAACCTCATTCCAGACCACACACGCTACAAGGTGAACGGCAGCCCGGGCTTCGCGGACCTTCGTCGGCTTCGCCTGACGGCCATTGACTGCGCAAAATCTTCTCGAACATGACCGTAACAACGGGCGCGTTTCAAGCGGATCGGCCCGCCCACGTGCCGCTGCCATCACTGCCTTCGTCGTACTCAGTCCGAGAGAGCGGTAACCTGGCCGGGCCTGGGATGACCCGATGATGCACAATAGTGCGTTCAAAGAGGCCGGTCCACGCACATCGCCCGCCCGTGCGCTCATGTCATCGCAACCACTGACCCCGACTGATCGGGAGGCGCTTCGGAAGTCCCGGCTCTTTCGCGGCGTGGACATCGAGCTCATGGATCACTTGCTGCAGGATTGCGCGGTGCGCGACCTGCGGCCGGGTGAAATCCTGCTCGCCCGTGGCGAAGCGCCGAGCGAAGACGTCTTCGTCGTGATGTGCGGGCGGGTGAGCGTCCATCTTGCCGGCGCCGAGTCGCCCTCGCACACGGTCATTGACGCGGGCGAGTGTGTCGGGGAGATGTCCGCGATCGACGGCGAACCCATCTCGGCGACGGTGACTGCCCTCGAGGCAGCGCGCCTTCTTGCCATCCCCGAACCGATTGTATGGTCCCTGGTCAACACGTCTCACGCGGTCGCACGGAACCTGCTCTACATCCTGTCGCGAAGGATGCGCCACGACAACGCCTTGATCGTGTTCGGTATGGACCGTCAGCGTGAGCTCGAACACGCCGCGGGCACCGATGGGCTCACGGGACTTCACAATCGGCGCTGGATGAACGAAGCGTTCTCGCGACAGCTCGATCGGTGCGCACGGGACGCCGTGCCAAGCAGCCTCGTCCTGATCGACGTTGATGCCTTGAAGGCGTACAACGATCGGGCAGGTCATCTCGCGGGCGACCTGCTGATATGTGCGGTTGCCGACGTGCTCGCCCGGCACATCCGGCCCGGGGATCTGCTCGCGAGGTTCGGGGGCGACGAGTTCTGCCTGCTGCTGCCGGAAACGCCACTACCGGACGCGCTCAACGTGGCCGAGCGCCTGCGCACGTCAGTGGCTGCGGAGGTGGCCCTCAAGATCGCGGTACAGACCACCATTTCCTGCGGAGTATCGAGCGGCCCTCCCGGCGTTCAGCTCGAAGAGCTCTTGCGCAGCGCCGACGAGGCTCTCTATCGGGCGAAAGCTAAAGGCCGAAACAGCGTGGCACCTTAGTCGGGCCCATGACGTGCTGCAAGGAAAATGACATTTCGGAACGCGACCTAGACGCGCCGCTGATTGCGACACAGGCGATAGGTCCCCCGAACCGCGAGTCGATCTCCTCACCACCGAGCATGTCGACGGCGACCCGTCGCTGGCGTTCCAGGGCGACGGGCACTTTGTCCTCGAAACTGTCCGGTTGATGCCCCGTCATGGGACACTTCATGCAGGGTCCCTATGGGAGAGGTCGTCGCAATTCGGGTTGCGCCGGGCACCGAGAATCGGACGAGGCGGCTCTAGGCTCAGTCCGCTCTGCCGTACTCGCGCTCGACCCTGCAGATACGGATCATGTAGTGGGAGTACCAGGTCTCGCGGCCCTTGCGCTTCGCGATCTGATGCTCCGGGTCCTTTGCCCAGGCGTCGATGGACGCCAGGTCCCTGAAGTAGACCGCCGCCACCCCCGTGCCGTCGCTGTTCCGGGCCGGCTCGATGCCGAGATAGCCCTCGTACGTCAACGCACGTTGAACGAGCCGACCGTACATCTCGACGTGCTCGGTATGGTCGACGTTGGCGTTAATGGAGGTGAAGACGACTGCATAGTAGGGAGGTTTTGGCGTCTTTGAGATGTAGGGCATCGTGTTGTGAGAGTTCTTGGCTTTACAGATAACTTGTTATGGCTGGCGCCGAATGCCAGTTGTCGTGCCTGCCGTCGACGTAAACGATCGGCGCGGCCGCGAGCTCCTCGGGTGAGGCGTCTTCCAGGCAGCCCAAATTGACCCCATACACGCGATTGACGTCCGGTGCGTTGCCGATGCCGAAAGCGCGCACGCCGCAGTGCTTGCAGAAATAGTGCTCGTTGCGCCTGGTGTTGAACAGGTACTTGGTCAGCTCCGATTGGCCGGAAAGCAGGCGGAACCCTTCTGGTTTCACTATCGCCGGCCAGAAGCGGTTTCTCGAGCAGATCGAGCAGTTGCATCGATACGTCGGGGCACTCAGATCGATGTCCGCCTCAAAGCGCACCGCGCCGCAATGACAACTGCCTTTGTACGTCTTCAGCATTCTCCAATCCTCGCCGAGATTCGTCGCCTTACCGCCCGTACGCCCGCCGCCGCCAGTACCGCAGCATCAGCCACCCGCCGAACATCCCGCCGAGATGCGCGAAGTGGGCGACGCCGGCCTGGGTGCCGGTCACGCCGAGGAACAGCTCGATCGCCGCGTAGACGATCACGAACAGCCACGCCGGCATCGGGATCGGCGGGATGAGCAGCACGATCGTCCGCCGCGGGAAGTGGATCCCGTAGGCGAGGAGCAGGCCGAACACGCCGCCCGACGCGCCGACCGTCGGGTAGTACGACCCGGTCGAGGCCGACACCAAGAGCTGCGTCACTCCGGCCGCCAGCACCGCGGCGAACCAGTAGGTGAGGTAGCGCCGCCGCCCGAACAGTCGCTCGAGCTCCGACCCGAACATGTACAGCGCGAACATGTTCAGGAAGAGATGCGTGAAACCGCCGTGGAGGAAGCTGTAGGTGATGAGCTGCCACGGCTGGAAAGTCCCCACCACGGCGTTCGGTCCGAGGTCCGGCGATGCCCCGAGCGGCCAGAGCGCGAAGTTCACGACGAACTGCACCCCCGCGCCGAGCTGGACGATGTACGCGAGCGTCGTCCCGACGATCAGGGCGAAGGTGGCGGGAGGGATGGGCATCACGGCGGAGCGTACATGAGGCCCGCGGCGGGGGATATCAACGGCTATCCATTTCCCGCCGCCCGGAGCAAACTTCCGCGACCGATCCGACGGAGGAAACCGGGATGAACCGTGACGAGCTGCGGTCGCTCCAGGCGCCGCTCAAGCAGCGCTACCGCGACGATCCCGAGGCCGGGACCATCACGCTCAAGGCCGAGGGCCGGCTTGGCGAAGACGTCTCGTGCAGCGTCGAGACCGGCCGGGCGCTCGTCGAGGCCGGGCTGCATCCGGCGACGGGCGGCAGCGGCCTCCAGGCGTGCTCGGGCGACATGCTGCTGCAGGCCCTCGTCGCCTGCGCCGGCGTGACGCTCTCGGCGGTGGCGACTTCGATGGGGATCGCGCTGCGCGGCGGGCAGCTCCGCGCCGAAGGGGACCTCGACTTCCGCGGCACGCTGGGCGTGGCGAAGGACGCGCCGGTCGGGTTCCGCGCGATCCGCCTCGCGATCGAGCTCGACTGCGACGCGCCGGCGGCCGAGCAGCAGAAGCTGCTCGAGCTCACCGAGCGCTATTGCGTCGTCTACCAGACGCTGCGCGGCGGCCCGGAGCTCCGCATCGCGCTCGTCTAGGGCGATGCGCGTCGGCCTCATTTCCGACACCCACGGCCTGCTCCGTCCCGAGGCGGTCGAACGGCTGCGCGGCGCGGCGCACATCCTCCACGCCGGCGACATCGGCGCACCGGAGGTTCTCGCCGCCCTGCGCGAGCTTGCACCGGTGACGGCCGTGCGCGGCAACAACGACCGGCAGCCCTGGGCGCGCGCAGTGCGCGTGACCGAGACCGTCCGGGTCGGCGCAGTGCGCATCCACCTCCTGCACGATCTCGCCGAGCTCGACATCGAGCCGGCCGCGCACGGCATCCGGGTAGTCGTCTCCGGCCACTCGCACCGCCCGCGGATCGAGGAACGCGCCGGCGTCCTGTACGTGAACCCCGGCAGCGCCGGGCCGCGACGTTTCAGGCTGCCGGTCGCGGTGGCGCGGCTGGAGATCGACGGAACGGATGTCCGGGCGGCAATCGAGGAGCTGGTGATCGCGCCGGCCGAGGCACGTTATCCTTGAGGGCAGGAGGCGGGCGATGGACTTCACTTCCCTGTTCGACTACCCGGGTGCCGGCGCGGCACGCGCGCCGCAGGTCGAGAGGAGCCGGTGTTCCTCGCGCACGCCACGCCCGAGGACTGGGCCAAGCTCATCGACCACACCGAGGCGCGGCGCTTCGCCGCCGGCGACGTCGTGGTCCGCGAAGGCAGCTCCGCGCAGGAGCTCTACATCGTGACCCGCGGCAGCCTCGAGGTGCTGGTCGAGGGCGACAAGGCGGGCGAGCTGCGCAAGATCGCCGCGATCGAGCCCGGCTCGGTGTTCGGCGAGCAGTCGTTCTTCGACGGCAAGCCGCGTTCGGCCAGCGTGCGCGCGCGCTCCGACGGCGAGATCCGCAGCCTGACCGTGGCCGCGTTCGAGGTGCTCGCGGCGAAGGAGCCGGCGCTCGCCCGCATGGTGCTGTTCGACCTCGCGCGGATCCTCTCGCTCCGCCTGCGGCAGACCACCGGCCGCGTCCGGGCTCTGGGATAGGGTCCATGAACGGCGCGGCGCTGCCGGTCTTTCCGAACTACACGCAGCTTCCGTCCCGTGTCCCGATCGCGGCCTGGCACGCGCTGCGCGTGCTCAGCGTCGCGGCGGCCGCCGGGCTCGCCGTGCTGCTCGTCCTCCGGCCCGAGCAGGGCCTCTTCCTGCTCTGGCAGCTCGTCATCCCGATCGTGCCGGCGGTTTTCCTGGTTGCGCCCGGCCTGTGGCGCAACGTCTGCCCGCTCGCCGCGCTCAACCAGCTGCCGCGCCTCGCCGGCTTCACGAAGGGGCTCGCGCACACGCCCGCCATCCGCGAGTACAGCTTCGTCGTCGGCATCGCCGCGTTCTTCGCGCTCGTCTCGGCGCGCAAGTTCCTGTTCAACGGCGACGGCCTCGCGACCGCGGTCCTGATCTTCGGCGCGCTCGGCCTCGCGTTCCTCGGCGGCGTCGTCTTCCGGGGCAAGAGCGGCTGGTGCTCGAGCGTGTGCCCGCTGCTGCCGGTGCAGCGGCTCTACGGGCAGACCCCGTTCGTCACGGTGCCCAACTCGCACTGCCGCCCGTGCGTCGGCTGCACCAAGAACTGCTACGACTTCAACCCCAAGGTCGCCTATCTCGCCGACCAGTACGACGACGACCGGCGCTACGTCGGCTACCGCCGCTTCTTCGCCGCGGTCTTCCCCGGGTTCGTGGCGGCGTTCTACCTCGTGCCCGATCCGCCGGCGGTGACGGTGCCGCGGATGTACTTCGAGTTCGCCGCGTACATGGCGGTGAGCCTGGCCGCGTTCACGACCCTCGAGACCTTCGCCAAGGTCCGCGCCAACACGCTGACGGCCCTCTTCGCGGCGGTGGCGTTCAACGTCTACTACTGGTTCAGCGCCGAGACGATCGTCGGCGCGGTGGGCCAGCTCGCGCAGACGAACCCCGCGCCGGTATGGGCGTGGGTCATCCGGGGCGCCGTCCTCGCGGTCACGGTCGTCTGGTTCGCACGCACGCTCCTCGTCGAGCGGCGTTTCGTCGCCCATTCGGTCGCGACGGCAAGCGCGCCCGCCGCGCGGCTCGGCGAAGGCGCCGCGGTCGCGCTCGAGAAGGCGGCCACGCGCGAGAGCGCGCAGGTGACGTTCAAGCCCGAGAACAAACGGGTCGCCATCGAGCCGGGCCAGACGCTGCTCGCGATCGCCGAGCAGTGCGGGCTCGCGCTCGAATCGGGGTGCCGCATGGGCATCTGCGGCGCCGACCCGGTGGCGGTGCTCGACGGCATGGAGCACCTGTCGGCGCTCGGCGACGACGAGCGCGCGACGCTCGCGCGCCTCGGCCTCGCCGACAACACGCGGCTCGCCTGCTCCGCGCGCGTCAGCGGCCCGGTGAGCGTGTCGCTCAGCCCGCAGCGCCGCGCCGTCGCGCGCGCACCGGCGGGCGCGCCGTCCGCGCACGCCGGAGCCGCGCAGCCCGCGCGGGGCGACCCGGCCGTCCGGCGGGTGATCGTCATCGGTCACGGTATTGCCGGCGTGACCGCGGCCGACCACGTCCGCAGGCTCCATCCCGACTGCGAGCTCACCGTCGTCGGCAAGGAGAAGTTCCCGCTCTACAACCGCATGGGCATCACGCGGCTCATCTACGGCCGCTCGGCGATGCAGGGCCTCTACCTCCTGCCCGACGCGTGGTACGCCGAGAACGCGGTTTCCTGCTGGCTGAACACGCGCGCCGCGCGGATCGACGTCGGCGCGCAAGTCGTGACGCTCGCCACCGGCGAGGCGCTGCCGTACGACCGGCTGATCCTCGCCACCGGCAGCGCGAGCCACGTGCCGTCCATCCCCGGGTTCGGCGCCGCGGGGACGTTCGTCCTCCGCGAGGCGGAAGACGCGATGTACATCCGGTCCTACGCGCAGGACACCAACGCGCGGACCGCGGTCGTCGCCGGCGGCGGGCTACTCGGGCTCGAGGCCGCGTACGCGCTGCTGAAGCTGGGGTTGCGGGTGACGGTGCTCGAGCGCGGCCGGTGGCCGCTGCGGCGGCAGGTCGACGAGCGCGGCGGGACGCTCCTCCGCGACTATCTCGCCGGGCTCGGCGTCCACATCTTCGTCGAGTCGGAGGTCGCCCGGCTCGGCGTCGAGGACGGGCTGGTGAAGGAGGCGGTGCTGCGGGACGCGCGCGCGCTGCCGTGCGACGTCTTCCTCGTCTGCACCGGGATCCGGCCCAACGTCGCGCTGGCGAAGGACGCCGGGCTGAAGGTGAATCAGGGGGTGATCGTCGACAACCACCTGCGGACCAGCGCCCCGTACGTCTACGCGGCGGGCGACGCGGCGGAGTTCCGCGGCGAGGTGTACGGCCTGTGGCCGGCGTGCGTCGAGCAGGGCGCGATCGCGGCGGCGAACGCGGTGGGCGACGAACGCGAGTACGCCGGCACCGTGCCGTCGACGATCCTCAAGATCGTCGGCGCCGACTTCGCCTCGATGGGCCGCATTGCCGCGGCGCCGGACGACCAGGTCGTCGTGTTCGAGGATCCCGAGGCGCACCGCTACGCGAAGCTCGTGGTCGCGGACGGCCGGATCGCCGGCGCGATCCTCCTCGGCTTCCCGAAGGGGGCCGCGCTCGTCGCCGAGGCGCTGAAGAGCGGCCGCGACGTGAGCCGGGACCTGGGCGCGCTGCGCGTGGGCGACTGGAGCGTGCTCGAGCCGGCGCGGGTGCAGGCGGCGGCATGAGGAACCTCGCGCCGCACGTCTTCCGCCAGCGGCTGCTGGTCGAGGGCTACTACACGGGCGACGTGACCCGCGAACGGCTCACCGCGTACCTGCTGGGCGTCGCCGCGCATCTCGAGCTGAAGGCGTACGGCGAACCGACGATCTACTCGCCGGCGGGCCTCGGCAAGGCGGAAAACCAGGGCTTCGACGCGTTCCTGCCGCTCGTCGACTCCGGCATCTCGGCCTACGTCTGGTCGAGCGCGCGGTTCTTCTCGATCGTCCTCTACACCTGCAAGGGGTTCGACCCGCAGGCGGCGGCCGCCTACACCCGCGAGTTCTTCGGCGCAGCCGAGGTCGAGTCGCTCACGTTCTAGGCCCGCACCAGTGGCACGATGTCGCCGCCTTCGCGCGCGATCGCTCGCGCACGCTCGAGATCGGCGACGAGCCACTCGGCGAGCGCCTGCGGGCTCATCCGCAGATGGCGGGCGTTCAGCTCGCGCAGGATGCCGACCTCCGCGCAGTAGCGCGGCAGCTCCGCGACCGGCAGGCGCCGTTTCTCGAGCAGCGCGAAGACGATCATCACCTTCGCGCAATGCCGCGCGTGGCGAGTCACGTCCTCCTCGTAGCCGTCGAGGCGGTAAAAGGAGCGCTCGAGGGCGCGCGCGACATCGGTGAACACGCGGCCGTGACCGGGAACCACGGTGCGCACACCGAGCTTCGCGATCGATTCGAGCGTCGCGCGTGCTTCCCCGAACGCGGACAGGTCGCCGAACAGCGCGGGAAACACGATGCCGAAACCGTCCTCCCACAGCGCGTCGCCGGAGATCAGGATCCCCTCATCGGGCGCGAAGAACATCACCGCGTGCGGGTCGTGGCCCGGCGCCGCGATCGCCTGCCAGTCGAGGTCGCCGAGCCGGAGCGTGTCGCCCGCCGCGAGCGTGTCGTCGTAGCGGAAGCGCTCGGCGCGCTGATCGGCGAACCCGAGCACGAGCTCGGTGTCGTCCCAGCGATCGATGAGCGGCGCTTCGCCCGCCGGGATCGTGATGCGGCAACGGTGCGCGTCCTGGAGCGCGCGGTTGCCGCCCATGTGATCGGAGTGGCAGTGGGTGTTGACGAGCCGCGCAAGCCGCTCGCCACCGAGCGCGTGGCCGACGAGCGCCACCGTCTGGGGCGCGTGCGCGAGATAGCCCGAGTCGATCAGCGCCGCGCCGTCCGCCCCGCGCAGCAGCACGTTGTTCGACGACAGCCAGCCGCGCTCGAAGACCTGGATCTGGTTCAGGGAGCAACGCTGCTTTTCCGCGCGGCGAGCTTGGCGAGCACCGCGAGCTTCTCCTCGCGCGTCGCGCCCGACCAGCAGGCGATCTCGTCGATGGTGCGGAAGCAGCCCTCGCACCAGCCGGTCTGCGCGTTCATCTTGCACACGTTGACGCAGGGCGACGGAACGTCGTCGACCCGTCCGCCGGGGATCAGCTCGAGCTTCGGCTTCGTGCTCATTGGATCACCCTCGCGCCACGCGCTCGGGATTCGCCCTTGGGACGGCCCGGCGGGCTCATGCGGCGCGCTTCGCCGCGAGCGCCTTCGCGACCTTCGACGTCGGCTCCCGCCCGAGCGCGTCGCAGATGAAGCGCCCCGCGTCGAACACCTTCCCGAGGTCGACGCCGGTCTCGATGCCGAGGCCGTCGAGCATGTAGATCACGTCCTCGGTCGCGACGTTGCCGGATGCGCCCTTCGCGTACGGGCAGCCGCCGAGCCCGGCCACCGAGCTGTCGGCCGTGGCGACGCCCATCTCCAGCGCGGCGTAGAGGTTCGCGAGCGCCTGGCCCCAGGTGTCGTGCAGGTGCACCGCGAGGGCCGGCACCGGCACTTCGCGCGCGACCGCCTCGATCATCCGCTTCACCTTGCCCGGCGTGCCAACGCCGATCGTGTCGCCGAGCGAGATCTCGTAGCAGCCCATCGCGTGCAGCGCCTTGGCGACGGCGGCGACCGCCACCGGCGCAACTTCGCCCTCGTAGGGGCAGCCCGCGACGCAGGAGACGTAGCCGCGGACCTTGATGCCCTTCGCCCGCGCCGCCGCGGCGACCTCGCGCGAAGCGCTCGAGGCTCTCGGCGATCGACGCGTTGATGTTCTTGCGGCTGAAGGTCTCGGACGCCGCGCCGAACACCGCGATCTCTTCGGCACCGGCCGCTACCGCCGCCTCGAAGCCCTTCATGTTCGGCACGAGCACCGGGTAGGACACGCCGCGGCTTCCGCCTGATCGCCCGCAGGACCTCGGCGTGGTCGGCCATCTGCGGCACCCACTTCGGCGAAACGAACGCCGTCGCCTCGACCGCCGGCAGCCCGGCGTCGGCGAGCCGCTCGATCAACTCGACCTTGACCGCGGTGGGGACGCTCTTCGGCTCGTTCTGCAGGCCGTCGCGCGGACCCATTTCGACGATGCGGACTTTGGCGGGCAGCGGCATGAGCCGATTCTAGTACCCGCGTCCGGGATCGACCACGCCGGTCACCGGCTCGCCCGAGCTCGAGCTGCGCGGATCTTGCCCGCGACCTGCGCCACCGAATCCTCGATCAGCGTCACCGCCGAGCAGTGCGGCGTCAGGAAGACGCGCGGATGCGACCAGAAGCGGTGCGACGCAGGCAGCGGCTCCGTGTGGAACACGTCGAGCGTCGCGCCTGCGAGGTGCCCGTCGTCGAGCAGCCGCGAGGAGGTCGTCGTCGACCACCAGCCCGCCGCGCGCGACGTTGATCACATACGCGCCGCGCGGCAGCTTCCCGAGCGTCGCGCGGTTCAGCAGGCCGGCCGTGTCCGGCGTGAGCGGCAGCATGCAGACGAGCGCGTGGGTGCCGGCGAGAAAGGCGTCCAGCTCGCCGCGCCCGGCGAACGTCCGCATGCCCTCGAGTTGTTTGGCGCTCGCGCTCCAGCCCTGCACCGGGAAGCCGAGCGGCAGGAGGGCGCGTGCCACGCGCGCGCCGAGCACGCCCAGGCCCATCACGCCGACGGTGAAGTCTTCGTGGCGGCGCGGCCGATGCACTTTCCACTCTGCCCGCGCCTGCTGTGCGGCGTACTCATCGAACCGACGGAAGTGGCGGAGCACCGCCCAGGCGACGTACTCGTCCATCTGGACGCCCATCCCGGCGTCCTCGAGCCGGACGAGCGGGACGCCCGGCGGAACCGTGAGCGCCTTCAGCGTGCCGTCGACGCCGGCGCCGAGGTTGAACGCGGCCTTGAGACGCGTCTGCCCGTCGAGCAGCTCGCGCGGCGGGTACCAGAACGCCGCGTAGTCCGCCTGCCAGTCGAGCCCCGGCGTCCACGCGCGCAGCTCGGCCTGCGGCAGTGCGCGCGCGAACGCCGCGTGCCACTCGTCCGCGGTTTTCGACGGGATGTAGAGCAGGAGTCTCAAGGGAACTCAGGGATCGGCGGTGATCCCGCCCTTGGTGATGATCGCGCGCCACTTCGCGATCTCGGCTGAGATGTGGCGCGCGAGTTCTTCGGGCGTCGTCGCGAGCGGCTCGGCGCCGAGCTCGGCGAAGCGGCTGCGAACCGCCGGCTCCGCCATGGCGACCGCGATCTCCCGGTTCAGCTTGTCGACGATCGGGCGCGGCGTGCCGCGCGGGGCGAGGAAGGCGAACCAGGCGGCCGACTCGAAGCCCTTCACGCCGGCCTCGGCGGCGGTCGGGACGTCGGGAAGCGCACCGAGACGCCTGTCCGCCGCCACCGCGAGCGGGCGGACCTGACCGCTCTTGATCGGTCCGACGACGTTCGGCAGCAGCTGGAAGCTCACCGGCACCTGGCCCGAGGCGAGGTCGGCCTGGAGCTGCGCGGTCACGCGGTACGGCACGTGCGTCATCCGCGCGCCGACGAGCTGCTCGAAGTAGGCGCCGGCGAGGTGCTGCGAGCTGCCGTTGCCGACCGAGCCGTACGGCGTCCCTGGGGTTCTTCCGCACGTAGTCGACGAACTCGGCGAGCGTGCGTGATCGGCAGCTTCGTGTTGACGACGACGATGTTGGGCAGGCTCGCGTAGAGCGAGATCGGCTCGAAGTCCTTCTCCGGGTCGTAGCCGAGGTTCGGGGACAGCGTCTTGTTGGCGGCGAGCGGGCCGGACGCGGTCATCACGATGGTGTAGCCGTCCGGCGCGGCCTTGGCCACCGCGGCGGTGCCGACGTTGCCGCCGGCCGCGGGGCGGTTCTCCACCACGAAGCGCTGGCCGACCGACGCGCTCATGCGCGGTCCAGCACGATGCGCGCCATCACGTCGCTCGCGCTGCCGGCGGAGAACGGCACGATCACCGTGACCGGGCGCGACGGGTAGTCCTGCGCGACGGCGCCGACGGCGGCGAAGAGGAGCGCGTGACGCGACGCGCCTCAGGACACGTGTCTCAAGACGAAACTCTCCCGGTTGCACTGCCGAAACGCTCTCGCATCACTTCCTCGAACGGGAGGCTCGACGGCGCGATGGCGCCGCCCGAGCGCAGGCGATAGGCCGCGGACGCTCGAGCGGCCGCGGGCTCCCTGCCGTCCTTCAACGCCTTCGCCCCCTCGAGCATCAGGCGCCGGAACCGGACGACCGCGATGTCGGTGGGCGTCAGGTGCTCGCGCGTGCGGTCGACGATGAAGCCCTGGCTCTCCTGCGCCATCTGGTCCTGCTCCGCGATGCCGCGCACCCCGGTGAACGAACGATGCTTCTGCTCCTCGCGATCGATGAGGTAGTCGTTCGCGCGGTTGGCGAGCGGCACGAACCCCGGCCCGAGGACGGCCATCTGGCCCCAGCCGCCCTTCTCGAGACGCGTGCGTTCCTCGGCCGGGAGCGGGCGGTCGGGACGCCAGCCGTAGACGTAGACCCAGCAGGATTCGTCGGTGATCGGCACCCAGGTGTAGCCGAAGTAGATCTCGTCCGGCATCGCCGACGGCGTCACCGAGTGCGCGGGCAGCATGAACTGGGTGATCCGCCAGTAGAGCGCGTCGCCGTCCGCCTTGCGCGAGCCGCCGACGACGAAGCCGACGTCGTGCTCGGCGATCGTGAACTGCGGCATGCGGGTCGTTGCGCAGCCAGCGCAGGCGGTCCTCGTCGGCGTGCACGGTCGGATTCGCGTTCGAGACCACCTTGGGCGCCGGCATGTGAAGGAAGGAGAAATGCGCCGTGTCGAGCGCGCCCTCCATCGCGTGCGCCCAGTTGCATTCCATCACCCGCTTGGTCACGTAGCGGTGCGAGGCCGGGACCACGCCGCACTCGAGCTGCGGGACGTCCTCGGGCAGCCGGTCGCGCGGCCCGAGGTACGCCCACACCATGTCGCCGAACTCCCGCGTCGGGTAGGCCTTGATCGCGATCTTGCCGTGGTAGCCCGAGCCGGCCGGCACGTTCGGCATCTCGACGCACCTGCCGTCGACGTCGTACTTCCAGCCGTGATAGATGCAGCGGATCCCGGATTCCTCGTTCCGGCCGAAGAAGAGGTTCGCACCGCGATGGGCGCAGTGCGGCTCGATCAGGCCGACCCTGCCGCCGGTGTCGCGGAAGGCGACGAGGTCCTCACCCATCACCCGCAGGCGGATCGGCGGGCCGTCCGGCTCGGGCAGCTCGCGCGAGAGCGCGACCGGCTGCCAGAAGCGCCGGAAGTACTCGCCCATCGCGGTGCCCGGCCCGGTGCGAGTCAGCAGCTCGTTGTCGGCGGCGGACAGCATGGCGGGCCGATTCTAGCCCGCGGCCGCTAGGCGGGGTCGAACCGGATCAGCTCGGCGCCCTCGGCGACCTGCTCGCCGACCGCGTAGAGGATCTCCTTCACCGTGCCGGCGCCCGGCGCGGTGATCGTGTGCTCCATCTTCATCGCTTCCATGATCACGAGCGGCGCGCCGCGCTCGACGCTCGCGCCGGCGGCGACCAGCACCGCGATCACCTTGCCGGGCATCGGCGCGACGAGCCCGCCGCCGTGCGCCTCGCCCTCGACCTCGGCGAGCCACGGGTCGTGCAGCTCGAGCGAGTGGCGCTCGGTGCCGCGGAAGACGTCGATCGTCGCGCCCGAACGCACCACCGTCGCCGCGAGCGCCTCGCCGTCGAGCCACGCGCGGACGCCGTGCGCGCCGGTCTCCTCGCCCGAGAGCATCCGCCGTCCGCCGGGCAGCTCGACCTCGTACGCGACCCGGCCGGTAGTGCGCCGTCACCGCGACCTGCTGCTCGCCCTCGCGGAACACGAGGATGTGGTGGTTGTCCTGGTTGAGCCGCCAGCCGTCGCACGCGCCCCAGGGCGACCACGGATCGCCGGAGGCCGCGGCGTGCTCGCGCGCCGCGCGGTCGTGGTGGGCGAGCTCCGACAGCGTCGCCAGCGCAAGCACCTCGTCGGAGGCCGGCCGCGCGCGGCGGGAACAGCTCGTCGCGCGAACGCTCGATGAGGCCGGTGTCGAGGTCGGCGGCGGCGAACGCCTTGCTCGCCACCAGGCGTCCGAGAAACGCGACGTTGGTCGTGACGCCGACGACCTGGAACGCCTCGAGCGCGGCGCGCATGCGGGCGAGCGCCGCCGCGCGATCGTGGTCCCACACGACGAGCTTCGCGATCATCGGGTCGTAGTGCGGGGAGATCTCGTCGCCGGCGGCGACGCCGGTGTCGATCCGGACGTGGCGCGAGGCAGGCGGGGTCCCGAGGTGGACGATGCGGCCGGTCGCCGGCAGGAAACCCTTCGCCGGGTCCTCGGCGTAGATCCGCGCCTCGAGCGCGTGGCCGCCGATCGCGAGCTCGTCCTGCCGCTTCGGCAGCGGCTCGCCCCAGGCGACGCGCAGCTGCCACTCGACGAGATCCTCGCCGGTGATCATCTCGGTCACCGGGTGCTCGACCTGGAGCCGCGTGTTCATCTCCATGAAGTGGAACGTGCCGCCCTGGTCAGCGATGAACTCGACGGTGCCCGCGCCGACGTAGCCGATCGCCTTTGCCGCCGCCACCGCGGCGCCGCCCATCGCGGCGCGGCGTTCCGGCGTCATGCCGGGTGCCGGCGCCTCCTCCAGCACCTTCTGGTGGCGGCGCTGGACCGAGCAGTCGCGCTCGAATAGATGCACGCAGTTGCCGTGGCGATCGCCGAAGACCTGGATTTCGATGTGACGCGGCCGGCGGAGGTACTTCTCGACGAGGACGCGGTCGTCACCGAAGGCCGACGCCGCTTCGCGCTTGCAGGAGGCGAGGGCGGCAGCGAAGTCCGCCGCCGACTCGACGATGCGCATGCCCTTGCCGCCGCCGCCGGCGGAGGCCTTGATCAGGACCGGGTAGCCGATGCGGTCGCTTTCTCGCTGCAGCAGCGCCGGATCCTGGCCGTCGCCGTGATAGCCAGGGACGAGCGGCACGCCGGCCTGCTCCATGATGCGCTTCGCGGCGCTCTTCGAGCCCATCGCGCGGATCGCGGCTGCGGGCGGGCCGATGAACACGACACCGGCGCGCTCGCAGGCCTCGGCGAAGTCCTCGTTCTCCGAGAGAAAACCGTAGCCGGGATGGATCGCCTGCGCGCCGGAGGCGCGCGCGACCTCGAGGATGCGGTCGCCGCGCAGGTAGCTCTCCTTCGCCGCCGCCGGGCCGATGAGATGGGCCTCGTCGGCGGCGAGCACGTGCTGCGCGCGTGCGTCGGCTTCCGAGTAGACCGCGACGGTCTTGATCGCGAGCCGGCGCGCCGTGCGGATGACCCGGCAGGCGATCTCGCCGCGGTTGGCGATCAGGATCTTCGCGAACATCAGGCGGGGTCAGCCGGCAGAATCACCACCGCGTTCACTTCTTCCGCTTGCCGCTCTTGGGGGCCCGCTGTGGCTCGACCACCCAAGCCGGCTTCCGCTTCTCCAGGAACGAGCGGATCCCCTCCTTGCCCTCGTCCGACGCGCGCGCGGCGGCGATGCGCGTCGCGGTGTCCTTGATGAGATCCGGCCCGAGCCGCTGCCCGGCGACGGCGCGAAGCAGATCCTTGGTCGCCGCGTGTGCCGCGGGGCCGCCGCCGACGAGGTGTCCGAGGATCTGGTTGATGACGCCGTCGAGCTCTTCGTCCGGCGCGATCTCCTGCACGAAGCCGATGCGGTAGGCCTCCGCCGCCGCGAACGGCTCGGCGGTGAGCATGTATCGGTACGCCGCGCGCTCGCCCATCGCCGCGATCACGTACGGGCTTATCGTGGCGGGGACGAGGCCGAGCTTCGCTTCCGAGAGGCAGAACTCGGCACTCGAGCCGGCGACCGCGATGTCGCACGCGGCGACGAGCCCCATGCCGCCCGCGAACGCCGCGCCGTGCACGCGCGCGAGCGTCGGCTTCTTCACGGTGTGAACCGTGTGCAGCATGTTGGCGAGTCCGAGCGCGTCGTCGTAGTTCTGCTCGAACGAGTAGCCGGACATCTTCTTCATCCAGTTGAGATCCGCGCCGGCGCAGAACGCCTTGCCCTGTCCGGCGAGGATGATCGCGCGAACCGTGTTGTCCGCGTCGAGCGCGCGGAACGCCGCCGTGATCTCGGCGATCATGGTCTCGTTGAAGGCGTTGCGGACGTCGGGCCGGTTCAGCCAGACGAGCGCGATGCCGGCCGGGGTCTTGTCTACCTTGAGGGTGTCGTAGCTCATGGCGGCGCGATGATACCCCGCCCTCAATAGGATTTCGGCAGCCCGAGCACCTTCTCGGCGATGAAGCACAGGATGAGCTGCGGGCTCACCGGCGCGAGCCGCGGGATCCACGCCTCGCGGAGATACCGCTCGACGTGGTACTCCTTCGCGTAGCCCATGCCGCCGTGGGTGAGGATCGCGGTCTCGCAGGCGCGGAAGCCGACCTCCGCGGCGAAGTACTTCGCGGCGTTCGCCTCCGCGCCGCACGGCTTGCCGGCGTCGTACAGCGACGCCGCCTTGAACACCATCAGGTCGGCCGCCTCGAGCTCCACCCAGCATTTCGCGAGCGGATGCTGGATCGCCTGGTTCTGCCCGATCGGGCGATCGAACACGATGCGCTCGTTTGCGTACGCCGCGGCGCGCTTCAGCGCCGCCCGTCCGAGCCCCACCGCCTCGGCGGCGATCAGGATGCGCTCGGGGTTCATGCCGTGGAGGATGTACTCGAACCCCTTGCCCTCCTCGCCGATCCGGTCGGCCGCCGGAACGCGCAGGCCGTCGAAGAACACCTGGTTCGAGTCGACCGGCTTGCGGCCCATCTTCTCGATCTCGCGCACCTCGACCGAGCGCCGGTCGAGGTCGGTGTAGAAGAGCGAAAGCCCCTGCGTCCCGCGCGCCTCCTCGATCGGCGTCGTGCGCGCGAGCAGCAGCACCTTGGTCGCCACCTGGGCAGTCGAGATCCAGACCTTCTGTCCGCTGACGACGTAGTGGTCGCCCTCGCGCACCGCACGTGTCCTGAGCTTCAGCGTGTTCAGTCCGACGTTCGGCTCGGTGACCGCGAAGCAGGCCTTGTCCCGCCCGGCGATCAGCGGGGGCAGCCACCGCCGCTTCTGCTCCTCGGTGCCGAAGACGACCGCGGGATGCAGCCCGAAGATGTTCATGTGGATCGCCGAGGCGCCGGAGAGCCCCGCGCCGGTGGCGGCGATCGTCTGCATCATCAGCGCCGCCTCGGTGATGCCGAGGCCCGCGCCGCCGTGCGCTTCCGGCATGGCGATGCCGAGCCAGCCGGCGTCGGCGAGCGCGCGGTGGAAGTCGTCGGGAAACCCGCCCTCGCGGTCCTTGCGCAGCCAGTAGTCGGCGTCGAACGGCGCGCAGAGCCGCTCGATCGCCTCGCGGATGCTTTCCTGCTCGGGCGTGAAGGAGAAATCCATCTCAGACCTTCGGCCGGACAACCTTGTGCGGCGACTCGCCGTAGGGCGGGGTGTAGATCACGAGCACCTTCACCGGCGTCTCGCTCGTGACCGTGAAGACGTGCATCACGTCGGGCGGGAAGTAGCACGCGTCGCCGGGACCGAGCTCGCACCGTTCGCCGCCGACCTCGGCGAGCGCCGTGCCCTCGAGCATGTAGCAGACCTGCTCGATCCCCGGGTGGGCGTGGGGCAGCGCGCCCTTGCCGCGCTCGATGACGCCGAGCACGACCTCGACGCCCTGCGCGCCGACGGTTTCCGGACCGATCAGGCGGTGATTCCTGGTGCCGGTGTGGTTCGCGGGGTGGTAGTGCGGCACCTCGGCGCCGCGCACGAAGTAACGGTGGGCCATCGTCTGTCTCCCGGGATGTCAGCCGGCGCGCGCCGCGCCGCTCGCGAGGAGCTCGCCGATCTCGCGCTCCGAGCAGCCCGCCTCGCGCAGCACCTCCACCGTGTGCTCGCCGAGCCGCGGCGCCGGCACGGGCACGCCGAGCGGCGTTCCCGACCAGGACGTCGGCGCGGCGAGCGCGTGCAGGGTGCCCTCGGTCGGATGATGCTCCTCGGCCACGAATCCGGTCGCGCGCAGATGCGGATCGGCGAGGAGGTCCGCCGGCGAGTTCATCGGCTGGTGCGGGATGTCGGCATCGTCGAGGAGCCGCTCCCACTCGGCGGTCGTGCGCGTGCGCATCACCTCCGCGACGTAGGCGTACACCGCGTCGATGTGCTCGCCGCGCGCGGTCTGCGACGCGAAGCGCGGGTCGCGCTCGAAGCGCTCCGGCTCGCCGATCGCGGCGAAGAAGCTCCGCCACTGCTTGTCGTTGTAGATCAGCAGGCAGAGGTAGCCGTCGCGGGTTTCGTACGGCCGCCGGTGCGGCGTGAGCAGCCGCGCGTAGCCCGGTTCGCCGATCGGCGGCTCGAAGGTGAGGCCGCCGAGGTGATCGCCGAGCACGAACTGCGCGGCGGCTTCGAACATCGGCACCTCGACCGCCTGGCCCTTGCCCGTCCGCTCGCGCGCGTACAGCGCGGCCGACACCGCATAGGCCGCGTGCAACGCGGTGAGCCGGTCGGCGAGCGTGACTGGCGCGTACGCGGGGGCCGGCGCACCGGCCTGCTGCATGAGCCACGGGATGCCGGCCGCCCCCTGGATGAGGTCGTCGTACGCGGGCTTCGCCGCCGAGGGTCCGCGCTGGCCGAAGCCGCAGCAGGTGACGTACACGATGCGCGGATTGCGCGCGGCGACGGCGTCGTAGTCGAGGCCGAGCCGCTTCATCGCCGCCGGGCGCACGTTCGAGATCATCGCGTCGGCGCGCTGCGCGAGCCGGAGCAGGGCGTCGCGCGCCGCCGGCTGCTTGAGATCGAGCGCGACGCTCCGCTTGCCGCGGTTCACGTGCAGGAAGATGTGGCCCATGCCGGGATTGCGCATCGGCCCGATGTGGCGGATGCCGTCGCCCTCGGGCGGCTCGACCTTGATCACCTCCGCGCCGAGGCCGGCGAGGATCTGCGTCGCGAACGGCCCCATCAGGACCGTTGTGAGATCGACGATTCTGACGCCTGCGAGCGGCCCCGTCACGGCTCCCTTTCCCTCTCCCGCGAAGCGAGAGGGAGGAAGGTTACTCGAGGTTGCCGACTGCGGCGGGGCCGAAGCGGGACGCGGCGGGACGCGCGTCCACGCTACAACTCACGCGGCGCGATTCGAGCCCCGGCCGGCTCACCTGCAGCACGAAGCTCTCCGCGCGTTCGGGATCGCCGCCGCGGTACCTCGCAATCCGCGGATACGCGCACAGCGGCCGGGTGCGGTCGGCCGCCCAGCTGGCGGGAACCTCGGCGTTGACGCCGCCGACGTTGCCGGCCCCGCGAGCGCTCGCGATCACCCGCGCGGGCGCATCCCCGTTCTCGACCCAGTCCACGAGCGCGGAGAGCATGTCGAATTGGTCGGTTGCCGGGCCGCCGCTGCAGTGTCCCATGCTTGGCACGTGGAACAGGCGCACCACATCGCTGAAACGGTCGTCGTCATCGTCTCGGCCATGACGTCCGCCGTGACCCTCGCCTGATCGCTTCAGCGTTCGATACCAGGCGGTGGTGTCGTCGACCGAGAAGATCGGGTCGCTGACGCCGTGGTACACGATCATGCGGCCGCGGTGACGGCGCAATCTGTCGTCGATCCGGTCGGGGTGCGGCGGGGTCATGAACGACATGCCCGACTCGGTGTAGGTCGCATTGGTCGCGAAGATCTGGTCCGCGAGCAGGTCGATGTTGGCGTTGAGCGAGAATGTCCGGCCGATTGAATCCGACGGGATTCTCCGGAGGCGTCTTGAAGACGAACCCGACCGCGCCGGAATCGAGCGCGACCGGCGCGATGAATTCCCAGAATGGGATGCCGCCGCTGCCGAGGCCCGCGTCGTACGGGAAGGTGGCATAGATCGGCCGCCCGTCGCTGTCTTTCGGGCCGGCGAAGATGTTGCCGATCGCGGTCTTCTGCCCCGCGCTGAGGCAGGTCCCGTCGCGCGGCCCGCCGCAGGTGGGAACGTCGGTCGCCAGGTCGAACGTGCGCTGGCACGCTCTGACGTTCTGGACCAGCCCGTCAGCCAGACCGTCGAGCGCGTCGCAGCGCTCCAGCACTTTGTTCGCGACGAGCTGCCGCTCGGCGGGCGTGAAAGCGCCCGAGAGGTCGGGCAAGCCGGCGAACGGACCGGCCGGAATGATGGCCCCCGGGACCGCGAACGGCGCGTACTGCTGGCCGCCGTAGATATTGGCGACCGCCGCCTTGGGCAGGTTGAAGCCGGGTGCACCGACGAGATAACCGTCGTACTCGTCGGTATAGCGGGCCGCGGCCACCATGGTATGGCGCCCGCCGTTCGAGCAGCCGCCGATGTACGACCGCTCCGGTCGCTTGCCGTAGGCGGCACGGATCACGCGCTTCGCCATCGGCGTGAGCTTGCCGACCGCCTGGTAACCGTAGTCGAGCCGCGCCTGCGGATCGACGCCGAACGTGGGGTTCTGCGCGGCGTTGTGGCCGGCGTCCGAACTGATGACCGCGAAGCCCTGCAGGAGCGCGCTGGTCAATGGCCCTCCGCCGCTGGTGTTGCCGGTGGCGGTGACTACGCTGCCGTCGATGCCCCCGTTCGCCTGATAGAAGAACCGGCCGTTCCAGTCGAGGGGCAGGCGCATCTCGAAGCCGATCGCGTAAGTCTTACCGTCCACCGGGCTGACGCGCTCGAACATCTTGCCGATGAGGAGGCAGTGGGCGCCGATGTCCTGGCCTGCCAGCTTGAGCGTGCCGGCCGCGACGCTGGTCGACGAGGTGAACGCGGTGTTCGGCGCCGAGAGCGAGGCGGCGAGGTCCCCGCAGGGACCGCGCAGCGGTCCGCCGCTGACCCGGCCACGATGATCGTCCGCCGAGTCGGTTCGATTATCGGCCTGCACGGGGCCGCCGTAGCCCTGGACCATGAAGGCGAGTGCCAGCAGGCCCGCGCAACGCACCTGTCGCTTCATCGAGAGTCCCCCTCCATGTCTGCACGACCGCGTCGCATCCGAAAGATGCGCGCGCGCTCGACGAGCCGTGGTCGGTCGCGCCGGCATTCTGGGCGCGTTGCTATGATCTGTCGACGCGGCATCGCTTATGGTTGATATCAGGCGGATGGATATCAGAAAGGTCGACCTCAATCTGCTGGTGGTCTTCGACGCGCTGCTGCGACTGCGGAGCGTCACTCGGGCCGCCGAGGCGCTCGGCATGAGCCAGCCGGCCATGAGCCTCGCCCTGAACAAGCTGCGGAGCACCTTCGACGACCCGCTGTTCGTTCGCGCGTCGCGCGGTATCTGGCCGACGCCGCGCGCCGAGCAGCTGGCGGTACCGCTGCAACACGTGCTCGATCAGATCAAGAACGACGTGCTGCGACAGCCGAGCTTCGACGCGGCCACGACCCGGCGCACGTTCACGTTCAACATGGCCGATGTCGGCGAGATGGTCTTCCTGCCGCGGCTGCTCGCGCATTTTCGAACCGCTGCGCCCGGCGCGAACGTCAGGACGGTCTCGACCCCGCCCGGGCAGCTGGTCGAGGCCCTGCAGTCCGGCGAAGTGGACCTTGCGGTCGGATACTTTCCGGGTCTGCAAGGGGCGGCGATGTACCAGCAGCGCCTGTTCACGCACTCGTTCGTGTGCATCGTGCGCGAGGGTCATCCCCTCTCCGGTGTGCGGCTCACGAAAGCAGAGTTCCTCGCGGCGCAGCACGCCGTCGTGCACCAGGAGGGAAAGAGTCACGAGGTTTTCGAGGAGGCGCTCGCCGCGCAAGGTCTCGCGCGCCGGGTCGTGCTGAGCATCCCGCATTTCCTCGCCATCCCGCTGGTCATCGCCGAGTCGGATCTGATCGTCACCGTCCCGTACGCGATCGGGATGAGCTTCGCGCAAATGGCGGGCCTCAGAACCCTTCGACCGCCGATCGAAGTGGCTCCGGCCGAGGTGAAGCAGCACTGGCACGCGCGGTTCCACCACGACCGCGTCAATCGATGGCTCCGCGGCGTGGTGGCAGAGCTGTTCCTGGACAAGCCGTGGGAGCCCGTCGAGCAGTCGAGACCTGCGACGGTCCGCGCGCTGCCTGCCGAAAGGCCGTCGCCCCGCCGGCGTGCGGCGCACGCCCGTGCCGCGAAGAAGGCGCGCCTGTAGCACGCGCAGCGGCTCGGCACCGCGCTAGCTCTGGAACCGCTTCGCCACCTCCTCCAGCATCACCTCGGTCGCGCCGCCGCCGATCGCGAGCACGCGGGCGTCGCGCACCAGCCGCTCGATCGGGCTCTCGCGCATGTAGCCCATGCCGCCATGGAATTGCTGGCAGGCGTACATGACCTCGTTCGCGAGCTCGCCGGTGAGCGCTTTCAGGCCGGACACCTCGCGCACCGCGTCGCCGCCCTGGTCGGCGAGCCAGGCGCAGTGGTAGAGCAGCTGCCGCGCCGCCTCGACCTTCGCGTCGAGCATCGCGAGCCGCTGACGGATCACCTGCTTGTCGAAGAGCGTGGCGCCGAACGCCTTGCGGTTCATGACCCAGTCGAGCGTGAGCTTGAGCGCCGTCTGGCAGTGCCCGACCGCCATCGCGCCGATGGCGATCCGCTCGGTCTGGAAGTTCTGCATGATCGCGTAGAAGCCGCCTGGTTCTCCTCGCCGAGAAGGTTGTCGGCGGGGACGCGGCAGTCCTCGAAGACGAGCTCGGCGGTGTCGGAGGAGAGCCAGCCCTGCTTCTTGAGCGCGCGGCCGACGCGGAAACCCGGCGTGCCCTTCTCGACGATGAACATCGAGATGCCCGCGCGAACCCTTCGCTTCCGAATCGGTGCGTGCCGCGACGAAGAAGAGATCGCCGTGCACGCCGTTGGTGATGAACATCTTGGTTCCGTTCAGCACCCAGTCGCCGCCAGCGCGTCGTGCACGCGTCCGGAGCGCGGCGACGTCGGAGCCCGGCGTCGGGCTCGGTGACCGCGACCGCTGTCACCAGCTCGCCGGTGATCACTTTGCGCAGGTACTTCTCGAGCTGCGCTTTCGAGCCGGCGCGCACGAGATGCGGCGAAGCCATGTCGGTGTGCACCAGCACGGTGACGACGAAGCCGCCGAAGGTCGAGCGTGACAGCGCCTCCTGGAACACGACGGAGGTGACGACGTCGGCGCCGCTGCCGCCATACTCGGGCGGATAGGTGATGCCGAGCAGGCCCAGGCTGCCCAGCTTCCGGATCACTTCCCGCGGGACGAAGCCCTGCTCTTCCCACGCTTCGCCGTGCGGCTCCACCTCCGCGGCGAGGAACCGCGCGACGGTGTTGCGGAGCTCGGCGTGCTCCGGACGGTCGTAGATGGTCAATCGAATTCCGGCTCGATGAGCACCTCGGTCTTGACCGAGTTGGCGATGAAGCACTTCTCGTGCGCCTTCTCGTGCAGCGCGCGGACCTCGTCCGAGGCCCGGCTGCGTGCCGCCGAAGGTGACCGCCGGCCGCAGCGTCACGCGCGTGATGGCGAGCTTTCCTTCGGCGTTCTTCTCGAGCGCACCGACGGCGTTGTCGAGGTAGCGGTCGACCACCAGCTTCGCGGCGTTCGCGACGTGGAGGAACCAGAGCATGTGGCAGCTCGAGATCGACGCGACGAACGCCTGCTCGGGATCGACGCCCGGCGAGAACGGCGCGGTCTCCGGGATGTTGCCTCGCGCGGCCGTCCCCGGCATCCGGATGTCGTCGCCAAAGGAGAGCCAGTGTCCGCGATCGTAAGTCTTGTAGTCGAAGTCCGCGCCGAAGCGGCGCCACTCGACCTTCGCCTCGTGTCGCGACATGGGCTACATCCTGAAGACGCCGAACTTCGTCGATTCGACCGGCGCGTTGAGCGCCGCCGACAGCGCGAGCGCGAGCACGCGCCGCGTGTCCTCCGGCGCGATCACGCCGTCGTCCCACAGCCGCGCGGTCGCGTAGTAGGGATGTCCCTGGCGGTCGTACTGGTCGAGGATCGGCTGCTTGAACGCCTCCTCCTCCTCGGCCGACCACTTGCCGCCGCGCCCCTCGATGCCGTCGCGCCGCACCGTCGCGAGCACGCTCGCCGCCTGCTGCCCGCCCATCACGCTGATGCGCGCGTTCGGCCACATCCACAGGAACCGCGGGCCGTAGGCGCGGCCGCACATGCCGTAGTTGCCGGCGCCGAACGAGCCGCCGATGATGACGGTGAACTTCGGCACCTTCGCGCACGACACGGCGGTCACCATCTTCGCGCCGTCCTTCGCGATCCCGGTCGCCTCGTACTTCTTGCCGACCATGAACCCGGTGATGTTCTGCAGGAAGAGGAGCGGGATCCCGCGCTGCGAGCAGAGCTCGATGAAGTGCGCGCCCTTGAGCGCCGACTCGGAGAAGAGGATGCCGTTGTTCGCGACGATGCCGATCGGGTAGCCCCAGATGCGCGCGAAGCCGGTGATGAGCGTCGTGCCGTAGTTCGACTTGAACTCATCGAGCTCCGAGCCGTCCACGAGGCGCGCGATGACCTCGCGCACGTCGTAGGGCTTGCGCACGTCGTTCGGGATCACGCCGCCGACCTCCTCCGGGGCATAGAGCGGCTCGCGCGGCTCGGCGAGCGTGACGCCGGGCGACTTCCCGCGATTCAGGTTCTTCACGATGCGCCGCGCGATCGCGAGCGCGTGCTGGTCGTTCTGCGCGTAGTGGTCGGCGACGCCCGACTGCCGCGTGTGCACCTCCGCGCCGCCGAGCTCCTCCGGCGTGACGACCTCGCCCGTCGCCGCCTTCACGAGCGGCGGCCCGCCGAGGAAGATCGTCCCCTGGCCCTTGACGATGATCGTCTCGTCGGACATCGCCGGCACGTAGGCGCCGCCGGCGGTGCACGAGCCCATCACGCAGGCGATCTGCGGGATGCCGTCCGCGGACATGTTCGCCTGGTTGTAGAAGATGCGGCCGAAGTGGTCGCGGTCGGGAAACACGTCCTCCCAGCGCGGCAAGTTGGCGCCGCCCGAGTCGACGAGGTAGAGGCACGGCAGCCGGTTCTGCCACGCGACTTCCTGCGCGCGGACGTGCTTCTTGACCGTCATCGGGTAATAGGTGCCGCCCTTCACCGTCGCGTCGTTCGCGACGATCAGGCACTCCTGGCCGGAGACGCGCCCGACGCCGGTGATGATCCCGGCGCACGGCGCCTCGTTGTCGTACATGTCGAGCGCCGCGAGCTGCGACAGCTCGAGGAACGGCGAGCCGGGGTCGAGCAATTGCCGCACGCGCTCGCGCGGCAGCAGCTTGCCGCGCCCGACGTGCTTCGCGCGCGCCGCCTCGTCGCCGCCTGCGGACGCCTGCGCGACCTTGTCGCGCAGGTCCTGCACCAGCGCGGCCATCGTCGCGGCGTTCGCGCGGAACTCCTCCGAGCGGGCGTTCAGTGCCGACTTGATCGCGGGCATGCGGCGGATTCTATGCGAGCGGCCTTCGACCCGCCGGCCCTATACTCGGTTCATGCCGGAGATCGATCGGATCTGGCCGCAGCTCCTCGACGCGGCACGCGGCGGCAGCGCCGACACGGTTCGGGCCGCCGCGGCCGGCGATCCACTGGTCGCGCTCTACCTGCCGCTCTGCGGGGCAGGTCGCTTCACCATCGGCCATCTCGCGCAGAGCCTCGACGGCTTCATCGCCACCACGCGCGGCGAGTCCCTGTTCATCACCGGCGAAGAGAACGTCGTCCACATGCATCGCCTCCGCGCGCTCTGCGACGCGGTGTTGGTCGGCGCCAGCACCGTCCTCGCCGACGACTCGCGGCTGACCACCCGGCTCGTACCCGGCCCGAACCCGCTGCGGGTGGTGATCGACCCGCGGCGCCGGCTGCCGGCGAGCCTGCGGCTGTTCACCGACGGTGCAGCGCCCACGCTCCTCGTGTGCGACGCGGAGCGCGCGCGCCCGGGCGAGCGATTCGGCGGGGCGGAGGTGATCGGCCTGCCGGCGCGCGACGGCCGCCTCGACTACCCGGCCATCCTCGGATTGCTTCATGCGCGCGGGTGCCGCACCGTGTTCGTCGAGGGTGGGGGGAAGACGGTGTCGGGATTCTTCGCGGCCGGGCTGCTCGACCGGCTGCAGGTCACCGTCGCGCCGGTGCTGCTCGGCGCCGGTCTGCCCGGCCTGCGCCTGCCCGCGGTGTCGCGGCTCGCCGACGCCACGCCGATCGCCCACGGCATCCTGCGCATGGGCGACGACGTGCTGTTCGATTGCGATCTGCGGGCGGGCTAGCGGACCGGCTGGCCGGCCATGTCGACGTGACCCACGCGCAGCCGCGAGCGGCCGGCGGCGACGTGCGCCTGCCGGCGCTCGGCCCAGCTCCGTAGCGCGTCGGCTTCACCGGGCGTGATCTCGGCGGCGGCTGCAAGCCAGCCGTCGATCAACGCCGCCTGCAGCGCCGCCGATTCGGGGCCGAGCTTCCAATCGCTCGGCGCGGTCTGCATCGCGTAGCCGAGCGCGCTGAACGCGTCGACGGCCGTCCCCACCGCCCCCGGCCCGAGCGCCGGGCCGAAGCCCTTGTCGCCAAGCTGGTGCCGGTTGACGAGCTCGCGCACGCGCTCGTCGCCGGGCTCGGACGGCGACCACTCGATGCGCCCGTCGTAGGTGAGCGCGAAGAGCACGCTCGACGCCCGCCTCGGCGCAACGCGCAGCGAGTCGCTGCAGCCACGACGCCGACACGAGATCGAGTAGCGCCGAGGCGGTGACCAGGTCGCACCCGGCGAGTGGCAGGTCGTCGAGCGCGCGCGCGAGATCCAGCCGGAGCTTCGCCACGCTCGCGCCGGCCGGCGGCGCGAACGCCGCGAGCAGTCCGACATCGTCGTCGACGGCTACCCAGTGCTGCGCACCCGTAAGCCGCGGCGCGAGGTAACGCACATTCGCACCGGTTCCGGTCGCAAGGTCGACGATGCGCCGCGCCGGACCGGCGAACGTCGCGGCAAGCGCTTCCGACCGCGCCGCCGCGTCGGCCGGTTCGCGCAGCGCCAGCCAGTCGGCGGTGAAGCTACCCACCGGCGACGCCCGCCAGCACGCGCGACAGCCGCGCGCAGGACTGCGCCCAGGTGGGGAGCCGCTCGCGGGCGTTGCGGGCGCCCGCTGCGAGGCTCGCACGCAGGTCCGGCTCGTCGAGGAACTGCGCGAGTGCGCGGCGCAGCGGAACCGGATCGCCGGGCGGGACCAGCAGCCCGGCGTCCGGCGGCACCGTGTCCGGCACCGCGCCGGCCTGGGTCGACACGATCGGCAGGCCGCGCGCCAGCGACTCGGCGAGCGCCATGCCGTAGCCCTCGTGGAAGGTCGCGAGCACGAACGCGTCGGCGCGGTCGTAGTAGCGCTCGAGCGCCGCCCGGTCGACCTCGCCCGCGAACCGGACCCGGCCGGCGAGGCGCAGGCGCGCGATGCTCTGCCGGAGCGCGGCGACCGTCTTCGGCGCGCGGGCGAGACTGCCGACGCAGGTCAGGCGCCACGGCCGGTCGACGAGCGGCGCGAGCGCTTCGACGAGCACCGCGTGGCCCTTGCGCGGGACGATGGTCGCGACGCACAGCAGCTCGGGCACTTCTCCGAGCGACCCCTGCGCGAGCGGCGCGGGGTCGGTGCCGGGCTCGATCACGGCGGTCCGCTCGATCGCAACGCCGTACTCCGCGAGCGCGCGCGCGGTCGCGGCGCTGGTCGTGACGACGATGCGCGCACCGGCTAGCGCGCTCGCCTCGGACACCCGCAGCGCCTCCGCGCGCCCGTTCTCGAGCCCGGTCTCCAGCGCGAGCGGATGGTGCACGAGGGCGACGAGCCGCAGCCGCTCTCCTTCGGCCGCGGCGATCTCGGGCATCGCGCCGAAGGCGAGGCCGTCGACGAGCACCGTGCCGCCGTCGGGGATGCGCGCGAGCGTGGCACGCGCATGCGCGAGGGCGGAAGGCGTCGGCGCGGGGAAGCTCGCGTCCAGCCCGCGCACCGTGACGTTCCAGCCGAGCGTGCGCAGGCCGTCCACGATGCGGCGGGCGTACTCGTACCCGCCGGTCAACGCCTCCGGATCGCCGGGGATGACGAAGTCGAGCTCGTGCACCCGGGTTGAAGCGGGCGGGAGGACGGCAGGGAAGAGCGTCCCCCCCGATGGCACACCGGTCACACGTCGCCTTCGAACGCGGCCCACGCGGCGTGGGATTCGTGCAGCGTGACCTTCATCCGCGCGAGCCCGCGCGCGGCCTCGCCGAGCTGGCCGGCCCCGATCGCGGCGCGGACCCGGTCGAACACGACGCGCGCGAGGAACTCGGTGGTGGTGTTCCGCCCCGCGAACTCGGGCTCGTCGTCCAGGTTGCGGTAGTTGAGCGCGTCGAGCACGGCGTGCACCGCGGCGGCGGCCCGGCCGATGTCCACCACCAGGCCGTCCGGGTCGAGCGCCGGCCGCCGGAACTCCACGTCGACGACGTAGGTCGCACCGTGCAGCCGCTGCGCCGGGCCGAACGCCTCGCCCCGGAAGCTGTGGGCGATCATGAAGTGGTCGCGGACGCACACCGAGTACATTGGGCTACCCGTAGACGATGCGGTGGCAGAGGGTGTCGCTCGGGCCCTCGGCGAGCCGCGCCAGGACGCGGGGCAGATCCTCGAAGCGGTCCTCGCCGGTGACGAGCGCGTCGAGCGTGGCATCGGCGAGGAGCCGCAACGCCAGGTCGAGCCGCCGCTCCCGCGACCAGCGCGCGCGCTGCGCGGTCGCGACGTTGCCCACCTGCGATGACTTCAGCGTCAGCCGCCGCGCGTGAAAGCCGGCGCCGAGCGGGAGCGGCACCGCGCGCGCGCCGAACCAGCTCAGCTCGAGGACCGTCGCCTCGAACCCGGCGAGCTCGAGCGCGAGCGCCGCGCCGTCCGGGGTGCCGCTCGCGTGGATCACCAGATCCGCCTCGCGGCGCGCGGCGCCGGGCGCGGCGAAGGCGACGCCGAGCGCGCGGGCAACGGTGGCGCGGCGCAGGTTCGTGTCGACCAGCTCGACCTCGCAGCCCGGCATGCGTCCGGCGAGCCACGCCACCAGGCATCCCAGCGCGCCCCCGCCGACCACGGCGATCCGGTCGCCGATCCTCGGGTCGGCGTCCCACAGGCCGTTAAGCGCGGTTTCCAGGTTGGCGGCCAGCACCGCCCGCTCCGGCGGCACGCCCTCCGGCAGCGGCCGGACGGCCTCGGCCGCCACTACGTACCGGGTCTGGTGCGGGTGGAGGCAGAACACCCGGCGGCCGTGGAGCGGCGGCGGCCCTTCCTCGACCTCGCCCACGCTGATGTAGCCGTATTTCACGGGATGCGGGAAGTCCCCGGCCTGGAACGGCGCCCGCATCCGCGCGTACTCGCCGGGCGGCACCTCCCCGCGGAAGACGAGCGTTTCGGTGCCCCGGCTCAAGGCGCTGTAGAGTGCGCGCACCCGGACCTCGCCGGGCCTGCATCGGACGAGCGGTTCGCTCCGTATCTCCCCCTGGCCCGGCCCGGTGACCCAGAACGCTCGCGCTTCGTCCCCCGACATGGCTGCGAAGGATACTAGAGGCAGAATCGCCGCCCGGAGCGGCGACTCCCTTGATGGAGCCCGCCGCGCGCACCCGGCGGCGGCAGTGATCGCCTTGACGGCGGTTGCCCTTGCTGCCGTCGCGGCGTTCGTAGCGCGCGAGCTCGCGCTCGGTCCGCTGTACGTCTGGAAGGCGCTCGCAGTCTTCGCGGCCGTCGCCGTCCTCGTGCTGGCAAATCTGGGCGCGCATCCGTTCCCGCGCTTCGGCCCGGCGAACCAGGTCACGCTTGCGCGCGCAGCTTTCATGGCGCTCGCCGCCGCGCTGCTCGGCGAGCAGGGCGGCGACGCGTTCGCCAGGTTCGCGTTCGCCCTCGCCCTCGTCGCCGCGGTGCTCGACGCGGTCGACGGCCTGCTCGCGCGCGCGTCCGGGATGGCGAGCGCGTTCGGCGCCCGCTTCGACATGGAGACCGACGCCGCCCTGCTGCTCGTCCTGTCGGCGCTCGCGTGGCAGTTCGACAAGACCGGACCGTGGGTGCTCGCATCGGGCCTCGCCCGATACGCGTTCGTCGCCGCCGGCGCCGCGGCGCCGTGGCTCGACCGCCCGCTGCCGCCGAGCTTCCGGCGCAAGCTCGTCTGCGCCGTCCAGATCGGGGTGCTCGTCGCCGTGCTCGCGCCCGTCCTCGCGCCGCCGGCGACCGGCGTGCTCGCCGCGATCGGTCTCGCCGCGCTCTGCTACTCTTTTGCCGCCGACGTGATCTGGCTGCGCCGGCATTCCAGGGAAGACCCTCCATGCTGAAGATCGCACTGCGGATCGGCGCGCTTTGTCTGCTGAGCGCCGCCGTCCACGCCCAGCCCGCGCGCTACCAGATCGACCCCGACCACTTCAGCGTCGGGTTCCTGGTCGACCACCTCGGCTATGCGAAGGTGCTCGGCATGTTCCGCGAGTCGACCGGCTCGTACGCCTTCGACGAGAAGACCGGCGCGCTGTCGGACGTGCGGCTCGTGGTCGACGCGCGGAGCGTCGACACCCGCCATCGCAAGCGCGATCAGCACCTGAGGAGCCCCGACTTCCTCAACGCCGAGGAGTTCCGCGACATCGTCTTCACCGGCGCGACGGCGAAGCGCACCGGCGAGCGGACGTTCGTCGTGGAAGGCCAGTTGCAGATGATCGGCAAGACCCAGCCGCTCACGCTGAACGTCACCTGGAACAAGAGCGGGAAGTACGAGCTGCCCGGCGCCGACGCGTACGTCATGGGCGTGTCCGCGCGCGGCAGCTTCAAGCGGAGCGCGTTCGGCATGAGCTACGGCCTCGCCAACGGCTGGGTCGGCGACACCGTCGACCTGATCGTCGAGTTCGAAGCGAAGCGGAAGTAGCGTGGTGCGCGCCCGCGTCGTGTTCGGGTGGGCAGCGCTCGCCGCTCGCGCTCCTCGTCCTCAATTTCGCACTCACCTTCGCCAATCTGTGGCCGACGCCCTGGATCAGGCCGCAGGCGGCGCTCGGGATCGAGCTCGCAGTGGCGCTTTTCGTCGCGGCGATCGCCGTCACGCGCTTCGGGCCGCTGTCGCCGGCGCGTCCTCGGCTTCGTCTCGGCCGCGTTCGTCGTGCTCGCGTGCACCCGGTACGCGGAGGTGATGGCGCGCGAGCTGTACGGCCGGCCGATCAACCTCTACTACGACCTGCCGCACCTGCCGCGCGTCGTCGCGATGTTCGCCGAGGCGACGCCGGTCTGGGTCGCTCGTCGCGGCGAGCGTCGGGCGCTGGCGTTCGGGCTCATCGCCGCTGTTCGGCGTCGTGCGCTGGTCGTGGGGTCGGATCGCCGTCGCGCTCGCCGCGCCGCGGCCGCGAACGGCGCTGGCCGGCGCGGCGCTCGCGGTGATTGCCGCGTATCCGTTCGCGCCCGGGTGGTTCACCCCGCCGGTCACCGCGAGCTACGCGCGCCAGGCCATCCTCGCCGCGCACGTCTCCGGCGGCGCGGCGGGTCTGCCCGAGAGCCCGCCGCTCGCCTCGGACCTCGCTGCCGTCCGCGGCGCGGACGTCTTCGTGATCTTCCTCGAGTCGTACGGCGCCGCGACCTACGACCGGCCCGAGCACCTGGCACGCCTTGCCCCGGCGCGCGGCGCGCTCGCGGCCGCGGTGGCGGCGACCGGGCGCGCCGTCGTGTCGACGTTCGTCGAGTCGCCGACGTTCGGCGGCGCGTCGTGGCTCGCGCACGCGAGCCTGCTCTCCGGCGTCGAGGTGCGCGACGGCGACGCGTACAACATGCTGATGACCCAGCGGCGCCGCACCCTGGTGCGCACCTTCGCCGACCGCGGCTACCGCACCGTCGCGCTCATGCCCGGGCTGCGCCAGGACTGGCGCGAGGGCGCGTGGTTCTACGGCTTCGACGAGGTCTACGGCGCCGACCGGCTCGAGTACGGCGGGCCGGAATTCGGCTGGTGGCGCATCCCGGACCAGTACGCGCTCGCAAGCTCGACCGGCGCGAGGTCGCGCCGCACCCGCGCCGGCCGCTGTTCGTGTTCTTCCCGACGATCAACAGCCACGCGCCGTTCCGGCCGGTGCCGCCGTATCAGCCCGACTGGGAGCGGCTGCTCGGGCCCCGGCCCTACGACCCGGCCGTGGAGCAGGCGTTGCGGGGTTATCGCGAGGAGTGGAAGAACCTGGAGCCGGCCTACGCCGATTCGATGAGCTATGCGCTCGAGTGGCTGGGCGGCTACCTGCGCGAGCGGCGCGACGCGGGGCTCGTCCTCGTCGTCCTCGGCGACCACCAGCCGCCGGTCGGCGTCGGCGGCGAGCGTCCGTCGTGGGAGGTGCCGGTGCACGTGATCGCGCGGCCGGGCCCGCTGCTCGACGCGCTCGCCGCGAGCGGGTTTACGCCCGGGCTCGTGCCGCAGCGGCCCGGGCTGGGCGGCATGGTCGAGCTCACGCGCGCGCTCGTGCGCGCGTTCGGTTCAGACCTCGAGCCGGGCGTAGACGTCGCCCGAGCCCGCCGCCAGCCCGCGCAGCACCGACCGGATCGCGTCGGCCTCTAGCCAGCGCGCCGCCGCGAGCCGCTGCCGTTCGCCCGCGGACCAGTTGAACTCGTAGCGCCCGAGCGCCGCGAGCCGATCGACGCAGGCGAGCGCGATGTCGCGCGCCGCGGCGAGGTACTCGAACGAGAGCGCGGCGACCGGGGTGGACAGCCCGGCGAGCGCTTCGCCTTCCGAGCCTTCGATGTCGAGCTTCACGAAGTCCGGACGACCGTGCGCGGCGATGAGGGCGTCGAGCGTGGTCAGCGGCACGCGCGTGCCGGGCGCCCACGACACGCCGCGGAACGAAGGATCGGCGCCGACGCGCCGCGCCCACTCGGCGGACAGCGTGGTGACGGTCGGCGTGCGCTCGGACACCAGCAGCTGCGCCTCGCCCGGCGCGGCGCCCACCGCCGCGGCGACGATCACGACCTGCGGATCCCGTCCGTAGAGCGCTCCGAGCAGGCGCACGAAGTCGGGCTGCGGTTCGACCGCGACCACGCGCGCGCCGAGGCGCCGGAACGCGCGGACGCGGTTGCCCGCGTGCGCGCCGATGTCGAAAGCGAGCGCGCCGGGACCGAGGAACGGCGCGTAGAGCCGCGCGAGGCGGCGCGCGCGGAACGGGATGCCGTGATACAGCGCGAGCGAGCGGGCGAGGCCGGCGGCGCGGCTGAGGTTGCCCATCGCTCTGGTGGCGAATCGCGCCGGCCGGTGCTCACTCCGGGCGGATGTTCGCGCCCTTGATCACCCGGGCCCAGCGCTCGCCGTCCGCGTCGATCGCCTGCGCGAGCTGCGGCGCCGGCATCCACACCGGGTCGAGCCCGATCGACGGACAGCCGCTCGCGCACGCTCTGCATCCGCATAGACCTTCTCCAGCTCGTCCTGGAGGAACCGGACGACCGCGGCCGGGGTGCGGGGCGGGGCGAAAACCGCGTACCAGTTCGAGAGCACCACGCCCGGGTAGGTCGCCGACAGCGGCGCGAGCTCGGGCGCGAGCGGCGAGGGCTTGGTGCCGGTAACGCCGAGGGCGCGGAGCTTCCCCGCCTTCACGTGCGGCAGACCGACCGGGATCGGCCCGCAGAACATCGACACCTCGCCGGCGAGCGCGGCGTTCATGGACGGCGCCGCGCCCTTGTAAGGCACGTGGGTGAGGTCGATCCCGGCCCCCATCTTGAGCAGCTCGCCGCACACGTGGCCGGGCGACGCGTTGCCGGCCGACGCGAAGGTGAGCGCGCCGGGACGCGCTTTCGCCGCCGCGACGAGATCGGCGAGCGACTGGATGCCGGTCGACGGGTGCACGACCAGCATGTTCATGCTGTCGCGACGCCGGCCACCGGGACGAGGTCGCGCTTCGGGTCGTACGGCAGCTTGAGGAGAGCGGGCGCCATGACGATCGGCAGGTCGACCGTGAAGGCGAGCGTGTAGCCGTCGGGCGGCGACTTGACCACCGCGTCGACGCCGATGGTGCCGGTCGCGCCGACGCGGTTCTCGGCGATGACCGGCTTGCCCCAGCGCTCGGCGAGCTTCTGCGCGTAGAGCCGCGCGAGCACGTCGAGCGGCCCGCCGGCGGGGAACGGCACGACGAAGCGCACCGGCTTCGCCGGATAGGGCTCCTGTGCGGCCGCCGGCCACGCGAGGGCCGCGAGCAACATCCACAGCAGGCATCGCAGGAGCATGACGGTTTCCCTCCGGGCCGACCGCGGCCTTATAGCACGCGGTGCGCGGCGCCCTTAGAATCGAGGTCCCACGATACCGCGGGTCGTTCGCCGGAGTCTCACGATGTCAGCCCCCAGCCCAGCCAAGCCGAGAGGCACCCGCGTCGCCTGCTCGCTGCGGTCCGCCGACGGCGCGAACGGCGTGTTCTCGGTCTACCCGGGCACCGAGCCGAAGACGCTGGCGAGCAAGGACGAGATCAAGTGGGACAAGACGCCCACCGGCCCGGTCGTGCAGGGCGTCTTCACGATCATCGGCGAGATGGGGATGACCGGTCAGGTGATCCTGCTCGACCAGGCGAAGTGGGACGCGCTGCAGAAATCCAAGCTGATTTCGCACTTCTTCATCGCCATGCTCTGGGGCGGCACGCCGCTCAAGATCGTCGACGACGCGGTGATGATGGCGAAGCGCGGCGCCTAGGCGGCGGTCAGACCTCGTTCGGCCGGTCGGTCACGTAGACCGTGCCGGTGAAAGTCGAAACCAGCGCGCCGTCCTGGCGCGTCACGTCGATCCGATAGACCCCGAGCTTGCGGGTGCGCGAAGCTTCCACCGCGGTCGCGGTGAGCGTGTCGCCCGGCCTTCACCGCCACCTGGTAGGTGACGTGCGCGTCGATCGCGGCGGCGATCACGCCGTGCGAGTTCGAGGCGAGCCCGAACGCGGCGTCGGCAAGCGCGAACGTCACCCCGCCGTGGCAGGTGCCGTTGAAGTTGAGGTGGTGCTCGCCGACCGCGAGCGAGGTCACCGCCCGTCCCGGCCCGCCGGCCAGGCACTCGATCCCGAGGAGGCGCATGAGCGGGTCGCGCGCGGCGAGGCGCTCGACTCTGGCGGCGGCTTCGTCGCGCGCTGCCACAATCAGTCCCGATACGACGGGTCGGCGCGATCGAGCATCCGCAGCAGCGCCGGCCATTCCAGCATGCCGTAGCCGGCGCCCGACTGCTGCGCGTCGCGCCTGAGGTGCGGATTGGTGTCGCCCTCGTTGTCGAGCGTGATCTCGGCGCCGGCGAGCGCCGCCGCGGTGCCCTCGACCACGTCCGCCGGCGCCGTGTGCAGCGCGCGGTTGCAGGCGAGGACGTCGACCTGGATACGGCAGGCGTTCTCGAGCCAGTAGATCAGGTTGAACGCCTGCGGGATGCTCGGGCCGCAGGCGAGGAGCCCGTGGTTGTGCAGGATCATCGCGTTGCGGTGCCCGAGGTCGCGCACCAGGCGCTCCTTCTCGCCGCGGTTGAACGCCGGTCCTTCATAGTCGTGGTACGCGAGCTGGCCGTGGAAGCGCATCGCGGTCTGCGAGAGCGGCATCAGACCTTCGGCGAGCGCGCTCACTGCGATCCCCGCCCGGGTGTGCGTGTGGATCACGCAGACCACGTCCTCGCGCGCTTCATGCACCGCGCTGTGGATGATGTACCCGGCTGCGTTCACCGAGTAGTCGAGGCCGTCCGGCTTGGCGACGACGTTGCCGGCGAGGTCGACCTTGATCAGGCTGGAGGCGGTGATCTCCTCGTACAGCATGCCGTAGGGGTTGATCAGGATGTGGTGGTCCGGCCCCGGGACGCGCGCCGTGATGTGGTTGTAGACGAGATCGGTCATCCCGTAGCGCGCTACGAGCCGGTAGCACGCGGCGAGGTCGACGCGCATGTCCCATTCCTCGGCGCTGACGCGGTCGCGCATCGAGGGGGTGCGGAGCGGCAGCACGCTAGCCATGGTCTACCTCCATCGTCGTCGAAGCCGTCGAATTTCGCGAAGCCGGCGACCGGTTCCCGCTCGGTCACCAGCCGGTTCTCGACCGCGTCGGGATCCGCGTAGCCGAGCGACATGCCGCACACGACCTGCTCGTTCGCAGGCAGGGCGAGAACCTCGGCGATCTGCCGCGGGAACTCCATCCACGCCGCCTGCGGGCAGGTGTCGAGCCCGCGGGCGCGCGCGGCCACCATCACGTTCTCGAGGAACATCCCGTAGTCGAGCCAGCTGCCGGTCTCGAGGTTGCGGTCGATCGTGAACACCAGCCCCACCGGCGCGTCGAAGAAGAGGTAGTTGCGCCGGTGCTGGGCATGACTCTTGTCCGTGTCGCCGCGGCCGATGCCGAGCAATCCGTACAGGTCCCAGCCGATCTTGCGCCGGCGGGCGAGATACGGCTCGAACCACTTCGTCGGGTAGTAATGAAACTCGCGCGTCGAGGCGCCGGCGTCGAACGCCGCCGCGATCGCGCGCGCGAGCCGCTCCTTCGGCGCCCCGGCGAGCACGTACACCTTCCACGGCTGCGTGTTGGTGCCGCTCGGGGCGCGGCTCGCGACGGCGAGGATCCGCTCGACGGTCGCGCGCGGGACGGGCCGGGGCAGGAACGCGCGCACCGACCGCCGCGTCGTAATGGCGCGATCCACCGCGGCGACATCGTCGATCGTCGCCGGCGCCTGCGCGCGCAGCCGCCGGCCGCGCCCGGCGAACGCGGCGTGCGTCTCGATCGAATCGGCGAGGGCGGCGACGCCCTCGCCGGTCGTGGCGGTCGTGCGCACGACCGCGACTTCCCACGGTCCCCGGCGCCGCAGTCGCAGCATCTCGCGCAAGCTGCGCTCGGTGTCGGGCGCGAGCGGCGAGTCGCCGCGGTTCACGACCAGGATGTCCGCGATCTCGAGCACGCCGGCCTTGATCGCCTGGATGTCGTCGCCGAGCCCCGGTGCGCACACGACGATGCGCGTATCGGCGAGCTCGCGCACCTCCACCTCGGACTGGCCGGTCCCGACGGTCTCGACGACGATCGGGTCGAAGCCGGCCGCGTCGAGCACGTCGACGATCCGGCCGGTCGCCCGCGACACGCCGCCGAGATGCCCGCGCGAGGCGACCGAGCGGATGAAGACCCGGTCGTCGTCGCCGTGCCGGCCCATGCGCACGCGGTCGCCGAGGACCGCGCCGCCCGACACCGGGCTCGACGGGTCGACCGCGACTACTCCGACCCGGCGGCCGCGGCGCAGCAGCTCGCCGAGGAGCTGGTCGATCAGCGTCGACTTGCCCACGCCGGGGGTGCCGGTGATGCCGATGACGTGCGCGCGGCCGCGGTGCGGCGCCAGCGCCTCGTGCAGGCTCGCGCCCGCCGCCGACTCGGTCTCGACCGCGGTGATCGCGCGCGCGATGGCGCGCCGGTCGCCGGCCACGATGGGCGCGACGAGCGGGTCCCCGGGCGCGTTCATTCCAGCGCCGCCGCCATCCGCGCGGCGACGTCGTCGGGGAAGGGCACCGCCCGCCGCGACTCGGTGTCGAAGTGCGCGGCGGTGATCGTGGTCGAGGCGACCTCTTCGCCGGTCTCGACGTCGTACATGCGGTGGGTGAAGCGCACGACCTTGGCCTTGACCTCCTCCAGCTCCGAGGCGATGCGGATCAGCGCGCCTCCGAGCAGCTCGCGCTTGTAGTACGTGTGCTGCTCGAGCGCCGCCATGCCGCGGTGGTTGTCGCGGAGGAACGAGCCGGTGAGGCCGAAGTTGGCGAGCAGCTGCCAGCTCGCCTCGTCGAAGCGCCCGATGTAGAACTGCACGTTCATGTGGCCGACGTGGTCGAGCTGCCACGGATACACCGTGCCGCGCGCGGTCTCGAACTGCCGACTCATGATCAGACGATCGCCTGCACGTGCCCGAAGCCGAGCTCGCGGCGCAGCCGCCCGCAGATCTCGCCGTGCGTGCAGCCGGCCTCGGCCGCGGCGACGACCTGCTCGAAGACGTTGGCCGTCCGGTCCTGGGCGGCGGCGGCGAGCGCGTCGAGGGCACGCGCGACCGCTGCCTTGCGAGCGGGCCGCTTTCCACGCCTTGAACGACTCGAGGTGCGCGCGCATGGCCGCCGGGTCGGGGCGCGCGAGCGGCCGGCGGTCGCCCGCTTCCTCCTCGACCTGGTAGCGGTTCACGCCGACGATCGTCTGCTCGCCCGCGTCGACCCTGGCCTGGAAGCGCCGCGCCGACTCGCCGATCATCCGCTGCACCAGCCCCGACTCCACCGCGCGGTACATCCCGCCGGCGTCCTCGACGATCCGCATGATGCGGACGATCTCGGCCTCCATCTGGTCGGTGAGCCGCTCGACGTAGTAGCTCCCGCCGAGGGGATCGATCACGTCGGTGAGGTGCGCTTCCTCGCGCAGGATGTTCTGCGTCGCGACCGCGATCCGCGCGCCGGCGTCGGTCGGCGTCGAGAGCGCCTCGTCGTACGAGTCGGTGTGCAGCGACTGCAGGCCGCCGAAGATGCCGGCCATTGCCTGCACCGCGACCCGCGCGACGTTGTTCAGCGGCTGCTGGCGGGTGAGGTCCACGCCCGAGGTCTGGGCATGGAACTTGAAGCGCCACGAGCGCGGATCCTTCGCGCCGAGGCGTTCGCGCGCGAGCCGGGCCCAGATCCGGCGCCCGGCGCGGAACTTGGCGACCTCCTCGAAGAACGAGATCGAGATGTCGAAGAAGAACGTGAAGCGCGGCAGGAATGCGTCCGGGTCCAGGCCGCGCGCCAGGCAGTCGTCGGCGTTCTGGACCGCGGTCGAGAGCGTGAACGCCATCGCCTCGGCCGGCGTCGCGCCGCCCTGCTGCATGTGCTGGCCGACGACCGACATCGGGTTCCACCGCGGGACGCTGGCGGTTGCAGAACTCGATGTGGTCGGCGAGGATGCGCCGCGCCCCGGGGAGCGCGAGCCGGAAGAACATGTGGTTGGCGACGTAGTGCGACAGATAGTCGCTCTGGTTGGACGTGCCGGTGATCCTGCTCCAGGGGACGCCGCGCCTTCTTCGCGGTCGCGAGCAGGAATGCGAGCAGCGTGAACGGGCTCGGATCGTTCATCGCGCAGCTCGTGGCGGCGAGGTCGACGCGCTCGAGCGCGCGGTCCATGTGCGCCGCGCTGTTCACCACCGTGCCGCAGGTGCCGAGCAGCTCTTCGTGCACCTCGTCCATGTCGTAGCCGCGGAACACCGAATTGCACGGGATCAGCGAGACCGCGGTCGCGCCCTGCGACAGGATGTCGCGCAGGCGAGCGTTGTAGTCGGCAGGCGTGCCGAGCCCGATCAGCTGCCGCTGGGTCCAGGTGCGGCCGCGGTGCATCGTCGGGTAGATCCCGCGGGTGTAGGGCGGCTGGCCGGGGAAGCCTAGCGCCTCGTCGTAGCGTCCGACGTCCGCGTCGCGCGGCGTATAGAGCGGCTCGATCGGGATGCCGGAGCGGTTGACGACCGGTGGATCGTCGCCGATCTGCGCGGCGTATTCGGCCGCCCAGCGCGCCGCGGCGGGGTCGACCAGCGGATTGTCTACCGGCTTGTTCATGTCCTGCCTCCTAGGCTGCCGCCCGCGCCGTGCGCGCTTTCACCGCCGCCTCGCGGACGAACTGCGCGATCTCTTCCAGCGACGCGCCGGGGTGGAACACCCTCGCCACGCCGCTCGCGACGAGCGCGCGCTCGTCCTCGTCCGGCACGATGCCGCCGACGATCACCACGACGTCGCCCAGCCCCGCCGCGCGCAGCGCGCTCATGAGCTTCGGGACGATCAGGTGGTCGGTCGCGAGCGAGGAGACGCCGATCACGTCGACGTCCTCCTCCATCGCGAGCTTCACCACCGTGCCGATCTCCTGCCACGGCGGGGTGTAGATGACTTCCATTCCGGCGTCGCGCAGATACGCCGCGACGACGCGACTGCCGCGGTCGTGGCCGTCGAAGCCGATCTTGGTGACGAGGACCTTGGGGCGGATGTCGGCGCTCATGAGGGCTGAAGTTGCTGGTCGCGCAGCAGTCCGAGGAAGCGGCGGGCGATCGCGCGGGGGTTGTCCCGTCCGGGGTGGTACCAGGTCTGCGACCAGTTGAGCGCGCCGAGCAGCATCAGCCTCAGGGTCCGCCGGTCGGTGCCGCGCGCGAGCGGCAGCGCCTGCACGAGCTCGACGAACAGCCGCTCGTAGTCGTCGCGGAGCTTCACCAGCTCGCCCTCGACCGAGGGCGCGTCCGCGGGCCGCACGCGGATCACGACCTGCGCATAGTCGCTCTCCTGCAGCAGCGCTTCGAGATGCGCGATCGCCGCGGCTTCGAGGCGCTCCCACGGATCGCGCTTGCCGGCGATTGCCGCGCTCACCGCCTCGGAGATCCGCCGCACGCCCTCGGCGTACACCGCCGCGAGCAGCGCCTCCTTGGTCGCGAAGTGGTAGTAGAGCGAGCCCGGCAGCATGTCCACCGCGCCCACGATGTCGCGGATCGAGGTGCCGTGGAACCCGCGCGCGCTGAAGAGCCGCGCTGCCTCGTCGAGGATCAGCGGCAGGCGGTTGTCGGCGCGCGGCGCGCGGGCAGGGCGGGCGGGCATGGTCATAAAACAAACGAGTGTTTGTTTTGTAGCACGCACGTCCAGACTCGTCAAGGCGCGCGCTACGAGCGAGGCCGGAGCGAGAAATCACTCGCGTATTCCGGGGCTTTCGCGTAGAGTCCGCCCCTCGCTGCAACGCAGCATCTCGTCCCCGACCTTCCTCGCAGGGCCCGTCGAAAGATTTCCTTTCGGTTTGGCATGGCGGCTTCCGGTTGGCGCCGAACACACGAAAGGAAATCCATGAGCTTCGCTACGCTCGGCCTGCATTCGTCTTTGCTCGAAACGCTCACGGCCCTCGGCTACAGCGCGCCCACCCCCGTCCAGTCGGCCGCGATTCCCGCGGCGCTCGCGGGCGCCGATCTGCTGGTCTCGTCGCAGACCGGCAGCGGCAAGACCGCCGCGTTCGTGTTGCCGTCCCTGCACCGGCTGTGGTCCGCGCCGTCGGCGAAACCCGCCGCCGCCCGCGGCTACGGCCCGCGGATCCTCGTGCTCGCGCCGACGCGCGAGCTCGCGCTGCAGGTCGAGAAGGCCGCCCGCACCTACGGCGACGGCCAGCGCCTGCGCACCGCCTGCCTGGTGGGCGGCATGCCGTACGGTCTGCAGCTGAAGCAGCTGTCGCGGCCCGTGGACGTCGTCATCGCGACGCCCGGCCGCCTGAAGGATCACCTCGATCGCGGCCGCATCGACCTCGGGCGCGTCGAAGTCCTGGTCCTGGACGAGGCCGACCGCATGCTCGACATGGGGTTCACCGAGGACATCGACGCGATCGTCGCGCGCACGCCGGGGACGCGCCAGACGCTGCTGTTCTCGGCGACGCTGGAGGGCGTCGTCGGCCGGCTCGCGCAGCGGGTGACGCGCGCCCCGCAGCGCATCGACATCGCCGCAACGCGGACGCCCGAAGGGAAGATCGAGCAGCGCGCGCTGTTCGCGGACGACCTGTCGCACAAGACGCGCCTGCTCGACGCGCTGCTGCGCGACACCGAGCTCAAGCAGGCGGTCGTGTTCACGGCCACCAAGCGCGGCGCCGAGGATCTCTCCGGCGCGCTGCAGGAGCAGGGCTTCTCGGCCGGAGCGTTGCACGGCGACATGCGCCAGAGGGAGCGCTCCCTCATGCTCCAGCGCCTGCGCGACGGGCACATGCGCGTGCTGGTGGCGACCGACGTCGCCGCGCGCGGCATCGACGTGCCCGGCATCAGCCACGTCATCAACTTCGACGCGCCGCGCCAGGCCGAGGACTACGTTCATCGCATCGGCCGCACCGGCAGGGCGGGCCGTCCCGGCGTCGCCGTGACGCTGCTCGCGCACCGCGAGAAGTACCTGATGCGCAGCATCGAGCGCTACACCGGCGCTGCGCTGCGCGTGGGTGTCATTTCGGGTCTCGAGCCGGCCGTGCGGGCTGAGCGCGGCACGCGGCCGGGGCCAGGGGTTGAGCGCGGCGCGCGCAACGGCGGCGGCGGCTCGGGCCGGCGACCCGAGTGGAAGCGGAACGAGCCGGCGAACCGCCGGCGGCGGGACCGGAGCTAGAGGCGACGCCGGCGGCGCGGCCGGCGCGCGCTAGGTGTTCGACCAGTCGAGCTTGAACTCGAGCTCCGGCGGCTGCCACGCGCTCATCGTGTCGAGCAGCGTCTCCGCGTCCGGCGCGGCGACCACGAGCCCCCGGTGCGGCGGCTTGATCAGGCCCTCCGCCACCGCGCGGTCGAACTGCCCGAGCAGGCCGTCGAAGTAGCCGTCGACGTTGACGACGCCGCACGGCTTGCGATGGATGCCGAGCTGCGCCCAGGTGATCATCTCGCAGATCTCCTCGAACGTGCCGTAGCCGCCGGGGAGCGCGATGAACCCGTCGGCGAGCTCGGCCATGCGCGCCTTGCGCTCGTGCATCGAGCGCACGACGATCAGCTCGGTCAGGTCGCCGCCGTCGTAGGCGAGCTCCTTTTTCTGCAGCGCCGCCGGGATGACGCCGACCACGCGCCCGCCGGCGTCGCGCGCGGCCGCCGACACCGCGCCCATCAGGCCGACGCGCCCGCCGCCGAAGACGAGGGCGATCCCGCGCCGCGCGAGCGCTTCGCCCATCCCGCGCGCGGTCGCGGCGAAGAGCGGGCGCTTGCCCGGGTTCGCGCCGCAGAAGACGCAGACCGACTTCAGAAGCCCCCCGTCGCGAGCCATTTGTCGATCTGGTCGAAGCGGTCGACGCCCCAGAACGGCTCGCCGTCGATCACGACGTAGGGCGACCCGAACGCGCCGGTCGCGAGCGCCTTGTCGACCGCGGCCTTCGTCAGGTCCTTCACCGCCTGGTCGTTGATCCCGGCGCGGACCTCGTCGGCGGAGAGCCCGGTCTTCGCCGCCACCGCAACCGTGTTGTCGGCGGTGGAAATGTCGACGTCCTCCAGGAAATACGCGGCGTAGAGCGCGCGGGCGAGGTCCTTCGCGCGCTTCGCGTCCTTCGCGTTCAGCCAGTAGAACGCCCGCGTCGGCGCCACCGAGGCGATCGGGAAGTTCGTCGGGTGCCGGTAGGGCACGCCGTGGAACCGCGCGCTGCGCAGGAAGTCGTGCTTCGCGTAGTCGCCCTTGATCGGGATCGATGGCAGCGGCTGCTGGCCGGTCGCCTTGAACGCGACGCCGAGCAGGAACGGCCGCCAGGCCGCCTCGCGGCCGTGCTTCGCGGCGAGCGCGTCGATCTTGTGGCTCGCGACGTAGCCGTAGGGCGACGAGAAATCGAAATAGAAGTCGATCGGTGCGGCCATGGCTCCTCCCCCTCGCGTCCCGAGGGTCACTCGTTCGCGATCGCGCGGCCGATCACCAGCCGCTGGATGTCGCTCGCGCCCTCGTAGATCTGGCACACGCGCACGTCGCGGTAGATCCGCTCCACCGGGAAGTCGTCGACGTAGCCCGCCCCGCCGTGGATCTGGATCGCGTCCGAGCAGACGCTCTCCGCCATCTCGCTCGCGAAGAGCTTGGCCATCGACGCCTCCTTGAGGCACGGCAGCTTCGCGTCGCGCAGCGCCGCCGCGTGCAGCACCATCTGGCGCGCGACCTCGATCCGCGTCGCCATGTCGGCGAGCCGGAAGGTCACCGCCTGGTGCTCGATGATCGGCTTGCCGAAGGTCTCGCGGCTTTTGGCGTAGGCGACCGCCGCCTCGTACGCGGCGCGGGCCATCCCGACCGCCTGCGCGCCGACGCCGATCCGTCCGCCCTCGAGGTTGGAGAGCGCGATCTTGTAGCCGTCGCCCTCGGCGCCGAGGATGTTCTCGCGCGGGATGCGGCAGGCCTCGAACGCCACCTGCGCGGTGTCCGAGGCGCGCTGCCCGAGCTTGTGGTCGACCCGGTTGACGACGTAGCCCTTGCTGTCGGTCGGGACGATGAAGGCGCTGATGCCCTTCTTGCCGGCCTTGCGGTCGCTGACCGCGAACACCAGCGCGACGTCGGCGTTCTTGCCGGTGGTGATGAACTGCTTGACGCCGCTCAGCACCCATTCGTCGCCGACGAGGTCGGCCCGCGTGCGGATCGCCGACGCGTCCGAGCCGGCGTGCGGCTCGGTGAGGCAGAAGCAGCCGAGGAGCTCGCCGCGCGCGAGCTGCGGCAGCCACCAGTTCTTCTGCGCGTCGCGGCCGAAGTTGAGGATCGGGCCGCAGACGACCGAGTTCTGCACCGCCACGATCGTCGAGCACGCGCCGTCGCCGGCGGCGATCTCCTCGAGCACGATCGCGAGCGAGACGTGGTCGAGGCCGGCGCCGCCCCAGCGCTCCGGCACGCACACGCCGAAGAGCCCGAGCGGCCCCATCTCCTTCAGCGCCTCGCGCGGGAACGCGGCCTTCCGGTCCCAGGCGGCCGCGTGCGGTGCGAGCCGCTCGCGCGCGAACGCGCGCACCGTGTCGCGGATCTGCTCCTGCTCGGGGGTCAGCAGCATGTGCTCACGCGGCGGCGCGCTTCTGGAGCGTCCGCAGATGGCCGCCGACGAGCGCCGCCGGGATCACCAGCGCGTCGCCGAGCAGGCGCAGCCAGACCGGATAGTCCTGCGGCTGGACGAGCAGCATCACCTCGCCGAAGACGAGCGACGCGAGGCCGACCGCGAACGCGTTGGCGTATTCGGAGTGGTTCGCGAACCGCGCGGCGACGTAGCCGCCGAGCGCGGTGCAGACGAGGCCGCCGGCGAGCCCGAGCAGCTGGAAGCCGGCCGAGCGCTCGACCATCGCCTCGACCGCCGCGGGCGACGCGCCGCCGGCGGCGAGCCCGACGCCGCCGGCGACGGCGAGCACCACCCCGAAGATCATGGTCGCGCCGATGTCGACGAAGAAGCCGATCGCCACCGCGGCGATCGACGAGCGCTTGCGCGCGTCCGGCGGGTCGCCGACCGGCGAGCCGGGCGGGGTGTAGGGATCCGGCACCGCTCTAGGGGGCACGACACGAGGGGCCACAGCCCCTCGTGCTCCCCAAAGTCAGGACGAGCGCTGCCCTCGGCATCGGTTGTCTCGTCACGTAAGCTCCAGCGCGACCGCGGTCGCCTCGCCGCCGCCGATGCAGAGGCTGGCGATGCCGCGCTTGCCGCCGTACTTCCGCAGCGCGCCGATCAGCGTGACCATGATCCGCGCGCCGGACGCGCCGATCGGATGGCCGAGCGCGCACGCCCCGCCGTGCACGTTGACCTTCTCGTGCGGCAGGCCGTGCTCCTTCATCGCCGCCATCGTGACCACGGCGAACGCCTCGTTGATCTCGTAGAGATCGACGTCCTTCGCCTTCCAGCCGGTACGCTCGTAGATCTTCCGGATCGCGCCGACCGGCGCGGTGGTGAAGAGCGCCGGCTCCTGCGCGTGGGTCGAATGCGCGACGACCACCGCGAGCGGACTCAGTCCGAGCTTCTCGGCGGTGGAGCGCCGCATCATCACCATCGCGGCCGCCCCGTCGGAGATCGAGGACGAGTTCGCCGCGGTGACCGTGCCGTCCTTGCGGAACGCGGGCTTCAGCGTCGGAATCTTCTCCAGGTTCGCCTTGAAGGGCTGCTCGTCGTTCTCGATGAACTTCTCGTCCTTGCCGGCCTTGATCGCGAGCGGCGTGATCTCCCAGGCGAACCACCCTTCGTTGTTCGCTTTCTGCGCTCTCTGCAGCGAGGCGATGGCGAAGCCGTCCTGCGCTTCGCGGGTGAACGCGTACTTCCCGGCGCACTCCTCGGCGAATGTGCCCATGAGGCGGCCCTTGTCGTAGGCGTCCTCGAGCCCGTCGAAGAACATGTGGTCGATGACCTGGGCGTGTCCCATGCGGAGCCCCGCCCGGGCCTTCGGCAGGAGATACGGGGCGTTCGTCATCGACTCCATGCCGCCCGCGACCATGATGTCGTTCGTGCCCGCGGCGAGGAGATCGTGCGCGAGCATCGCCGCCTTCATCCCCGAGCCGCACATCTTGTTGATGGTCGTGCAGCCGGTGGCGAGCGGCAGGCCGCCGCCGAGCGAGGCCTGGCGCGCCGGCGCCTGGCCCTGGCCGGCCGGCAGGACGCAGCCCATGATCACTTCCTCGACCTGCTCGGGCCTGATCCGCGCGCGCTCGACCGCGGCGCGGATCGCGGCGGCGCCGAGCTCCGGCGCAGCGAAGCCCTTCAGGTCGCCCTGGAAAGCGCCCATCGGCGTGCGCGCGGCGGAGACGATGACGATCGGATCGTTCGGCATGCGAGGACTCCTTGTCAGGCGGTCTTGCGATCGAGCGCGAGCCAGGCGGCGAGCGCCCCGAACGCCCCGCCGAGGAACCAGCGTTGCGCCTTGAGCCAGCCGGGGCGCGTGGCGAACCAGCGCGCGACGAATCCGGCGGCGGTCACCACCGACACGTCGACCGCGGCCGCGGTCGCGAGCTGGACCGCGCCGAGCAGGAGGCTCTGCGCGAGGACCGAGCCCGCGGCGGGATCGACGAACTGCGGGAAGAGCGAGAGGTAGAAGACCGCGACCTTCGGGTTGAGGAACGCGGCGACGAACCCTTGTCGGAGCAGCGCGGCGCCGGAGGCGGGCGGCAGCGGCCGCGCTTCGAAGCTCAAGCCGTCGCCGCGGATCGTCGTCCAGGCGAGCCACAGCAGGTACGCCGCGCCCGCGAGCCGGATCGCGTCGAACGCGAACGGGATCGCGAGCAGGATCACCGTCAGGCCGAACGCGCCGAGCGCGGCGTGCACGGCCAGGCCCGCGGTCACCCCGAGCATCGAGAAGTACCCCGCCCGGCGCCCTTGCGCCAGCGTGCGCGAGATCAGGTACAGCCACACCGGCCCCGGCGTGAGCGCGAGGACGAACGAGGCGAGCGTGAAGACGAGAAGGGTGTCGAGTCCGATCATTTCACGCCGTCTCGCCGAAGAGCTCCCGCCCGATCAGCCAGCGGCGGATCTCGCTCGTGCCGGCGCCGATCTCGTAGAGCTTCGCGTCGCGCCACAGCCGGCCGGTCGCATACTCGTTGATGTAGCCGTTGCCGCCGAGGGCCTGGATCGCTTCGCCCGCCATCCAGGTCGCCTTCTCCGCGGCGTAGAGGATCGCGCCGGCCGCGTCCTTGCGCGTCGTCTCGCCCCGGTCGAGCGTCTGGCCGACGGCGTACACGTACGCCCGGCAGGCGCCGAAGGTCGTGTACATGTCGGCGAGCTTGCCCTGCATGAGCTGGAACTCGCCGATCGACTGGCCGAACTGCTTGCGCTCGTGGACGTAGGGGATCACCACGTCGAGGCACGCCGCCATGAGCCCGATCGGCCCGCCGGCGAGCACCGCGCGCTCGTAGTCGAGCCCGCTCATCAGCACGTTCACGCCCTTGTTGAAGCCGCCGAGCACGTTCTCCTCCGGCACCTCGCAGTCCTGGAAGACGAGCTCGCAGGTGTTCGAGCCGCGCATGCCGAGCTTGTCGAGCTTCTGCGCGGTGAAGAAGCCCTTCATGCCGCGCTCGATGATGAACGCCGTGATGCCGCGCGGGCCGGCCGCGCCGTCGGTCTTCCCGTACACCACCAGCGTATCGGCGTCGGGACCGTTGGTGATCCACATCTTGTTGCCGTTCAGGACGTAAGTCCCGTTCCGGTACTCCGCGCGCAGCCGCATCCCGACCACGTCGGAGCCGGCGCCCGGCTCGCTCATCGCGAGCGCGCCGACGTGCTCGCCGGAGACGAGCTTCGGCAGATAGGTGCGGCGCTGCGCCTCGGTGCCGTTGCGGCGGATCTGGTTCACGCACAGGTTGGAGTGCGCGCCGTACGAGAGGCCCACCGACGCCGACGCGCGGCTGATCTCCTCCACCGCGACGATGTGCGCGAGATACCCGAGCCCTGCGCCGCCGTACTCCTCCTCGACGGTGATACCGAGGAGGCCGAGCGCGCCCATCTTCGGCCAGAGATCCATCGGGAAGGCGTTCGAGCGGTCGATCTCGGCGGCGCGCGGCGCGATCTCGGCCGTGGCGAACTCGCGCACCGTGCGGCGGAGCATGGCGATCGTCTCGCCGTGGTCGAAGGCGAGCTGCGGGAAGTCGATCATCGGGACGGCGGAAGCGAGATGTCCTGGGCGGTCCATAGACTCTCCAGCGCGGGGTGCAGTGCAGCAGTGGACTATAATGCGCCGCCGCATTCTAGCTCACCCCACAGTGAACCCGGAGCAGGTCCTCGATTATCCGCACGCCGCGCCGCCGCCGCCGGGCGGGACGGTCGAGGTCGCGCCCGGCGTGCACTGGCTGCGGATGCCGCTGCCGTTCGCGCTCAACCACATCAACCTGTGGCTGCTCGAGGACGGCGACCGGCTCGTGATCGTCGACTGCGGCTTCGCCGCCGACGCGACGCGCGAGCTGTGGCAGCGGCACTTCGACGGCTTCTTCTCCGGCCGCGGCGTGAGCTGCATCGTGGCGACTCATCTCCATCCCGATCACGCGGGCAATGCCGGCTGGCTCATGGCGCGGTTCGACGCGCCGCTCGTCATGTCCCAGGGCGACTTCGTCATCGCGCACGCGTGGCGCGACGAGGCCGCCGGCTACTCGGTCGGAGCGCTCGTCGCGCATCTCGCGCGCCACGGCCTCGCCGGCGAGCGGCTGGAAGCGCTGGTGAAGCGCGGCAACGTCTACCGCCGCGCGACGCCCGATTTCCCGCTCACCTACCGCCGGATGATGGACGGCGACGAGCTCGCGATCGGCGGCCGGCGCTGGCGCGTGATCATGGGCTACGGCCACGCGCCGGAGCACGCCTCGCTCTACTGCGCCGAGATCGGCGTGCTGATCTCGGGCGACATGCTGCTGCCGCGCATCTCCACCAACATCAGCGTGAACCAGGTCGATCCCGACGCCGACCCGCTGCGGTGGTTCCTGTCGAGCCTGCGGCGCCTGGTCGAGTCCACTGCCGCCGACACGCTGGTGCTGCCGTCGCACGGCCTGCCGTTCCGCGGCATGCGCGAGCGCGTCGCGCAGCTCGAGGAGCATCATCGGTTGCGGCTCGGCGAGCTCGAGGACGTGTGCGGCGAGCCGAAGTCCGCCGCCGACGTGATCGGCACGCTGTTCCGGCGCGAGCTCGACGACCACCAGACTTTCTTCGCGATGGGCGAGGCGATCGCCCACCTGAACTACCTCATGCACGATGGCGTGCTGCGGCGCACCCCCGGCGCCGAGGGCATCGTCCGGTTCGTCCGGAGCTAGGACACAAAGGGGGAACGGAGGAGCGATGACCACCAAGGACACCGACCAGGCACCCGACCCGGCGGAGGTCGCCAAGATCCTCGGCGAGGTCGCCGAGCGCTCGTCGAACGTGCTGGCCGACTTCATGACCCGCCACGCGAACGGCAAGGGCCTCGCGTTCACCGACGAGTTCGGCATCGCCCGCGCGTTCATGGACATGTGGGCGAAGCTGCTCGCCAACCCGATGGCGCTCGCCGCGGCGCAGATGAACATGTACTTCGACTACCTGCGCCTGTGGCAGTCGTCGTGGCTGAAGCTCCTCGGCCAGACGGCGGAGCCGGTCGCCGCGCCGGCGCAGGGCGACAACCGGTTCAAGGACGAGGACTGGCAGGACAACTTCCTCTTCGACTACCTCAAGCAGAGCTACCTCATCGCCGCGCGCCACATCCACGACGTCGTGTCGGGCGTCGAGGGCCTGCCCGACGGGTCGAAGCGGAAGGTCGACTTCTTCACCCGCCAGTACGTCGACGCGCTGTCGCCGTCGAACTTCGCGCTCACCAACCCGCAGGTGCTGCGCGAGACGATGAATTCGGGCGGCACCAACCTGGTCAAGGGCCTCAAGAACCTGCTCGAGGACCTCGACGAGGGCGACGGGCAGCTGCGCATCAAGATGACCGACGAGAAGGCGTTCAAGATCGGCGTCAACGTCGCCACCACGCCGGGCAAGGTCGTGTTCCAGAACGACCTGATGCAGCTCATCCAGTACGAACCGGCCACCGCGACCGTCTTCCGGCAGCCGCTCCTGATCGTCCCGCCCTGGATCAACAAGTACTACATCCTCGACCTCCGCGAGAAGAACTCGTTCATCAGGTGGGCGGTCCAGCAGGGCCACACGGTGTTCGTCGTGTCGTGGGTGAACCCCGACGCGCGCCTCGCGGGCAAGGATTTCGAGGACTACATGCGCGAGGGCACGCTCGCCGCGCTGGATGCGGTCGAGCAGGCGACCGGCGAGCGCAGCATCAACGTGATCGGCTACTGTCTCGGCGGCACGCTGCTCGGCGCGACGCTCGGCTACATGGCGGCGAAAGGCGACGACCGGGTAAACAGCGCGACCTTCTTCGTTTCGCTGCTCGACTTCTCGATCCCCGGCGAGCTCGGCGTCTTCATCGACGAGGAGCAGGTCGCGAACCTCGAGCGCCGCATGAACGAGCGCGGCTACCTCGAAGGCTCGGAGATGGCGGGGACGTTCAGCATGCTGCGCTCGAACGACCTCATCTGGTCGTTCGTGATCAACAACTACCTGCTCGGCAAGGAGCCGTTCCCGTTCGATCTCCTGTACTGGAACTCCGACTCCACGCGCATGCCGGCGAAGATGCACAGCTTCTACCTGCGCAACATGTACCTCAGGAACGCGCTCAAGGACCCCGGCGGAGTGACGCTCGGCGGCGTGCCGATCGATCTCGCGAAGGTGCGGACGCCGGCGTACTTCATCTCCACCGCCGAGGATCACATCGCGCCGTGGAAATCGACCTACCTCGGCGCGCGCGCGCTCGGCGGGCCGGTGCGGTTCGTCTGCGGCGGGTCGGGGCACATCGCCGGCATCGTCAACCCGCCGGCGGCGAAGAAGTATTACTACTGGAGCAACGACCAGCTCCCGGCGAGCCCCGAGGCGTGGGAGGCCCGCGCTACCCGCCACGAGGGCTCATGGTGGAACGATTGGCAGGCGTGGATCGAAGCGCGCAACGCCGGCGAGCGCGTGCCGGCGCGGACGCCCGGTGACGGCAAGCTGAAGGTGATCGAGGACGCGCCCGGCTCGTACGTGAGCGTGCGGGCCGGCGCCGGGTGAGCGCTCCGCTCGGCCTCTACGCCAAGCTCGTCCTCATGACCGCCCTGTGGGGCGGGCAGTTCATCGCCGGCCGCATCCTCGCGCCGCTGCTGCCGGACTTCACCGCCGGCACGATGCGGTTCCTCGCCGCCACCGTCGTCCTCGTCGTCCTCGTGCGGGTCCGCGAGGGCGGACTGCCGCGGCTCGACCGGCGGCAGCTCGGCGCGATGATCGCGCTCGGCTTCAGCGGCGTGTTCCTCTGGAACGTGTGCTTCTTCGCCGGCATGGAGCGCGTGCCGGCGAGCCGTGGCTCGCTGATCATGGCGCTCAACCCGATCGCCATCTCGGTCGGGATGTGGCTCGTCTACGGCGAGCGCATGACCGGCTGGCGCTGGCTCGGCATCGCGGTCGCGCTCGCCGGCGCGGCGATCGTCATCTCGCACGGCGATCTCCCGTCGCTCTTCACGCGGCGCGCTCGGTCCGGGCGAGGCGTTCCTCTTCGGTACGGTCATCGGCTGGGCGGTCTACACGCTGATCGGCCGCCGCGTGCTCGGCCGGGTCTCGGCGCTCGCGACCACCACGTACGCGGCGCTCTTCGGCACGGCGATGCTCGCGGTCGGCGCGGTGGTCGAGCGGCCGTGGCCCGAGCTCGCGGCGCTGCCGGCGAAGGGCTGGGCGGCGATCGCGTACCTCGGCGTGCTCGGCACCGTCGTCGCGTTCCTGTGGTTCTACGAGGGCGTGCAGCGCATCGGCGCCTCGCGCACCGGCGTGTTCATCAATCTGGTGCCGGTGTTCGGGGTGACGTTCGGTGCGGTGCTGCTCGGCGAGCCGGTGCTCGCGAGCATGGTGGTGGGGGGCGCGCTGGTGATCGCGGGGGTCGCGCTGACGAACCGGCCGGCGCACGCGGCAGCGCAGCCGGCGCGGGTGAGCGTACCGAGGGCGGCGGGGCCAACCGGGGAACGTGTAAGCGGTGGCGGCTGAAATGTTGGCGATCGGCGGCGGCGCCGGGTTCTCGAGCGACCGGACCGACGCTGCGGGCCCGGTCGTCGCGACGCTCGTCGCGCGTGGCGGCCCGGCGGCGATCCTTTTCGAGACGTTGGCCGAGCGGACCCTCGCGATCGCGCAGCTCGCCCGCCGGCAGAACCCCGACGCTCGGCTACGAGCCGCTGCTCGACCGCTTCGTCGGCCCGATCCTCAAGCCCTGCGTCGAGCACCGCATCCCGATCGTCGGCAACTTCGGCGCCGCCAATCCCCGCGCCGCCGCGCGGCGGCTCCACGCGCTCGCGCGCGAGCTCGGCCTCCCGCGTCTGCGCGTCGGCGTCGTCGAGGGCGACGATCTCTCCGACGAGCGCGGTCGGGCGCTCCTCGCCGAGCACCTTCCCGCGGGCCGGAGCGATTTCGTGAGCGCGAACGTGTACCAGGGCGCGAAGCCGATCGCGGATGCGCTGCGCGCCGGCGCACAGGTCGTGGTCACCGGCCGCGTCGCCGATCCCTCGCTCGCGGTCGGGCCGGCAATGGCGCACTACGGTTGGGCCGAAGACGACTGGCCGACGCTCGGCCGCGCGACGATGGCCGGGCACCTCCTCGAATGCGGCGCGCAGGTCACCGGCGGCTACTTCGCCGACCCGGGCTTCAAGGACGTTCCCGATCTCGCGCACGCCGGCTTCCCGATCGCCGAGGTCGCTGCCGACGGCTCGTTCACCATCGGCAAGGCCGCGAACACCGGCGGCCTGGTCGACGCCCGGACGGTGAAGGAGCAGCTTCTGTACGAGGTCCACGATCCGGCCGCGTACCTCACGCCCGACGTCGTCGCCGACATCTCGGCGGCGGAGGTCCGCGAGCTCGGCCGCGACCATGTCGCGGTGATCGGCGTGCGCGGTCACCGGCGACCCGACACGCTCAAGGTCAATGCGTGGTTCGACGGCGGCTGGCTGGGCGAGGCGGAGATCTCGTACGCCGGGCCGAACGCCGAGGCCCGCGCCCGGCTGGCGGCGGAGGTGGTGCGCGAGCGGATCGGGGACGCGCTCGCCATCCGCTTCGACCTGATCGGCGTCCTCAGCCTCTTCGCCGACGACGGCGGCCGGATGCTCGCTGAGCGGCCGTCGGGCGACGCGCGCGACGTCCGGTTGCGGGCCGCGGCCGCGCACGCGGACCGCGCGCGGGTCGAGCGGTTGCTCGAGGAGGTCACCACGCTCTACACCTGCGGGCCGGCCGGCGGCGGCGGCGTCCGCACCAGCCTCCGCTCGCGCCTGTCGACGGTGTCGTGCTTCGTGCCGCGCGAGCGGGTGCCGGCGCGCTTCGAGATCCTGGAGTGAGCATGGCCCGGGTCCCGCTTCACGCCATCGCGCACGGCCGGACCGGCGACAAGGGCGATCGCTCGAACATCAGCGTGATCGCATATCGCCCGGAGGCGTACCCGTTCATCGTCGAGCAGCTCACCGAGGCGAGGGTCGCCGAAGCGTTCCGCCACCGGCATCCGACTGCAGTGAAGCGGTACCTGCTGCCGAAGCTCCACGCGATGAACTTCGTGATCGACGGCGTCCTCGACGGCGGCGTCAACGACTCGCTCAACCTCGACACCCACGGCAAGAGCCTAGTGTTCCGCGTGCTCGAGCTCGAGGTCGAGGTGCCGGCGGAGCTCGCGCCGAAGAATCCGCAACGATGAAGGAGATGGAATGAACCGCACGCCTCGTCGCACTCGCCGCCGCCGCGCTCTCGCTCGCCGCGCAGGCGCAGACCTATCCCACCCGTCCGGTGAAGCTGATGGTGCCGTTCCCCGCCGGCAGCGCCACCGACCAGGTCGCGCGCCTCGTCGGGCAGCAGCTGCAGGAGGAGCTCAAGCAGCCGTTCATCGTGGAGAACAAGCCCGGTGCGCAGGGCGCGATCGCGGCAGCGGAGGTGGCGCGGGCGGCACCCGACGGTTACACCCTGCTGCTGACCACCAACACGCCGCAGGCGGCGAACGTGAGCCTGTTCAAGAAGCTCGCCTACGACCCGGTGAAGGACTTTGCGCCGGTGGCGCGCATCGGCACCACCTCGTTCATGCTGATGGTGAGGTCGGATTCGCCGATCAAGACCTTCAAGGAATTTCTCGCCGACGCGCGGGCGAAGCCGGGCAAGCTGTCCGCCGGGTTCGGCTCGGCGGGCTCGCAGGTCTCGCTCGCGATGCTCAAATCAATGGGCAACCTGGACGTGGTCGAGGTTCCGTACAAGGGCATCCCGCAGACCATCACCGACGTGCTCGGCGGGACGCTCTCGTTCACCTTCGTCGATCTCGGCAACGCGCTCGCGCAGGCGAAGGGCGGCAAGCTGAAGGGTCTCGCCGTGACTTCCGCCAAACGCACGCCGCTCGCGCCGGACGTACCGGCGATCGCCGAGGAGCTGAAGGGCTACGAGCTGATCGCCTGGTTCGCCCTGATGGCGCCCGCCGGGACGCCACCGCAGATCGTGCAGCGGCTGCACGACGTCACGGTCAAGGGGATCGCGAGCGCGGAGGTGAAGGAGAAGTTCGCCGCCATCGGCACCGACGTCGCGCCGATGAATTCCGCCGAGCTCGGCAAGTTCATCCAGAGCGAGATCGCCCACTGGGCGAAGCTGGTGAAGCTGGCCGGGATCCAGCCGGAGTAGGGGTCGAAGCCGCCGGCGCCCCGCCTCGGCGCCGGCGAGTCCGCCTGCGCTAAGCCCGCGCGTCCTTCCGTCCGCCGAGCGCGAGGCAGATGACGCCGAAGAGGGCGTAGCCGAGCGCGACCAGCGGCTGCTGCGCCCAGCCGAGCGTTTCGCCGTGGATGAACCCGAAGAACGACAGCACCGCGCCGGCAAACGCCCACATCGCCGCGCTCTTGAGCTGCCGGTCGATGATCAGCGCCGCCATGGCGCCGAGCACCAGCCCGGCGAGCACCGCGCCGCCGCCGAGGAGCTGCATCCCGTGGTACACGATCCCCGATCCGGCGAGCTTGTCGAAGCCGAGGGTCGCCGCCGCGGTGCCGGCGGCGTTGAGCGCGCTGTCGACCTGGAGGTGCCCCCAGGCCGCGACGTTCGGGATGATGGCGAGCACGACCGCCGGCGCGTGCTCCTTCGGTGACGCCTGGAACGCCTGCGCGCCGATCACCAGGCCGATGTACAGCAGGATCGGCAGGATCGCGACCAGCGGCACGACCGCGAGCAGCAGCGCGGTGAGGCCGAGGAAGCAGACCAGCGCGATCACGATGCCGGTGGCGAGCGAGTAGCCGATCCGGCCGCCGACCGCCTTCCAGCCGGGGTGGCCGATGTACACCGCGGGCGGGAAGGGGCTGCCGAGGACCGACCCGACGATCGCGCCGACGCCGTCCGCGACCAGGATCTTGCGCAGGCTGTAGTTGTCGCCCGCCGCCGCGGCGCTCTCGACGTTGTTCATCGCCTCGGTGAAGTTGTAGATGCCGAGCGGGATCGCGGTGGCGAGCAGCGGCGCGACGTTGGCGAGCCCGGTGAAGACCTCGGACGAGGGCAGCGGCAGATGCACCCCGAAGTGCGCGAACGAGTCCGCGACCGCCTTCGCCTTCATGTAGTCGCTCCAGCCGAACGCGGTCGCCACCCAGCCGATGACGATTCCGGCGATCACCGCGGCGAGGCCGCCGGGCAGCCCGCCGGGCAGGCGGGTGTTGGCGGTCCAGGCGATCAGCACGATCGCGAGCGAGACGAACGCGATCCAGGGCACCTCCCACATCTGGAACGCCGGCCGCAGCGAGATGAACGCGATCGAGATGCCGGCGAGCGTGCCGAGCATCGCGGCGCGCGGGGTGTGCGCGCGAATCCACGGGCCGACGAACGCGCCGAGCAGCACGATCACGCCGATGATGAAGCACCACGCGAGCCCGGCCTGCCAGGCGAGCCGGGCGTCCTTCGTCGTGAGGTACACCGGCAGCATGATCACGAACACCACGATGAACATGTGCGGCACGCTCGGCCCGTAGGGCATCGCGGTGACGTCGGTGCGCCCTTCCTTCTTGGCGAGCTGGTGGGCGAGGTACGCGTAGTACAGGTTCCCGATCGGCAGCGCGATGCCGAGCGCCGGCAGGATCCGGCCGAAGACGATGTCGTCGGACAGCTGGACCACGCCGAGGCACAGCCCGGTCAGCACGATCACGTTCAGGACGACGTTCGTGAACAGCCCGAAGAAGCCGTTCCAGTCCCCCGGCACCCACCACCGTACCGCCGGCGCTCCGTTCGTCATGGTTCCCCCCTGCGCGTGGTTGTTGTCGCTACGCCTTGCCCAGCCCTTCCAGAAAGCGTCCCGAGTCGCTCACCCAGCCGAAGATGCCGCCCTGCGCCTTGATCATCGCGAGCGCGGCGGTCTGGAACTCGGGAAAGTAGGAGCCGACGCAGTCCTCGAGCACGAGGCAGTCGTACCCGCGGTCGTTCGCCTCGCGCACCGTGGTGTGGACGCAGACCTCGGTCGTGACGCCGCACACGACGAGTTGCCGGATGCCGCGGTGCTGCAGCATCGACCCGAGGTCGGTGGCGTAGAAGGCGCCCTTGCCGGGCTTGTCGACGACCGGCTCGCCGGGCGCGGGCTTGAGCTCGTCGATGATGTCGTGGCCGTGTTCGCCGCGCACGAGGATGCGGCCCATCGGCCCGGAGTCGCCGATCCCGGTCTTGAGGCGGCCGCGCAGCTTCTTCGACTCCGGCAGGTCGGCAAGATGGGGGTGGTGGCCCTCGCGCGTGTGGATGACGAGGAGGCCGCGCTTGCGCGCCGCGTCGAGCACCTTCTTCGTCGGCGCGATCGCCTTGCGCAGCAGCGAAACGTCGTTGCCGAGCGCCTCGCCGAACCCGCCGGGATCGACGAAGTCGCGCTGCATGTCGATGATCACGAGCGCCGTGGTGGACGGCGCGAACGCGAACTCGTAGGGCTCCGCCTGGACCGTGGCCATTCGACGTCTCCGCTCTTGCTGTCCGTACGATACGCCGGAGCCGTGTCGCAGCAAAGCGCCGCGTGGTGGCTGGCGCGCTCGCGCCTCGCGCCGGTGCGTGCGGCCCTTTCCTAGTGCGGATCGCGCGCGAGCGAGCGGCGGAAGCGCGGCATGTATCCAAGTCCCGCGATCGCCCGCGAGCCGTACCACGAGGTCATCTCGCCGTCGATCAGCGCGACGCGCTTGCCGGCGAGCGCCGGCATCGCCGCGAGCTCGGCGACGTGGCGCTCGCGGAACATGTACGGCTCGCTCGAGGCGAGCACCACGTCCAAGCCGGCGAGGAGCGATTCGTCGAGCGCGATCTCCGGATAGCGCGCGCTCGCGTGCTCGGGCACCGTCTCCCAGTTCACCAGCGCGAGCGTGCGCGCGATGTACGTGTCGCGCGAGACCGTCATCCACGGGTCGCGCCAGATGAGGTAGAGGACGCGCTGCGGGGCGAAGTCAGCGGCCGCGCGTTCCGCGTCGACAAGGGCGGCTTCGAACCGCGCACAGAGCGCTTCGGCTTCGCGTTCCCGCCCGAAGATCTCGCCGATCAGCCGGTAGAGGGCGAGGTTGTCGCGCGGGGCGAGCGGGTGCGTGACGATCACGTGCGGCACGAACTCGGCGATCGCCGCGACCGTCTCCTTCCGGTTCTCGTCGACGTTGACGATGACGTGGGTCGCGGTGAGCGCGCGCAGCGCGTCGAGATCGACGTCCTTGGTCCCGCCGACCTTGGGGATCCCCTTCACGGTCGCGCGGGGATGGATGCAGAAGCCGGTCCGCCCGACGAGCCGCGGGGCGAGCCCGAGGTCGCAGACGAGCTCGGTGATGCTCGGGACCAGCGAGACGATGCGGGCGCCCGCTCCGGCGCGCGCGTGCTCGACGCCGAGCGCGTCGATCCGCGCCGTCACAGCGGCAGGTTGCGCGGCTTGCGCGGGCCGCGCGCGGCGAGCGCGTCGTACAGCCAGTTCGGCAGGATGCGCAGCGCGCGGCCGACTAGCGCCATCTGCCACGGCACCACGACGAACGACCGTCGCGCCGCGATCGCGCGGGCGATGCGCCGCGCGCCCTCGTCGGCGCCGAGCAGGAACGGCATCCGGTAACGGTTCACCCGCGTCATCGGCGTGTCGATGTAGCCGGGGCACACGGTCACGACCGCCACGCCCGAGCCGGCGAGCTCGACGCGCAGGCTCTCGAGCCAGGTGATCGCGGCGGCCTTCGACGCCGAGTAGGCGCCCGCCCCCGGCAGCCCGCGAAAGCCGGCGACGCTCGCGATGCCGGCGAGGACACCGCTGCCCCGCTCGCGCATCGGCGCGACGAACGGCGCGAGCGTGGCGGCGAGCCCGACGACGTTGGTGCGCAGGACCCGCTCGACCGCGGGAAGGTCGTCCGGGTCCCCGCCGAGCGTGCCGACCGAAACGCCGGCGTTCGCTATGACGAGCTCGGGGACGCCGTGCCGCGCGATGAAGTCCGCCGCGGCCGCGCGCATTGCCGCGTGGTCGGCGACGTCGGCAGGGTAGGTAACGGTGGTCGTCGCGAGCTTCGCGGCGAGGGCGGCGAGGGTATCCGCGCGTCGGCCGACGAGGCCGAGCGGCGCGCCGGTGCCGGCGTAGTGCGCCGCGAGCGCCGCGCCGATCCCGCTCGATGCGCCGGTGATGAAGACGCCCCCCGGCATGGTCGGCCTGACCGGCTACTTCTTCTTCGCCGCCGCCGCGGGAGGTGTCGTCGCGGCGAGCGTCTTCCGCGACCGCTCGACCAGCGAGTCGGCGATCGCGATCATGCGCTCCTCGGAGCCGCCCGCGCCGGCCGAAACCATGTACTGGCCGTTCACCAGCAGCGCCGGCACGCCGTCGATCTTCGAGCCCTGCACGAGGCTCTGCGCGCGCTTGAGCCGGCCCTCGACCGCGAACGACTTGAGCGTCGCGGAGAACTTTGCGACGTCCACGCCCTTGGCCTGCAGCCACGCGCTGAGCTGGGCCTCGTCGGTGATGCGCAGGCGATCCTTGTGGATCGCATCCATGAGCGGGCGGTGCAGTTTGTCGATGAGTCCCATCGCCTCGAGCGTGTAGTAGACGCGCGCCGAGATGTTCCAGCGCTCGTTGAACGTCGCCGGGACGCGCCGGAACTCGACGTCGGGCGGCAGCTGCTTGATCCACCGCTCGAGGTAGGGCTCGAGCGCGTAGCAGTGCGGGCACTCGTACCAGAAGAACTCGATTACCTCGACCTTGCCCTTGACGTCGGTGGCAAGCGGCGGATTCAGCTCGACGAAGGTGGGCTGCTGGGCCGCCGCCGGGGCGGGCGCGAGCACGGTGGCGGCGAGCGCGGCGGCGGCGAGGAAGCGTCGGATCATGGCGGCTCCGGGGAGGGGGTTCAATTCTTGATTCTGACCAGCGAGGCGTCGATCCCGTTCTGCGCGAGCGACGCGCGAACGCGATTGATTTCGTCCAACTGTGTAAAAGGCCCCAGCCGCACCCGGTACCAGATGCCCTTGTCGGGCAGATTCGCCGGCTCGACGCTCGCCACGAGCCCGGCGAGGGCGAGCCGCGCCTTCAGGTTGTCGGCGTCGGCCGGGTTCTGGAAGCTGCCGGCCTGGACGAAGTAGAGGTCCTTGGCGGCGCCGGCCTTGTCGGCGGCCTTCGCCGCCGCGCGCAGCTCCTTCTCGGTGACCGGCACTTCCTGCCCGGGCAGGATCTTGTAGAAGTCGAACCGGGGCTTCGACGCGTCGCCGCCCTTCGCCTCGGCGCCGCGCGCGGTTTCCGCGAGCGCCCGGTCGGCCTGCGGGGGCGTGGCCCGCGCCTTGTCGGCGCGGGTCACGAACGGCACCGGCACGTTGGTCATGTAGAGCGCGAGCCCGGCCGCGAGCGCGAGCCCGAGGACGAGGCCGATGAAGATCCCGATCAGGGTGCCGCCCGAGGGCCTGCGCTTCGCTTCCCGCGCGCGGGGCTTGTAGTCCCTCATCCGGGCATGACCGTTCGATTCACATTTTCTCCGGCGCGCTCACTCCGAGCAGTCCCAGTCCGTTCGCGATCACCTGCCGGACCGCCGCCGACAGCGCGAGCCGGGCGCGGCGCACCGCCGGCTCGGGGACGAGCACGCGGACCGAATTATAGTAACTGTGGAACTCGCCGGCCAATTCGCGGAGGTAAAACGCGACCTGGTGCGGCCCGAGCTCGTCGGCGGCCGCCGCGAGCACGTCGGGAAAGTCCCCCAGGCGCGCGGCGAGCGCGAGCTCGCGCGGGTCGACGAGCGGCGCGAGGTCCGCGTCCCGCAGCAAACCGGGCAGCCGGCCCTCCAGGAGACGCGTCGCGGCCGACGCGGCCGCCTCGTCGGCGCCGAAGTCCTTCGCGCCCCACTGCTCGAACACGCTGCACACGCGCGCGTGCGCGTACTGCACGTAGTAGACCGGGTTCTCCTCCGACTGCGATTTGGCCAAGTCGACGTCGAACACGAACTCCGTGTCGGCGCGCCGCGAGACGAGGAAGAAGCGCACCGCGTCGCGGCCCACCTCGTCGATCAGGTCGCGCAGGGTGACGTAGGTGCCGGCGCGCTTGGAGATCTTCACCTCCTCGCCGCCCTTCATCACCGTCACCATCTTGTGCAGCACGTAGTCGGGGTAGCCGGCGGGAATGCCCATGTCCGCCGCCTGCAGGCCGACCCGGACCCGCGTCACCGTGCTGTGATGGTCCATGCCCTGGACGTTGATGACCTTCCCGAACCCGCGCTCCCACTTGGTGAGGTGGTAGGCGACGTCGGGCACGAAGTAGGTGTAGCCGCCGTCCGATTTCCGCATCACCCGGTCCTTGTCGTCGCCGTAGTCGGTGGTGCGGAGCCACAGCGCGCCGTCGCGCTCGTAGGTCTTGCCCGAAGCGGCGAGCCGCTGCACGGTCGCATCCACGCGGCCGTCGGTGTAGAGCGAGCTCTCGAGGTAGTAGTTGTCGAACTTCACCCCGAACGCGCGCAGGTCCTCGTCCTGCTCCCGCCGGAGCGCCGCGACCGCGAACTTGCGGATCTTCTCGATGTCGCCCAGGTCGTGCCCGACCTCGTCGAGATAGCGTTGTGCGATCTCGCGGATGTACTCGCCGCGGTAGCCGTCCTCGGGGAAGGCGTGCGACTCGCCCAGGAGCTCCTGCGCGCGGGCGCGCACCGAGATCGCGAGGTTCTCGATCTGCTGGCCGGCGTCGTTGTAGTAGAACTCGCGCGTCACCTGCCAGCCCTGCGACTCGAGGAGGCTCGCGATCGCGTCGCCGAGCGCGGCCTGGCGGCCATGGCCGACGTGCAGCGGCCCGGTCGGGTTCGCCGAGACGAACTCGACCATCACCCGGCGTCCGGCGCCGCGGTCGGCGCGGCCGTACGCCCCGCCCGCCTCGCGAATCGTCCGCACGATGCTCTGCTTGGCGGCGGGCTTTAGCCGGAAGTTGATGAAGCCGGGGCCGGCGATCTCGGGCGGCTCGATCCAGTCGGACGCCGGCAGCGCGGCCACGAGGCGCTCGGCGAGCTTGCGCGGCGGCGCCTTCAGCGTCCGCGCGAGCTGCATCGCGGCGTTGGTGGCGAAGTCGCCGTGGGCGGAATCGCGCGGCCGCTCGAGCACGAGCGCCTCCGCCGGCTCCCCCGGGGCGACGGTGGCGAGCGCGTGGGTGAGAAGCTCGGTGAGATGAGCGCGGACTGCGGCGGACATTGCCCGGGTACGGGGCTGAAAGGCCGCGGATTGTACCCTTGCCCACCCCGCAGCGGACGCGAGCGGGCTCGCGGTGCCACCCGCACCCCGCGCTCGTGCCCGCTCCGCTGACGATCGCCCCGCGAGAGCGGGGGTAAGACTAGTGCGTCGCCGTCTGGACGGCCGGCTTCGCCGGCGCGGCCGCGCTCGACGGCTTCGTGCCGGAGATCGTCCCGACGTCGCCGCTCAGCTCGCCACCTTCTTCGATCACGATCTTGCCGTAGTGGATCTTGCCGGTGACCCGCCCGCCCGGATGGATGATCAGCTGCTTCCGCGCCGTCATCTCGCCTTCGAACCGCCCGCGGACCTCCGCGACGTCTACGCCGACCGTGCCGAGGAAAGAGCCGCTCTCGGAGATCTGGATCACCCGCGCGTCCATCGACGCTTCGACCCGGCCTTCGACGACCAGCGTGTCGCAGTCGGTGATCTCGGCGCCCTTCAGCTTGATGTCGGGCCCGACGGTGAGCCGGCTGCCTTTCGGCTCTTCCGTCTTCGGCTTGGGGGCCTCGGCTCGCACCGGCTCGGGCGCCGGCGCCGGTGCCGGTGCCGCATCCCGCGTCGGTTCCCCCGGCGACGCCGGCTCGAGTCCGCGCGAGTCGCGGCGATAACGATCGTTCTGTCCGAACAGGCCGGGCTTGTTGAGCATGGAACTCCTCCTTGGAACGGTGCGGGTTAACGGGGACGTCCCCGAGCAAGGCACGTGCCCACACGTTACTCCTAGAGCGCCGCTGGCGCAGCTGTCGCCGCACGGCGACAGCGCGTCTCCGGCGTTTGCCAAGCCGCTGTTTCCGGGGCAAACTTGATGTCGCCCTCGAGCGACAGCGAAGCTCGTTCTTGGTCGCGATCCTGTCACGTTACAGCGGATCATGCTTCCGGACAACCTCACCGTGCGTCTCGCCACGCTCGCCGACGCGGCGGAGATCGCCGCGCTGTCACGCGAGCTGATCGAAACCGGCCTCGGCTGGAGCTGGACGCGTGCGCGGGTCGCCCGCAACATCGCCTCGGCCGCCACGACGACCCTCGTCGCGTGCGACGGCGAGCGTCTGATCGCGTTCTCGATCATGTATTTCGGCGACGAGCACGCGCACCTCAACCTGCTCGCCGTCCGTCCCGCCTACCAGCGCTCGGGGGTGGGGCGCCACCTCGTGGAATGGCTGGAGGAGTCGGCGCTCGCCGCCGGCATCGGCGCGATCCGCCTCGAGCTGCGCGCCTCGAATCGCGGCGCGCGGCGGTTCTACGAGCGGCTCGGGTTCGCCGAGATCGGACGCGTGCCGGAGTACTACGGCGGGGTCGAGACCGCCGTCCGCATGGCGCGCGACATCCGGCGCGGCACCAACGCGCCGGTTCCCGACTGGCGGCGGCTCCTGCGGGGCTGACGCCGCCGCGGCGACCGGCGGCCGGGTCCGCGACCGCCCGCGCACCCGCGCGTCAGTTCACGAACTTTCCGCCGCGGCCGATCATCGTCAGGTCGACGAAGCGCGACCCGGAGCGGTTGGTCGGGCTGAAGCTGACCACGAAATCGCCGAGGTCGGCGCGCGACATGCTCTCGAGCGCGACGATCAGGCGCTCCCGGCTGAGGTCGCGGCCGGTGCGCCGCAGGCCTTCGGTGAACGCCTTGGCGACGATGAAGCCTTCCAGGCTGGAGAAGTTGTACTCCTTGACGCCCGCGGCGCTGAGCGCCTGCTGGTACTCGCGCACGATCTGCCTCGTCGGGCTCCACGGGAACGGCACCACCTGCGAGATCGCGACGCCGTAACCATCGGCGCCGAGCGTGTCGGCGAGCGCCTTGCTGCCGACGAACGAGACGTTGTGGAACTGGCCGCCGTAGCCCGCCTTCTTCATCTCGCGCACGAACGCCGCGATCGACGTGTATGCCGAGATCATCACCACCGCGTCGGGCTGCGCCGCGCCGATCGTCTTGACCGCCTGCGCGACGTCGACCGTGTTCCGCTCGACCGTAGCCTTCGCGGCGATCTTCAGGTTGCGGCGCGTCATCGCCCGCTCGGTGCCGGTCAGGCCGGCCATGCCGTAGCTGTCGTTCTGGTAGAAGACCGCGATGCTCTTGCTGCCGGTCGACACCAGCTGCTCGACGATCTGCTCGGTCTCGTCGAAGTAGCTGGCGCGGACGTTGAAGACGTAGCGGTTGAACGGCTCGTGCAGGAGCTGCGCGCCGGTGAACGGACCGAAGAACGGCACCTTGGCCTCGGTGAAGATCGGCAGCGACGCCTGGCTGGTCGGCGTGCCGACGTAGCCGATCAGCGCGAAGACCTGGTCTTCCTCGATCAGCTTGCGCGTGGTCTCGGCGGCGAGCTTCGCCTCGTACTTGTCGTCGCGCGTGCGCAGCTCGATCCGGCGGCCGTGCACGCCGCCCTGGGCGTTGAGGCGGTCGAAGTAGGCCTTGAGCCCGACGTTCATCTGGATGCCGAGCTGCGCCGCCGGGCCCGAGAACGCGGCCGACTGGCCGAGCACGATCGTCGTCGGCGTGACGCCGGGTGTGACGGACTGCGCACTGGCCGCGAGCGAAAAGGCGAACGCCGCGGCGAGAACCGGGAGACGTGATCCGTGACGCATGAGGGGTACCTGCGGAGGAAGCCGTTGATGTTGTATGGTAACTGCCAGCCCCGGGATCTGCCTCTGCGGCGTGCGGGGAGTGTGCGAATTTCCCGCGGCTCGCGCCACGCAGCGGCCCCGCAGGATCTCCGTCCGGTCGCGCGAGGTGCAGTATTGGCGGCCGCGCCACTCGCGCCTCCCGCCGCACGACCCCCGGGCATCGTCGACGACATGGCGCGCGGCGGTACGCTCGTCGTCTTCCTCTCGGACCGGTTCCCGCACGAGGTGCTGCCGGCGCGGCGCGAGCGGCTCAGCCTCGCCGGGTGGTTCCGCCGGCGGTCGCTCGGCGGCTAGAATGCGGCGCGCGCATCTCAACGGGAGATCACATGGGCAAAGGCGACATCCGCACCCGCCGCGGGAAACTCTTCGCCGGTTCGCACGGCAAGACCCGGTCGCGGAAGACCAACAAGTCCGCGGCGACGGCGAAAAAGAACAGGAAGAAGCGCTGAACGGTGTGACGTGACGATCGCGGCTTTTCGCGCTAACTAGCCGCGGGGCGCGGCCTGCGCCCGCTCGTAGAGCGGCATCACCTGGGGCAGCCGCCGCTCGATGTCCTTGATGCGGTTCTTCCCCGACGGATGGGTCGACAGCCAGTCCGGCGGGGCGCCCTTGCTCGCCGCTCCCATCTTCTGCCACAGCGTCACGCCGGCACGCGGGTCGTAGCCGGCGCGCGCCGCGAGCTCGAGGCCGATCGCGTCGGCTTCGGTCTCGTCGTCGCGCGAGAACTTGAGCGTGAGGAGCGCGCCGCCGAGGTTGAAGGCGTCGGCGTAGCGCGCGTCGCCCGCCAGGACCGCGGCGATCGTGACGCCGAGCCGCGTCAGCTCGCTCTTCGCCACCCGCTCGCGCGCGTGCTCGCGCAGGGCGTGCGCGACCTCGTGGCCCATGACCGCGGCGACCTCGTCGTCGGTGAGCTTGAGCCGGTCGAGGATGCCGGTGAAGAACGCGATCTTGCCGCCCGGCATGCAGAACGCGTTGATCTGGTTCGAGCCGATCAGGTTGATCTCCCACTGCCACTTCGCCGCCTGCGGGTTGAAGCGCGCCGCGTGCGCGATGACGCGCTTGCCGATGGCCCGCAGGCGGATCACCTGCGGATGGTCGTCGGGCGCGAGCGCGCGCTTGGCGGCCGCCTGGCGCATGAGCGCGCCGTACTGCTGCGCGGCCGCCTGCTCGAGCCGCTCGGCGGGCACGAGATGGCGGAGCGCCGAGGGCTGGCCGACCTCGACGCCCTCCGGTTTCGCGGCCGGCTGGGCGGCGGCGCCGCCGGCGAAGGCGGCAAGCGCCGCGACGAGGAGAATGAGACGGGCCCCGGGCACGACGCGGGCGCGCTCAGCGCTTGAGGCGGATGCGGCGGAAGGCGTCGACCGGCGTGACCCAGATCACGCCGTCCCCGGGTTGCCCGGTGTAGCAGGCTTCCTGGATCAGCTCCACGAACCGGTCGACCTCGTCTTCGTCGACGACGAGCTCGATCCGCACCTTGGGCGAGTACTCGGCCAGCTCGCCCTTGATCCCGGCCGCGTGCGGCTTGCCGGGGTGATAGCCCGAGCCCTCGGCGCGCGTGACGGTCATCCCGGGAAAATCGGGGATCTTGCGTACCGCTTCGCGCACGCGCGCCAGGCGGCCCGGCTGGATGATGGCTTTGATCTCTTTCACGCGCGGACCCTCTCTCGCCTCGGGCGTCAGATGGGGCCGCCGCCCCCGGTTCGCAAGGCTATGCCTCGACCCGCCGCTCTTCGAAGAACCGGTACAGCGTCGGCACCACCACGAGCGTCAGCAGCGTCGAGGTGATCAGCCCGCCGATCACGACGATCGCGAGCGGGCGCTGCACCTCCGACCCCGGCCCGGTCGCGAACAGGAACGGGATGAGGGCGAGCAGCGCCACCGTCGCGGTCATCATCACCGGGCGGAAGCGGAGCTTCGCGCCCTCGACCACCGCCTCGCGCGTGTCGTAGCCCTCGTCGCGGAGCTTGCGGATGTAGGACA